>NZ_JBITHA010000005.1:0-679657 GCF_044457485.1 Nonomuraea sp. NPDC050540
CTGGTCCGCCTGCGCTGGGACCCCCGCACCCGCGCCTACATGGAACGACGCACCAAAGAGGGACTCTCCAAGAAGGAGATCATCCGCTGCCTCAAACGCTACATCGCCCGCGAGCTCTACCAGATCATCACCAAAAACGATCAAGAATCCGCCGCTTGACATCTATAGGAGCATCCCAGAGCATCATCCGCGATCACCTGCCGCCGGCCGAGCAGGAGATCGTCCTGGAGCACGCCAGGGCGCTGCTGGCCCGCTACCGGCCCGACGACCCGGAGGACCCCGCCGGCTGGGCCGCCTGGTCCCGTATGGTTCCGCACCTGTTCGCCGTCGCCCCGGACGCCTCCGGTGACCACGACCTGCGGGAGATGGCCTGCGACGCCGGCTGGTACCTGATCGAGCGGGGCGAGGCCCAGGCCAGCGCCAGGTTCTCCGCCCAGTTGTACGCCCAATGGCAGAAGACCCTGGGACCCCGGCACGCGCAGACCCTCGCCGCCGCCCGCGACCTGGCCAGGGCGCTGCGCGAACAGGGCGACTACGCGGACGCGGCCCGGCTCTACGAGCGGGCGACGGGCGAGGCGGAGGCGGGGCTGGGCCCCGACGACCCCCTGGCCCTGCGGCTCAAGCACGGATCCGCGATCAATCTGCACCTGCTCGGCCGCGACCGGGAGGCCTACGCGTTACAGAAGGACGCCTTCGAGCGCTACGAGCGCGTGCTCGGCCCGAGGCACCCGCACACGCTTCACTCCGCCAACCACATGGCGGTGGCGCTCCACGCGCTCGGCCGCTTCGAGGAAGCCCGCGACCTGCACGAAGAGACCTACGCCCGGTACCGGGAGGTGCTGGGCGACGATCACCCCGACACCCTCCGCTCGGCCAACAACCTCGCGGTCGACCTGCGGACCCTGGGTGACCACGACCGGGCCCACACCCTGCAGATCGAGGCGCTGAGCCGCCGGAGGCGGACCCTCGGCGAAGATCACCCGCACACGCTGCAGTCGGCCACCAGCCTGGCCGAGACCCTGCACACGATGGGACGTTCCGAGGAGGCCTTCCGCCTGCAGAAGGAAACCCGCGACCGCAGCATCAAGGTTTTGGGCGCGCATCATCCGGACTCCCTGCACGCGAGCCGAAACCTTACTAACATCCAGGAGTCCCTCCGCCATTCCTCATAGACATCTGCCCTAGAGAATCGTTGCCCGCGCCCAAGTGTCATGGTTCTATAAGGGCGGCCGATTTCCAAAGGACGGATGCACATGGCTCATGCGCGCATTGCCTTGGTGACCGCCAGACCGCGACCAGAAGTCAATCCGGATTTGGATATGCCGCTGCTGCACGCGGCCTTCGACGAGGTCGAAGCCGAAGCGGAAATCACCCATTGGGACGATCCAGAAATCGATTGGTCCTGTTTCGATCTCGCCGTCGTCCGCTCTCCGTGGGACTACTCCTGGCGTTCGGCCGAGTTCCTGGCATGGGTCGACCGCTGCGCGGAGCGCACCCGCGTGGCCAACCCACCGGAGATCATCCACTGGAACGCCCGCAAGGAGTACCTGCTCGAACTGCGGGAGCAGAAGGTTCCCGTGGTGCCGACCACCTACCTGCTTCCCGGTTCGGCCGCCGACCTGCCCGCCGGGCACGACTTCGTCGTCAAGCCGGCCGTGGGGGCGGGAGCGCGCTTCGCGGCCCGCTACACCCCCGCCGATCGCGACCGGGCCGCCGCCCACGTCGAACGCATCCATGCCGACGGGGTCACCGCGATGGTCCAGCCGTACCTCTCGCGGATCGACGTGAGCGGGGAGCGGGCGCTGGTCTTCGTCCGCAACCGCTTCCTTCACGCCATCCGCAAGCGGGCGGTCCTCGCGCCCGGCCTGCGCTACGACGAGCCCAGGGACGCGCACCCCGGCACCGAGCCCTGGCAGCCGACCGCCGCCGAACGGGACCTCGCCGATCGGGTGCTGAGCACCGTGCCCGACGCGGACAAGCTCCTGTACGCCCGGGTCGACATGGCCGACGACGCGGCGGGAAACCCCATCCTGACCGAGCTCGAACTGGTCGAGCCCGGCCTGTACCTGCGCTTCCACCAGGACTCGATTCCCGCGTTCGTCGAAGCGATCGTGAACGTCGCCGAGGCGCTCCGGCCGGCGGGGAGCGGCCGTACGAGCTGAGCGGCACCGCCAGAGAACCTTCCAGCCAGGGGGCCGCGCCGTGTCAGAGGAGTTCGGGCCGATGCCCTTCACGGCGCCCACTCCCTTCGCCGAGCCTCCCGAGTTCGAGTGCCTTCGCGCTCGGGAGGGTCCCGTCCGCGTGCGCACCGCCGCGGGGGACGCCGGCTGGCTGGTGACCCGCTACTCCGACGTGCGAGCGCTCTGCGCCGACCGGCGCATCGGCCGGTCCCACCCCGATCCCGCGTACGCGCCGCGCCTGTGGCCGGCGCGGCTGTTCGATCCGCCGGGCGACGTCGACGGCGAGATGGCCGACCACCGGCGCCTGCGCGCGCTCCTGGTGCCGGCGTACGGCAGGCGCCGGGTGGTCGCGGAGCGGGCGCGGGCCCAGGCGGTGCTCGACGAGATCCTTTCGACGCTCGTGGCCCGAGGCTCGGCCGCCGACCTGTATGCCGAGCTGGCCCTGCCGTACGCCATGCGGGCGGTCTTCGGCTTCGTGGGCGTGCCGGAAGCGGAGTGGGAGCTCTACCGGTGGCGTTCCCGCTGGTTACGCGCGCCGGGGCGGATGGCGGAACAGCCGGGCGGGATGCGCGCGGCGATGAGCCGGATGGTCGAGCGGGAGCGGGGCAGGGCGGGGGAGGACATGATCACCCGGCTGGCCGCGCTCGGCACCGAGGCGGCCACCGATGTCCTGTGCGGCCCTGTGGGTCTGGTGGAGTACGAGACGGTCGCGGCGCGGATCGGCTACGGGCTGCTGTACCTGCTGGCCGATCAGGAGCAGCGGCGGCGGCTGGTGGCCGACCCCGGCCTGGTTCCCTCCGCGGTCGAGGAGATCATGCGGGTGGCGGTGCCGGGGGGCAGCTGGATCCCCCGGTACGCGCTGGCCGGCATCGACCTGGGCGCGGCCAGGATCCGCGCGGGGGACCTGGTGGTCCTGTCGATGCAGGCCGCCAACCGGGACGCGCGCCGGTTCCGCGATCCCGGCGCGTTCCTCATCGACCGCGTGCCGAACCCGCACCTCGGCTTCGGGCACGGCAAGTTCTTCTGCCTGGGCGCGCATCTGACCCGGATGCTGCTGCACCAGGTGCTCACGACGGTGTTCCTTCGCCTGCCGGCGTTGCGGCCGGCCGTACCGGTGGAGGAGGTCGAGTGCGATCGTTCGTCGGTGACCGGCGGGGTGCGGGCGTTGCCGGTCAGCTGGTGAGGTCTACTTCAGGGCGCCTGCCGTCAGGCCGGCGACGATGCGGCGCTGGAAGAACAGGACCAGCACGACCAGCGGGATCGTCACCAGGACGCCGGCGGCCATCTGCGTGCCGAACGGGGTGTCGAACTTCGCCGCCCCGGTGAACTGGGCGATGCGGACCGTGGCGGTCTGCGTCGCCTGGTCGTTGACCATGGTCACGGCGATGATGAACTCGTTCCACGTGCAGATGAAGGCGATGATCGCGGTGGTGAAGACGCCGGGGGCGGCCAGGGGGAGCAGGACGCGGCGGAAGGCGGCGAAGGCCGTGCAGCCGTCGATCATGGCGGCCTGCTCCAGTTCCAGGGGGAGCTGGCGGAAGAAGACGGTCAGGTTCCACACGGTCAGCGGCAGGGCGAACGACATCGAAGGGACGATCATCGCCTGATAGGTGTTGATCCAGCCGATCGTGGTGAACAGCTTCAGCAGCGGCACGATCAGCAGCGCACCGGGGAACATGGACACGGCGATGATCAGGGCGAGGATGAGGTTCTTGCCGCGGAAGGTCAGGCGGGCCAGGGCGTACGCGGTCATCGTGCCCACGAGCAGCGTCACCGCGGTCGTGACGGCGGCGACCAGCAGGCTGTTGCCCAGCGCGCGGCCGAAGCCCATGCCCTCGGCGAAGACGGCGGCGTAGTTCTCCAGCGACCACGGCATCGGAACCGGCGACTTGTCGTAGATGTCGGAGGTACGCCGGAAGCTGGAGACCACCATCCAGTAGAAGGGCACCAGGCAGTACAGGGCGATGCCGGCCAGGCCCGCTCTACGCAGCAGCATCGCGCGACTCCTTCTTGCGGGCCCGGACGTCGCTCAGCAGGTCGGCGCCCAGCAGCTTCACGAACACGAACGCGATCACCGCGATGTAGACGAACAGGGCGGTGCCGTAGGCGGAGGCGGGGCCGTAGTGGACGCGGGTGGCCTCGTCCCAGATCAGCCCGGACAGCGTCTCGACCGACGCCTTGCGCGGTCCGATGAGCACGTACGGCAGGTCGAAGACCCGCAAGGCGTCCATGAGCCGGAACAACACCGCCACCAGCAGCGCCGGTTTGACCAGCGGGAGCGTGATCCGCCAGAACCGCTGCCCGGCCGACGCGCCGTCCACGCGGGCGGCCTCGTACACCTCGGCGGGGATGATCTGCAGCCCGGCCAGCACGAGCAGGCCGACGAACGGCGACGTCTTCCACACGTCGGCGATGATCACGGCCAGCTTGGCCCACACGCCGTCGGCGGTCCAGAGGATCTGGGTGCCGAGGATCGCGTTGGCGACGCCGTCCGCCTGGAAGATCCACTTCCACATGAGGCCGGAGACCGCGGTCGGCACCGCCCACGGCACCAGGATGCTGGCCCGAAGGAACGCCCGCCCGCGGAAGGCGCGGTGCATGACCAGCGCCATCGCGACGCCGAGCACGACCTCCATCGCCACCGTCGCCACGGTGAACAGCGTGGTGTTGAGCGTGGCGTTGAGGAAGCGCTCGCCGAGGACGCCGGCGTAGTTGGCCGCGCCGGCGAACCGCTCGCCCTCGACCACGAAGCCGTCGGCGTCGAGCGTCTGACCGCTGGTGTAGAAGGATTCGCGCATCGCCGCGACCAGGGGATAGAACACCACCAGCGCCAGGACGACCAGCGTCGGCGAGACCATCCCCCAGCCGAGGAGATTCTGCCTGGTGCGGATCACTTGAGCAGGGGGCCCAGAGCGGACTGCATCTCGGCGAGCGCCTGGTCGACGGGCTTGGTCCCGGAGACGATCGCGTACGCCGACTCCTGGATGGCCGCGGTGACGTCACCGTACTTGACCGCCGAAGGCCGCGGCTTGGCGGCCAGGATGCCCTCCTTGAGCGCGGGCAGGTACGGGTACTTCTTGATCAGTTCGGGGTCGTCGTAGAGCGAGGCCCTGGCCATGGGCGTGGAGTTGATGAGCGCGAACGCCTTCTCCTGTTCGGCCGAGGTGACGAAGGCGATGAAGTCCTTGGCCGTCTCCTTGTGCTTGGAGAAGGCCGACAGGGCCAGGTTGTTGCCGCCGAGCGTGCCGGCGCCCGGCCCGTTCAGTCCCGGGATCGGCGCCACGTCGAACTTGCCGGCGACCTTGCTGGAGCCGTCGGTCTTGTTGGCGGCCTCGTACATGTAGGCCCAGTTGCGGTAGAAGAGCAGCTTGCCCTCCTGGAAGGCGACGCGCCCCTCTTCCTCCTTGTACGTGACCGCCTCCTTGGGGATCATCCCGGAGGTGAAGCCGTCGGCCAGGAACCGCGCGGCCTGCTTGGCCGAATCGCTGCTGACCTCGGGGAACCGGCCGCCGGCCGAGTTGACCGCCTCGGCGAAGTTGACGGTCAGGCCCTCGTACTTGTCGAACTGCCCGCCGTAGCAGGACATGCCCTTCTGCTTCGGCAGCACCTCGGCGCAGATCTTCTTCATCTCGTCCCAGGTCTTGGGCGGCGTCTTGACCAGGTCCTTGCGGTAGTAGAGCAGCCCGGTGCCGGTGAACAGCGGCATCGCGTAGAGCTTGCCCCGGTACTTGCCGGTCTCGACGGACGGGGGCAGGAAGCCGGTGACGTCGAAACGCGGCCCGGTCAGCTCGTCGGCCCAGCGGTTGGCGGCGAACTCGCCGGTCCACACGGCGTCGATGAGCAGGACGTCGAAGGCGTCGGACTTGGTCTGGGCGTTCTGGATGAGCTTGCGGCGCTGCTCGTCGGCGCTCTCCGGCAGCAGGACCGAGGTGACCTTCTCGTTCGGGTGGGCGGCGTTCCAGGTGTCGACGATCTTCTGCGTGGCCTCGGCCTCGAACTTGCCGCTGGCGAAGGTGAGCGGGCCGCGCCCGCCGTCGGCCGGCTTCTGCGTGCTGGGGGATCCGGCGTCCTGCCCGCCGCAGGCCGCCAGGCCGAGGCCCAGCAGTCCCGCGACCAGAGCGGCCGGGATCTTCTTACCGTGCATTATCGGGGGGTTCCTTCCAAGGTGACGGTGGTGCCGTCGAGGCGGGACCTCTCGGCCGCCCAGGCGATCAGGTGGCTGTGCAGGCTCTCGCCGGGCGAGGACAGCACGGCCGAACGGTCTCCGGTCTCGACCGCGCTCAGGAACGCCGCCATCAGACCCTCGTCGCCGCCGCCGTGACCGCCGCCGGCCGTACCGTCGCCGGCGGCGGAGCTGTCGACGACGGACGTCTCGCCCGTGACGAAGTCGGTCACCTTCAGCAGCACGCCGTCGCCCTCGATGGAGCCGTGCGTGCCGAAGATCCGGGTCTGGCGGTGCTGCTGGGGGGTGAAGGCGGTCATGGTGAACGCCGCGCTCGCGCCGCCCTCGAACTCCATGTTGACGACCTGGTGGTCAACGACGTCGTTGTCGCAGGCGTAGACGCATCTGCCGTACGGGCCGGTGCGCAGCGCCTCGCGCACGCCCGCCGCCGAGACGTCCTCGGTGATCACGGTCAGCGGCCAGCTCTCGCGCCCGGCGAGCGGCAGGTAGAGGCGGGGCGCGGAGTAGGGGCAGGTGCTCTCGACCGCGCAGTCCAGGCAGCGGTCGGCGGCGCCCTCGGGACGGTTCTCCGGGCGGAAGTGCTTGAGGCCGCCGAAGGAGGAGACCCGGGTGACCTGCCTGCCCATGATGTGCACGAGCCAGTCGAGGTCGTGGCAGGACTTGGCGAGCAGCATGAAGGTCGACTCGTCGGTACGCCGCCAGTTGCCGCGCACGTAGGAGTGGGCCTGGTGCCACCAGCCGACCGGTTCCAGGTGCTGCACGCTGACGATCTCGCCGATGGCGCCCGCGTCGAGCAGTTGCTTGAGCGTCCGGGTGTAGGGCGTGTAGCGCAGCACGTGGCAGACGGCGAAGACGGTTCCGGCCTTCTCGGCGGCGGCCACGATCGTGCGGCAGTCCTGCTCGGAGACGGCCATCGGCTTCTCCAGCAGGATGTGGTAGCCGAGCTCGGCGAAGCGGACCGCGGGCTCGACGTGGTCGGCGTCCATGGTGGCGATGATCACGGCGTCGGCCTGGCGGGGGAGGGCGGCCAGCTCGCGCCAGTCGGTGTAGTGGGCGGCCTCGGGGAAACGTTCGCGGCGGGCCGCCAGCGGGTCGGCGACGGCCACCACGCGTGCCCTGCCCTCGGCGCGGCGGGCGTACCCGGACCCGCGTGAACCCGCGCCGACGACGGCGAGAGTGACCATCAGTCCTCCAGATATGTAACCAATTCACGTATGTCGGCTGATGCTAGGATTCGAGGTCAAACAGGTCAATAGGTGGAGTCGGTCACAGTTATGAAACGGAGTCACATAAGTGGCGGGTGACGCTTCGCTCCTGCGACGGGTGAACACCCAGGTCACGCTGAACGCGCTACGCCGCGAAGGCGTGGCCACGCTCACCCGGCTCGGCCGGATCACCGGGCTGTCCCGGCAGACCGTCGAGACCGTTCTGGACGAACTGGCCGAGCGCGGCTGGGTCAGGGAGATCCCGCCGGACGAAGGTGTCATGGGCCGGCCCGCCCGCAGGTTCGGCTTCCGCGCCGACGCCGGATACGTGCTCGGCGTCGACATCGGCGCCAACAAGATCCTCGCAGCGCTCGCCGACCTCAACGGCGAGGTCGTCAGCTGGCACCGCGTGGCCGTCTCCGACGGCGCCCCCGCTCCCGAACGCCTGGAGGCCGCCCGCCAGGCCGCGCTGGCCTGCGTCGACGTCGCGGGCGTGGCCCGTACCCGGGTGTGGGCGGTCTGCGCGGGCACCTCGGGCGTCGTGGACCGCTCGGGCCGCGTCTCCCTGTCGACCGTGCTGCCCGGCTGGACGGGCGTGGACCTCGCGGGGCTGGCCGGGGGCTGGTTCGGGTGCAAGGGCCTGGCCGCCAACGACGCCAACCTCGCCGCCCTGGCCGAGCACTGGCGCGGCAGCGCGCAGCACGCCGCCGACGTCGTCTACGTCCTGGTCGGCCACCGCGTCGGCGCGGGCATGCTGATCGGCGGCCGGCTCCACGGCGGCAGGACCGGCGCGGCCGGCGAGATCGGCGCGCTGCGCCAGGTCGGCTGGGAGGACGCCGCCGCGGAACTCGACACGCACGGCGAGGCGGCCGCCGTCTTCAAGGCCGCCGGCGACGGCGACCCCGGCGCCGCCCGCGCGGTGGAGCGCTTCGCGGAGAAGCTCGCGATCGGGGCCGCCGCCCTCGTGCTGGCCGTCGACCCCGACCTGCTGGTGGTCGGCGGGGGCTACTCCCGCGCGGGCGACGTCCTGCTCATGCCGTTCCGCCGCCATCTGACCGACCTGTGCCTCGGCGTGCCCGAGGTGGTCACCTCCACGTTCGGCGACGAGAGCGTCGCCCTGGGCGGGGTACGGCTGGCCCTCGACCACGTGGAAAGGGAGATCCTCGGGCTCTAGACCATGTACTGGTCGTGCTGCTGATAGAGCTCTGACCACTCCTCGTCGCTCAGCTTGCGGCCGGAGGTGGCGAGCTCGGCCAGCGCCTCGAAGTACGCCTCCCGCGGCGCGCCGGGCGTGAACAGGATCAGCATGGTCACCCGCTCGCCCGACTCGTTGCGGAAGCCGTGGTGGCCGCCGGGCGGCACGTACAGGAAGTCGCCGGGCCGGCCGTCCACCCACGTGTCGCCGCTGTAAAGCTTGACCGAACCGGAGATCACGTAGAACGACTCGGAGATCGTCCGGTGGAAGTGCGGGGTGGCGCCGCCGGGCCGTACGCCCATCTCCCACCGGTACAGCCCGAACTGCCCGTCGGTGGTGGCGCCGGTACCGAGGTAGTGCACCTCGGTGCCACCGGCGCCCATGACCAGGTCGGGGGCTTGATCGCCCGGGCGGAGCACACCGCTGTGCTCTCCCGAGTCGCCTTTGTACCTAACTTCGGGATACGACATGGGGCTCACTCTTCCAGACCCGCGGCTCCTCGTCGTCCTCGTGACCTTCGACGGAGAGGTTGGGCAGCAGCCGGTCCAGCCAGCGCGGGCACCACCAGTTGAGGCGTCCGAGCAGCACCATGGTGGCGGGGACGAGGAAGCCGCGGATGATCGTGGCGTCCACGGCGATGGCCACCGCCAGCCCCACGCCGAACGTCTTCACCAGCGGGTCCGGATAGGCGATGAAGGCGACGAACACCGCGACCATGATCAGGGCGGCGGAGGTGATGACCCGGCCGGTCGAGCCCAGCCCCTCCGCCACCGCCCGCCGGTTGTCGCCGTGTTTGAGGTACGCCTGCCGTACAGCCGTGAGAAGGAACACCTCATAGTCCATCGAGAGCCCGAACAGCACCGCGAACAGCATCAACGGCACATAGGGCTCAATGGGCACGGTGAAGAAGAGGGTCTGCAGGTAGGAGGCGTCGGCCGGTGGGTCCATGCCGACCAGCTGGCTGCCCAGGCCGTAGGAGAAGACGATCGCGAGCGCGCCGAACGCGGCCCCCAGCGACACCAGGTTCATCAGCGCCGCCTTCAGCGCGACCACCGGCGCGCGGAACGCCAGCAGCAGGAGCATCGCGCTGAGCAGCACCACTACGCCGATGACCAGCGGAGTGTTGCCCGAAATGCGGTCCGCTGCGTCGGCGAGCGCGGCCACCTCTCCGCCGACGTGCACGTTCACGCCCGGTCTGTCCAGCGCCCTGACCGCCTCGACGACGGCGGGCGCGCGCTCGTCACTGGGCGCGTAGTCGGGAATCGCCTGGATCAGCACGGTACGGCCGGCGTCGTTGAGCTTGGGCGGGCTCACGTGGGCGATGCCGTCGATGTCGCCCACATCCCTGGCCAGGCCTTCGACGATCGGGTCGGTGGCCTTGGCGACCTTGCCGCCCAGTTCCGCCACGACGACCAGCGGGCCGTTGCTGCCGGGGCCGAAGCCGGTGGCCATCAGCTCGTAGGCGCGGCGGGGGGCCGAGCCCTGCGTGCCGTACCCGTCGTCGAGCGGCCCGAGCTTGAGCGCGAGCGCGGGCGCGGCGAGCGCGCCGAGCGCCAGGACGCTGGCGAGCAGGACGCTCCACGGGCGCTTGGCGACCCACGCGCCGAGCCCGGCCCAGCCGCCGGAACCTTCCTTGCGGCGGCCCAGGAACGGCACCTTGAGCGCGTTGACCTTCTCGCCAAGGACGCCGAGCAGCGCCGGGACCAGCGTGATCGAGGTGAGCACGGCGAAGACGACCGAGATGCCGGTGATCCAGCCGAGCGTGCGCAGCAGCGGGAAGCCGCCGAGCACGAGCGCGCTGAGCGCGATGATGACCGTGCCGCCCGCGAACACGACCGCGCCACCGGAACTGGACACCGTCCGCCGCACCGACTCCAGCACCGGCACCCCGTCGGCCAGCAGCTTGCGGTGCCGCGAGAGCAGGAACAACGCGTAGTCGATGCCCACGCCGAGCCCGATCATCGTGGCCATGATGCCCGCCTGCTTCGGCACGTCGACCACATGCCCGAGCAGCCCGATCACGCCCAGGCCCGCGGCCACGCTGACCAGCGCCGTGAAGATCGGGATCAGGGCGGCCACGAGCGTGCCGAAGGCCAGCACCAGGACGAGCAACGCGCACGTGACGCCGATGATCTCACTGGGGCCGGTCTTGATCTCCTTGTCGGCCGGCGTCGAACTGTCGGCCGGAACCACCTCGATGCCCATCGCCCGCGCCGGATCCGCGGCCTTCGACAGAGCCTGCGTGGTCTCGGCGACCTTGGCGCTGTCGTGGCCCTCCATGCGGACCACGATCAGGCCGATCTGCAGGTTGGAGGCTATGCCGCCGCGCCGGTAGGGCGTCTCGACCTGCTCGACGTGGGGGAGGTCGCGGAGCTTGTCCATGGACCTTTCGACGGCCTGCTTCTTCGGCTCGTCCGTGAGCGGTCCCTTGTCCGAATAGAGCACCAGTTGCACCGTGCCGCCCGGCGCGTACCCCGGGCCGAACCCGTCGCGCATCAGGTCGTGCGCGCGCTGCGCGTCGGTGCCGGGAATGGTCACGTCATTGCTGACCGGCCGGCCGGAGACCAGGCTGCCGACCATGAGGCCGGCGGCCGCGATCACCCATAACGCCAGTACCAGCCGCCCGTGCCGTGCACACCAGCTACCGAGCCGCCCGAGAAACCTCGTCATTGTTTACGCCCGTCCTGTACGCTCGTACAGCGTCTACGATGCCGAGATTAGACGGGAAATTTCCGGAAATCCCGTGCTAGACCGGAAATGAGATGATGACCACAATCGACCCCGGGAACGACACCCGCAGCCGCATCCTCGCCGCCGCCCAGCGCCTGTTCGCCGAGCGCGGCTACGCGGCCACGTCGCTGGCCGACATCGCCGCCGAAGTGGGACTCACCAAAACCGCGGTCGCCTACCACTTCCACCCCAAGGACCGCCTGGCCGCCGAACTGCTCGCGCCCGCCGCCGACGACGTGTTCGCCCTGCTCGGCACCCGCGACGACTTCGTACCGGCGCTGGTGGACTGCGTGGTGCGCAACCGGGCGGTGATCCGGCTCCTCATGGAAGACTTCGGCACCGCCGACTCCGCCCCACCCGGCACCCCTGGCGAGGCCATCCGCACCTTCCGCGACGCCATCCACGAACGCCTGGTCGGCCCCAACCCCTCAGAACGGGACCGGATCCGTGGATGGGCCGTGCTGGGGGCGTTGCAGTGGGGCGTCGTCCACACGATGGACCTGCCGGAGGACCTCGTCCGCACCGAACTCCTCCACCTCGCCCAACCCCCTGAGCCATCGCATCCCAGCTAGCCTCCCCACCCTCCCGCGCCGCCACCTCTTCCGCGCCGCCACCTCTTCCGCGCCGCCACCTCTTCCGCGCCGCCACCTCTTCCGCGCCACCACCCCTCCCGGGCTGCCAACGCCCCGGCCTACCGACGCCCCAGGTCGCTGATGCCCCGGCCCACTGATACCCCGGGTAGCCGACACTCCCGGGCTGCCAACACCCTTAGCCGCGGGCACCCAGGGCCGCCGATGCACTGAGCGCCACTCGCCCCCTGAGCCACTGGCGCCCTGAGCTCCCGATCTCTGGGCCGCTGCCGTCCTGGTCGACTACCGCCTGGGCCGCTGAACCCGGCCGCCCCATGGACCCGCGCCTATCCACAGGCTCTCGACCGAGCGTCGCCGTTATCCACAGAACCGCGTTCTGCTCCCCATCGCCCACCCCGGCTGAGCGATGCTAGGCCCTCCAACCCGCAGCACCCCTTGGAGCCGCCACATGCACGCCCGCCTCCACTACCTCAGCGTCATCACCGGGGCACTCACCGGAGTCGCCGCCCTCACCGCCACGCTCGCCTCCCCGGCCGCCGCCACCCTCGCACCCGCCACCCAACCCACGGCTGCCTCCCAGGTCACGACCCAAGCCAAGCCGGCACCCCGGACCACGACCAGCCCCACGCCTTCGCCCTTGCCCGCCGCACGAGCACCCCTGGCCTCAGCTCCCGAGAACGCAACACCTCAGCGAACCCCCGAGCCACCCATCGACGGCCACACCCACCGCGACGCCGACCCTGACGAGTACCGCCCCCGCTCGGCCTGAACCACCCTCGCCCTCCCGGCCAGGCCTGGGCCTGGAACAGCGGTGGACCAGGTCGGCCGTCTGGACCAGGCCGGGCCGGGCACGGCGGTGGACGGGCCTGGCCCAGGTAAGCCGTCTGGACCAGGCCGGGCCGGGCACGGCGGTGGGCCGGGTCAGCCCAGGTAAGCCGCTCGGACCACCGGGTTCTCCCGGATCTCCGCCGGCGTGCCGAGGGCGATGACCTTGCCCAGGTCGAGGACGACCAGCCGGTCACAGGTGCCCATGACGAAGCCCATGTCGTGCTCGACCAGCAGGATCGTGGTGTCCAGCGCGGCGACGACCTGGCGCAGCCGTACCGTCTGGTCGTGGTCGAGACCCGAGGTGGGCTCGTCGAGCAACAACAGGCGCGGACGGTCGGCGATCGCCCGCGCCAGCTCGACCAGCCGCCGCTGACCGACGGGGAGAGCCGCGGCGTAGGCGTCACGAAGCTCAGTAAGCCCGCACAACTCCAGAACCTCCGCCACCCGCCCGGCTCGTTCGCGTTCCAACCGCCGCCGAGTCGGCCACCCGACCAGATCGGCAGGCAGCCCACCACCACCCCCACGCCAATCAAGCGCAGCCAGCACATTGCCCGCGACAGTGAGCCGCCCGAACACCTGCGTACGCTGAAAAGTACGGCGCAACCCCGCCCTTGCCCGCCGAAGCGGCGACAGCGCGGTCACATCAGTGCCATCCACCCCGACCCGCCCGCTCAGCGGCCTGCGCAAACCGCACACGACATCGAACAGCGTCGTCTTCCCCGCACCATTCGGCCCGATGACGCCACAGATCTGGCCCTCCGGCACCTCGAACGTCACCTCCGACAACGCCCGCACCCCGCCAAAGGCAACCGACACGTCCTCGATCGCAAGCATCACAACACCCCCGAGCAGACACCGACGAACCGATCGCGGTGCGCTCTGGCCGTGGTGAGCGGTAGGTCAATGGTTGTGGGCATCAACACCCCCAGGCAGGCTGGTGGTTGGGCATCAGGGGGCTCCCAGGTAGGTGGCGGTGAGGCGGGTTGGGTCTACCTCGGAGCAGGGGCCGGTCCAGGTGATGCGGCCCAGGCTCATGAACGCGACCCTGTCGGCCACCGCCAGGACCTCGGTCGCCTTCTCCTCGACCAGGAGCAGTGCCACGCCGCGTTCGCTGAGTTCGGCGAAGATCTCGAAGACCTGCTGCACGATCAGCGGTGCCAGGCCGAGCGAGGGTTCGTCGGCGATCAGTACTGCCGGGGGTTTGATGAGGGCTGGGGCGAGTGTGAGCAGTTGCTGTTCGCCGCCGGACAGGGCTCCCGCGGCCAGCGTACGGCGGGCCGCGAGCTGTGGCATCCGGTCGTAGACCGCCTCCGGGTCGGGGAGCCAGGTGCGCAGGTTCTCCTCAACGGTGAGGCCGGGGAAAACGCCGCGGCCCTCCGGCGCCAGCAGGATGCCCTCGCCGACCCGCCGGTGCGCGGGCCATCGGGTGACGTCGATGCCGTTGAGCAGCACCCGGCCCGTGCCGACGGGCAGGTCTCCGGCTGCCACGGCGCAGGCGGTGGACTTGCCGGCCCCGTTCGCGCCGAGCAGGGCGACGACCTCGCCCTCGTGCACCTCCAGGTCCACGCCGCGCAGCACGGTCGTGTCGGCATACCCGGCCACCACGTTGTCCAGCCGGAACAACGGCGTGGCATCCCATTCCCCCGCCCCACCCACCGGCCCACCCGGACTCCGCGGCCCCGGCACCGCCACAGCCCCGGCCGCAGCGGGTCCGGGCCTGGCCGCGGGCGTTTCCGCTCCGGCCGTGGTGCGCGCCGACGCGGGTGAGCTGCCTACGGTCGTCCCATGAGTCCCATGCGTCCCATGCGCGCCTGTGCCGGAACCCGCCGCTGCTGCGGCCGACGGTGCCGGTGCCGTTGCGGGTGCGGGTGCTGGTGTGGGCGCGGTGGGTTCTGACGTGGTGTCGGGTGCGGTTTGGGGGTGGGGGAGAGCCGAGGCAGAGGTGGCCGGGGTGGGCGTGTGAGCCGGGCCATGGGCGGTTGGGGTGGGCGTGTGAGCCGGGCCATGGGCGGTTGGGGTGGGCGTGTGAGCCGGGTCAAGGGCGGTTGGGCTGAGGCTGGAAGTCGGGGTGATCGGGATGTGGGGGAGAGGTGGGGTGAGTGCGGGCGGGGTGGGTGTGGAGGGGAGAAGGTCTGAGGTGGAGAGGAGGTGGGCTGGGGTGGGATGGGTGGGGTCTGGGGTGGGGTGGGTGGGGTCTGGGGGGTGGGTGAGGAGGTGGGTTGGGGTGGGGTGGGTTGGGAGGTGGGTTGGGGTGGGGTGGGAATGGTGGCGGTGGTGGTGGCGGGTTTGGGCTAGTTGGGTGAGGATGCCGTCCGGGTGTTTGGCGAGGATTACGCCGCCTGCTCCGAACAAGATGGCGCCTACGTGGGCGGAGATTTCCCAGGCTGAGAGGATTTCTGGGAAGGCGGCGGCGATCAGGCCGCCCAGTACGGCCCCGCCGATCCGCCGGACGCCCTGGAGGACCACCACGGCCAGCCATACGAACCCGGCGAACGCCGGCAGGTCGGTGGCGGTGATGGAGCCCTTGGAGACGGCGAACAGCACTCCGCCGAGCCCGGCGATCCCCGAGGCCAGGGCGAAGAGCATGATCTTGGTTCGGGGGCCGGCGATGCCCGAGGTGGTGGCGGCGGCCGGGGCGGAGCGGACGGCGAGGATGGCGCGGCCGGAGGCGGAGCGTTCGAGATTGCGCACCAGCAGGGCGACCAGGCCGATGAGGAGCAGGAGGACGACGACGCGTACGCGGGGATCGGAGGTGTCGGCGAAGCCGAAGCCGAGGGCGGGCAGTTGCCAGCCGATGGTGCCGTTGCTGAACGCGTCCACCTGGAAGAGCACCTGGTCGGCCAGCAAGGCGAGGGCGAGCGTGGCCAAAGTCAGGATGCGGCCGCCCAGGCGCAGGGCGGGCAGTGCCACCAGCATGCCGACGGCTGTCGCCGCCAGGACTCCGAGCACGATCGCCACCGCGAACGGCAGGCCGGAGGCGAAGGCCCAGCCACAGGTCAGCGCTGCCATCGAGGCGAACGCGGCCTGGGCCAGGTTGACCATGCCGCCGATCCCGGTCACCACGACGAAGGAGCAGAAGATCAGCGCCAGGACGAGCCCGTGGGCGGCGATGCCGACGTAGTACTCCTGGGCGGTGAAGGTGAAGACGACCAGTACGGCCAGCGAAACGGCCCACGGCAGGCGGCGCCGCCAGGCCGGGATGCCCGCGAGGTAGTCGGGTGGCGGCGCGTCCTCGGCCGCGCTGCCGGCGACGCGTTCGCGGGATCGGTTCAGCAGGATCAGGCCGGCGAAGAGCAGCAGGACCGGCACCGCCGTACGCAGGCCGGTGATCTCCGACAGAAAGTCGGTGTATCCGGCGACCAGGTTCTGCACGACGCCCAGCCCGAGCCCGGCCGCGAACGTCCACGGGATCGAGCGCAGCCGCCCGAAGACCGCGGCGGTTGCCGAGGCGAACAGCAGCACGGTGTACGCGGTCGCGTCCAGCCCGATGATCGAGACGGCCAGGACTCCGGCCAGCCCGGCCAGGCCGGAGCCGAGCATCCAGGCCAGGCCGGAGGTGGCGTCGGCGTCGATGCCGCGCAGGGTGGCCAGGCGCCGCCGGTCGACGCTGGCGCGCATCCGCAGGCCGTACGGCGTGTGCCGCATGAACGCCCACAGCCCGAGCGCGGCGACGGCGGCGAAGGCGAACGTGATGAGCTGCCCGGAGTCGAGCGGCACGCCGAGTACGGTGAAGGAGGTGGCCGGGAAGGGGCCGAGGCCGCGGGGGAGGGAGGTGGCGTCGGCGCTGGGGAGTTCGAGGAGGTCAACGAGGAGCAGCCCGGTGGCGGGCAGCGCGATCGTCAGCCCGATCGTGCCGACAATCTGCGCGGTTTCCCCCGCCTGCGCCAAACCCCGAAACATCACCCGGTGCAGGAAATATCCGAGTAAAGGCGCAAAAATCCCAACAGCCACCACCGCACACACCCACGTCGGCAGCCCCAACGCCACATTGAGCTCGTAGTACACCAGAGCCGTCAGAAAGCCGACCGCCCCGTGCGCGAAGTTGAAGACCCCGGTGGCCGCATAGGACAGGGTCAGCCCCGAGCCCATCACCGCGAAGATCGCGCCCGTGACCAGGCCGCTGAGAACGTAGCCCAGGATCATTTGAGCGGCACGTTGTCGAAGCACTTCATGTTCTTGGCCACCTGGAACGCGCCGCCCTCAAGCTTGACCAGCGCGCCGCAGCCGTTCGGCTCGGCATGATCCTTGGGGTACCGGACCCTGCCGAAGCCCGCGTTCTCGTAGCTGTAGGAGCCGTTGCCCACGTCGAGCACCTTCTGCCGGGTGAGGTCCTTGCCGGCTTTGCCGGCCATGTCGAGGAAGATGTCGGCCGACCAGTAGCCGATGGCCAGGTGCTGGGTGAGCGGGGTGCCGGGGGCGACCTTCTCTACGTCCTGCCGCAATTGGGCGATCTCCGGCGCGGTCGACTCGAAGGGCTCGAACATGGGCGCGGCGATCACGCCCTCCATCGCCTGCGCGGTGGCCGGGTCCTTGAGGATGGCCACGTCGTAGCTGGTGGCGTCGCTGAGTGTGCCCTTGTAGCCGGCCTTCTTCAACGCCGTGTAGAGCCCGACGTTGAATTTGGTCCCGGCGATGATCGAGACCACGATGTCGGGCGCCTGGCCCCCGTCGGAGGTCATGATCTTGTTGACGTACGGCAGCCAGTCGGGTGGTGGCGCGGCGGCGGGCAGCGCCGAGTTGAGGCCGACGAGCGTGAACCCGGCCGCCTCGAAGGACTGGGAGATGGTCTTGCCGCCGTACTTGCTGCCGCTGGAGTCGGAGGTCTGCACGTAGACGGTCTTGCCGTCGGCGCCGCCGAGCAGGTCGGCCATCTGCCGTCCCCACCAGGTCTGGGAGCCCGCGCCCGTTTTGGGGGCCAGGCAGCCGCTGTAGCCGAAGCCGGTCTTGGTGCCGCACCACTGGGGTCCGGTGGCCCAGCCGTACCAGGGGACGCCCTGTTGTTCGAGGAAGGCGGCGCCGCCGAAGTTGGGCGCGTGCACCGGCAGGACGGCGAAGACCTGGTCCTTCTGGACGAGCTTCTTGGCCGCCGCATCGCCCTTGGCCGCGTCCTGGCCGTCGTCCTCGGCGCCGACGAACTCGATCTTCCGGCCGTGGACGCCGCCCGCGGCGTTGGCGCGCTCGAAGCGCGCCTTCGCGCCGATCTCGGCGTCCTTGGTGGAGTAGCCGCTGGCGCTGGTCTTGGTCAGCACGCCGCCGATTCTGATCGTCGTGTCCGTCACTCCGGGTACGGCGCCGCCCGCCGCACCGGGGGCCTTCTGCTGGGCGGCGCACCCCGCGAGCGCCACCAGCACGGCCACCATGATCCCGAGTTCCCGCCGCAACAGGGCCATCACCGCTCCATTTGGCCTAGCGCTCGCTTGGTTTCGGACAGCGTAAGCAGCGGTTTCCTGCACGTCAATGTTCAAGCAAGCAATTGCTTGATACGGTCGGCGCATGCTGATGCGAGCGGCCGTCCTGACCGAGTACGGCAAGCCCATGGAGATCCACGAGGTGGACATCTCCGACCCCGGACCAGGCGAGGTACGCGTCCAGGTCAAGGCCTCCGGCGTCTGCGGCTCCGACCTCAAGGCCATCGACGGGAAGAGCCCGGTCGTCTCGCGCCTGCCGTTCATCCTCGGCCACGAGAGCGCCGGAATCGTCGAGAGCGTGGGCGCGGGCGTGAGCGCGGTGAAGCCCGGCGACCACGTGGTCGTCTCGATGAGCGGCCCCTGCGGCAGATGCCCGGCCTGCGGCGCCGGCCGCTTCCACCTGTGCTCGGGCCCGGACCGCCTCGCCACGATCATGGGCGGTCCGCCCCGCGTGCGTCTGGACGGCGCGGAGACCCGCCGCTTCATCGGCATCGGCTCCTTCGCCGAGTACGCGGTCGTGCGCGAGCCCGCCTGCGTGAAGATCGCGAAGGACGCCCCCTTCGACGCGATGTGCCTGCTCGCGTGCGGCGTCATCACCGGCGTCGGCGCCGTGCTCAACGTCGCCCGGGTACGGCACGGCGCCACCGTCCTGGTCGTCGGCTGCGGCGGCGTCGGCCTGAACGTCATCCAGGGCGCCGTCCTCGCCGGAGCCACCACGATCATCGCCGCCGACGTGGCCGAGCGGAAGCTCAAGCTCGCCCAGCGCTTCGGCGCCACCCACACCCTGATTCCCGCGGACCTGCCCGCGCAGGTCGCCGAGATCGTCCGCGGCGGCGTGGACTACGCCTTCGACGTCACCGGCGTCCCCGGCGTCCTGGCCTCCGCCTTCGCCGCCACCGCACCCGGCGGGACCACCGTGATGGTCGGCAGCCCGCCTCAGGGGCAGCCCGCGCAGATCGAGCCCGGCCTGCTGTTCGCCTCCCGCCGCCTCATGGGCACCCAGGGCGGCGACAGCGCGCCCCACCGCGACCTGCCCATGCTCGCCGCCCTCGCCCAGCAGGGCCGCCTCGACCTGTCCGGCCTGATCAGCGAACGGCTCCCGCTGGAGCGGATCGACGAGGCCGTCGAGCACACCCGTCAGGGCGCCGTGGCCCGTACCGTGATCAGCTTCTAGAGCACTTTGCCCGGGTTGAAGATGCCCGCCGGGTCGAGCGCCCCCTTGACCGAACGGTGCAGGGCCAGCACCTCGGGGCCGAGTTCGGCGTGCATGCCGCGCATCTTCAGCAGCCCGACGCCGTGCTCGCCGGTGACCGTGCCGCCCAGCGCGATCGCGTCGTCGAGTATCGACTCGAACGCCCGCTGCGCGCGGGCCCGCGCGGCGTCGTCGCCGGCGGGCACCACGATCAGCGGGTGCAGGTTGCCGTCTCCGGCGTGGGCGATGTTGGCGATGTGCACGTCGTTCGCCTTGGCGTGGCCCTCGATCCTGGCCAGCATCTCGGGCACCAGGCCGCGGGGGACGCAGACGTCCTCGGTGAGCACCGGGCCGAGCCGTTCCAGCGCGGGGTAGGCGAGCCGGCGCGCGGCGAACAGCGCTTCGGCCTCCTCCGCGTCGGTGGAGCGGGTGCTCCAGCCCGCGCCGGCCGTGTCGAAACAGCGCTGCAGCTCGGCGGCCTCACGCTCGTTCCCGCTGTCGATGCGGCCCAGCAGCAGGACGTCGCCGAGGTCGGCCAGGCCCATGTTCTTCCAGTCGTCCACCGCGCGCAGGCAGTAGCGGTCCACCAGCTCCAGCGCGGCGGGGGTGACGCCGCTCGCGGCCACGGCGGCGACGGCCCGGCCCGCGGCGACCAGCGAGTCGAACGCGCCCACGACGGTCGTGGGCGCGCCGGAAGGCGGGCGCAGCAGCCTGACGGTGATCTCGGTGATGACGCCGAGCGTGCCCTCGGAGCCCACGAACAGCGCCGTCAGGTCGTAGCCCGCCACGCCCTTCCTGGTCCTGCGGCCGAGCCTGACCAGCTCGCCGGTGCCGGTCACGACCTGAAGGCCGAGCACGTAGTCGCGGGTCACGCCGTACTTGACGCAGCAGACGCCGCCCGCGTTGGTCGCGGCGTTGCCGCCGATCGTGGACCACGGGGAACTGGCCGGGTCCGGCGGGTACCACAGGCCGTGCCCGGCCACCTCCGCGCGCAGCCGGTCGTTGACCACGCCGGGCTGCACGACCGCGATCTGCTCGGCGGCGTCGATGTCCAGGATGCGGTCCATGCCGTCCATGGCCAGGATGACGCAGCCGTCGACGGCGTTGGCGCCGCCGGACAGGCCGGTGCCGGCGCCGCGGGTCACCACCGGGACCCGGTGCTCGGCGCAGACGGCCACGACCGCGCGTACCTGCTCGGGGTCCTGGGGCCGCACGAGCGCGGCCGCGCGCCCCTGCGGCGCCCAGGCGGCCTGGTCGCGGGAGGAGGCGGCGATCACGTCGGGGTCGCGGACGATCCGGCCGGCGGGCAGGACGGCGGACAGGGCATCGAAGAACGGCACGTCCCGCACGTTACGTGAACAACTGCCCGGAGTTCACGTCGACCGTGGCGCCGGTGATGGCGCCGGCCTGGTCGGAGGCGAGGAAGATGACGGCCCGCGCCACGTCCTCCTCCGTCGCGATGCGGCGCAGGGCCATGGCCCGCAGGTCTCGCTCGCGGATCTCGTCGAAGGTCACACCCTCGGATGCGGCTCTGGTACGCATCCAGTCGTCCAGCACGTCACTGGCGATCCAGCCCGGCGCCACGCAGTTGACCCGGACCCCCGAGGGCCCGAGCTCGTCGGCCAGGCAGTGGGACAGGAGATGGGCGCCCGCCTTGCCCACGGCGAAGTCGGAACGGCCGGCGTAGCCCTTGCGCGAGGACATGGAGGTGACGTTGACGATCGAGCCCGATCCCTGGGCCACCATGTGCGGAGCGATGTAGCGACAAGCCACTAAAGTCCCATAAGTCCCGATATCTACGGCTTCACGCCACGACCTGAGGTCATCTGGGGACATGTCCAGGACGTTGCGGCGATGCGTGCCCGGGAAGGCCGCGTTCACCAGCACGTCGATGCGCCCGAACCGGGCCAGCGTCCTGGCCGCCAGCCCGCGCATGTCGGCGGGCACGGTGACGTCGGCGGCCACCGCGATCGCCCCGGGGACCGGCCGCCCGGTCCTGGCCGCCGCGACGACCTCGGCGCCTTCCTCCCTCATCAGCCCGGCCAGCGTGGCGCCCAGGCCGGGCCCGGCGCCGGTGATGATCGCGATCTTGCCGTCGAGCAGCATGGCCGGATCGTAACAAGCGCTTGGCTCTCTGTCGCGCCTGCCTGGCCGGGAAACCAAGCGTGCGCTAGGTTGGGTGGCGTGGATCTCGACTTCACCTGGGCCGAGCAGGACTTCCGCACCGAGATACGCGGCTGGCTGGCCGATCACGTGCCCGCCCCGCTGCCGTCCATGGACACCGCCGACGGCTTCGCCGCCCACCGCGCGTGGGAGGCCGAACTGGCCGCCGCACGGCTGTCGGTCGTCTCCTGGCCCATCGAGTACGGCGGGCGCGCCGCCTCACTGATCGAATGGCTGATCTTCGAGGAGGAGTACTGGGCCGCCGGCGCTCCCGGCCGCGTCACCCAGAACGGAATCTTCCTCCTCGCCCCCACCCTGATGCGCTTCGGCACGGAAGCGCAGCGCACCCGCTGGCTGCCCGGCATGGCCACCGCCGAACACGTCTGGGCCCAGGCCTGGTCAGAACCCGAGGCGGGCAGCGACCTGGCCGCCCTGACCTCCCGGGCGGAACGCGCAGACGGCGGCTGGCGCCTGTTCGGCCACAAGACCTGGAGCTCCCGCGCCGCCTACGCCTCCCACGGCTTCGGCCTCTTCCGCACCTCCGGCGAACGCCACCGCGGCCTCACCTACTTCCTCTTCCCGCTCGACGAGGTCGAGGTCCGCCCGATCGCCCAGCTCGACGGCGAGCACGGCTTCGCCGAACTCCACTTCGACGGCGTGTTCGTGCCCGACCACATGGTCCTCGGCGAGCCCGGCGAGGGCTGGCGCATCGCCATGGCCACCACGTCCTCCGAACGCGGCCTCGCCCTGCGCAGTCCCGGCCGCTTCCTGGCCACCGCCGACCGCCTCCTGCGGCTCGCCGCGCCCGACCCCGTCCTCGCCGACCGGGCCGCACGCTGCTGGATCGACGCCGAGGCCTACCGCCTGCACACCTTCGCCACCGCCCGCCGCCTGTCCGAAGGCGCGGAGACCGGCTCGGCCACCAGCATGGGCAAGGTCTTCTGGTCCGAGCTCGACCTGCGCATGCACACGCTCGCCATGGAGCTGCTCGGCGAGCGCGCCGCGGCCACCACCTGGCACGACGGCTTCCTGTTCGCCCTGGCCGGGCCCATCTACGCCGGGTCCAACGAGATCCAGCGCTCCATCATCGCCGAACGAGTCCTGGGGCTGCCCCGATGAACTTCGCCTTCACCGACGACCAGCTCGCCCTGGCCGCCACGGTCCGGGACGTCCTGCGCGCCCACTGCCCGCCCCACGCCCTGCGCGCCGAGCGCGCCCCGGGCTGGGCCGAACTGGCCGCCACCGGCTTCTTCACCGCGCTGGTGCCGGACGCGGCCGGCGGGCTCGGGCTGGAGCTCATCGACCTGGTCCCGGCGCTGGAGGAGACCGGGCGCGCGTGCCTGCCCGGCCCGGTGGTGGAGACCGCCGTGGCGGCGCCGTACCTGCTGGAGGGTCGTTCCGAGCTGACCAAGCTCGGCGCGCTCACGGTGAGCGCCGCCCGCGACGGACTCGCGCCCGACGCCGACCTCGCCGACCTCGTCGTGGCCGGTCCCCGCGTGGCCACCCGTGATCGGGTACGGCTGGCGCCGGCCCCGGGCGCCGACCCCTGCCGCAGGATGTTCGAGGTGAGCCTGACCGGCTCGGAGGAACTGCCAGGATCCTGGGCCGCCGCCCTGCCCAGGGCGACCGTCGCGACCGCCGCCCAGCTCATCGGGGTGGCCCGCCACCTGCTGGACACCTCGGTCGGCTACGCCCGCGCCCGCACCCAGTTCGGCGGCCCGATCGGCGCCTTCCAGGCGGTCAAGCACATGCTGGCCGACGTGGCGATCACGATCGAGTTCGCCGCGCCCCTGGTGAGCCGGGCGGCGCTCACCCTGGAGCGGCCCAGCGCCGTCCGGGACGTCAGCGCGGCCAAGGCGGCGGCCGGTGAGGCCGCGGCGCTCGCCGCGCGCACCGCGCTGCAGGTCCACGGCGCCATCGGCTACACCTACGAGCTGGACCTGCGATTCTGGCTCGCGCGGGCCTGGTCGCTGTCGGCCGCGTACGGCGGCGCGGCCGAGCACCGCGCGATCGTGCGCGCCGAACTGCCCGGCGCGGCGAGGTTCCCATGAGGTACGGCGTGCCGCTCGGCCTCATCCACCCCGCCGCCTGGAAGGACGTGGCGGTGGCCGCCGACGAGCTCGGGTTCGAGTCGGTGTGGCTGCCCGAGCACCTCGTGTTCACCACCGACCTGTCCATGGCGGCCTATCCGGGCGGCGCGAACCCCGGGATCAAGCCGGCGACGCCGTTGTTCGACGCGCCCGCGTATCTGTGCTTCCTGGCCGCCTGCACGCGGCACGTGCGGCTGGGGACGGCGGTGCACCTGTTCGCGCTGCGGCACCCGCTGGTCTCGGCGCGCGCCTTCGCCACGCTCGACGTCGTCTCGGGCGGGCGGGCCATCTGCGGGGTGGGCGCCGGATGGTACCGGGGGGAGTGGGAGGCGGCGGGGGTGCCGTTCGCGGCACGCGGGGCCCGGCTGGACGAGGCCCTTCTGGTGGCGCGGCGGTTGTGGAGCGAGCCTGTCGTGCGTCACTCCGGGCGCTTCTACGACCTTCCCGAGGTGGCCTTCGAGCCCAAGCCCGTGCAGGCGCGGCTGCCGGTGTTGTGCGGCGGCGAGTCGGCGGCGGCGCTGCGGCGGGCGCGCACGCTGGGGGACGGGTGGATCAGCATGCCGCACACCCTGGAGTCGGTCCGGCCCCAGCTCAAGGTGCTGCGGCCGCCCGCTGACCGGGACTTCTCCGTGACCGTGCACGCCTACCGGCTGGCCTCGCCCGACGAGGTGCCCGCCTGGGCGGCCCTGGGCGTGGACCGGCTGATCGTGCGGCCGTGGTCGCGTACGCGCGACGCCGTGAGCGGGCTGACGGCCTTCGCCGCCGCCTACGGCGTCACGCGCTGACCCGCCCGCCACCGCCCCGCCCGCCACCGCTGGGCCGGAGCGTCACGCGTTGACGTGGCGGGAGGCTTCCGTGCGGCGGTGCCGGCGGCCGCGGAGCGGGGCCTCCTGGGTGAACGCCTCGGGAGTGTCCAGGATGTCGCCCACGAAGGTCGCGCGGGCGGAGGCGCGGTGACGTCGTCCGCGGGCCGGGGCGTACTGGGCGTTCTGGGCGAAGGCCGTGTCGAGCTCGGTGGGGAACGCGGGGCGGCGGCGCCTGCCGTGGTAGGAGCCCGTCTTCTTCGGCGCGGACGTGCGCGGGGTGAACGGGTCGAACGGCTCGACGGCGCGGGCGGTGGCGGCGTCGAGGTTCTCCAGGGCCTTGGCGGTGAGCCGGTCGAGGTCGAGGCCGGGCTCGGGTTTGTCGAAGATGCGGGGGAGGGCGCCGGTGTCCTCGGAGAACACGTAGTGCGAGGTGTCCACAGCGGGCTGCCCTGTGTCCACGGCGGGCTGTCTCGTGTCCACGGTCGGCGGCTGGGTGTCCAGGGTGTTGGCCGTGGCGGCCATCTGGGCGCTGATCGTGTCGATCGGCCGGTCCAGCACCGCGCCGGTCCGCAGGGGGAGTTCCAGCTTGGCCGGGGCGGTCTCCAGGCCGGCGAGCGTCAGGTCCAGTGGCCTTTCCGCGACTGAGGTCGCCTCGGTCGTCAGGGTGACCTCGGAGGTGGCCTGCAGGGCGATCTGGCCGCGGCGGGGGCGGCGGCGCCTGCCGCGCTTGGGGGCGGGCTTGGCCGGGGTGGCGGCGGCGGGCCGTACACGGAGCTGGCGGGTTTTGGTGACGGCGAGCACCGCGAGGGCGGCGATCAGGGCCGAGCCGATGAACGCGGGGGTGCCCAGGGCGGTGGTCGTGTCGGCGGGTTTGGAGTCCACGATCACGGGCAGCGGCGCGGTGGTGGCGGCGTTCGTGTCGGCGGTGGCGGGCTTGGCGTGCTTGCCCTTCTTGATGGCCTTGCCGGCTTCCGGGACCGTGCTGGCGACGCCGGGCCTGGCGGCCTCGGGCCGCTCCTCAGTGGGCCGGTTCGCGCCGGATTTGGGCGCTGCGGGGCTTTCTGCGGTCTTCTGGGGTGAAGGGGCGGACAGGGGGGCGTGCGCCTGTTCTGGGGCCGTCTGGGGGATCAGCGCGGTCAGTCCCTGGTCCGGCAGGCCGTCACCGTCGGACGGGTGGCCCGTCGAGGCCTTGACCTCTTTCTCGTCGCGCTTGCGCGCGGCCTCCTTGTCGAGGCGGGCCTTGATCTTCTCCGGATAGCCGTAGCCGACGACCTTGCTGGTGTCACGTTCCTTGCGCTTGGCGACACCGCCGTCGATGTTGCCCTCGATCGTGTAGATGGTGTCGCCCTCGACCCGGGTCACGATGCCCACGTGGTCGATGCCGTCGACGTCGTTGCCGCCGCGCCAGTCGTAGAAGACGAACGCGCCCGGCTTGGGCGTCTTACCCCAGGCGCCCTGCTCCTGGAACCACTCGGCGTGCGCCACGGTCCAGGCGAACTGTCCTACCCAGTCCTCGTAGCCCAGCTTGGCCGCCGCCCAGGAGAGGTACATGTCGCACCAAGGTGCCGAGCTGTAGTCGGCGTCGAACTCGATGTTCTTGCCGTACCAGTCGCCGAACTTGGTGTACGCATCGGCCTTCTCGGAGTACCCGAGTTCCTTCTCCAGCAGGTCGATGAACTTCTTCATCTCTGGGGTCATGTACGTGCTGCGGACCTTCCGGGCAGCCCGGGTACGAGGGAGCAACCCGGGACGCTAGTGACGACAGTGGGGGGCTGTTGTCTTCCGTGAGGAGTGAGGCTACCTCGCCAAAAGGCCAGGTCAAGCATGAGCCAAGAAACCGCCAAGTGCAGCTCGGTATCAAAACCGCAGGTCAAGAGGCTGCCAGAAATTTCACGAAATCGCCGGAAAAGGGGGAAAAGATCTACCGAACATAGTTCGGTATGCTGCTGGTCATGACGATCGAGGCGGCCACCGTCGAACCCCGGCTCCAGGCGCTCTGCGAGCTGTCCGCGCAGGTACGCGACCTGATGGACGCCACTGCTCTCACCGACGTCCAGGAACCCGAGCTCGCCGCCGTCACCGCGATACTCGCCGAGGCCACCGCCCGCCTGCGCGCCGCCACCCGCGACACGCCGCAGCCGTTCGAGATCGGGCCCGACGGCGGCCTGCGCCACCTGGGCAACGCCGTCACCGGCGGGGCCAACCCGCACGCCCTGCCCCTCATCGTCGAACGTGACGGCGCCGCCGTACACGCGCGGCTGTCCTTCAGGCCCATGCACGAGGGCCCGCCCGGATCCGTGCACGGCGGGATCAGCGCGATGATCCTCGACCACCTGCTCGGCCAGGCCGCCGCCGCGGCGGGCGCGGCCGGGATGACGGCCTCCCTGACCGTCCGCTACCTCAAGCCGGTCCCGTACGGCACGCCCCTGCTGGCCAGGGCGGAACACGTGCGGGCCGAGGGGCGCAAGTCCTGGTCGGAAGGCCGGATCACCACGCCGGACGGCACCCCGCTGGTCGAGGCCACCGGCCTCTTCATCACCCCCACCGGCTGGACCACCCGCCCAGCACCCCAACCCTGACCCACCCCCAGACCCCCGGCATGCCGACCCCCTGGGCTGTCACCCCTCGGTAGGCCCTTCGGGTTGTCACCCCGCGGGAAGCGCCCTTGGGCTGTCGCCTTGCGGGAAGTGCGTGGGCCGTCGCCCGCCGGGATGGCCCCAACCTGTCACCCCCCTTGGCGCCCTGCGGGCTGTCGCCTCTCGGGGAGGGTTAGGGTGCTGGCGGTTGGGAGGTTCTGGGGGGCTGGTCTCCGCGGGGAGGGCGGGGCGGGGGAAGACCGTAGGGTTGGGGCATGTCCACGGCCCGGGAGACCGTCCACGCCACGCTCAAGGAGCGCATCATCGAGGGTGACCTGCACCCCGGGCAGCGTCTCATCGAGCGGGACCTGGCCGCCGAGCTTGAGGTGTCCAGGGTGCCGGTGCGGGAGGCGCTCGGGCGGCTGGAGGCGGAGCGGCTGGTGGTGCTGGTGCCGCGGCAAGGGGTGCTGGTCAGCCCGTTCACCCCCCAGGACGTGGCGGACTTCTTCGACGTGCGGGAGAGCCTGGAGGTGCTGGCGGCCCGGCTCGCGGCTCAGCGGGCCGACGGGAACGGGCTGGCGGCGCTGCGGGCCGTACTGGATCAGGCGGACGAGGCCACCCGGCGCGGGGACGCGCGGGCGATCGCGCTGGCCAACGCCGCGTTCCACACCGCGGTGGTGGCACTGTCGGGCAACGCGCTCCTGGCCGACATGATGCGCCCGCTGGAGGCCAGGCTGCGGTGGTTGTTCCGGCTCACGCACCATGATCCGGAACAGCAGTGCGCCGAGCACCACGAACTGTATGAGGCCATCGCGGCCCACGACCCCGACGCCGCCGCCGGCCAGGTGCTGCGGCACATCCACGCGGGCCGCGCCCGTTCGGTCGAGCTGGCCGCCACCTGGACCGCGGTCGATCCGGTGGCCGCCACCCGGACGCGGCGCCGCCGTACCTGATCAGTAGCCCGCGCCGGTGGTGAGCCCGCCGTCGACGGTGAACTCGCTGCCCGTGCAGTACGACGCCTTGTCCGAGGCCAGGAAGGCCACCAGGTGCGACACTTCCACGGGCTTGGCGAAACGCTTGATGACCATGGACTTCACGAAGGAATCGGCGTCCACCTCGTTCATCATGTCCGGGTCCAGCGCCATGGGCGTGTTGATCGCCCCCGGATGGACGGAGTTGACGCGAATCTTGTACGGCGCGAGCTCCCTGGCCGCCGATTTCGTCACTCCCCGGATGGCGAATTTCGAGGCCGCGTAGGCGGAAAGCCCGGCCGCCCCGATAAAGCCCTCGATCGAGGAGATGTTGACGATCGCCCCCCGCCCGGCGGCCCGCATCGGCTCGATGACGGTTTTGACGCCCAGCCAGGTCCCTTTGAGATTGACGTCGACCACCCGGTCGAACTCCTCCGGCGCCATGTCGGCGATCCGCCGGAACTTGAGAATTCCCGCATTGTTGACCAGCACGTCCAGCTTCCCGTAGGCCTCCACGGCGGCGTCGGCGGCGCGCGCCCATTCCTCCGGCCTGGTCACGTCGTGCCGGACGTAAACCGCCCCGGTCTCCTCCGCGAGCGCCTTTCCCTCGTCGTCGAGCACGTCCCCGAACACCACCCGCGCGCCCTCCTCGAGAAACAGACGCACATGTGAGGCGCCCATTCCCCGGGCGCCGCCGGTGATCAGCGCCACTTTCCCGTCAAGCAGTCCCATGACGCCCTCCAGCCGCGACGGCCACGGCCGCCGCCTCCATCGACCGATAGACCGGAATCCCCGCCACGGCGACGATCCGCCTGACCTCTTCTTCGACCCCGCCGGGCGCGCATTCCGCGTTCCGCACGACCAAAGTCACCCGCGCCCGCACGTCCTCCTGCGCCGCCGCCAAAGCCCGCGCGTATTCCAGCAGGGGCTCCGCCCGCGTGCCGTAGGTGAAAAAGCTCTGCGCGTTCACATGCGCGACCACGTCCCGGTACGGCTGCCGCCGCACGATCGCCCCCACCACCTCACGCACCAGTTCGGCCCGCCCGCGCGGCCCCACCGGAATCTCCAGCGGATTGGCCAGCGAACTGCCGACCCCGACCCCGAGCCCGCGCAGTTCGCCCGTGGCGTCCTCGGCCAGCGGATCCAGTCGCAGCCCCGCCCGATCGAGCACGTCCGCCGCCAGCACGCTCGCCCCGCCACTGGGCCCCACGACCAGCACCCCGCCCGCGTCACCGAACGGCAGGCGGCGCGCGTGCGACTGGAAGTAGGACAGCACGCCGATCAGGTCGTCCTGACTGGCGACGAGCGTGGTGCCGGTCTGGTCGGCGAGGGCCTGCCAGACGCGTCCGTCGCCGACCAGGCCGCCGGTGTGGGAGGCGGCGGCGCGCCGCCCCTGGGCGCTGCGCCCGCCCACCAGCATGACCAGGGGCTTCCGGCAACCGGCCACCGCCTCGAAGAGGGCACGCCCGTCGCGGGGATCCTCCAGGTACAGGCCCACGGCCGTGGTCTCCGGATCGGCCGACAGCCAGCGAAGAAGCTCGGCGGGGGTGACGTCGGCCGCGTTGCCCACCGTGGCCACGCGGCTGAACCGCAGCCCCCGCCGCTCGCCGACCTTGATCACCTCTCCGGCCAGCCCGCCGCTCTGCGAGACCAGCGCGATGCCGCCGGGCTCGCCCAGCCCGCCGCCCACGAACGTCTGGCGGCCCCGGGGGCTGTAGACCCCCATGCAGTTCGGGCCGAGCAGCCGCGTCCCGGCCGCGCGGGCCGCCGACACCAGTTCCGCCTCCAGGTCGTGCTCGCCGATCTCGCCGAAGCCGCCGCTCATCACCTGCACGTACGGCACGCGGCCCGCCTGCCGTACCACGTCGGGGCATCGGGCGGCGGGCACGGCCACGAGGGCGTAGTCGACGTCGGCGGCGTCCAGCGACAACACGGCGGGCACTCCGGCGATCTCACCGGCCGTCGGGTGGACGGCCACGACGGGTGTCCCGGCGGCCTTGTAGAACTCCAGGAACATGTTCCCGAAGTTCGGCCGGGTGGTGGAGGCGCCGACCACGGCGACCGCCCTGGGCTCGAACAGCGGCAGAAGGTCGGGTACGGGGCGCCTTTGAGCGGCCTCGTGCACGCCGGGGATGTAGCGGGCGTCCACGGCTACGGCGCCGTCGGCCGTGGCGATGACCGGGTTGAGCTCGAACTCGCCCAGGTTCAGGCGTTCCCAGAGTCCGCCTGCTCCGCCCATCGCCAGCAGGATCTTGACCACTGCATCCACGTCCACCGGGTCCGCGCCGCGGTAGCCGTACAGGAGAGGCGCTCCGCGCAGGGAGGCCAGCATCTGGCGCGCGTCGGTCTCCGTGATCGGGCACAGGCGCAGGGCGGTGTCGCGGAGGGCCTCGGTGAAGACGCCGCCCAGGCCGGTCAGCAGGACCGGGCCGAACCCGGGATCGTGGACGAGGCCGGCGATCAGCTCGATGCCGGGCGCGGACTGTTCCTCGACGAGGTAGGCGTCGAGGCCGGCCCGCGCGGCCATGGCGGTCGCTTCGCCGGGCAGGTCGGCGTGGGCGAGGCCGAGGCGGACCGCGCCGACGTCGGACTTGTGGAGCGGGCCGACGCCCTTGAGGACCAGGGGCGCCGTCAGGCCGGCGGCGGCGGAGAAGTCGCCGTCCCGCACCACGACGCCCCGCGGCACCGCGATCCCGGCCGTCGCCAGCAAAGCCTTGGCCTCAGGCTCGGTGAACGAGGGCGCGGTGAACGAAGGAGAGGGTTGCGAAGGGTCGGGCAGTGCCGGGTCAGGCTGGGTCACCGTGCTCCACCAGGTGTCCGTAGGTCTCGCGGATCTCGCGGCGCAGCAGCTTGCCGGGCCCGCCGGAGGCGTCCTGGAAGTGCGGCAGCGTGTCGGCGACCACGATCGTGTCCGGCCGCTGGTGCGGCGCGAGCGTGTCGGCCAGGGCGAGCGCGATCTTCGCCGGGTCCAGCGAATGCCCGGCCCGTGGCACGACCGCCAGCAGGACGCGCTGCTCGGAGGCCCCTTCCGGAACGCCGACCGCCCCGGCTTCCGCCACCCCGTCGAGCGCGGCGGCCGCCTCCTCGACGGTGGCGGGCTGGGTCCACCGGCCCGACTTCAGGATCGCGTCCTCGCGCCGCCCGAGCACCCGCAGCACGCCTTCGGGAGAGAGGGAGCCGAGGTCGCCGCCCACGTACCAGTCGCCGCGCAGCACGTCGGCGGTCTGACCGGGCTCGCCGTCGTAGCCCGCCATGCGGTGCGGCCCGGCCAGGTTGATCTCGCCGGTCTGCCCGACGAGCCGCTCGCCGGACGGGCCGGTGATCCGTACGGCGTTGCCGGTGCGGGCACGCCCGGAGGCGCCGAGCGGGGTGGAGCCGTCGTCGACGCGGCCCATGCAGGTGTACGGGGCCTCGGTCTGGCCGTAGTAGGAGTAGACCCCGGCCTCCGGGAGGCGTTCCTTGATCTTCTGGAGCATGGGCGCGGTCAGCGGCTCGCCGCCCAGCATGATCACGCGCAGGGAGGACAGGTCGACGCCGGCGTGGTCGTCGCCGCCGAGCAGCGCCGCGTAGAAGGAGGGGATCTGGGAGACGTGGGTGACCTTCTCGCGGGGGACGACCTTGAGGAAGTTGGCCGGGCCCCAGTCCTGTTCGAGGACGAGGCGCATCCCGGCGTACAGGGCCGGGCCGACGATCGCGGGGAAGCCGATGCCCCAGATGATCGCGCCGGTGCCGAAGACGGAGTCGTCGGCGCGCGGGACGTCGAGCCAGATCTGGGCGGTGGCCAGCGACGAGGCGTGCGTGTGGACGACCGCCTTGGGCAGGCCGGTGGTGCCCGAGGTGTAGTAGAGCGCGAGCGGGTCGTCGTAGTGGCCGCCGAGCGGGGGCTCGCTCTCGTCCTCGTGCTGAAGGGCGGCCGCGCTGATCCAGGTGGTGACGGCGGGCAGGCCGGGGCGGATCCGCTCGACGACCTCCTCGACGGTGGAGTCGTAGACGAAGGCGGTGCAGCCGGAGCGCTCGACGACGGCCTGGAGGGTCTCGACGGGCCAGTACGGGTTGAGCGCGGCGGTGATCGCGCCGATCTTGGCCTGGGCGAGATAGACCTCGGCCACCTGGAGCGTCTCGTTGAGCAGCGCCGCGACCCTCTGGCCAGGCTCGATGCCGGCGGCGAGCAGGGCGTGGGCGCGGCGGTTGACGATCCGGTTCAGCTGGTCGTAGGTGAAGCTCTGCTCGCCGCAGTAGGTGAGCGCGACCCGGTCGGGGGTGCGCAGCGCGCCGGCGGTCAGGATCGCGTGGCCGTAGTTTCCGTAGGGTGATCGCGCCATGGGGAGGCCTCCGGTTCAGAGGGACGTGTACAGCACGAAGACGTTGCCCGAGGGGTCGCGCAGGACCGCCCTGATCTCGTGGGGACCGGCCGCGGGCGGCGCGAGGACGGTCGCGCCGCGGGCTTCCAGATCCCGTACGGCCCGCCGTACGTCATCGACCTTGTAGGACGGCGCGCAGGCGTCGGTGACGTGCTCGGCCGGAGCGGCGAGTGCCAGCGTGACCCCGCCGCCGTCGAGGGCGGCGAAGCGGTCGCCGTCGCGGAACTTGACCGGCAGCCCGTAGAAGGCGATCGCCTCGTCGAGGTCCTTGACGGGGATGAACACGTTGCCGAGCTTCACGCTGGCCTCCACTGGGGTAGGTCGTCGACGAGGGTCATCCGGACGGGCATCCCGACGCGCACTCTGCCGGGCGGACAGTCGATCACCTGGCCGAACGCGCGGGTCCCGTCGGGCAGATCAACCCAGGCCAGCACGTACGGCTCGCGCCCCCGGAACTCGGGCACGAACGAGCGGTACACCACGGTGAACGTGCAGACGGTGGCATGCTTCATCGCTTGCCAAGCTAGCGCACGCTTGGTTGGTCAACAAGAGCCTCGGAAACCGACGGCGGGGAAGAAGACTCCGGGGAAGAAGGCTCCGAGGGAGGAGCGGAAGGAGGCGAGGCGGCGCCGCGCGAGGGCGAGGAGGACGACGGCGAGGCCGACGGGCAGGCCGGGCCGTCCATGGCGACCTCGCTCACCTGCGGTCCGTTGGCGGCGGCGGGCGTCGTCAGGACCACCACGCCGAAGTACGCGCGCTCACCGCAGCCCACGTCACCGAGGTCGCGGGTGAAGCCCGAGGTGTAGGAGGTCTGCCCGCTGAGCGTGGTCGTCTCCCTGTGCACGACGCGGGAGCTCCCGCCGTCCTCGCGCCGCGTGTAGGAGACCGTCAGGCGTACCGGTCCGGCTCCGGAGGCCGCGACCCGCACCGCTCCGGCCGACCCGCTCCAGCCCATGATGCTCGCCGACCGCACGGAGGTGCCCGGCAGCCCACGGCCGGTCGGCGTGGGCGCCGGTGCGGACGTCGGCGCCGGCGGAGGCGTGGACGCGGGCGGGGTGGATACGGGCGGGGTGGACGCGGGCGGGTTGGGCGGCGGCGCGTCGGTCGGCACGCCGGGCGGGCTGACGCCGCGAGTGGCGGTGCGCGCCGGCCGGCCGGTCGGCGAGGTCTTCGGGGAGGCCGGGGAAATGGAGCGCGAGGGGACGGGCTTCCTGGCGGAGGTCGCGGGACTCTGCGCCACCCCCTGCGGGGCCTCGTCCGGGGGGACGAGCAGCATGCCGGGGCCGGGCGGCAGCCGTCCGCCCGACAGCATGAGCCCGATCAGGACCGCGGCCACGGCTCCGCCCGCCACCCACAGGTGCGGGGGCAGCCGGGGCAGGCTCACCTTGCGGCGCTCGCGGCGCGCCTCCGGGGCGCCCGACGGGGCGGCGTCGGCGTCCGGCTTGGCCAGCGGGAAGCGCAGCGCCAGCAGCGTGGCCAGCTCGGCCAGGTGGCGGCGGCCCCGCTGCTCCCAGCCGGGGCCGTATCCGGCGACCGCGTCCTCCTCCAGCTCCGCCGCGAACTGCCGGGCGGAGGCGTAGCGCACCGCCGGGTCCTTGGCCAGCCCGCGCCGCAGCAGGTCCCGCAGCGTGTCGGGGACGACCTCCACCGGCACCGGCTCCACCAGGTGCTTGTCGCGCAGGGCCGCGATGTCGTCGGCCCGGAACGGCGGCCGCCCCTTCACGCACTCGAACAGCACGCAGGCCGCGGCGTACAGGTCGGCGGGGATGCCGGCCGTACCGTGGGTCCAGAGCTCCGGCGACATGTACGGCGGGCTGCCCGCGGGCACGCCGGGCTCCTCGGCGTGCACCACGACGCCGAAGTCGGCCAGCTTGGCGGCGCCGTCGGCCTGCACGAGGACGTTCTCCGGCTTGACGTCCCGGTGCGCCACGCCCTTCTCGTGGGCCGCTGCCAGCCCCAGCAGCGTGCCCTTGAGCAGCACGAGCGCCGCCTCGGGGCTGGTGCGGCCGTGCTCGGTCAGCAGCGTGCGCAGCGAGACGCCGTCGACCACCTCCATGACCACGGCGGCCCTGGTGGCGGTCTCCACGTACTCGTAGAACGTGACCACGTTCGGATCGTCGATCTCGACGAGCCGGGGGGACTCCGCGCGGAAGCGGGCCATGAACTCGTCGTCCCTGCGCAGGGTGGCGTTGAGGTACTTGATCGCCACATAGGCGCCGGTGGCCTGGTAGGTGGCGAGGAACACACGGCCGGTGCGGCCGGCGCCGAGCTGGCGAACTTCGCGGTAACCAGGGACCAAAGCGAACCCCCATAACACAGCCGTCTCCGGTTCGACGGTCTCACCCACGGTTCCGGTTGTCACGCGACGCGATATTTCGCCCTCCGTTATTGGGGTATGACGCTGCGTAATGAGAACGCACAAGCCAGATGTCCCGTTGTTCGCGATCGCCGTGGTTCTGCTGCTCGGCGTCGTGATCTGGGGCGCCGTCAACGCCGCGTCGCTGAACGCCGTCGGCGCGAGCGCCCTGGGCTGGGTCCTGACCAACTGCGGCTGGGTGTTCGTGGTGGCCGCCGACTTCTTCCTGGTGCTCGCGCTCGTGCTCGCCGCCAGCCGCTATGGCAAGGTACGGCTCGGCCGCGACGACGACACCCCCGAGTTCACCACGCTGGCCTGGATGGCGATGATGTTCGCCGCCGGCATGGGCATCGGCCTCATGTTCTACGGCGTCGCCGAGCCGCTGACCCACTACTTCAAGCCGCCGCCCGGCATCGGCGTCCAGACGGGCACCGCGGACGCCGCGCGCACGGCCATGGAGTACACGCTGTTCCACTGGACGCTGCACCCCTGGGCCATCTACGCGATCACCGGTCTCGCGCTGGCGTACTCGACCTTCCGCAAGGGGCGGGGCAACCAGTTCAGCGCCGCGTTCGAGCCGCTGTTCGGCCGGCGCAAGGGCATCGGCCGGGTCCTGGACCTGCTGGCCATCCTCGCCACCGTCTTCGGCACCGCCACCAGCCTCGGACTCGGCGCCCTCCAGGTGGAGTACGGGCTCAACGAGCTCTTCGACTTCAGCGGCCGGCGCGCCGAGGTGATCATCATCATCGTGCTGACCCTGTGCTTCGTGATCTCGGCGGCGACCGGGGTGCACGGCGGTGTGCAGTGGCTCAGCACCGTCAACGTGTACCTGGCGCTGGTGCTGGCCCTCGTCATCTTCGTCTTCGGCCCCACGGTCGCCATCCTCGACCTGGTGCCCGCCTCGATCGGCGGCTACCTGTCCGACCTCATCGCCATGTCCACGCGGACCGGGGCGTTCACCAGCAAGGAGTGGCTGGGCGCCTGGACGATCTTCTACTGGGCGTGGTGGCTGTCGTGGGCGCCGTTCGTCGGCGCGTTCATCGCCCGCATCTCGCGCGGGCGCACGATCCGCGAGTTCATCGTCGGCGTCATGCTGGTGCCGAGCGCGGTCAGTGTCATCTGGTTCTGCGTGAGCGGCGGCAGCGCGCTGACCATGCAGCGCGCCGGGACCGCCGACTTCGCCCCCGCCATCGCGAAGGGCTCGGAGGCCGCGCTGTTCGCCCTGCTGAACAACCTGCCGCTGGCCGCCGTCACCACCGTCGTGGCCGTGGTGCTCATCGCCCTCTACTTCGTCAGCGGCGCCGACTCGGCCTCGCTCGTGCTCGGCTCGCTCTCCACCCGCGGCTCCCTGCACCCGCCGCGCACCCTGGTGATCGTGTGGGGCGTGCTGATCGGGGCGGTGGCGGTGGTCCTGCTGATCTCCGGCGGCCTGACCGGGCTGCAGCAGGCCACGATCATCATCGCGCTGCCGTTCGTGGTGGTGATGATGCTGATGTGCGTCGCGCTGGTGAAGGAACTGCGGGTGGATCCGGGCGCGGGACCTTTGCCGGTGCGGGGGCATCCCTATGGGCTGTGGGTGGCGATCAAGCGCGTGGTGGGCGACGAGGACGCCCCGTCCTCCCAGCTGCCGCGCGACTGACCTTCCTCCGCTCGGCCGGCCTTCCTCGCGCGGGTGATGCTAGGCTCCAGGACAAGCAAGCGCTTGGCTGGAGGTCTGGATGGGCGGAACGGCTGTGCTGGTGATGGAGATGCAGCGCGGTGTCATCGGCGATCTCACGAAATTTCCGGAACTGGTCGCCGCCTGCGACAAACACGACGTCGTCGCCAACACCACGGCCGTCTTGAACGCCGCGCGGGCCGCCGGGATGCCCGTCATCCACTGCACCGCCGCCTTCCGCCCCGACCGGGCCGGCTCGCACACCGACAACTGCCCGTTCATCGCCGGGCTGCTCCGCGATCCCGGGCACATGCTGGAGGGCACCGCGGCCGTGGAGGTCCTCGACGGCCTGATGGCCCCCGGCGACCTGGAGAACCGGCGCCACCACGGCTTCTCGCCGTTCACCGGCACCTCGCTCGACATGACGCTGCGCTCCCTCGGCGTCACCACCGTCGTGGCGACAGGGGTGTCGCTCAACCTCGGCATCCCCGGCCTGGCCCTGGAGGCGGTCAACCTCGGCTACCGCGTGAGCGTGGTCAAGGACGCGGTGGCAGGGGTGCCGGACGACTATGCGGCAGCCGTACTGAAGCACACACTGGGACTGCTGGCCACGCGCGTGAGTGCCGCGGACCTCGTCGCGGCGTGGGGCGGTGCTCCTGAGCGGAAGAGGTGAGGGAGATGGAAGGACTGCGGCTGGACGGACGGCGGGCGGTGGTGACCGGCGGGGCCGGGGCCATCGGAGCCGCCATCTGCGCGGATCTCGTGTCGCTCGGCGCGCACGTGGTCGTGGCCGACGTCCAGCAGGAGACGGCGGACAAGGTGGCGGCCGAACTGGCGCACACGTTCCCCTGGGTCGTGGACTCCGGGGGGACCGCCTGGACGGAGGGGCCGGGACGGGCGGAGGCGCGCCGGGTGGACCTGGCCGACGCCGGTTCCGTCGGCGAGTTCTGCGCGGAGGTGGGGGCGGTGGACATCCTCGTGCACAACGCGGGGGTGTCGATCGTGGAGCCGTTCGTCGACAGCGATCCGGCCGCCTGGGACCTCATGTGGCTGGTCAACCTGCGCGCCCCCATGCTGCTCACCAAGCTGCTGCTGCCGGGGATGCTCGAACGGGAGTGGGGGCGGCTGGTGTTCGTCTCGTCGGACGGCGCGCGGGCCGGTTCCGGCGGGGAGGGCGCGTACGCGGCCACCAAGGCGGGCCTGTTCGGACTGGCCAAGACGCTGGCCAGGGAGGCGGCGCGGGGCAACGTCACCTCCAACGTGGTCTGTCCCGGGCCGACGGACACCCCGATGCTGCGCCGGGTGGCGGAGGAGAAGCCCGGCCTGGTCGAGAAGATCGCCAAGAGCATCCCGCTCCGCCGCCTCGGCGAACCGGCCGACGTGGCCGGGCTGGTCGCCTACCTGTGTACCGATCGGGCCGCCTACGTCACCGGGCAGACGCTCTCGGTGAGCGGCGGCATCACCATGCATTGAACCCGTCAAAGGCAGGCGTAGACGGCCTCGGTCAGCCGGTACGCGCGCAGGTTGCCCGTCACGCTGCCGGCCAGGCGGTTCATGACGTAGGCCAGGGCCAGTCCGCGGGCCGGGTCGCCGAGGCCGAGGGAGCCGCCCAGGCCGCCGTGGCCGAACGCCTCCACCGCCTTGGGCGGGGTGAGGAAGGTCGTCGAGGGGCGGGAGAAGCCGAGGCCGAAAGAGCTGTCCAAGAGCAGCACCCGGTCCGGTCCCTCCACGCGGCGGCGCAGCGCGTCCTTCAGGCGGTCCAGGGGGAGGAGGTCGCCGGCGATCAGGGTCCGGTAGAAGCCGGCCAGGGCCTTGGCGGTGGTGACCACGCCCGCCGCCGGCCAGCCGGCGCGCAGGACGACGGGGTGGTTGGCGCCGCCCTTGAGCAGGTTCATGCCGGGGTTGCCGAGCGCGCGGTTCATGAGGCTGTCCGGGTCCAGGGCCGCCTGGGCCGCCGGGGTGTCGGGGGGCATCGCGGTGGCGGGAGCCGTACCGGATGGGGGCCGGGTGGTGAGGCGGGCGGCGCGGTCGATCACGTCGTCCGGGGCGCCCACCCAGAGGTCCAGGGCGTGCGGGCCGGCGATCTCCGAGGCCACCAGGGAGCCGATCGAACGGCCGCTCACGCGGCGTACCACCTCGCCGACCAGGAAACCGTAGGTCAGCGCGTGGTAGCCGTGGGCGGTGCCGGGCCGCCAGAGGGGCCGCTGGCGGGCGAGGCGGCCGGCGATGGCGGGCAGGTCATCGAACGACTCCACGGGGACCGGGTCCTCGATCACCGGCAGGCCCGCCTGGTGCGTGAGCAGGTGCTCCACGGTCGTCTCCGGCGTGGCGAACTCCGGCCAGAAGCGGGTGACGGGCGCGGTGACGTCGTCGACCACGCTCAGCGCGACGGCGGCGGTCAGCGCCTTCGTGCAGGAGTAGGCGAAGACGGGTGTGTCCGCCTCCCACGCGCGGCCCGTGTGGCGGTCGGCGGCGCCGCCCCACAGGTCCACGACGAGTTCGCCGTCCAGATAGACGGCGAAGGCCGCCCCAAGTTCCTCGCCGTCGGCGAACTGTCGCTCGAACACCTCGCGCACCCGCGAGAACCGGGGATCGCAGTGCATCAGACCTCCGCATGAAAGGAAGCGCTTACTTGGTTTCCGAGCCTAACAACTGGGGCCGCTTCGGCCCAGACGATCAGCGCGGCACTCTCAACCTCCTGAACGGCCCCGCCGTCCTGAGCGCGCTGCGCGCCGCCGTCACCGGCCAGGTGGTCAGCCTGGCCGCCCCGATCGGACGCCGCGGGCCCCACCTGCGCGGCAGGCCGCTGCCGCAGCACTACATGTCCATCGACGGCGCCGACTTCGCCGCGGGCGCCCGGCCGGTCGGCGCGGGCCTGCGCATGGCCGACGACGCGCTGATCGTCTCCGCGCACGGCACCACCACCCACATGGACGCGCTGTGCCACATGTGGTCGGGCGAGGAACTGTACAACGGGCACCCGGCCGCCGAGGTCCGCTCCTACGGGGCCAAGAAGTGCGGGATCGACCAGGTGGGCGGCGTGGTGGCGAAGGGCGTGCTCTTCGACGTGCCGCGTCACCTGGGGGTGGAGCACCTTCCCGCCGGGCACCGGATCACGCCCGGGGAACTGGCCGCCGTCGCCGACGTCTCGCCCGGTGACGTGGCGGTGATCCGTACCGGGTGGCCGTTGGTGTGGGGGCGCTCGCCCGAGGAGTACTGGTCGGGGCAGCCCGGCCTGTCCGCCGATGCGGGGCGGTGGCTGGCCGCGCGCGACGTGGCCGTCGTGGCCTGCGACAACGCGGCGATCGGCGGGCTGAACGAACGTCAGCTCGCCGACGAGGAACTAGAGGACGATCTCCACCTGATCCTTCTGCACCGCCACGGCATCCATCTCGTCGAGATGTTGTGGCTGGAGGAGCTCGCGGCGGCCGGCCGTACCGACTTCGTCTTCGTGGCGGCGCCGCTGCGGCTGGAGGGCGGCACCGCGAGCCCGCTCAACCCGCTCGCGATCCTCTAGGACCAGGTCACGGGGATGCTGACCGCGCCGAACACCACCGCGTCCGTCCGCAGCACGACCTGCTCGGAGGGTACGGCCAGCCGGAGCGCCGGCCGGCGCGCGAACAGCTCCCGGTAGGCCACGGCCATCTCCATCCGGGCGAGGTTGTGGCCGAGGCACAGGTGGGCGCCGTGGCCGAAGCCGAGGTTCTCGCGCGCCTCGGGGCGGGCGAGGTCGAGACGTTCGGGGCCGGTGAACACCTCGGGGTCGCGGTTGGCGGCGGGCAGGCTCACGGTCACCGTCTCGCCCGCCCGGACCATGACGCCGTCGAGCTCCACGTCCTCCAGCGCGACCCGGTTGGGCGCGCCCAGGTGCAGGATCGACAGGTAGCGCAGCAGTTCCTCGACGGCCGAGTCCATCAGCTCCGGATCGGCGGCCAGCGCGGCGAGCTGGCCGGGATGCTCCATCAGCGCGAGCACGCCGAGCGAGATCATGTGCGCGGTCGTCTCGTGCCCGGCGGTCAGCAGGCCGAGGCCGATGTTGGCGAGCTCCTCATGGGTGAGGCCGCTGCCGTTCTCGATCAGCTCGGCCAGGACGCCCTCCGCCGGCCCGCGCTCGACCAGCCCGCGGATGTAGCCGGTCAGCCGGATCATGGCGGCCTGGGCGGACTCCGGCTCGTAGGCGGCGACGATCGCGGTCTCGGCCTCGAAGAACTCGTGGTCGGCGTACGGCACGCCGAGGATCTCGCAGATGACCCGGGACGGAAGCGGCATCGCGTAGTCGCGGACCAGGTCGGCCGGGTCGTCCATGGCGTCCAGGAGCTCGCGGGCGATCTCGGTGACCCGGGGTTCGAGCTTCCTGAGGTTGCGGGCGGTGAACCAGGTGTGCAGGTGGCGCCGGTACCGGGTGTGCTCGGGCGCGTCCATGGCGGAGAACCAGCCGGGCGCGGCCGGCTCGCGGGGCCCGTTGACCCGCACGGGCCGGAACATCGGGCGCCGCAGTTCCTGCCGGGCGCTGAAACGCGGGTCGGCCAGCACCTGCCTGACCGTGGCGTGCCGGGTGACCAGCCAGCCGGGGTGGCCGTCGTAGGACGCCACGCGGGTGATGGGCAGCTCGGGGCGGTTCGTGAAGGTTTTCGGGAATTCCATAATTTCGAGAGTAGACTCCGATTTCAAAGTTGACCACCATTTTGTAGGAGACGTCGCGGAGCGGCAGAATGGGGATCATGAGCGGGCTGCGCGAGCGCAAGAAAGCCAGGACGAAGGCCTTGATCCAGAAGGAGGCGCTACGCCTGTTCCGCGAGCAGGGGTACGCGGCCACCACGATCGAGCAGGTCGCCGAGGCCGCCGAGGTCGCGCCCAGCACGGTCTTCCGCTACTTCGCCACCAAGGAAGACCTGGTGCTGCTCGACCAGTTCCCGCCGTTCGTGCAGGCGCTGGACGCGCTGCCCGGCGACCTGCACCCGGTCGAGGCCATGCGTCAGGCCATGCGGGCCATCTTCGCCGCGCAGAGCGAGGAGGAGGTCGCCGAAGGGCTCGAACGCGAGAAGCTCATGCTGACCGTGCCCGAGCTGTGGACGGCGAGCTTGGAGAACGTCAGCGGGGCGATCGGCACCATCCAGGAGATGCTGGCGCGCCGCTCCGGCCGTCCGGCCGGCGATCCGGAGACGCGCAACATCACCGGCGCGATCGTCGGCGTCGTCGTGAGCGTCTGGTTCGACTGGGCCAAGGACCCGGACATGGACGGCCCGGCCGAGATCGACCGGGCACTGGCCCACCTCGCCGCCGGTCTCCCGCTGGACTACACGCCGGGGTAGTTGCCGCCGCCGTAGCGCTCGTCGAGGGCGTCGTAGTCGGGTGTGAATCCCTTCTTCGGGATCTCCTCGGCGAAGACCACCTCGCGCGGCTTCTTGTAGCTCGCCAGGGTGGTCCTGACGTGCTCGATCAGGTCCTCCGCCGTGGCCGTCTGCCCGGACCTGGCCACCACGACCGCCTTGACGGCCTGGTGCCAGCGCTCGTCGGGCACCCCGACGACGGCGGCGTCGGCCACGGCGGGGTGCGCCTTGAGCGCCCGCTCGACCTCGGCGGGGTAGATGTTCTCGGCGCCCGACTTGATCATCCGGAGCTTGGGGCCGATGAAGGTGATGGTGCCGTCGGGTTCGCGCCGGCCCAGGTCGCCGGTGTGGTGCCAGCCGTACACCGACTTGGCGGCATTTAGCTCCGGCCGGGCGAAATATCCGGAAAAGAGGCTCTTGCCGCGGGCGCAGATCTCGCCCACCTCACCCGGCGGCAGCTCCGTACCGTCGGGGGCCAGAATGCGGACCTGGACCATCGGCGAGGGGCGGCCCGCGAAACCCGCCGCGCCCGGCGCCAGGCCCAGGAAGGTCAGCATGCCGCCCACCTCCGTCTGCCCGTACCCGCCCATCTTGGAGCGGCACCACGGCGAGTCGTCCACGGTGGTCATCTCGTCCCACTCGGCCGAGTGGGAGATGAAGCGCAGCGAGGACAGGTCGTACTTGCCGCCCGCGTTGGCCGCCGCCACGGCGTCGATCATCTGCCCGAACAGGAACGCCTGCGTGACCTTCTCCGCGTCTACCAGCCGGCACAGCTCCTCGGCGTCGAACGCCGGCATGAGCACGTTCGTGCCCCCGATCTGTAACGTGGCCAGGCAGAACATCATCGTGCCCACGTGGAACAGCGGCCCGTTGTCCAGGAAGGTGAAGCCGGGCTCCATCTGGCGGACCACGAGCAGGGAGGCGCTGTGCGCCACCAGCGCGGCGCTGCTCAGCAACGCGGCGTTCGGCCGTCCGTCGAACGCGGCCGTGTACAGGGCCAGCACCGGCACGGTGTCCTCGACCGGCGGGAAGTCGTGCGCTTCCCCCGAGGCCAGGAACTCCTCGTACTCCTCGCCCGCCCGCACCCACGACGCGGGCGTGTCGACCTCGGCCAGGCCGGAGCCGGGCACCAGGGCGGCGGTGGTGTCGGAGCGCTCCCACACCACGACCTTCGGCGAGAGGTCGGACAGGACGAAGCGCAGTTCGCCGGCCGACTGCCGCCAGTTGGCCGGGCAGAAGACGGCGCCCAGGCGGGAGCAGGCCAGCAGCAGTTCCAGGATGGCGTGCGAGTTCTGTCCCAGCCACAGCACCCGGTCCCCCGCCGCCACCCCGCGCCCGGCCAGGGCGCCGGCCAGCCGGGACACCCGCGCGTCCAGGTGAGGGTAGGTCAGCCGCAGTTCGCCGTCGACCACCGCGGTGGTCCCGGGACGGCTGCGCGCGTGCTCGGACAGGACGTCGGAGAGGGTCAGGTTGTGGATCATCGCGCCTCCTGGTGGGGGTGAGGCCTCATGAAATATCAGCGGAAGGCGGGCATGACCTCGGCGGCGAAGAACCGCATCACCTGCTTCATCTCCTCCAGCGGCAACGGCCGGGTGCTGCCGAAGTCGCACAGCAGGTTCGAGAAGCCGGCGTCGCGCAGCAGCGTGATCTGCTCGATCACCCGGGCCGGGTCGCCGATCACCTCCAGCTGCTCCCAGCGGAAGTCGTTGGAGACCTCGCCGCCCTTGAGGTAGCGGTCCTGGTAGTACTCGAAGCCCTGGGCGGCCTTGCCGGTCCTGGGGTCGATCGGCGCGCTCTTCTCGTTGAAGATGCGTGAGCGGTCGAAGGCGGCCTCGAAGCGGGCCTGGTCCGCGCGGGCCCGCTCGACCGTCGGCGCGACGTAGACGCTGCGCGCCACCACCAGGTCGGCGTCCCCGGCGTGGCCCGCCTGGCGGGCGGTCTCGCGCCAGCGCTCGGCCGCGCTCGCGACCTTCCTGAACGTCGCGGCGGGGTCGGCCAGGATGGGCAGCCCGCGCTCGGCGTACATGGTGACGGTCTCGGGGGAGACGGCGGCCACGTGGATCGGCGGGTGCGGGCTCTGCAACGGGCGCGGGGTGAGCGTGACCTCGGCCCCGGTCTTGTAGAACTTGCCCTCGTGCCGGAACTCGGCGGAGGTCCAGAGGCCGAGCACGACCTCCAGCGCCTCGTTGAAGCGGTCGCGCGCCTCGGCCAGGTCGATGCCGAAGCCCTCGAACTCGAAGCTCTGGTAGCCGCGCCCGATGCCCAGGTCGAGCCGGCCGCCGGAGAGCACGTCCACGAGCGCGGCCTCCTCGGCCACGTGGATCGGGTTGTGCAGGGGCAGCACGACGATGCCGGTGCCGAGCCTGATCCGCGTGGTGCGGGCGGCGGCGTGGGCCAGCAGCGTGAACAGGTTCGGCACGACACCGTAGTCGCGGAAGTGGTGCTCGGCCAGCCGTACCCCGTCGAAGCCCAGTTCTTCGGCCAGTTCGATGAGCTCCAGGTGGTAGTCGTAGACGTCCTTGAAGCTCTGGCCGTCGAACCGGTGGAAAAGGTGGAAGGTCGAGAACCTCATGCGTCAGCCCCTCACGGTGAACCAAGCGCTCGCTTGGGTAGCGTATCAGGAGCTATAGGATCACGCCATGCGAATCGCCGCCGCCCAGGCCCGCTGCCCCTGGCTCGACCCCCAGGCCGGCACGACCAAGGTCCTCGACGTTCTCAAGCAGGCGCGCGCCGGTGAAATCGAGCTGGTCGCCTTCCCCGAGACGTTCCTGTCCGGCTATCCGTTCTGGGTGGACAAGACCAACGGCGCGCAGTTCGGCAACGCCGACCAGAAGCGGGCCTACGCCTACTACCTGGACGCCGCCGTCGAGCTGAACGGGCCCGAGCTGGCCACGATCACGGAGGCCGTGCGCGACCTCGGCGTCTTCACCTACCTCGGCATCACCGAGCGGTCCGTCGGCACCGTCTACTGCACGCTGGTCGCCATCTCGCCCGACCACGGCGTCGTCTCCGCCCATCGCAAGCTCATGCCCACCTTCGAGGAACGCCTCGTGTGGGGCATCGGTGACGGACACGGCCTGCGCGCCCACGCGTACAAGGACATCAGGGTCAGCGGCCTCAACTGCTGGGAGAACTGGATGCCCACCGCCCGGCAGGCCCTCTACGCCCAGGGCATCGACCTGCACGTCTCCGTCTGGCCCGGATCCACGAGCCTGACCAAGGACATCACCCGCTTCGTCGCCCGCGAGGGCCGCGTCTACTCGCTGGCCGCCGGCGCCCTGTTCTCCTATGCAGACGTGCCCGCCGACTTCCCGTTCCACGAGGCGCTGAAGGACCTCGGCTCGCGCGCCGACGGCGGCTCGGCCATCGCCGGACCCGACGGCGAGTGGATCGTCGAGCCGGTCTCCGGCGAGGAACGCCTGGTCGTCGCCGACATCGACCCCGCCGTCGTGCGCGGCGAACGCCAGGCTTTCGACCCGGCCGGCCACTACAACCGGCCGGACGTCCTGCGCCTGGAGGTGAACCGCCGCCGCCTCGGCGCCGCCGACTTCACCGAGTGACGCCATGAGCCTGGAACTACGCCACCTGCGGACCGTCTGCGCCATCGCCGACGCGGGCAGCCTGACCAAGGCCGCCGCCGCGCTCGGCACCTCGCAGCCCGCGCTCACCGCGCAGCTCCAGCGCATCGAGCGGGCGCTCGGCGGCCAGCTGTTCGCGCGCGGCAGGCAGGGCGTGGAACCCACCGCGCTCGGCGAGTACGTGCTGGAGCGCTCGCGGCTGCTGCTCATGGGCATGGACGAGCTCGTCCGCGGCGCCGCCGCACACCCCCAAGGAGAGGTACGGCTGGGCGGCGTCGCCGGCCCGATCCTGCCCGGCCTCATCGAACGGCTGGGCGACCAGGTCAGCTCATTCACCGACGACTCGCCCCGGCTGCTGTGCGACCTGGTCGCCGCCGGACGCCTGGACGCCGCGGTCGTGGCCGACTACCGCGAGCACGAGCTGCGCCCGCCGACCCCGCTGCGCTGCGAGGTGATCGCCGAGGAGCCGGTCTTCATCGCGCTGCCGGAGCGGCACCGGCTGGCCGTACGCGAGGAGATCGACCTCGCCGAGCTGGCGGGGGAGTCGTTCGTGCTGGCGCCGCCGGACGGCGGCGGCTGGCCCGAGTGCTTCCTGCTGGCCTGTGTACGCGCCGGGTTCGCGCCGCGTACCCCGCACAAGGCCTCGGACGGCTGGGTGATCAGGGAGATGGTCACCGCGGGCGGCGCGGTCGCGCCCTGCCGCGCCACGTTCGCCGAAAGCCCCGGGCTGGTGATCAGGCCGCTGGCCGGGACGCCGCTCACGATGCGCCACCTGCTCGTGTGGCATCCGGACGGCCCGGTGGCCGAGCGGTCAGGCGAGGTACGGCGGCTGGCCGCGGAGATCTTCGCGGCACATGCCCGGGAACGGCCGAGATACGTGGGCTGGCTAGGGTTGCGGGGTGAGAGTGACGATGCCCGGCCTGACCGCCGTCGACCATGAGTTCACCGTTCCGCTCGACCACGACGACCCGGGCGGCCCCGCCATCCAGGTCTTCGCCCGTGAGATCGCCGACCCGCCCAAGGCCGGCGACGACCTGCCGTGGGCGGTGTTCCTGCAGGGCGGCCCCGGCGGAAAGTCCCCCCGCCTGTTCGGCAAGGCCCACTTCCGCCACATCCTGAAGACCCACCGCGTGCTCCTGCTCGACCAGCGCGGAACCGGCAGGAGCACCCCCGCCCAGCCCGCCGGCGCCGATTACTACCGCCACTTCCGCGCCGACTCGATCGTGCGCGACTGCGAGCACATCAGGAAGGCGCTCGGCGTCGAACGGTGGGAGACCTGGGGCCAGAGCTACGGCGGCTTCCTCACCATGACGTACCTGTCGCTGGCCCCCGAGGGCCTCAAGGCCTGCCACGTCACCGGCGGCCTGCCCGGCCTCACGGCCACCGCCGACGACGTCTACGCCCGCACCTACCCGAGGGTCGTGGAGAAGACCGCCGCGTACTACCGGCGCTACCCCGAGGACGCCGCCGTGGTCGAGCGCGTCGCGCACCACCTGCTGGCCAACGAGGTCGTGCTGCCCGACGGCGACGTGCTCACCCACCGCCGCTTCCAGATGCTCGGCATGCAGTTCGGCATGAGCGACGGATTCGAGAGCGTGCACTGGCTGCTGGACGAGGCGTGGGCGGGCGACCGCCTGTCGGACACCTTCCTCTACGGCGTCATGGCCGCGACCGGCTTCATCGGCGCCCCCCTGTACGCCCTCATGCACGAGCCCTGCTACGCCCAGGGCGCCGCCACCGACTGGTCGGCGGAACGGCTGCGCCCCAAGGAGCTCGACGAGCCCGGCACGTTCACCGGCGAGATGACCTACCCGTGGATGTTCGACGAGATCCGCGCCCTGCGCCCCTACCGGGAAGCCGCGCACGCGCTGGCCGCCGACGCCACCCTGGGCCCGCTCTACGACCCGGACCGCCTGGCCGGCAACCAGGTGCCGGTGGCCGCGGTGGTCTACCACGACGACATGTACGTGGACGCTCGGCTGTCGCTGGAGACCGCGGCCCACGTGGGCAACGTCCGCACCTGGGTGACCAACGAGTACGAGCACAACGGCTTCCGCGCCGACGGCGAGAAGATCTCCGCTCGGCTCATGGACATGATCTCGGGACAGGCATAACGCCCGCATAACCGGATGGGGTAACGGGCGGGTTAGGCGGTGATCGATGGAATCGCCGCACTATGCAGACGTCAGTCATCGATCGCCCGGTCGCCGGACCGGCGCCCGTATCCCGTTCTCGTCCCGCGCGCCTGCTGTGGTCGCTGGCCGGCGGCTGGCTCGCCCACCTGCTGCTGCGGCTGTGGTTGTTCCGCTACCACGCGGGGCCCGTGGCCAACCCCGACGAGATCGGCTACCTGCTGGCCGCCCGCTGGCTGGCCGGGGGGCCCGGCGGCGACTACTCCGGCAGCACCTTCTACCAGGGCGGCTACCCGCTGCTGCTGGCGCCCCTCTCCTGGCTGAGCACCGACCCGGCCACCGTCTACCGGCTGGTGTCGGGGCTCGGGGCGGTGGTCTCCGCCTCGGCGTTCCCGCTGGCGTACCTGGTGCTGCGGCGGCTGGCGCTCGGGCGGCGGGCGGCGCTGACACTGGCGTTCGTGGCCGGGCTGGCGCCGTCGCTGCTGGTGTTCTCCGGGCTGGCGCTGGTGGACGCGGTGCTGCCGACGCTGGTGCTGGGCTGGCTGGTCGCCCTCCACGACCTGGTGACCCGCCGGAGCGTGGTGCCCGGGGTGGTGGCGGGGGCGCTGTCCGGGCTCGCTCTGGCCATGCACATGCGCGGCGCGATCCTGTTCGGGGTATTCGTGGTGTGTGTGCTGAGCGTGCTGGCCTGGCGGCGGGCGCCGCGGCGGGCCGGGCTCTGGGCGCTGGGGGCCGCCGCGGCCGCCGGGGGCGCGGGGATGCTGGTCAACGCCCGGCTCAAGGCCGCCCTGTATCCCGGCGGCGCCAAGGACCTGTCCGGGCTGGCGCTGGAGCGGATGACCAGCCTGGAGGGGCAGGCGCGGTCGCTGGCCGGGGCGGCCGGGCAGATCTGGTACCTGGTCACGGCCACCTGGGGCATGGCCGGGGTCGGCATCGTGGCGGCGCTGGTGGTGCTGGTGCGCAGGGGCTCGCCGTACCGTGTGGCGGCGGGGGTGGCGCTGGCGCTCACCCTGGGGATCGCGTACGCGTCGTCGGCGGCCCTGCCCGACGAGCACCGGGTCGGCAACTACGCCTACGGGCGCTACCTGGCCTGCGTGGCGGTGGCGTGGACGCTCGTGGGGCTGGCGGCGCTGCTGCGCTCACGGCGGCGGGCGGCCCTGGCGGGCGCGTCGGCGGCGGCGGGGCTGCTGGCGCTGTCCGGCGGGCTGGCCGCCTGGTACGCGGGCGACCGGCTGACCCGCTACCACTACATCGCCTTCGACTTCCCCGAGACCGCCTTCCTCAGCGGTGTACGCGACCGGTTCGACCCGGTGGGTGCCTCGCTCGCGGCGCTCGTCCTGCTGGCCGCGATCACCGCCGCGGCACTGGTCCGCACAAAGGGGCTGATCCGGGAGAAGGAGCAGGTCCGTGAGAAGGGGGTGACTCACACGAGGACGGCGGGCGCGCTCGTGCTGGCCTTCGCGCTGGCCGTGCCCAACGTGGCCTTCGCGGCTGACCTCGCGCCCAAGTCGGCACCGGCGGCCGGGAACGACGGCCTGCCCCGGCTCACGCACGGCCGCGTCGGCCTCGACACCCGGGTGAAGTGGAACATCTGGGTGCATCTGATCCACCGGGTGCACTGGACCGCGGTCGAACGCGTCAGACCGGCCGAGGGCCCTCTGCCCGAGGGCCTGTGCACGGTCGTGGCCGCGCCGGAGGCGGGCGCGCCCCCGGCGGGCTGGAAGGTCACCGCCCGAGGCCAGGGCTGGGTCACCTGGACCGCATGCTGAGACGGCCTGCTGAGGTGGTCATGCCTGGGTCTGGACGGCCTCCCTGAGCGGCAGCCGTACCTCGAACCAGGTGTCTCCCGGCACCGACCGGCACTTGAGTTCGCCCCCGTGCCGCCCCGCCACGATCCGGTAGGAGATGTCCAGCCCGAGGCCGGTGCCCTGCCCGACGGTCTTCGTGGTGAAGAACGGCTCGAAGATGCGATCCCTTATGGCCTCGGCCACGCCGGGGCCGGTGTCGCCGATCTCGATGATGGCCTCGTCCTCGTCGTGGGCCGTCCTTATCGTGAGCGTGCCCTCCTCGCCCATGGAGTCCAGGGCGTTGTGGATCAGGTTGGTCCACACCTGGTTGAGCTCGCCGGCGTAGGCGGGGATCGTCGGCAGCGTGCGGTCGTAGTCGGTGACCACGGTGATCCCCGGGCCGATCTTGCCGCGGAAGATCGTGACCGTGCTGTCCAGCAGGTCGTGCACGTCGACCATCTGGAACGGCGCGCGGTCCATCTGCGAGTACTGCTTGGCCGAGGCCAGCAGCTTGGTGATGCGCTCGGTGGCCTCGGTCACCTCGTTGAGCATCTGCGAGATCTCGACCGCCTCGGCCAGCCAGCGCAGCGCGCCGGGCACGTGCTCGCGGCCCACCTTCTGTGTGATCTTGTCCAGGTTCATCTGGTCGAAGCCCGCGTTGACCAGCGCGGGCGCCAGGTCCCACGCGTCGCTCACGCCGATGGCCTCCAGCGCCTCGCCCAGCTCGTCCTCGGCGTCGGAGATCTCCAGCGGGCTGCGGGGCGGAAGCCGGCCTACGGCGCTCGCGCACGCGTCCTGCATCTCGATCATGTGCCGGAGCTTGCTCGGCGGTATCCCGTCCTCGGCCAGCTGCGCGAGCTGCATGCGGGAGTCCTTGATCAGCTGGCGCAGCTCGCCCACCGCCCGCACCGCCGCGGCGGAGGGGTTGTTCAGCTCGTGGGTCAGGCCCGCGGTGATCGTGCCCAGGGCGGTCAGCCGCTGACGCCGGTCGATGACCTCCCGCTGCATCCTGCCGCCGGACAGCACGCCGTCGAGCAGGTGCATCGCCATCGGGAACCACTCGGTCACGATGTGCGCGAACTTCTTGCCCGGCAGGATGAACATCCGCGTCGGCGCCGTCGCGCGCAGCGTGTGCTGGTAGGTGCCGGGCGCCCGGTCGGCCAGGTAGGCGGAGGTGGCGCCGCCGTACACACCGGGCTGGGAGGTGCGGGGCATGGCGACCGTGCCCGCGCTGAGGGTCTCCTGGATCATCTGGATCTCACCGGAGATCAGCACCGCGAAGCACTCGGCCGGCTCGCCCTGCGTGACGATGTTCTCCTCGGCGGCGAACTCCACCACCTTGCCGCTCATCGCCAGCTTGGTGAGCTGCCCGTCGGTGAGCTTCTCGAACAGGAAGAGCTTGCGCAGTTCGTCTATGTCGATGGGCCCGTGGCCGCTGTCGACGACCGCGCACGCCACGTCCGGTTGTTCACCGTGTAGATCGGTCATTGCTTCTCCAGGTAACGGTGCACGAGCGAGACGGCCATCGCCCCCTCGCCGACGGCCGAGGCCACCCGCTTGATCGAATCGGCCCGCACGTCGCCGGCCGCGAACACCCCGGGCACATTGGTCTCCAGGAAGTACGGCTCCCGCCGCGCCGACCAGTTGCGCGGCCGCTTGCCGCCCTGCACCAGGTCGGGCCCGGTCAGCACGAATCCGCGCGCGTCCCGCTCCACGGCCTCGCCCATCCAGTCGGTGTACGGCTCGGCCCCGATGAACACGAACATCCACTGGGTGTCGATGTCGCGTTCCTCGCCCTTGGTGGAGACGGTCACCCGCTCCAGATGCCCGTCACCGTGCCCGGCCGTCACGTGCGTCTGCACGTGGACCTCGATGTTCGGGATCGCCGCGATCTGCTCGATGAGGTAGTGCGACATGGAGGCCTCCAGTCCGTCACCTCTCACCAACAAATTGACCTTGCTCGCGAATCCCGACAGGTAGACGGCGGCCTGCCCGGCCGAGTTGGCCGCGCCCACGATGCAGACCTCGCTGTCCCTGCACGAGGGGGCCTCGGTGAGGGCGGCGCCGTAGTAGACGCCCTGGCCGACGAAGTCGTCCAGGCCGGGGGCGGTCAGCCTGCGGTAGCTGACGCCGGTCGCCAGGATGACGGCGTGCGCGGCGATCTCGCCGCCGTCGTGGAAGCCGATCACCCGGGCCTGGCCGCGCGGCTCCAGGCTGGCGACCTTGCGGGCGGTGAGGATCTCGGCCCCGAACTTCAGCGCCTGGCGGCGGGCCCGGTCGGCGAGCTGCGCGCCGGAGACGCCGTCGGGGAAGCCCAGGTAGTTCTCGATCCTGGAGCTCTGCCCGGCCTGGCCGCCGGTGGCCAGCGACTCGACCAGGACGGTGTTGAGTCCCTCCGAGGCTCCGTACACGGCCGCGCCCAGCCCGGCGGGGCCGCCGCCGATGACGATCAGGTCGTAGAAGTCGGTGGCCGGCGTGGTGGACAGGCCCACGGACATGGCGAGCGTGGCCTGGTCGGGCGCCTCCAGCGTGTCGCCGGCGGCGGTGACCACCAGCGGCAGCCGGCAGTCCTCGCCGGCGGCGGCGATGAGCTGGGTCGCTTCCGGGTCGTCGGCCAGCATCCACTGGTAGGGCACCTGGTTGCGGGACAGGAAGTCACGCACCTTGTACGACCCGGACGACCACCGGTCGCCGATCACCCGCAGCTCGGCCCGCTCCTTGCGGTCGGTGCGCTGCCAGGCGTCGAGCTGGTCGTCGATGACCGGGTAGAACTTCTCCTCCGGCGGGTCCCAGGGCTTGAGCAGGTAGTGGTCGAGGTCGACCACGTTGATCGCCTGGATCGCGGCGTCGGTGTCGGCGTAGGCGGTGAGCAGGACACGCCGGGCGAAGGGGTACATGTCCATCGCGGCCTCAAGGAACTGCACGCCGTTCATCTGCGGCATCCGGTAGTCGGCGAGGATGGCCGCCACGTCGTCGCCGCGCAGCCGCATCTCCTTGACGGCGTCCATGCCCTGCTGCGCCGCCTCCGCGCGGACGATTCTGTACTGCTGGCCGTACCGGCGTCTGAGGTCGCGGGCGACTGCCCGCGACACGCCAGGGTCGTCGTCGACTGTCACGATGACCGGCTTGTCCATGCCCGTCCCTTCCCCAAGGTTCCTAAGGGAAGGATGTCATGGCTTTTCCAATGAAGAGGTAAGCCGCCGCTTCAGTACGCGACGTCGACCGTGTGCCGGTGAGTGTCCGGGTCGGGCAGCACGCGGAGCACGGCGTCGGCCAGGTCGGCGCGGCTGATGGACATCCCGCCGCGCACGCAGTCGTCGACGGCGGTGCGGTAGGAGCCGCGGGCGGGGGAGTCGAGCAGGCGGGGCGGGCGGACGACGGTCCAGTCGAGCGGGCTGTCGCGGATCCACCGGAGCACGCGGACGTTGTCCTGGTAGGGCGTCCTCAGGAAGAGCGAGCGAATGACGATCTTGGTCAGCCGCTGCGCGACCGTGTCGGACGGGCCGTCCGCCATGCCGTTGGTGACCACCACGAGGCGCTTGACCCCGGCGGCGTCCATGGCGCCGATCACGTTGGGCACGCCTTCGGAGTAGACCGTGGGCGGGCCGCTCCTGGCCGGTCCGGCGAGGAAGACGACGGAGTCGCAGTCGGGCTCGATCGTCAGCGTGCCGGCCTCCATGACGTCGCCGGCCACCACGCCGAGCCCCGGATGTTCCTCCGTGACCGCCTCGGGGCGGCGGGCGACCGCGGTGACCACGTGGCCCTCGCGCAGCGCCTGGTCGACGAAGAGGCGGCCGGTGCCGCCGGTCGCGCCGTAGACGGTGAGTTTCATCCGCACAGTCCTCTCTGGTGAGTAAATGCTCACTCACCCCTATGATGGGTGAGTGCCTACTCACCGTCAAGCCGAGCAGACTCGCGAGCGCATCATCGAGGCCGCCTACCAGGCCATTCTTGAGCACGGCATCGCCGGTGCCACCACCAAGCGCATCGCCCGGCTGGCCGGATGCTCGGAGGCGCTGCTCTACAAGCACTTCAACGCCAAGGAGGAGCTGTTCCTGGCGGTGATCCTGGAGCGCATGCCCGCGCTCGCCCCGCCGCTGAGACGGCTGCGCGCCGCCGCGGGGGAAGGAGACCTGAACGCCCACCTGACGGAGTTCGCGCTCGCCGCCATCACCTTCTACGCCAGCACCGCGCCCATCGCCTCCGGCATGATCGGCGACCCCACGCTGCTCGGAACGTTCCGCGGGATGCTGGCGAACCTGGACGCCGGGCCCCACCTGCCGATCCGGATCCTGGCCTCGATCCTGCGCTCCGAGCAGGACGGCGGGCGGATCACCGCCGGCGCCGACTGTGACGCGCTCGCCTCCCTGCTGATGGGCGCCTGCTACCACCGGGCTCACCTGTCGTACTTCGTGGACCAGGCGGTGAGCACCGAGGACTACGCGCGCGCCGTCGTCGCCACCCTGTTCGGTGCCCCTACTCGCTGAACTCCACCGGCCGCTTCAGCAGCCACAGCGCCGCCCGGCGCAGCAGGGTGCGGTGAACCTCGTTGTCGTAGGAGCGGGTGTCGTGGCCCAGGGCGTCGTAGACGACGCGGCCGCGCCGTACCGGACGGGCCCAGACGAGGGGCTGGCCGTTCGCCGAGGCCAGCGGCCGCACGTCGGGCAGCACGTCGAGATCGCTGTAGACCTCGTCCACGAGGTCGAAGTCGCGCAGCCCGGCCACGATCGGGTGGCCGCCGTGCACCCGCACGCCCGTCCAGCCCAGCGGCGGGTGATGGGACTTGGGCCAGGTCCAGCAGCCGCCGAGCACCCTAGGCCAGCCCTGCCAGTCGTCGAAGCAGATCGCGGCCGTGTGCATGCAGAGCAGCCCGCCGCCGCGGTCGAGGTGGTCGAGCAGCGTCGTGCGCGCCTGCGCGGGCAGCTCGAAGCGCCATCGCTCGCGCTGGTCGGCGAAGCGGTCGAGGTCCATCCGCCAGCGCAGCGCGTTGACGGTGATGAGCGGCACCTCGGTCGGCTCGCTCAGCGCGCCGGCGATGTCCTCGGTGATCTCGGACTCGACGCCCACCTCGGCCAGCACCTCGGCCAGCGCCGCCGACGTGGCCTCGAAGTCGTGGAAGAGGCCTCCGGAAAGGATCAGATTTCTCGCCACCCACAAACCTCATCACGGAAGTTGTCACAACCCAAGGGGGTGTTCCGTCCAGTAGACGACAGCGCCTGCCATAAGCCTTGGAGTGATCATGAGAGTGCTCGTCGCCGGAGCCACCGGAGTCATCGGCCGCCGGCTGGTCCCGCTGCTGGACGCGGTCGGCCATGAGGTGATCGCGGGCTCGCGGTCCACCGGCTTCGACGCGCTCGACCACGACGCGGCGGTGCGCTACGTCCGCGCGGCCGCGCCCGATGTGATCGTCAACCTGCTGACCGCGATCCCGCACGCGATCGACCCGCTCACCTTCGCGCGGGACATGGAGCAGACCAACCGCCTGCGCGCCGAAGGCACCCGCACGCTCGTCGAGGCCGCGCCGGGCGCGCGGATCATCAGCCAGGGTCTCGCCTACGCCTACGAGCCCGGCGACGGCCCCGCCGACGAGGAGACCCCGCTCTGGCAGGATCCGCCCGCGGAGTTCGCGGCGGTCCGCGACGCGCTGCTCGACCTGGAGACGCTCACCGCGCGGGCGGGCGGCCTGGTACTGCGCTTCGGCCACCTGACCGGCCCCGGCACCGCCTACGACGACGACGGCTCCACCACCCGGGCGGTCCTGGCCGGTCAGCTGCCCGTCGTCGGCGAGGGCGGCTCGGTCTTCTCCTTCACCAACACCCACGACGCGGCCACCTCGGTCGTCGCCGCGCTCGACCGCGACCTCACCGGCGCGCTCAACGTGGTCGACGACACCCCGGTCACCATGGCCGAGTGGCTGCCCGCGCTGGCCGCCCGGCTCGGCGCGCCGGAGCCGGCGCGGGTGCCCGTCGAGATGGCGAGGCCGGCCGTGGGCGGCTGGGGCGTGGCGTTCATGACCGGCCTGCGCGGCGCCGACAACGCCCGCGCCCGGCTCCAGCTCAACTGGCGGCCCCGCCACGCGGCCTTCCTCCACGAGACGGCATGATGCTGGGCGTGGACGCATTCGAGGAACACCGCCCCATGCTGCTCGGGCTGGCATACCGCCTGCTCGGCAGCATGTGGGACGCGGAGGACGTCGTCCAGGAAGCCTGGATCCGCTGGCAGGCGACCGATCAGGAGGAGGTCAGGGAGCCGCGGGCGTTCCTGGTGACCGTGGTCTCGCGCCTGGCGCTGGACCAGCTGCGCTCGGCGCGGGTCAAGCGGGAGGCGTACACCGGGCCGTGGCTGCCGGAGCCGGTGCCCGCCGCGCAGGTGGGCCCGCTCGACACCGTCGAACTGCGCGACACCGTGGCCTTCGCGACCCTCCATCTCATGGAACGGCTGACGCCGCCGGAGCGGGCGGTCTTCGTGCTCCGGGAGGCCTTCGAGCTCCCGTACCCGGAGATCGCCGAGATCGTCGGCGTGACGCAGGCCAACGCCCGGCAGATGCACCACCGGGCGACCGTACGGCTGGCCGAGGGCCGCGACCGCTTCACCCCCACGGCCCAGCAGCACACCGAGCTCCTGACCCGCTTCATGGAGGCCGCGGCCGGCGGCGACATGGCCGCGCTCACCTCGCTCCTGCACGAGGACGTGGTCATCTGGAACGACGGCGGCGGCAAGGTGCGCGCGGCACTCAAGCCGATCCACGGCCGGGACAAGGTCATCGCCTTCCTGAACGGCCTCATGTCGCGCTACCTGTTCGGCGAGATGCGGCTCGGCGAGACCAACGGCCATCCGGCGCTGCTCACCACGGTGGGCGGCGCCGACCAGCTCGTCAGCCTGGAGATCCGGGACGGCAAGATCGTCACCATGCTCGGCGTCCTGAACCCCGACAAGCTCACGCGGATACGCCCATGATCGGCTTATAGTCGCCCGTATGGATCTCGGCATCGCGGGCAAGGTAGCACTGGTCACCGGCGGCAGCGCGGGCATCGGCCTGGCCTCGGCCAAGTCTCTGGCCAGGGAGGGCGCCAACGTCTGCGTGAGCGCGCGCAACCCCGAGCGCCTCGCGGACGCGGTGGTCGAGCTTCAGGAGTTCGGCGGCGTCGTGCACGCCGTCCTCGCCGACGTGGAGGACCCCGCGGCGGCGGCGCGCGTGGTGGCCGAGACCCGCGACGTCCTCGGGCCTGTGGACATCCTGGTGGCCAACGCGGGCGGCCCGCCCGCCGGCCGCTTCGTGGACATGGGCCTGGCCGAGTGGGACGTGGCCGTCCAGCGCAACCTGCTCGGCACCGTCCGCCTGATCCACGCCGTGCTGCCGGAGATGCGCGCGCGCCGCTGGGGCCGCATCGTCACGATCACCAGCCGCTCGGTCCGCGAGGCCCTCGACGGCCTGGCCCTGTCGAACGCCACCCGGTCGGCGGTCGCGGGCGTCGTACGGACCCTGGCCAGGGAGGTGGCCGCGGAAGGCGTCCTGATCAACAATGTCCTGCCGGGCTCGGTCGACACCGACCGCCTGCGCGAGCTGTCCGGCAGCGCCGAGAACCTCGCCGCCCGTGCCGCCGCCACGCCGATGGGCCGCATCGGCCGCCCGCAGGAGATCGGCGACGTGGTGGCGTTCCTGGCCGGGGAACCGGCCTCCTTCGTCACCGGCGCCTCGCTCCTGGTGGACGGCGGCGAGACCCACGTGATCGCCTGAATCAGCGCTTCAGGCGGCGGGCCGACTCCGACTCCTGGGCCAGGCGCCTCAGGGCGTCGAACGCCTTGCCGTACAGGACGGTGCCGAGCACCAGCGCCTCCACGGCGGCGTCGCGCGGACCGTCGAACGGGATGGTCGCCATCTCGAACTCGCGCACGATCCGGTCGGCGGCCTCGGCGTAGGGGGCGAGGTCCGGTTTCATGCCCAGGCTGCGCATTCTGAGGAGGATCTCGGCCAGTTCCGCCCTGGGCGGCGCGTCGGGGAGGACCCGCCAGCCGTGCTCGGCGACCACCCGGTCCACCTCGGCGCGGGCGGCCTCCAGTTCGTCGCCGGGTTCGGCGGGGGAGACCTCGGGCGCGAGGGCGTAGTGGGCGGTGCCGAGCATGGTGTGGACGGGCAGGCTCTCGTCGTCCACCGCCTCGATGATCTTCTTGATCGAGGCGACGGGGAGCTTGCCCACCTCCAGCAGGGCGCGGATCAGGCGGAGCCGGCGCAGGTGCGTGTCGTCGTAGTCGGCGCGCGTCGCAGAGCGCTGCTCACCCGGGTGCAGCAGGCCCTCACGCAGGTAGTACTTGATCGTCGGCAGGGCGACACCGGACTCGGCGCTCAGCTCTGAGATGCGCATCGGTAGACCATAACGTCTAACCGGAGCGCGCGAGCTGACGGGCCGCGGTGACGAGGTCGTGCACCTCCGCCTGGCGGTTCCACAGGAAGACGACCTCGATGGGCGGCACCGCCTCCGCGATCGGCACGAACGCCAGCGCCTCCGGCACGGGCGTCCCCTTGCGTACGCACAGGGTGTAGCCGGCGCCGGACTCGACCAGGTTCACCGCCAGGTCGTGGGTGGCGGCGGCCGGGCCGAGACGGGGGTGCAGGCGGTGGCGGACGAAGCCGGACAGGAAGCGGCCGCCGTCCGACTCGGGCATGACCAGCGGCTCGGCGGCCAGGGCGGCCAGGGGCAGCGCGTCCTGGCCGGTCAGCGGGTGCTCGCGGGGGAGCAGGGCGTGGACGGCGGCGCGCTGGATGAGCGTGCGGGCCACGCCGCGCGGCAGCGTGCCGGGGGCGTAGCCGAGCCCCGCCTGCAGGCTGCCGTCGGTGATCGAGACGATCTGCTCCGCGGTGCTCATGGGCGCCACGCGCAGCCGGGGCCCGCCGGGCAGGTGGGACAGCAGCCGCGCCTGCACGTCGCCGAGCCCGTCCGCCACGCCGATGCGCAGCGCCTGCCCCTTGCCGCGGGCGGCGGCCACGGCGCGCTCGAAGGCGTCCACGGCGACGGTGGCTTGGGCGAGGAACACCTCTCCCGCCTCGGTGAGCCGCACGCCGCTGGACGAGCGGGTGAACAGCTCCGCGCCGATCTCTCTCTCCAGCGCCTTGAGCTGCTCGGAGAGGGTGGGCTGGGCGATGTGCAGGACGCCGGCCGCGCGGCGCAGGCTGCCCGCCCGCGCGATCGCAATGGCGTAACGCACCTGGCGCAGATCCATCCATCACCTCGTTTATCGGCTTTCATCATCGGCCTTTCATCGGATCGAGTCCCGGTTTCGTGTCGGTGACTTTTCGCGAGCATCCGGTAACCGAGCAAGCGCTTGCCTAACAACGGGCGCCGGGCTAGCGTGACGACTGTCGTCGCCCGCCGGGACGGATCGCGCCCCGGCCCGGTGGGCGGCCGTCGAGAAGGGAGCCGGGACATGCAGCCCTTCTCCGGCCGGGCGGCGGTCGCGGGCGTGGGGATGACCGCGCTCACCAGGGCCTCGGGCCGTAGTGAGCTGGATCTGGCCGTCGAGGCCGTCCAGGACGCCTGCCGGGACGCCGGGATCGAGCCCGCCGAGGTCGACGCCCTGCTCAGCTACCACATGAACGACTCCGTCCCGGTGGTCCAGGTCGCCAGAGCCCTGGGGATCGAACGGCTGGGCTGGCACAACGACATCGCGGGCGGCGGCACCCAGGCCGCCTCCATCCTGGGCGACGCCGCGATGCTGATCCACTGCGGTCTGGCACGAAATATCGTGATCTATCGGGCGCTGAACGGCCGCTCGGGCAAGCGGCTCAACGTCGCCTCCACCGGCCCCCAGGAAGAGCTCACCCGCCGGTACGGCATGGCCGGACCCATCCCCCTGTTCGCCCTGGCCGCCACCCGATACCTCCACGACACCGGCCTGACCGAGGAGCACCTGCACGCCGTCGTCGCCCAGTCGCGCGACAACGCCGCCACCAACCCGCGTGCCCTCCGCCGCGAACCCCTGACCTGGGCGGACTATCAGTCCAAGCCGTACGTGTGCACGCCCCTGCGCACCGCCGACTGCTGCCAGGAGACCGACGGGGCCTGCGCCCTGGTCGTCAGCGGCGTACTCGCCGGCCCGCGCGTCCACGCGGTGGTGCGCGGCGGCGGCCCGGGATGCTCGGCCATGGACCGCGCCCCCGACGTCAGCGCGATCTTCTCCGAACACGTCGCCCCGATGTTGTGGCGGGCCTCGGGCATGAAGCCGGCCGACGTGGACGCCGCGCTGCTCTACGACGCCTACTCGTGGCTGGTGCCGAGGCAGCTGGCCGACTTCGGGCTGGCAGAGGATCTGGACGGCTACCTCCTGGAGCGCCGCCACGCCTGGGTGAACCGGCACGGCGGGCTGCTCTCCGAGGGGTACGTGCACGGGCTCAACAACGTGGCGCAGGCCGTACGGGAGCTGCGGGAGGACCGTGAGGTGGCGCTGGTGACGGGCTTCGGCGGCTCCTACGGCAGCGCCGCCCTCCTGACCTCCGCATAATTCCTGAAATGCTCGGTCCATCCCCGACATGGACATGATGTGAGCACCCAAGCCGACCGGTTCGCCGCGATCTACGCGGCGACCTACGAACAGATCCTCGGCTACGCCATGCGCCGCTGCGAGATCCCCGAGGACGCGGCGGACATCGTGGCCGAGACCTACGCGACCGCCTGGCGGCGCGCCGACCGGCTGCCGGACGGCGACGAGGCCCGCCTGTGGCTGTACGGCGTGGCCCGCAACACCCTCGCCAACCACCGCCGCGGCCGGCTCCGCAGGCAGCAGCGCAGCGCCGAGCTGAACGTCGACGTCGCCGACCTCTACTCCCGCACCCCGGACAGCTCGGTCGAGACGGGCGCGATCGCCCGCACCTTCCGCGAGCTGAACGCCGACGACCGCGAGCTGCTCTCGCTGGTCGCGTGGGAAGGACTCGACCACGCCCAGATCGCCACGGTCCTGGGCGTGTCACGCAACGCGGTCCGCATCCGCCTGCACCGCGCCCGCAAGCGGTTCTCCCGCGCACTGTCCAAGGCCGGAGTGACCGCCCACAACCTCGCGATGGAGTCAGCATGAACGACTTGCGGCAGCTCGCCCGGGTGGGCGACGAGGATCTGGCGGGTCAGGCGTCCGGCGCGGGGGCGCGGACGCTGCTGGCCTCGATCATCGCGGAGGAGCCGGTGAAGGAGCCGCGTCGCCCGCCGTGGAAGCGCCTGGCCGCGGCGGGCGTGGTCACCGCCGCGCTGGCGGCCGCGGTCGTGCTCGGCCCGAGCATCCTCAACACGCCCGGCAGCGCCACCTCCTACGCCAACGCGGCCATGGACATCAAGCTGGAGAACGGCATGTGGGTCGCCAGGATCAAGGACCCGTTCGCCGACCCGGCCAGGTACGAGGAGGCCTTCCACGCCGTCGGCCTCGACGTGAAGCTCCAGCTCGAACCCGCCTCGCCGCGCCAGGTGGGGGAGATCTTCCAGCTCGGCACGGGCGGCGACATCGGCCAGTCGAGCAGCATCGCCATCGACAGCGACCCCAAGGACTGCAAGATCACCGCCCCGGACTGCACGATGGTGCTCACGCTCTCGCAGAATGCGTCCGGAGCGTGGATCAAGGCCGGCCGCCCGGCCAAGGCGGACGAGCCCTACGCCAACGGCAACCGGGCCACGATGGACGGCGGCTCGCTGGCGGGGTACACGGTCGGGGACAAGCAGGTGAGCGAGGTCGCCGCCGAGGCCGAGCGGCGCGGGCTCAAGGTCGTCTACCAGATCGTCCAGCCCCAGCCCGACGGCGGGTACGCCATGAACCCGGATGACCAGTCAGCGGCGGTGGGCCAGGACTGGTGGGTCTGGGACGCCGAAGACGCCCAGCTCGGCGTGGTCCGCCTCCTCGTCAGCGAGGAGCACGTGATCAGGAAGTAGCCACGAACCTCCCGTGCAGCTCCGCGGCCCGTGATCCGAGCAGGTCGCGGGCCGCCAGCCACGCCGCCGCCCCCGCCGCGTCCCGCGCCGTGCGCACGGGCGTGTCACCCAGCAACTCCTGTACGGCCTGCCGCACCGGCCCCGGGTTGGTGAGCACGCTGCCGGCCAGCACCACGGGCCCGGTCGTGTGCACGCGGCGCACGGTGGCCACCAGCTGCCCGGCCGCCTCGCGGGCGATCTTCCCGGCCATCGGATCGCCCGCCGAGGCGGCCTGGCTGACCAGGGCGGACAGCGCGGCCAGGCGCATGTGGTCGGCCTGCGCGAGCCGTACGATCCGGTCGGCCGTGGCGCGTGGGGTCGCGCCGCGTTCGGTGCCGAGGAAGTGGGTGACGACCAGTTCGGACAGCTCTCCGGCGGGCTCGCCGCGGTCGAGGCCGTGCACGACGGCCTTGGCGGCGGCGCGGCCGATCCAGAAGCCCGAGCCCGCGTCGCCCAGCAGCCAGCCGAGCCCGTCGGCGATGACCGACTGGCGATAGCCGGAGATTCGGGCGGCGATCGCCCCGGTTCCGGACAACAGCAACGAGCCTTCCGAGGCGGGTGATCCGGCGACGTAGCCGATCGCCACGTCGCCGATCATCTCGGGCGCCCGGGGGATGCCGTGCTCGGCCCAGAGCCGGGCCAGCTCGACGTCCATGACGTCCTGCTTGCCGGCGATGCCCGCCAGCGAGCCCACGACCGCGGTGGCGTCCGCCGAGGCCAGCGCCTCGCGCAGGGCGGTGGCGATGTTGGCCACCGCCTTCTCCGCGCCGTGGGCGGAGGGGTTGCCCGCACCCGCCCGCGCGTAGCCGACGCGCTCGCCGTCGAGCGTGTGGACGGCGACGCGGGTGGAGGTCGCGCCGGCGTCCACGCCGACGACCAACGAATGAGTCACGGTCCCGATTTTGGGTCTTGACTCGGCCGGGAAGCAAGAATAATTTTCGCCGGAAGACCGAGTATTCGGAAGGAATATTCGTGACTTCAGGGGCCCTTGGGCGCGTTGAGACAGAACTGCCGGGATTGCCGGAAGCGCTACGCCGCGTGGGCGAGGTGATTCTGGGCGACCCGGCCGAAGCCGCGAGGTCCACGATCATCGCGCTGGCGGAACGGGCGGGCAGCTCGCCCGCGACCGTGACCAGGTTCTGCCGCGCCTTCGGGTTTTCCGGCTACGCCGAGCTGCGCGTGGCGCTGGCCACCGAGACCGGCAGGGCCGCGCAGGCCGGCTGGGGCGCGGGCGTCGGCCACGAGATCGGGCCCGACGACCCGCTCGACACGGCCATCGAGGTCATGGCGGCCGCCGACACCCGGCTCATTCAGGACACCGCCGCCCAGCTCGACCTCGACACCGTCGCCCGTGTGGCCGACGCGATCGTCGCCGCCCGCCGTGTCCTCCTGGTCGGCGTCTCCACCAGCGGTAACGTGGCGACGATGTTCGAAGGCAGGTTACGCCGCATCGGGATACCGGGCTGGAGCGCGTGCGACGCGCACGTGGCGCTGTCGGACGCCGCCCTGCTCGCTCCCGGTGACGTGGCGGTCGGCATCAGCCACCGCGGGCGTACCCGCGAGGTGATGGAGGCCCTGGTCGAGGCGTCCGGACACGGCGCGCTGACGGTCGCGGTCACCTCCTTCGCCCGCTCGCCGCTGGCCGACCTGGCCGACCTGGTGCTCACCACGGCCAGCAGGGAGACCACGTTCAGGCTCGGCGGACTGGCCGCCGTCCACTCGCAGCTCTTCGTCCTGGACGCCGTCTACGTCGCCGTCGCCCAGCGCACCTACGAACGCACCAACGAGGCCTTCGAGCGGACGATCAGCGCGGTCGAGAGCCACCGAGTCGAGAGAGGCTGAATGTCCTACGCAACACAAGTCCTGGACCTGGCCAAGTCCGTGATCTCCCGCCAGGAGCACCAGGTGCGCCAGGCGGCCAGGCTCATCGTGACCTCGCTGCGCGGCGGCGGCGTCGTCAACGCGTTCGGCTCCGGTCACTCCGAGGCCATCGCGATGGAGATCGCCGGACGGGCCGGCGGCCTCGTGCCCAGCAACCGCCTCAGCCCCCGCGACCTCGTCCTGTACGGCGGGCAGCCCGTCAGCGTGCTCACCAGCGAACTGGAGCGCGACCCGAAGATCGCCCAGCAGATCTACGACCTGGCGCCCGTCGAACCGCAGGACGTGTTCGTCCTGATCTCCAGCTCCGGCGTCAACGGCACCGTCGTCGAGCTGGCCAGGATCGTCAAGGAACGCGGGCACACGCTGATCGCCCTCACCTCGGTCGAGCACAGCGGCGCCATGCCTTCCCGGCACCCGTCCGGGCGCAAGCTGCTCGACCTGGCCGACGTCGTGCTCGACAACGGCTCGCCGTACGGCGACGCCATCCTCGAACTGCCCGGCGGCGGCACCTACGGCGCCGTCTCGACGGTCACCTCCGCGCTGCTCGCGCAGATGGTCGTCACCACCGCGGTCGAGGAACTGGTCGCGCTCGGCGAGACGCCCCCTGTCTACCTGTCGGTCAACGTGACCGGCGGGGACGAACACAACAAGGCACTGGAGAGCCGCTACGCAGGTCGCATCAGACGCGGAGCATAAGGAGTCATAGCAATGTCCGACACCCCCCATCTTTCCCGGCGCCAGCTCTTGCGCAGCGCCGCCCTCGTTCCCGTCGCCGGGGCCCTGGCCGCGTGCGCCACCCCGGCGCCCCAGACACCCGCGAGCACCGCACCGGGCGCCGCGAAGGCGCTGGAGGTCTGGATCTTCGACGGCGGCTTCGGGCACAAGTACGCCACGGACATCCACCAGCCGTTGTTCAAGACCAAATATCCCGATGTGGCGATCAAGCACAACTTCACCAAGGAGATCACGAAGGTCCTGCAGCCGCGCTTCGCCGGCGGCAACCCGCCCGACGTGATCGACAACTCCGGCGCCAACGCCATGGACTTCGGCGCCCTGGCCCAGGACGGGCAGCTGCAGGACCTGACCCCGCTGCTGGACATGGAGAGCTGGGACGACCCGGCGGTCAAGGTCCGCGACACGCTCGACCCGGCCGTGATCGAGATCGGCACCTACGACGGCAAGTTCTCGGTCGTCGGGTACGTGAACTACATCTACGGCATCTGGTACTCGATGAAGGCGTTCAAGGAGAACGGCTGGGAGGCGCCGAAGACCTGGGAGGACTTCGTCAAGCTCTGTGAGACGATCAAGAAGTCCGGCAAGATGGCGCCCTTCACCTACGCCGGCAAGCACCCCGGCTACGCCCTCGACCCCATCCTCGTCACGGCCGCGAAGATCGGCGGCAAGGAGATCCTGCTCAACCTCGACAACCTCGAGGACGGCGCCTGGAAGGCCGAGGCGCTCAAGGAGTCGGCCACCCGCTGGGCCGAGATCGGCGCCAAGTACCTGATGGAGGGCACCGCCGGCCTCGACCACGTGCAGACCCAGACCGCGCAGAACAAGTACCAGGTGGCCATGCTCCCCTCCGGCTCCTGGCTGGAGAACGAGCAGCGCACCACCACTCCGCCCGGTTTCGACTACGCGATGTTCCCCGTCCCGGACGTCACCGGCTCCGACAAGCTCCCGCACGGCGCGCTGCACACGCAGCCGGGCGAGAACTTCATCGTCCCGGCGAAGGCCGCCAACGCGAAGGGCGGCATGGAGTACCTGCGGGCCATGCTGTCGAAGAAGGCCGCGGGTGAGTTCAGCCAGCTCGTCTCCACCGTGCCCACCGTCAAGGGCGCCGGCGAGGGCTTGCAGTTGTCGACCGGCGTCAAGAGCGCCTCCGACGCCTACGCCGCCGCCGGGGAGAACACCGTCTACTTCCGGTGGAACGCCTGGTACCTGCAGCTCAAGGACGAGAGCGCGGCCGCGACCGGCGAGCTCATGAGCGGGCGGCTGACGCCCGACAAGTTCCTGGAGCGCATGCAGAAGAAGGCCGACGAGATCAAGGGCGACTCCTCGATCAAGAAATTCAAGCGCTGACATGGGAGTTCCGGCCGCAGCGGTGCCGTCGTGGTTTCAGCGGCACCGCCGTACCCTCTTCATCGGCTCGTTTCTCGTCGCGCCGGTGGCGCTCTACCTGGTCTACGTGATCTCGCCCTACATCCAGGCGTTCCAGATCTCGCTGACCGACTGGCGGGGCGTGTCCGGCACGCCGAACTTCATCGGGCTGGACAACTACCGGCGGCTCTTCGACGACAGCGTCTTCTGGAAGGCGGTCACGCACAACGCGGCGCTGCTGGTGCTGCTGCCGGTCGTGACGATCGTCATCGCGCTGTTCTTCGCCTTCCTGCTCAACGTGGGCGGGGCCAAGGGCACCAGCGGGATCGCCGGTTCCGGCTTCTACCGGGTGGTGTTCTTCTTCCCGCAGGTGCTCGCCGTGGCCGTGGTCGCCGTGCTGTTCCAGCAGGTGTTCAGGCCCGACGGCAGCGGCATGCTGAACGGCCCGCTGATGGCGCTCGGCGTCAAGCCGATCGGCTTCCTTTCCGATCCCGGGATCGCCTTCTGGTCGGTGCTCGGCGTCATGGTCTGGCAGGCCGTCGGCTTCTACGTCGTGCTGTTCTCGGCCGGGCTCGCCTCGATCCCGAACGACATGTTCGAGGCCGCGCAGATCGACGGGGCCGGGCGGATCAGCCTGTTTTTCCGCGTCACGCTGCCGCTGCTGTGGGACACCGTCCAGGTGGCCTGGGTGTATCTGGGCGTCCTGGCGCTCGACGTGTTCGCCATCGTCTGGGTCATGACCGACCAGCACGGCGGCCCCGACTTCTCCACGACCGTGATGGCCGCAGAGATCTACCGCAACGCCTTCCAGTACTTCAGGTTCGGCTACGCCTCCGCGCTCGGCGTCATCATGTTCTTCTTCACCGTCGGCTTCGCGATCCTGTCGCTGCGGCTGTCCCGGCGTGAACGAATCGAGTATTAATGACAACGCTGATCTCGTGGACGGTCGCGAACTCCCGCAAGATCGCCAAGAAGGAGCGCAAGCGGCAGCTCGGCCCGCTGTCCCTGCTGACCCACCTGGCGCTGCTCGTCTGGACCGTCCTCGTCGTGGTGCCGATCGTGTGGACCTTCCTCGCCTCGGTGAAGAGCGAGGACGAGATCTTCGGCGACGCCTGGTCGCTTCCGGCCTCCCTGCGCTGGGACAACTTCGCCCGCGCCTGGGAGCAGGCCAACATCGGGCAGTACATGCTCAACAGCGTCGTCGTCGTCTCCTTCAGCACGTTCGGCACGATGCTGATCGGCTCGATGGCCGCGTACGTGCTGGCGCGCTACCCCTTCAAGGGCAACCGGGCCATCTACCTGATGTTCGTGTCCGGCCTGGCCTTCCCGGTCTACCTGGCCCTGACGCCGCTGTTCTTCGTCGTGCAGAACATGGGCAACGTGCCGCTGGTCGGCCCCTTCATCGGCCTCAACACCCATGCGGGGCTGGTGCTGGTCTACATCGCGTACTCGATGCCCTTCACGATCTTCTTCCTGGCCGCCTTCTTCCGTACGCTGCCGACGGCGGTGGCGGAAGCGGCCCTGGTGGACGGCGCCTCGCATACGAGGGTCTTCTTCCAGATCATGATGCCGATGGCCAGACCCGGGCTCATCAGCATCACGATCTTCAACGTGCTGGGCCAGTGGAACCAGTACCAGCTGCCCCTGGTGCTGCTGCAGGAGCGCGACAAGTGGGTGCTCACCCAGGGCATCGCCGACATCTCCACCGCCGCGGGCTACGACCAGGACTGGGCCGCCCTCTTCGCCGCCCTGACCCTGGCCATCCTGCCCATGCTCGTGGTGTACACGGTCTTCCAGCGTCAGATCCAGTCGGGGCTGACGACGGGCGCGCTCAAATAGCGGGGATCATGGGGTGCATGACTTCGGCATGGACGGGCGAGCGCGTACGGCTGCGCGCCATCGAGCCCGAGGACTGGGCGGCGTTCAGGGAGTTCGACGAGAACTCCGAGGACCAGAGCAACGGCGACCGCCTCCTCCCGCCGCGCTCGGCGGAACGGGCCAGGCAGTGGGCCAAGGAAGTGGCCGAGAAGGACCAGGGCCCCGACACCCTGCGCCTGGCGATCGCCGAGCGGGCCGGCGGGCAGCCGGTCGGCACCATCAGCACCCACGCCGTGGACCCCCACCACGGCACCTTCGAGTACGGCGTCGCCGTCGGCCGCGCCCACCAGCGCCACGGCTACGCCGCCGAGGCCGTCGTCATCCTGCTCAGGTACATGTTCGGTGAGCGCCGCTACCAGAAGTGCGACGCCACCGTCTACGCCTCCAACACGGGCTCGCTGGCGCTGCACCGGCATCTCGGCTTCACCGAGGAGGGCCGGCGCCGCAGGGGCCGCTTCCACCAGGGGCGCTACGACGACATCGTGCTGTTCGGGATCACGGCCGAGGAGTTCGGCGAGCGGCACGGGCTCGGGTGAGGGTGGTGGAACCTTCCGAGGAGCGCCCAGAGCCTTCCGAGGAGCGCCCAGAGTCTTTCGAGGAACGGCTCTGGGCGGCGTTCGAGGAGGGGCGTACCGCGCTCTGCCTGAGCCTGCTGAAGGACGCCGACCTGGCGCTGCCGATGTCGCGGGCGGCCTTCGAAGGCACCGAGCCGATCGTGTGGCCGACCGCCGAGGCGGACGGGCGTACGTGGGTGCTCGCCTACACCTCGCCCGAGGCCATGGCCACCGGGTTCGGCCACATCACCGAGCACTTCCGCATCGTGTCCATGGTCGAGCTGGCCGCGGGCTGGCCCGACCCGCGCTGGGGGCTGGCGATCAACCCCGGCATGGCCGTCAACTTCAACCTGGAGTCGGGCACCGTCGCCAGGCTCGCCGTGCCCACCCTGGTCCAGGACCTGGCGCTCGCGCCGGACTCCGGCGTGCCGGTGGTGCAGAAGCTCCTGCACCCGACCGAGATCCACGACCTGCTGATCGAGCGCGAACCCAGGGTCTCCGGCTACTGCCACCACGCCCTCGACGTCTCGCACATCGCCACCCCCGCCGTGCTGGCCGACGCGCTCGCGCAGCCGGGCTTCCTCACCTCCGAGGGCACGCTCAACCTGCTGCGCTGGCGGCCGGTCGGCCTGGAGATGTACCGCACGCCGTACGGGGGGACCGACGAGGCGGGGCGCGAGGCGGTGGCCGGGTGGGTCGTCGAGGAGCCGCCCTTCGTCGGGCTCGGCCTGGTGCCCAACCGCGACCAGGTGATCCGCGAGTACAAGGTGTACGGCGTGGCCCTCACCCACGGCGCGGAGATCTGGGAGCTGACCACCGCCGGAACCGAGGTCCGGCGCGCGGTCTACCACGGCGACCTGCGCCGCTGGTTCGCGATCGGGCGGGCCGCGTGAGCGGCTACCGGGCGCGCTGGCGCGGCGCCGACTACCCCGCCAGCCCCGACGCCACCGCCCTGGAGGTCTGGGTACGGCTGCGCCGCGACGAGCCCGCCGAGGGTTTCACGGAGGTCGAGCCGGGCTGCCACGTCAGGATCGTGCCCGCGGCCGAGTGCGAGGCCCTGTGGGCGGTGTTCACCGTGTGCGCGTGGGGCGGGCGGGAGTTCCTGGTCCGCGACGAGCGTGAGGACGCGTTGCTGCTGGAGTATCTGGGCGGCTCGGCGCCGGAGGCCTTGGCCCTGGGGATGGAACGCGCCGAACGCGGCGTCTACCGGCGCTGGGTCTCCCGTGCGGAAACGGGCAAACCTTCCGAACAGGCACTCGACATCAACCCCTGAATCCCGGATTTTTGCGCACGATCTTGTCGAATGGTGTTCATGTGTCGGAAACTACCTCTTAACACCTGTGTGGTCAGGGAGGTGAGATGGAGTCTTCCAACGGCAGGGACGCCGCGGGTCTGCAGGCGTACGCCGACGAGCTCCGCACGACCTTCACGCGGCTCCAGAGCGAGGGGGCCGAACTCCACGCCAGAGCCAGGTCGTTGCAGGTCACGGAGAAGTCGCGCGACGGGCTCGTCAACGCCACCGTGGGCTCGCGCGGTGAGCTGATCAGGCTCGACCTCGATCCGCGCATCTACCGGCACCCCGACGCCAGGACCCTCGCCGACACGATCACCGAGACCGTCCAGCGGGCCGGTGAGAAGGTCCGCGAGCAACTCCTGGAGCTCTTCTCGCCGCTGATCCCCGCCGAGCAGATGCAGGCGCATCTCGACGGCGACCTCGAAACCGTGATGGCCCAGTTGGCCGATCAGATGGGCGGGCGTAGATGAGCCGGGACGAGCATGGCATCGAGATCTACAAGCCCGTCGCCTACGAGGGCATCAACCAGTGGTCCACGATGGCCGGCGACATGGAGCGGGAGGTCGAGCGGCTGGCCGCGGAGGTACGGGCCTGCCTCGCCACCACGCCCTGGGGCGACGGCCTGGAGGGCAAGGCCTTCTGGCAGAAGCACTTCCAGGACGACGGGCCGTACAAGCTGGTCTACCGCTTCGTCGACCTGCCGAACCAGTTACGCGACGTGGGGGACCGTGCCCGCCAGGTCGTCGACAACGTACGCACCACCGATACCGGGATGGGCCAGGAAATGCTGGCCCGCGCCCAGACCAAAGAAGTCTGACACTGAGGAGCGGATGACGGGAACGGCGTGACGACGACCAGCGGCGGGCAGCCCGGCACCGGTTCCGAGGTCCTGGGCGCGGGCGGCGGACGGCCACAGGGCTGGGCGCTCATCGACAGAGACGTGCGGCCGGCCTGGGAGAACTCCACACTCCCCGACTGGGTCAACCACTGGCTGATCCCCATGCTCTCGGGCGGCCAGAAGTGGCCCAAGGCCAGCGAACACGCCCTGTCCAAGCTCGCCCAGTCCTACGCTGATCTCGGCGTCGGCGCCACGGCCCAGCTCGACGACGCCGGCCGGGCCGCGAGGAAGATCGTCTCCGGGTGCGCCACCCCCTCCATGTACGGATTTGTCGGGCGGGCCCAGGAGTTGTGCGGGCCGCAGGCCGGCATGGTCGGCATCGCCCGCGACGCCGAGGCCCGCTCGCTGGAGGCCGGCAACTTCGCCATCGAGACCCAGTACTCGAAGCTCTCCGTCAACGTCGCCTTCTGGGTCACGGTCGTCGCCATCGCCATCGCCCTGTTCGTGGCGTTCTTCACCGCCGGCTCCTCCGCGCCGCTCGTCGGCCCCTTCGCCACCGCCCTGCGCGCCGCCATCACCCGCGTCCTGTCCAGGCTCGCCGCCATGGCCGGGCGCGAGGTCGGTGCCGCGGGCCTGGCCCGCCTCACCGTGCTCAGCGGCGCCACCGGCCGCGCCGCGCTGCTGCGGCTGCTGTCCACGCCGCTCGGCAAGGAACTCATCGAGGAGATCGGCGAAGAGACCTTCATCGACGCCATGGCCCAGTGGCAGCAGATGAAGATGGGCACGCGCACCGAGTGGGACTGGAAGAAGACCGCCGCCTCCGCGGTCGGCGCGGGCGTGGGCGCCGGGGTCGGCATGTGGCTGACCAGGCCCATCTCCCGGGTCACCCGTTACGTGCCCGGCTTCGGGGGACGGGCGCTGACCACCGGCATCACCAACGCCTTCGCCTCGCCGGTGGGCAGCATGGCCGCCAACACGTTCGTCTACCAGCAGCCGCCGGGCAATCCGTTCACCGCGGAGGCCATGCTGGGGGCGTTCATGGGCGGCGTGGGCCGTACCGGGACGATCAGCCCCTTCAACCCCGACGTCTTCACCGCGGTGACCCACCCGCTGTCCTCGCTGGCCTCGGCCAACGACCTGGCCAACGCCGCCGACCTGGCACGCTCGGGCGACACGCCCCCGCCGCCGTCGTCCCCGCCGGGCACCGGCAGTGGCCCCGGCACCAACCAGCCGGGCGGCCCGGTGCCGACCGGCGGCATGAACACCGCCCCCGGCACCGGCGCGAACAACCCGAACACGCCGGGCACGCCCGGCCGCACCGGCCAGAGCGGCCAGAACCAGCAGCAGCCGGGCCCCGACCCCGCCACGCGCACCGGCCGCAACACCTCCACGCAGCCCGCCCCGAACACCGCCCAGCCCGACCCGAACGCGGCCCCCGTCCCCGACCCCAACGCGCCCCAGCCGCCGGACCCCAACGCGCCCCAGCCCCAGGCCGCCAACACGCCCCAGCCCCCCAACACGTCGCAGAACCCGGCCGCGAACACGGGGTCAGGACAGCACACCGGATCCGGCCAGAACCAGGCCCAGCCGCCCGCCCCGGACCCCAACGCCGCCCCCGCGCCCCAGCCCCCGGACCCCAACGCATCGCAACCCCAGGCCCCCACCGCCGCGTCCGCTCCGGACCCGAACGCCGCCCCAGCGGCTCCGGACCCCAACGCGGCGCCGAGCCAGGCGCCGAACGCGGCCTCCGCGCCGGATCCCCATGCCGCGCCCGCTCCCGACCCGGGCGCGTCGCAAGGCCAGGCCCCGGCCACAGGGCAGACGTCCGCCCCCGACCCCGGAGCTACCCAGACGGCCACCTCGGGCCCGGACCCCGCCGCCCAGCAGAGCCCCGGCACCACGCCGGACCCCGCCCTCACCCCGCAGCCCGGCCAGCCGCCCACCCCGGTCCCGGCCCCGGGAACCACCCAGCAGACCGGCCCGCGAACCGGCCCGCAGAGCGGCCAGCAGACCGGCCAGAGCGGCGGCCAGACGGGCAATCAGACGGCGCCCGGCCCCACCCCCTCGCCCGCCCAGAAGCGGAAGGCCAAGCTCGCCGCCAAGAAGGCGATCGACGAGGCCCTGATCCACCTCGCCCCGGAAGGCCTCTGGCTCCAGGACGGCAGCGTGCTGCTGGCCGACGACGGCGGCCGGGCCGTACAACTGTCGGCTGAAGCGCTCGCCGAGGCCGCGCGGTCGCTGGAGCAGAACGCCAAGGACGGCGCGCGCGAGGACCGCCTGCGCGCGCAGGCGGCGGCGTGGCTCGGCGCGGAGATGGCGCGGACGACCGGACGGCCGGAGGCGGAGGGGGCGCTCGACGCGCTGGCCCTCCTCGCCCAGCGCTCCCCGCAGACCAGGCAGGCCGCGACCGAGGTGACCCACGCGGTGCTCGCCGCCAACCCCGGCACCCGCGCGAGCACCCTCGTCGAGGAGAACCCCGCGCGCGACCTCGGGCTGGCCCCCGAGTACCACAAGTCCGCCGCCGACGAACTGACCAGACGGGTCACGGCGCTCGCCACCCCGCGGACCACCACGCCCAGCCCGAGCACCACCCGCAGGACGCCGGCCGCCGCACCGCCGGGCCGCCGCCGTCCGCGCACCTCGCTGGCGGTCCCGGGGACGCCGTTCGCCGCGGACACCCGTCCCACCCCGCTCAACGACCTCGCCGACCCCGAGGTCAAGGCACTGATCAACGGCAACGCGATCAAGCCGAGCGACTTCGGCGGGAACGTCCGCTCGATCGCGTGGTCGGATTCCGGCCCGCAGATCCGGGTCACCTCTGAAGGCCAGGGCACCCAGCACTTCGAGGTGCGCTACGAACGGCCGGGCCTCGACACGCACGCCACCGTCACGGTCGGGGCGGGCACCGCCGCCGACCCTCATGTGGTGCACCTGTCGCCGCGCCTGCACCCCGGCCTGGTCTCCACGACGCTGGTCCACGAGATCACCCACGCGCTGCAGGACCTGGCCGCGCCCCCGAGACAGGGCGTGATCAGGAACACCCTGAACCGGCTGGCCGGCCGTACCACCGACGCGTGTGTCGCCGCCCGCTACAACGAGCACCGCCACCTGGCCAGGCGCTACCTGGAGACGAACGACCCGGCCAAGCAGCGCGACCTGCTCAGCCTGATCCAGGTCATCGCCGAGGACCTGGAACGCCGCGGCGCGAGCGCGCCGGTGTCCCCGGAGCAGACCGGTAACCAGGGCGTGCGCCCACCGCCGCCGCCCGCCCCCGAGACTCCGGTGGAAGCTTCGGCGCGGCTCGCCCAGGAGCAGGCCGACGCCCTGACGCAGGCGGTCGCCGGCCTGGACGCGCGGATCACCTCGCACGAGAAGACGGTCGAGCAGGCGAAGGAGGACAAGAAGAAGGCCAGGAAGGAGGCGAAGAAGGCCGCGGGGGAGCGCGACAAGTTCGCCCCCGAGCGCAAGCGCCGGGCGGTGGCGGAGGCGAAGAAGCACCTGGAGATCCAGAGGCGCCACCAGCGCATCGTCACCGCCTACACCAAGGCGCGGGATGCCGCGAAGGCGGCGCAGGAGGGCTACGCGAAGCTGGCCGCCGACCTGGACTGGCACAAGAGCGCCTCCCCCGGCGTCGTGGCCGCGGCCGCGAGCGCGCTGGCCGACACGGAGGCGGAGGCCAAGAACCTGCTCGGCGCCTACGACGCCGCGCTGCGCGAGGCGGTGCCCGACCGGGAGATCCTGCCGAACGCGATGGTGACCGACCGGCTGCCGCACATCACGAGGCTGACCGAGCGGCTCAACGCGGCCATGCGCGCCCAGAAGATCGACCAGACCTTCACCCCCGACCAGCTCCAGAGAGTGCTGAAGGCCCACTTCCGGCGCCTGGTGACCCAGGAGGGCGCGGTCCTGAGGGTCGGCGTCCACCACCAGGGCGAGCTGCGGATCAAGCTGTCGACCAAGGAGATGGTCGAGGTTCTCGGGCACGCGGCGAACGCCTCCGAGATGATGGTCGGCCGCCTGCCGCAGGGCGGGCTGACGGTCGCGGCCGCCTACGCCCGCGCGCACGCCGTGAAGCTCGGCGGGAAGGCGAAGGGCCTGCTGCCGTTCGTGAAGCTCCTGCCCGAGGGCAACGACTTCAGGGATGCCATCGAAGCGGTGATCAGGACGTCTGGCCCGGGCGCCGACTTCAACTACTCCCGTACCCGCTCGGTGAACGGCAGCTCCACCGACCACGTGGTCGGCGGCGCGGTCGAGGACAACCGCGGCGAGTCCACCCTGTTCGCCGCCGAGGCCGAGTGGCAGATCGACATCCGCACGTCCCAGAAGGACGGCTGGAAGCAGATCGACTCGGTCAGCACCGGGACCAGGAGCGACGCCAAGGACGTGCGGATGTGGGTGGGCATGGCGCACACCGACCCCTCCGACGACAAGTCCACCACGATGGCGGAGCTGGAGGCCAGGTTCCCCGGCGTCTCCAACCTGGTCGACGGATTCCCCCCGCACCTGCTGCTCGGGATCAGCGGAACCCAGGAGATGTTCGAGAAGGCCGTGACGGCGCTCGGAAGCGCCGCGGACATCGGCACCGACCTACGCCACCAGCTGCGCACCTTCCTGTACGAGAAGTGGCACAGCCAGATGGCCAACTCCATCAACTCCGGCGTGCAGGCGCAGCTCACCAGGAACGGCCGCCCCTACGCGCGCGTGGAAGTGGTCACGACCCCCGTGTACGGCCAGGCCCGCCGGGTGGGCGTCTCGACCGACGAGCGCTGGAGAGAGGACCTGGGCGTCGCGGTGACCACCGCGAACGGCGGCCAGTCGTTCGGGTACTCCGTCGACGGCTCCGTCAGCACCGAGCAGGTGTTCGACGACCTCGGCGAGGAGGCCGCGGAGCTCCTGAACACCACCGCCGAGGGCAAGTGGGGTGCGGGAAGCGGCCACGGCAGGTCAAGGTCCGAGGGGGTCAGCGCGGGCGGTACCGCGTACAAGCCCGTAGTGGACCGCAGCATGGAGCACCAGCAGAACATCATCGTCGGCTACACGGCCGAGCTGCGGATCACGCTGGAGAGCGGCACGTCGCTCGACACGATCGAGACCGCGGGCGAACTCCACATGGTCATGGCCGAGTCGGACGCGGCCCGCGCCGGCCTGCCCTTCGACCCCGCCGCCGTGCGGTACAAGCGGGACGGCACCCCGCGCCGCGACAGCAAGGGCCGCATCCTCCTGCGCGACGACCCCAAGGAGCTGAAGGACCCGATCAAGGGCGAGGACGCCCGGCCGATCTGGCAGGGCGATGACGCGCACCAGATCCCGGACGCGGTGTTCGCTCTGGTCAGGGAGGTGTCGAATGTTCCCGAGGTCCTGGAAGACACGATCAAGAATCTGACTCGGCTCGGCCTGCTGCCCCCCATCGTCAACGGCCGGCCGCTCTTCCCGACGAACGACGCGCTCAAGGCGGCCTCGCAGTACGACAACCTGGTCGAGGTGTCCAGCCAGCTGACCAACCTGCGCGTCAGGACCGGCCTCAACCAGGCGATCCAGCAGAACATCCACTTCGACCTGACGCTCAACAGCCGCTTCCACGCCACCGAGCACTTCGCCATCGAGGTCGACCTCAGCGCGGACCTCGACACCACCGAGGTCGTCGCCACCACCGACAAGCGGGCGATGGCGCTGCTCAACATCGGCTCCAACACCGGCGTCACCTCGTCGGGGCACGGCCGTTCCACCAACGCCAACGGCGGCGTGAACGCCGGTCACGCCCCCGCACCGGACACCGAGGGCGCCAAGTACGGCGCCAGGACCGGAGCCGGCACCGGGGTCAGCAAGAACAGCGGCTCCAGCATGGGCGACACCGGCAACGACGTGACGCTCATCGAGACCTCGACGCCGATGGCCGCCTCCCAGACCAAGGGACGGGTCAAGGTCACTCTGCGGCAGGAGGGCAAGCCGCCGGTGGAGCTGTCCAACCGGCCCGTGGTCATCACGATGATGACGCCGACCGACCTGATGCGCGACCCCAGCCGTCCGCCGGGGGAGTGGCAGGCGATCCCCGCGGACCTGATCGACCAGGCCACGCTGCTCCACGTCGACACACGCGGCTTCCTGGAGGCGGCCAAGAAGATCGTGCCCCGGCTGATGGGCTGGGCCTCGCCCGCCTTCCACCACATCGCCGCCTTCCTCGGGGTGCACAACGTCTCGGCGCACCCGTTCAGGAAGTCGCCGTACCTGACGCGCTTCGCCGTACGGGGGCAGGGGAGGTTCGGGCCGGCGCACGGGTGGCTCAAGCTTGACTGGAAGCTCGGCCAGATGCAGTTCCTGACGTCGAGCCCGCTCGTGATCGGCGACATCTTCCTGCAGCTGTTCAGCCAGGGCACCTCCCTCGGCACGTCCTCCAACCTCGGACCCAACGGCGGCGGCGAGTTCGGCCACCAGGAGGCCGACAACGGCGGCCTCGGCCCCAGCACCGGCGCGAACGCCTCCTGGAACAAGGGCCGAAACGCCTCCAGGCTGCTGATCTGGGGCCGCGAGCGGCTGACCATCGACATCGGCCAGCAGTACCTCTTCCGCGCCTCGGCGGAGTTCCCGATGTCCGCCTTCGACCCGGGCGATCGCGCCAGCATCAGGACCGTGACCGTGGACGGCCGCACCGTCCTGTTCTCGGTGCCGGAGGAGGTCGTCCTGCGGATGTACGCGCAGGGCGACCTGCAACTGCCCCTGCACCAGCTCGCCGACGCCGTGGAGCGCTTTCTCGACGGAAACCTGGAGATCGACCGCACGGTCGCCGTCCCGCTGGCCAAGCGCTACCTCACGGAGCTGCGCGCGCACAACGCCGCGGGGCTGCCGGAGGTCAAGCTGTCCGACCGGCACACGCCGCAGGCGCTGTTCGACGCTCTGGCCAAGCTGCCCGGCATGGCCGAGCTGACGAAGGCGCCGGAGGGCTCGCGCATGACCAGGGCGAGGGAGCTGGCCGCGAAGGTGCGCGAGGTGATCCTGCCGGATCACATCGCCACCCGGATGGGCATGACCAAGATCGACAGCGCCACGTTCACCAAGAACGGCAAGCGGACCGAGATCTTCGACGCCGTCCGCGACGCCATCGAGAAGATCGCACCCGGTTCGCTGCTCAGCGACCCGGCCGTGCTGGACAAGCTGGACGGCTCGCTGTCCGGCAAACGCTGGCGCGGAAAGATCGACAACATGCTCGGCCGCGGTCACACGGACTCGTTCACGATGCGGGTCGGCTCGACGGGCAGGGCCGAGCGGTTCATCGTCAGGATCAAGATAGAGCTCAACCGCAAGGCGGAAGACCTGGGCCGCACGAAGACCAAGGTGCCCCTCCACCAAGACTACACCTACGAGGAGGACGGCGTCACCCAGTCGGTCGGCCGCAGCCTCGGCACGGAGCTCAAGGGCGCCGACTCGGAGACATCGGGCGGCCAGGACATGTCCGCGTCCACGGACAGGAACCGCTCCCGCTCCGGCTCCTACGCCAGCCAGGAGACCTCGGTCGAGCGCTACGGCGGCGACGCCGACATGCACCGGGTCAGGCAGACCGGCACGGTGACCATCGAGGTGGAGCGCAGGCCCGAGCGCGTGCGCTTCGCCGCTCTCAGAAGGGGCCCGCGCCGCCTGGCCGACAAGGTGTTCCATCCCGGGAGGCCCGCGAAGGAGACGGTCAAGCTCAAGGTCGACATGGTCCGCCTCATCGAGAGCGACGAGGTCATGCCGGCGGAGAACGCCCCGGCCGCTCCTGCCACTCCGGGCACGAAGGTGGAGGTCGACCCGCGGCCGGTCCGCCGGCTGCCGGTCATGGCGACCACCGAGACGTTGGTCGCCGACAAGTCGATCACCAAGAACCTCGGTGACGCGCTGGTCAAGAAGCGCCACCTGAGCAAGCGCGCCCTGCGCGAGCGCATGCACGAGATCGAGGCGCTGATCAACGACCTGGCGCTGGCGACCCTGTTCAGCCGGATGGCGGGCGAGGGCGGCCTGAACAACGGGCGGCTGAACCGGACCACGGCCTCAGGCGCCGCCGTCGACCTCGGCTTCAAGGCGCGGTCGCACGTGAGCGCGGTCGTGGTCGGCCCCCTGGACGCGCGTGAGCTCGGCCGCATCGCCCGCTTCCAGCGGATGGCCAGCGGGTCCACGGGCCGCAGCCATCTGTTCCCCCTCACCAGGGGCGTCGGCGGCGGGGAGTCGGTGACCACGCTGAAGGGCGGCTACACCGGCGGAGACCAGTCCAGCGACCGCGTCACCACGTCGCTGGGCAACCGGGACGAGGGCACCGACAACCAGCGCGGCAAGCTGATCAAGGTGGAGCTCCATGTCGCCTACGACGCGACGCTGACGCGGGTCACGCGGACCACACGCGGACGCGTGAAGTACGGCAAGCGCCACGAGATCCCCAACGTGGGCACCGCCACCGTCGTCGTCGCCATGTTCGAGGGCGACTACGAGGCCATGATGGCCGACATCGAAGCCGGCGTGCCGCTCGGGTCGGGCTGGGCCTTCACGCCGTCCTCGACGCAGGACGGCACGGTGTTCACGGACAAGGTGGCCACGGCGGCCGACCCGCTCGGCCCGCTGGTCGAAGCCAGGCGGCGGGCCTTCGACGAACAGGTTCCCGTCCATCTCACGGTGACCGAGCACGACGGCACCGTGCGCGGCTACCTGTTCGGCCCCAACGGCACCGTCCGCAGCGACGAGCGGGACCTCGGGTTCGCCGAGGCGTTCGGCACCGTGCCGGAGCGGCTCGTCCAGCTGTCCCGCGACCACAACCTGGACCTGCGTCACCTCTTCCACACCTCGCCCGTGGAAGGCACGCTCTCGGACAAGATCCGGGCCGAGCTGGACAGCCGTAAGATCTCGTACGCGGCCCCCGCCCCGGCCTTCCCGCCCGCCTCGGGAACCCCCGCCTCGGGAACCCCCGCCTCAGGGGCCCCCGCCGCCGGCAGCGCCGCCCAGGCCTCGCCCGGCCCGTCGGCACCGCCGTCTCCGGGAACCCCCGGCCCGTCCGCGCCGTCGCCCGCCCTGCCCGGCTCGCCGTTCGCCCTCGACGCGCGCCCGGCCTCCATGCCCGACCTGGACCACAACGAGCTGACGGCCATCCAGCTCACGCCGAGCTCCTTCGGCGGCGGCGTCACCGCCCTGCGCTGGCTGGCCGACGGCCAGACCATGGAGGTCGTCACCGCCCAGCACGGCATCCTGTACGTACGCTTCACGATCGGCGACCCGGGCGCCGCCGACAACGCCCGGATCTCCACCGGCACCAACCAGGACGACGCCCTCGTAGCGGTGATCAGGCCAAGGCTGCACCCGTACGCCGTCGAGTCCACGCTGGTGCACGAGATCAGCCACGCCCTTCAGGAGGAGATCGCCAACCAGCGGGGCCAGAGCCAGGGCGTGGTCCGCACGTTCCTGCCCGGCGAGCAGTTGCGCGAGGGGCAGGACCACTGCCTGACCCCGCGCCTCAACGAGCACGCCCACCTGTCCGGCCTGTGGAACCGGGCCACCGACGCCGTGGCCCAGCTCAACCTGGCCCAGGCGATCGAGGCGATCGCCGCCGACATCGAGGCCAGGGGGCACCCGGCGCCGCCACCGCCCTGGGGCGACGGCCCGCGCGTGAAGACCGTGCCGCGCCAGGGCTCGATCGCCGACCTGCTCAACACGGGCGCCGGCCCGGTCGTCGACTCCGCGACCGCGATCGGCGCGCTCGACACCTCGCCGACCGGCCTGGACCGCCTGGCCAACGCCGCGGGCGTCACCTCGATCACCCCGGCGGGACCGGGCCGCTTCACCGTCGAGTGGCCGGGCGGCAGCCTGGAACTGCTGGTGTCCAAGTCCGACGTCCCGCCCGGCCAGGTGGACGTCTACCCGCAGCTCGGCCGGCCGGGCCGGCTCGTGCTGGAGGTCGCCGCCCACAACGCCGCCGAGGTCCTGCTCAAGACGGCCACGCAGATCGCCCGCCAGAGCGCCGGGCTGCCTCCCGGCGGCATCATGAACGACGGCTCACTCCCGGCCGACCCGGCGATGGGCGCCGACGACGTCCCCGCGCTCGTGCGGGTCAGGACCGCGGTACGGGCGCTCGCCGACGCCCCCAAGCCGCTGCGCGCCCAGCGCGAGAACGAGCTGCGTGAGGCCGCGGCCCAGGCCGGCATCAAGGTCGGCGGCATCGAGGCGCGCACCCGCATGATCCTGGCCGCGCGGGCGGGACAGCTCGCGCCCGTTCACGTCAACGCGCTGTACTCGGTCTTCGGCCAGCCGGCCGTCCCGCCTGTGCGGGCCGCCGCCGCGGCCGTCGCGCGCGCCGCCGAACAGGCCGGCGCCGAGATCAGGGTGTACGGCGACGCCCTCCTCGACGTCGTCGTTCCCGGGCGGCGGCCGGTCGCCATCGAGCTGTCCGCACACCGGGCCACCCGCGGCGAACCGCTCACCGCGACCGCCCACCGGGGGGTGGTGCGCTACCAGGTGGCCGCGCTCGGCTCGTTCGGCGCCATCGAGCGCGACGCGGCCGGAGAAGCGGCCGCCCTGATCAGCGCGCTGCAGGGCGTGCCGGTCGGCGCCCCCATGCTCAGGCGCGACCCGCCCGCCGACCCGGCCACCGCCCCCACCACGCTGTCCGTGGAGGACCATAAGGCGATCGCCCGGCTGCGGGAGGCGGTGCGCCAGGTCGACACGGCCACGCCGTACCAGAGACCGGCGCGGTTGCGTGTGCTCGTGGAGGCGGCGGCCTCGCTGGGCGTGGGCGACAACCCGCACCTGCGCGGCCAGCTGCCGCCCGCGCTCGCCGACGCCCTGGTCAGGCTCGTGGACGGGCGCGGGCGCGTCGACGAGCGCGTCTCCGTCCGGCAGACGATCCGCGAGCTCCTGGACGGCCGCACGCCGCCGACGGACCGGGCCCAGCGGGCCCGCCAGCTCGCCAACACCACCGGCTACTTCCCCTACGAGTGCCTCTGCCCGGACGACGAGCCGTGCGTCTGCGGGCACCGCGCGGTCTCGTTCGAGTTCCTGCGTGAGCCGGCGGATGCGCCATGATGGAGGCGGACGAAGGGACGGCCATGGGATTCGCGGTGGCGCGGACGAGGGACGAGGCGCACCTCTACCTCGACCTGAACCCGTGCGAGCAGTGCGGCTCCGTCGAGACGACCTGGAGCAGGGGACTGGTGGAAGCCGAGGGCGAGCGCGCCGACCGCTACTCCGGGCGCTGCCAGGGCTGCGGCACCGAGCGCGAGTTCCTGTTCGGCCTGCCCGCGCGGCCCGTCATCCCGGCCGGCTACCCGACCTTCGGCGGCCCCGAGCCTTCCGAGCTGCTCGACGCCGGTGAGTGGTTGTGGGTGGCCGACCTGAGCGCGGGCAACGTGCCCGTGGACGACGCCGCCGAGGCCAGAAGGGCACTGGCGATCGCCGCCGCCGCCGTCGAGGAGGCCGTCAAGTTCATCCGTCCCGGCGACGACGCCGTGCCGGAGACGGCCTTCTGGTCCGATCGCGGGCTGGAGCTGCGGGCCAGCGAACCCGGCCGGTTCGACCTCGACCGCCTTCTCATCGTCAGGGACACCTACCGGAACCTGGTGGCCGAGTATGCCTGAGCGGGCCAGATCGCTGGCCGAGGGCTACGTCTACCTCGACCTGGCCGTCCCGGAAGGCGGCGAGACGGCAGAGCCCGAGGCCGGCGAGGACGCCTGGACGCTGCGCCTGGGCACGATCGAGGTCGAGGTGCCCTACGAGGGGGAGCAGGCCGCGCGCCGGCACGAACTGCGCTTCGGCCCCGGCATCTCCCGGCTGATCGACGCCGGGCAGTGGGTGGTCGTCGCCGGCGTCTACGCGCGCCGGGCCCTGGCCGAGGACCTCGAGTTCGCCGCCGGCCCCGCCGCCGGCGACGACGCCTACGAGAGCGTCGTCGCCGGATGGGAGCTGGCGGCCGACGCGGTGGCCGAAGCCCTGCGCTTCGTCCCCATCGGCGCCGACCGCGTGCCCGCCGACGCCTTCTGGACCCATACGGGCACGGTCGTCCACCGCGAGAACCCCGAACGCTTCACCCGGGATGCGCTGGAAGCCGACCTGGCCCACTACCGCCAGAACCTCGACGACTTCCGGCGCCTCCACGAAACCGGCTGAGCGCCGTCAGAGCGTGGCGCGCACGCGGCGGGCCGCCTCGACCACGTTGCCGAGCGACGCCTCCACCTGCGCGTACGTGCGGGTCTTCAGACCGCAGTCCGGGTTCACCCACACCCGGTCGCCGGGCAGGACCTTCAGGGTGGCGGCCAGCCGTTCCTCGACCTCGTCGGCCGACGGAACCCGCGGCGAGTGGATGTCGTAGACGCCCGGCCCGAGACCGCGCGCGTAGCCGCTCACCGCGTCCAGGATGCGGCGTCCCGAGCGGGCCGACTCGATGGTGGTGACGTCGGCGTCCAGGCCGTCGATCGCGGTCAGGATCTGGTCGGCGTCGGAGTAGCACAGGTGCGTGTGGATCTGCGTGCGGTCGGCGACCACCGACGTGGCCCTGCGGTAGGCGGCCACCGCCCACTCCAGGTACGCGGGCTGCTCGGCGGCGCGCAGCGGCAGCAGTTCACGCAGGGCCGGCTCGTCCACCTGGATGACGGAGAGCCCGGCCGCCTCCAGGTCGCGCACCTCCTCGGCGATCGCGTCGGCCACCTGGAGAACCACGTCGCGCTGCGGCAGGTCGTCGCGGTCGAACGACCAGGCCACGATCGTCACCGGCCCGGTCAGCATGCCCTTGACGGGGCGATCGGTGAGCGACTGCGCGTAGGTGGCCCAGCGCACGGTGATGGGCGCCGGGCGCCGCACGTCGCCGTGGATGATCGGCGGGCGGGTGCAGCGCGAGCCGTACGACTGCACCCAGCCGCTCTTGGTGACGGCGAAGCCGTCGAGGTGCTCGGCGAAGTACTGCACCATGTCGTTGCGCTCGGGCTCGCCGTGCACGAGCACGTCCAGGCCGAGGTCCTCCTGCACCTGGATGGCGTGCTCGATCTCGCGCTCGACGAGCTTCTCGTAGTCGTCCTCCGCCAGCGCCCCGGTCACGACGCCGGCGCGCGCCGCGCGCAGCTCGCCGGTCTGCGGGAACGATCCGATCGTGGTGGTCGGCAGCGGGGGCAGCTTGAGGTGCCCGGCCTGCGCCGCGGCCCGCACGGGGTAGGGGCTGCGGGCCGGCCGTACCTCGTGGGTGGCGCTCGCAGTGGCGACGGGAGCCTCGTCAAAGGGTACGGCGGAGCCGTCCGCCAGCAGGCGGGCCAGTTCGACCACCTCGGCCACCTTCTGCTCGGCGAAGGCCAGCCGGGCGACGAGCGCGGGTTCGAGACCGTCCTCGGCGGCGACGTCGTAGGGGACGTGCTGCAGCGAGCAGGAGGTGCTCACCACGACCCGGCCGGCGCGCAGGCCCCGGAGCCGGGCGAGGGCGCGGCCGGGGTCGGTGCGCCAGACGTCGCGGCCGGAGACGACGCCCGCGAAGACGGTCTTGCCGTCCAGCGCGATCTCGGGCACGGACCCGCGGACCAGGTCGAGTCCGATGCCCTCGACCGGGGTGGCGGCCAGCGCGGGCAGGGCCGGGCCCAGGTCGCCGAAGTAGGAGGCGACGAGGATCTTGGGCCGGACGGGCGCGGCGCCGAGCCTGGCGTAGGCGGCGCGGACCGCGTCGAGCTGGGCGGGGGTGAGGTCGGTGACGAGCGCGGGCTCGTCGAGCTGCACCCAGGCCACTCCTTCGCGCGCCAGGGCGGCCAGGAGCTCCTCGTAGGGGCCGAGCACGTCCTCCAGCCGCTCCAGGGCCCCGGACAGCGACAGGAACGTCACCGGGCCCACCACGACGGGCCGTGTCTCGTGGCCGAGCGCACGCGCCTCCCGCACCTCCGCCAGCGGCTTGGCGGCGTCGAGCCTGAAGACGGTCTCAGGGCCGATCTCCGGCACGATGTAGTGGTAGTTGGTGTCGAACCACTTGGTCATCCGCAGCGGCGCCAGCCCGTCGGTGCCGCGCGCCATGGCGAAATAGGGGTCCTCGGCGGCGAGATAGCGCTCCGGCACCGCGCCGAGCAGCACGGCGGTGTCGAGCACCTGGTCATAGAACGAGAACGTGTTGGACGGCAGTTCCCCGAGCCCCAGCCCGGCCAGGCGGCCCCAGGTGGCGGCCCGCAGCCGGGCGCCCTCCTCCTCAAGGTCCCGGCGCGTGGTGCGCCCGTCCCAGTAGGACTCCAGGGCGCGCTTCAGCTCTCTGTTCGGGCCGATGCGGGGATATCCGAGCACGGTGGACGACGACATTTCACTGCTCCCAAGCCGGTGACGAAGACCTCTGGATCGTGCCTTCGATCTCCGTGATGATGCATCATCTATTTGTGTTGCTTATGCTCAAGGAGATCCACTGCTTCGCCCGCGTGGCCGGGCGGCTCAGCTTCTCGCGGGCCGCCGCCGACCTGGGCATGTCGCAGCCCGCCATGAGCCAGGCCATCACCCGACTGGAGAATGCCCTCCACCTCCAGCTTTTCGAGCGCAACGCCCGCGAGGTACGGCTGACCCCCGCCGGTGCGGCCCTGCTCGCACAGGCCGAGCAGGTGCTGGCCGCGGTCGAGGGCTTCACCGACGAGGCCGCCCGGCTGACTCAGGCGATTATCCATCTCGCTTATCCACCGCTGGCTGGGGCGCTGGCGGCGCGGATCGTGCGGCGGCTGGCCGCCCGCGGCCCGTCCCTGGCCGTCGAGCTCCGCCCGGCCGGGCGGGCCGCCGCCGCCCAGGCGCTCGACGAGGGGCGGGTGTCGGCGGCCCTGGTCGCCTTTCCCGCCCCGGCCAGGTTCACCACGGGGGCCCGTTTTCACGTGACGGTGGATCGGCTGGCCGTACCGGCTGATCATCCGTGGCGTAACCGGGTGCTGGCCGAGCAGCTGAGCGGGCAGGACCTGCTCGTGCCCGGCGGGCGGCTGGCGGGCCTGCCGGGACGGCATCGGCAGGTGGCAGAGGACGACTACGCCGCCGCCCTCGACCTGGTCGCCGCCGGTGCCGGGCTGCTGCCGATCCCCCAGCTCGTAGCCAGGACCGTACGGAGGGAGGACGTCAGGTTCGTCCCGCTGGAAGGGGCCGACCTGCGCCTGACCTACGGACTGGCCTGGCGCGGCGAGAGCGTCACTCCTGGGCTGATGGCCCTGGTGCAGGCGGTGCAGGAGGCGTTGTGGACTCGATAGCGATGTTCTTGAGCGCCTCGCGCCGGCTCAGGCCCGAGATGCCCTTGGCCTGGACGTAGCGCACCACCTCGCTCGGGCTGACCTTCGCGTACTCGCGCAGCGCCCAGCCGATGGCCTTGCGGGCGAAGAAGTCGTTGTCCGACAGGCTCGGCTCGATGCACGCGAACAGCAGGGCGGTGTCGGTGCGCTGCTTGAACCGGTTCTGCGACAGGATCGCCGTCCGGCGCTTCCACAGATCGGGCTGGCCGGCCCACTGCAGCATGAGCGGGCGCATCGAGTCGGGGAAGGCCGCCAGCAGCCCGCCGACCCGGTGGGTGGCGATCTCGTCCACCAGGTCCCACCAGGCTCCGGTGACCACCATCTCCTCGTACATCGGCACCGTGTAGAGCGTCTGGTGCTCGCGGTAGCGGTGGTAGCCGGACAGCTCGATCGCGGCGTAGCGCTCCTCGCGGAACTCCGCCTCACGCCACAGCTCCAGCACCGCGCGCCGCCACTCGGGCGCGCCGTCGAGCGGGTGCGCGGCGAAAACCTTCTTCAGCGCGGTACGGCGCGGCCCGGCCGACACCCCGAGAAACGGCATCTCCGACTTCATGTAGCGCTGCATCTGCGGCGCCTTGCCGGCGTCGGCCACCTCCTGCAGCGCCAAGCGGACGGCTTTGCGGAGGCTCATGCCTTCTGCGTGGTGCGCTCGCCCGTGGCCAGGCCGTCGAACAGCACGGTGATGTAGTGCTCGGCCAGGCCCGTCGTGTTGAGCCTGCCGCCGGGCCGGAACCAGCGCACCGCCACCCAGATCGTGTCGCGGATCATCCGGTAGGTGAGCTTGGGATCGACGTCGCCGCGGAACTGCCCCGCCGCCTGGCCCGCCTTGATCTGCGCGACCCACATCTGCTCGACCTCGTCCTCGGCCTTGACGAGGTAGTTGAAGCGCTCGAACTGGCGCAGGTAGTTCCAGTCGTTCTGCATGACGGTGATCGCGGCGCGGTGGGGCTCCAGCGTGCCGAAGCCGATGCGCACCATCTCGGAGAGCACGGCCCGCGGCTCGCCGCCGGACTCCAGCGCGGCGCGGTAGCGGGCGATGAGGTCGTCGAGGAAGGTGGAGAGCACCTCGTCGACGATCGTCTCCTTGGAGTCGAAGTGGTGGTAGAGGCTTCCGGAGAGGATCCCGGCCTCGTCGGCGATCTCGCGCACGGTCGTGGCCTGGAAGCCCTTGCGCGCGAAGAGCTCCGCGGCGAGCTTCACGAGGTGGTCACGGCGCTCGGAGGCCGAGCCGGACGAGGTCGCGCGCTGGCGCTTGGCCGGGGTGGCGGTCGCGCCGGAGTTCTTTCGCGTTGTCACGTCCTCCATTATGAGCCCTCGCACAATCGCTTGTTCACGTAACACGCCCAGCTCACCCGCCCAAGCACCCCCAACCACCCGGACCCCCACCCGATTCCACCCCACCCCACCCAACCACCCCACCCACCCCTTTTTGGGGTTGGGCCTGGGGATTGGGCCGGGAGCTCGCTGGCAAGCGACCAAGCGCTTGCTAGGATGATGGGTATGAACGAGGCGTACGTCGTCGGTGCGGTCAGGACCCCGGTCGGGCGCAGGAACGGCGGGCTGGCCGCCGCCCACCCCGCCGACCTGGGCGCGCACGTGCTCAAGGAACTGGTGCAGCGCACCGGCATAGACCCGGCGGCCGTGGAGGACGTGGTGTTCGGGTGTGTGGACACGGTGGGGCCGCAGGCGGGTGACATCGCCCGTACCTGCTGGCTGGCCGCCGGTCTGCCCGAGCAGGTTCCGGGGGTCACGGTCGACCGTCAGTGCGGTTCCTCCCAGCAGGCCCTGCACTTCGCCGCCCAGGCCGTCATGTCGGGCACCAGCGACCTCGTCGTGGCCGGTGGCGTGCAGAACATGAGCATGGTCCCCATCTCCCAAGCGATGCTGGCCGGCCGCGAGCTCGGCCACGAGACGCCGTTCAGCGGCTCCAAAGGCTGGTCCCAGCGGTACGGCACGCAAGAGGTCTCCCAGTTCCACGGAGCCGAACTAATCGCGAAAAAGTGGGATGTGTCGAGAGATGACATGGAAGCGTTCGCCCTCACCTCCCATCACCGCGCGATCCACGCCATCGACGCCGGCCGCTTCGCCGGCGAGATCGTCCCCTACGAGGGCGCCGCCGTGGACGAGGGGCCGCGCCGCGACACCACCGCCGCCAAGATGGCCGGGCTGAAGACGCTGCTCGACGGCGGACGGCTGACCGCCGCCCTGGCCTCCCAGATCTCCGACGGCGCCGCCGCGCTGCTGGTGGCGTCGGCGCGAGCCGTACAGGAGCATGGGCTCACCCCGCGCGCCCGCGTGCATCATCTGTCGGCGCGCGGCGGCGACCCGATCGAGATGTTGTCGGCGCCCATCCCCGCGACCGCGCACGCGCTCGGCAGGACGGGCATGTCCATCGGCGACTTCGACGTGATCGAGATCAACGAGGCGTTCGCCTCCGTGGCGCTGGCGTGGATCAAGGAGAGCGGCGCCGATCCGGCCGTCGTGAACCCCAACGGCGGCGCGATCGCCCTGGGCCACCCGCTCGGCGCGACCGGCGCGGTGCTGATGACGAAGTTGCTGCACGAGCTGGAGCGCACCGGCGGGCGCTGGGGGCTGCAGACGATGTGCGAGGGGGGAGGTCAGGCGAACGTCACCATCGTGGAGCGGTTGTGAGTCACCATTGAACGTATGGTCAACCCCTTCACCTTGGGCGTGGCATCGGGGGAGCCACTGCCGGACGGCGTCATCCTGTGGACCCGGCTGACCGGAGTACCCGGCCGGGCGGTCGAGGTCGGATGGCAGCTCGCCGCGGACGAACGGTTCACCAAGATCGTGCGGCAGGGCACGGCGCGGGCGCTGCCCGAGTGGGCGCATAGCGTGCACGTGCGGGTGGCGGCCCTGCGGCCGGGCACGGAGTACTTCTACCGGTTCCGCGCGGGCGCCGACCTCAGCGCCGCAGGACGCACGAAGACGGCCGCCGACCCCGCCTCGTCCGATCTCGTACGCTTCGCCGTGGCCAACTGCCAGCGCTACGAGCACGGCCGCTACACCGCCCTGAGACACCTGGCGGACGAGCGTCCCGACGTGGTCTTCCACGTGGGCGACTACATCTACGAGAGCCGGCAGGCCGCCGACCCGGTACGCCGCCTGGACCGGCCGGGTGAGGCGGTCACGCTGGCCGACTACCGAGCCCGCTACGCCCGCTACAAGTCCGATCCCGATCTGCGGGCCGCCCACGCCGCCGCCCCCTGGGTCGCGACCTGGGACGACCACGAGGTGCTCGACAACTACCGGGGCAGGGGCGACGGCTCCGCCGCCTTCCTGCGCCGCCGGGCCGCCGCCTATCAGGCGTACTACGAGCACATGCCCTTACGCGTCCGTCCCGAGGCGGGCGCGCTGCAGATGTACCGGCGGCGCACCTACGGCCAGGTCGCCGACTTCATGCTGCTGGACGTGCGCCAGCACCGCGACGCCGCCACGATGCTCGGCGCCGCGCAGGAGCAGTGGCTGCTGTCGCGCCTGACCACGACGCCGGTCCGCTGGAAGGTGCTGGTGCAGCCGCTGTTCTTCGCCCGCCGCTTCGTCCCCGGCCCCGCGCCGAACCTGCGCCTGGACAGCTGGGACGGCCATCCGGCCGAGCGCGCCCGCATCCTGGCCGCGGCGGGCGGCCTGGTGGTGCTGAGTGGCGACGTTCACAATCACTGGGCGTGCGATCTCAAAGCAGACTTTCTTGATCCTTCCTCGCCCTCGGCCGGCGCCGAGTTCGTCTGCTCGGCCGTCTCCAGCCGGCCGCCCGAGACCGACGCGGAAGCCGTTCTGGCCGCAAACCCGCACATCCGGCACTTCGACGGACACCGCGGATACCTCTCCGGTACGGCCGGCGCGACCGGATTTCGCGTGTCCCACAAGGGGCTGGAAGCCTCAGGAGTCCGTACTGTCGCCGAATTCATCACGGACGGTCTTCGGATCATCCGTGTTGACGTCTGAAAATGCCTCTAGCAAATAGGAAACTTTCCTATTAGATTTCGGGTCATGCCCTTGAGCCGTGACCTCCTGCGCCTGGCTGACGCCGTCCTCCTGCCCGGTTTCGAAGGCACGACGCCCCCCGACTGGCTGCTGCGCAGGCTCGGTGACGGACTGGCCGGCGTCGTGCTCTTCTCCCGGAACATCGCGAGCGTCCCCCAGGTGGCCGAACTGACCGCCGCCCTGCGCGCCGAGAACCCCGCCGTCCTGGTCGGCACCGACGAGGAGTCGGGCGAGGTGACCCGGCTGGAGGTCGCCACCGGCAGCAGCCGGCCGGGCAACTACGCGGTCGGCGTGGTGGACGACACCGAGCTCACCGAGGCGCTCGCCCGCGACCTCGGCTGCGATCTGGCCGCCGCCGGCGTGACCGTCGACTTCGCCCCCTCCTCCGACGTCAACTCCAACCCCGACAACCCCGTCATCGGCCTGCGCGCCTTCGGCGCCGACTCCGACCTCGTCTCCCGCCACACCAGAGCCTTCGTACGCGGCCTGCAGTCGGCCGGCGTGGCCGCCTGCGCCAAGCACTTCCCCGGCCACGGAGACACCTCCGTCGACTCCCACCACGGCGTCCCCGTCGTGGGCGGCGAGATCGAGGAGGCGCTCGCCCCCTTCGCCGCGGCGATCGACGAGGGGGTGCGCGCGGTCATGACCGGCCACCTGCTCGTCCCCTCCCACGACCCCAACGCCCCCGCCACGCTCAGCCAGAAGGTGCTGACCGGGCTGCTCAGGAACGAGCTGGGCTTCGAAGGCATGATCGTGACCGACGGCATCGAGATGGCCGCGGTCTCCGGCGCGTACGGCATCGGCGGCGCCTCCGCCCGCGCCATCGCGGCCGGAGCCGACGCCATCTGCGTCGGCGGCGAGCACGCCGACGAGGCCACCGCGATCTCGGTGCGCGACGCCATCGCCGCGGCCGTGTCCGACGGGCTCCTGCCCGAGGAGCGCCTGGCCGACGCCGCCCGCAGGGTGACGGAACTGGCCGACTGGACCGTCGCCGCCCGCGCCAGGACCCTGTCCGGCGGGCCGGTCGCCGGTTCCGGCCACGGCGGCGTCAACGGCTCAGGCGAGCGCATCGGCCTCGACGCCGCGCGCCGGGCCCTGCGCATCACCCGCAGGTCGGCCGCGCCCACGCTGCCGATCAAGCGGCCCGCCCAGGTCATCGAGCTGTCGCCGGAGATGAACCTGGCCATCGACAAGGGCACCCCGTGGGGCGTCGGCGAGCCGCTGTCCAGGATGCTGCCCGGCACCGCCGTGACCCGCCTGGCCGCCGGCGAGGCCACCGGCGCCGCCCTGGAGAGCCTCCTGCAGGACGCCGAGGACCGTCCGCTGGTGATCGTGGTGCGCGACGCGCATCGCTACGCCTGGCAGGGCGAGGCGCTGCGCCACCTGCTCAGCGCGCGTCCCGACGCGGTGGTGGTCGAGATGGGCCTGCCCGCCCGCACCGACCTGGGTTCCGTCCACATCGCCACGTACGGCTCCGCCCGCGTCTGCGGCCAGGCCGCCGCCGAAGCGATCACCGGTACCCTATGACGTCGTGAACTTCGACGGCGAGGACCTTTCCCGGCAAGCCCTGACCGAACGCCTCGCCGCGGAGGAGACCCACGTCTTCCGCGAGTGCGACCTGACCGGCGCCGACTTCTGGGGCGCCTCGCTGGGCGGCGCCCGCTTCGAGTCCTGCGTCCTGGACGGCGCCGACTTCCGCAAGGCCGACCTCGACGGCGCCGTGTTCACCGGCGGCGGCGGGCTGGGCGCGGTGTTCACCGACGCGGACCTGCTCGACGCGGTCTTCACGGACGTCGACCTGTCGTCGGCCAGGTTCGGCGGCGCGCTGATGACCGACGCCGTGTTCAGCGGCTGCCGCATGATCGGCACCTCGCTGACCGCCTCGCGCGGCACCGGCTTCAAGGTGAGCCGGTGCAACCTGATGATGGCCAACCTGGGCGGTTGCTCGCTGCGCGGCCAGTTCCTGGAGGGAGTGCGCTTCGACGAGGCGGACCTGTCGGGCTGCGACTTCACCGACGCCGTCTTCAGCGACTGCCGGCTGATCGGCACGAAGGTGCTCAGGGCCGTGTTCGCCGACGCCGACCTGCGCGGCGCCGACCTCGGCGAGCCGGACGACGCCAAGCTGCGCGCGTTCTCCGGCGCCACCATCAACCAGACCCAGGCGGCCGCGCTCCTGCTGGCTCGCGGCCTCAGCGTGGTGTGAGCCCGCGCAGGGTCGTCTCGGCCTCGTCCATGACCCGCTCGATCAGCTCCGCGCACGTGGGCAGGTCGCCGATGACGCCGACCACCTGGCCGGAGGCCATCACGCCGAGGTCGGCGCGGCCGTCGACCATGGCGGCCTTCAGCAGCATCGGGGTGTTGGCCGCCTGGAGCACCTGGGCCCACGTGAGCTCGCGCCCGTGCTTCATGCGCCGGCCCTCGCGCAGCAGCCCGGCCCAGGACAGGCCGGAGACCTTCTTGAAGCGGGCGCCGTTGAGCACGGCCCTGAGCAGCCGGGTGCGCTGCAGCGAGTCAACGAACGGCGTGCGCAGTACCCGGTGCGGCACGCCGTCCACGTTCGTGGTGACGAGGGTCTCCGCGGCCGCCAGGTAGACCTGCTTGACCGCGTCGGGCACGGGGGAGTCCTTGGTCAGCAGGAACCTGGTCCCCATCGCGATGCCGCACGCGCCGTACGCCAGGGCGGCGACCAGGCCGCGCCCGTCGAAGAAGCCGCCCGCGGCGACCACCGGCACGTCCACCGCGTCGACCACCTGGGGGAGCAGCAGCGTGGTCGCCAGCGGGCCGGTGTGGCCGCCGCCCTCGCCACCCTGGACGATCATCGCGTCCGCGCCCCACGCCGCCACCTTCTCCGCGTGCCTGCGAGCGCCCACGGACGGCATCGTGACCACGCCCGCGTCCTTGAGCCGGGCGATCAGCTCCCGCTTGGGCGCCAGCGCGAACGAGGCCACCCGGACACCCTCCCTGATCATCACCTCGGCCCGCTCGGCGGCGTCGTCGGCGTCGGCCCGGATGTTCACCCCGAACGGCGCGCCGGTACGCTCCTTGACGCTCCTGATCGCCTCGGTCATCTGCCCGACCGACATCGTGGCGGCCGCGATGATCCCGAGCCCACCGGCCGCCGACGTGGCCGCGGCCAGCCGGGCGCCGGCCACATACCCCATCCCGGTCTGCACGATCGGATGGCGGCAGCCGACCAGGTCGGTCAGCGCCGTCCTCACGCGAGTTCCTTCTCCCGCAGCCCGCCGGGATCGAGGGCGGTCAGCACCGCTGACTCCTCCTCGGTCGGCGGCCGGGTCTCCGGCACCTCGCCGGGCACGTCCAGCGCGAACCCGGTGGCCGCGACCACCTCGTCGACGCTCACCCCGGGATGCGTGGACACCAGCCGCATCGTCCCGCCCGGCCCGCCGAAGTCCAGGACGGCCAGGTTCGTCACCACGCGGCGCAGGTCGTACGCGCCCCGGTCCGTGCCCAGCCCGCTGACCACGTCCACCTTCTCCACGAACACGCGCGGCGTGTGCCGGGGGATCCAGTAGCTGGTCGGGTCGCAACGCGTGTTGCCCGGCGCGCCGCGCACGCCCAGCAGCTGCGCCTTCGGCCGCGCCCAGTCGCCGATGGCCGAGATGTTCGTGTTGCCGTGCCGGTCGATCTGGGAGGCGCCGAGCATGACGTGCCGCCGGCCGTTCAGGACCAGCCACAGGTGGTCGCGGAACGGCAGCCACCCCTCCACCACCCGCGGCGCCGCGCCCAGGGCCGGGATGTCGCCGGTCAGCAGGCAGACGCCGTCGTGGGTGATCAGGTCCGGCTCGAACACCGATCTGGCCAGCCGCGCCGCCAGCACGGTGACCGCGCCCCCGATGCCCGCCGCCAGAATCTCGCCGTCCCCCCTGAACGCCTCCGCGCAGGCCACCACGCACACATCAGCTGTGCTCATCGGTTCGCTCACCGCTCCTCATTCGCTACGCGGAGTCCCTCCTTCGTCGGGCCTCCACTCCGCTCACTGCGTCGGGTTCGCTCACTGCCCATTGAGGAACTCCCGCCAGTCCGTCGTGGTGTAGCGCCGCTGACGCTCCTCGTCCCTGCCGTAGTCGGGCTCGCAGCTGGTGAACCACGCGCCGCCGGGCGCCTCCACCACCCCCGCCACCATCGACCGGCTGACCAGCAACGACTGCACCGGGCCCGCCTTGAGCAGGTCCGCGGTGTCCACGACGCGCTCGCACGAGACGTAGGTCTTCTTCGCGGCCTTCGCGTAGAGGTCGTCGAAGTAGGGGTCCGGGCCCAGATACTGCGCGTTGCCGCGCGCGTCGGCCCGGTTGAGGTGGATCAGCGCCGCGTCCATCTCCAGCGCGGGCACCGCGACGAGCTCCTCCTCCGTGTACGGCGAGCGGACCGTTCGCAGCTCCGGGTTCACCCGCATCACGTCCGACCCGAGACCCGCCCGCGTCGGCAGGAACGGCAGCCGGTGCGCCGCCGCCAGCAGGCCGAACATGAACATGCCCTCGTCGTACTCGGTGAACGCGACCGTTCCCTCCTGCCTGGCCCGGCGGAAGTGGGGCTCCAGCGGGATCGAGTCGAGGGTGACGAACGGGGCGACGACCCTGCGTACCTTGCCCGCCGCGCACAGGAGGCCGACGTCGGCGCCGCCGTACGAGATGATCGTGAGGTCTTTCAGGGGTGAGCGCAGGATGCCTCCGATGAGCGCCATGGGCTTGCGGCGCGAGCCCCAGCCGCCGACGCCGATCGTCATCCCGCTCTCCAGTTCGGCGACGACCCGCTCGATCGTCATGACCTTGGTCACCGCAGGAACCTCTCCCTGTGCTCGTCGCCGGCGCCGAGCAGGTTCAGCTCGAAGGTGAAGCCCTGCTCGAAGCGGTAGCTGCGCTTGACGTCCACGGGGTCGATGCCGTTGAGCGACTCCTTGGCGCGGCGGATGACGTGGGGGTCCTTCTCGGCGATACGGCCCGCGACCTCCATGGCGGTATCGCGGAGCTTGTCCGGGGTGGTGACCTCCAAGACGGAGCCGAAGGCGTGGAGTTCCCGGGCGGTGACGTTCCTGCAGGTGTAGACCATGGCGCGCATCAGGTGCTGCGGCACCAGCCTGGCCAGGTGGGTGGCCGCGCCGAGCGCGCCGCGATCCACTTCCGGCAGCCCGAAGTACGCGTCGTCGCTGGCCACCACGATGTCGGCGTTGCCGGCCAGGCCGACGCCGCCGCCCAGGCAGAACCCGTGCACCGCCGCGATCACCGGCACCTGGCAGTCGTAGACGGCGGCGAAGGCGGCGAAGCACCCCCGGTTGGCGCCCACCAGCGCCGCGTGGCCGTCGGTCCGCTGCATCTCCTTGATGTCGACGCCCGCGTTGAAGCCGCGGCCCTCGGCCCTGAGCACGACCGCGCGGGTCGCCGGGTCGGCGCCCGTCCCGGTCAGCGCGTCGGCGAGGTCGTGCCAGTCGCGCACCGCCAGCGCGTTGACCGGCGGCACCTCCACCACCACCTCGGCGACCGGCCCGCCGCGCACCGTGATCCCCATAGCGCTCCCATAGTCGCACCTAACGCTTGCTTGGTACGGTAGCACCCGTGACCGCCACTTACGACTACACCGGCCGCCAGGTACTGATCACCGGCGGCACCAAGGGCATCGGCGCCGGCATCGCCCACGCCTTCGCCGCCGCCGGCGCCACCGTGACCGTCTGCGCCCGCACGCCCCCGCCCGGCCCGTCGTCCGGCTCGTCGCCTGGCCCGCCGTCCGGCTCGTCGCCTGGCCCGCCGTCCGGCTCGTCGTCTGAGTCCGGCGGCCCGGTGCGGTTCGTGCGGGCGGACGTGCGCGACCCCGAGGACGTCGAGCGACTGCTGGGCGGACTCTCCCGGCTGGACGTGCTGGTCAACAACGCGGGCGGCTCGCCCCACGCGCCGCTGGCCGGCTCCTCGCCCAGGCTCCATGCCCGGGTGATCGAGCTCAACCTGGTCGCCCCGTTGCTGATGAGCCAGCGGGCCCACCCGCTGCTGAGGGAGACGGGCGGCTCGGTGATCATGATCGGCAGCTCCAGCGGAGTCCGCCCGTCCCCGGGCACCTCGGCCTACGGAGCGGCCAAGGCGGGCCTGCACCACCTGGCCGCGTGCCTGGCCGCCGAGTGGGCGCCCGAGGTCCGGGTCAACACCGTGGTCGTCGGCCTGGCCGCCACGGAGAACGCGGCCGGCCACTACGGCGGCGCGTTCGAGCAGGTCGGCGCCACCATCCCGGCCGGGAGGATGGCCCGGCCGGAGGACGTGGCGGCGGCCTGCCTGTGGCTGGCCGCGCCGGGATACGTGACCGGCGCGCAGATCCAGGTACACGGAGGCGGCGAGACCCCTGCCTGGAGCTGGCTAACTTCTGCTGAAATAGCGCGATAAAAGGATCATTGGAGGTCGTGTGGGCATTTGTGAGGGTCGCGTCGTGGTGGTGACCGGCGCCGGTCGCGGCATCGGCCGGGAACACGCGCTGGAGTACGCCCGCCAGGGCGCCCGCGTCGTCGTCAACGACCTGGGCGCCGAACGCGACGGCGCCGGCCGTTCCTCGGGCCCGGCGCACGAGGTCGTCGCCCAGATCCGCGACGAGGGCGGCCAGGCCGTGCCCAACGCCGACGACATCGCGACCTGGGACGGCGCCGCCCGCCTCGTCAAGTCGGCCGTCAGCGCCTACGGCCGCCTCGACGTGCTGGTGAACAACGCCGGCATCCTGCGCGACCGCATGCTGGTCTCCATGACCGAGCAGGAATGGGACGACGTCCTGCGCGTCCACCTGAAAGGCCATTTCCTGCCCTTACGCCACGCCGCCGCCCACTGGCGCGAACGCCACAAGTCCGGCGACCCGGTCGACGCCCGCGTCATCAACACCTCCTCCGGCGCGGGTCTCATGGGCAGCGTCGGCCAGTCCAACTACGCCGCCGCCAAAGCCGGCATAGCCGCCTTGACCCAGGTGGCCGCCGCCGAACTCGCCCGCTACGGCGTCACCGTCAACGCCATCGCCCCCGCCGCCCGCACCCGCATGACCGAGGAGGTCTTCGCCACGACCATGGCGAGACCGGAGACCGGCTTCGACCCCATGGACCCGGCCAACATCGCCCCCTTGGTCGTCTGGCTGGGCTCGGTGGAGTCGGCCGCGGTGACCGGCAGGGTCTTCGAGGTCGAGGGCGGCACGGTCGCGCTGGCCACCGGCTGGCACCACGGACCCGCCGTCACCACCACCGCCCGCTGGAACCCCGCCGACCTCGGCCCCGCCGTGGCCGCCCTCCTGGCACAGGCCCCGCCCCCGGAGCCGGTGTACGGCGCCGCCCAGCCCACCTGAACCGGGCGAACACCCACGGCGCCTCGCTGGGAGCAGATGGCCGGGCGCGCCATCACGCCGCCCGGTGGGTGTCACGGTGACCGAGGCGGACGCGGCGCCGAAGCGCTGCTCACGTGAGCAGGTAGCCGCCGTCCGCCAGGGCCTCGCCGAGCGCTTCGGCGGTCTCAGCCGGGGTGAGCGCGGAGGAGTCGAAGGCGTGTGGCTCCAGCTCACCCAGGTCGGTGAACTGGGCGTACATGCTGAGCACGGGCTCCGGGTCGGTCAGCGCGCCCGCGCCCCGGCCCGTCGCCCGCGTGAGCGTCGTCTCCCGTGAGGGCCGCAGCACCACGTAGTGCAGCGGCGTCCCCTGCGCCCGCCGCGTGAACGCCTCCACGAACCAGGGCCCCACCACGCCGTCCACGACCACGTAGTATCCGCCCGCCGCGTAGCCGAACGCGCAGCCGGCCAGGACGCTCATCACCGTCTCGTTCTGCCGCCCCGCCCCGGGCAGGTACGGCGCGATGCCGCCCTTCCTGATGAAGGCCCAGAAGTCATCGGTGCGCAGATGCACGCTGAGCTCGCGATCGTCGGCCAGCAGCCGCCCCACCGTGCTCTTCCCCGCCCCCGGCGGCCCGCTGACCACCACCACGATCCCGTCCATCACGCCAACCTATCGACCCGGACAGAGGGCCTTCCTCCCCTTTTCCGCGCCCGTCAGCGCACGTGGCTGCGTTCCGTGGGGTGCAGGAGGAAGTGCCGCGGCGGCCCGGTGAGGTGGTCGTCGAGGGCGGGCACGGCCGGCGCGTCCTCGCCCCTGGTGAACCGGACGAAGACGTTCTCCCCCTCCCTGACCGGCAGCCGGGCATAGGTGTTCACGGCGTGCTCGGTCGCGAAGCAGGCCGCCGCCCCCTCCGCGAGCGCGGCGAAGCGCGCGACGGACCCCTCCGCGACGGGAAAGACCGTCAGCCGGTACGGCGCGGCCTCGCCGGAGCCCCCGCTCAGCCCGGCGAACGGCGGCAACAGCACGGGCCGCAGCAGCAGCACGTCGTCGGTGTCGACCATCGTGGCCCGCGCGGCCTCCGCGTGGGTCTTCCACGCGGCTCCGGTGTAGAAGTCCGTGAGGGACCGGAACCGGCTCTCCATGTCGGGGAAGGCCCGGATCCAGGTGAAGGTGTCGGGCGCCCGCTGGTCGCGGAACAGCGCGACCACCTCGATCCCGGTTTCCTCCTGCGTCTCGATGAACTCGCGCTCGAACAGCTCGACGAGCGTGTCGCGGGCTCCGGGCCGCAGTGTGTAGCGGCGCAGCTCGTAGATCATGCGCGCACGCTAGGGCCGCCCCGCTGACACCCTCTGTCAGCGGGAGCTCCAGAATAATGTTCTGATTACTAACAGCTACCCAAACACCACTCTCGGTTATACGATCACATTGGCTTTGACCCCTCCGGGTCAAGGTGAGTCAAAGGGGCGGTCGCATGCCTGGGCCCTGCGTGCGGCCTGTCACAAGACGATGAAGGAGCAGAAGTGATCAAGAAGTTGTGTGCCACCGGCGCCGTTGTGGCCGCGGTGGCGGGCGTCACTTTGCTGGCGGCCCCTGCGCACGCGGACAGCTGGAACGGCAACGGGAGCAGCAACAGCGATTCCTCGCAGTCCGGCAACAACTTCAACGAGATCGCTGCCGTCAACGCGGGCGGCGGCCGCTCGACCAACGTCAACAACCTCGGCGGCAACGCCGTGACCACCACGAACGGCAGCATCACGGTCATCTACGTCTTCTACTAGACGATCACCGTTGAACCTTCCCCATCCGTCCGGCCACAGGCGAGCCGGCGGAGCCACACCCAGTAATCCTCCTCGGAAGGACACAGGCATGTTCAAGAAGCTCTGCATGACGGGTCTCGTCGTCGCCGCTGCCGCGGGCACCACGCTTCTCGCTGCCCCCGCTCACGCGGACTCCTCGAACAACAACGCGAGCTGGAACTCCGAATCCCAGCAGTCGGGCAACAACGTGAACAACGTCGTCGCCAGCAACGTTGGCGGCCACGGCGCCACGAACGTCAACAACATCCTGGGCAACGCCGTGACCAGCGCGAACGGCAGCCACACCGGCGTCGCCATCGACGACTAGCCCGGACGTGAGCGTGCGAGCCGGGTCCCTCTAAGGCCCGGCTCGCGCCGTATTAGCATTCCTGGATGATTACGTGTGCATATGTGACTTTTGCTGACCCCGGGAACGACGACGACGAGCGTGACCCGGCACTCGCCGCCTGGCGGGAGCACGGCATCGAGGGCCGCGCGGTCCGGTGGGACGACCCCGACGTCGACTGGAGCTCCTTCGACGCGGCGGTCGTGCGCTCGGTGTGGGACTACACCGACCGCAGGGCCGACTTCCTGGCCTGGGCGCACCGCGCCGAAGCGGTGACCCGGCTGCTCAACCCCGCCGACGTCCTGGAGCGCAATACCGACAAGACCTATCTCCGCGATCTCGGCGTCCCCATCGTGCCCACCCACTGGTCCTCGCACGACCTGCCCGACTGGGAGGAGTTCGTCGTCAAGCCCGCCGTCTCCGCGGGCGCCCGCGACACCATCAGAACCACCGAAGCCGCCGCCGCCCAGGCCCACGCCGCAGCTCTGGAGGCCGCGGGCCGTACGCCGATGGTCCAGCCCTACCTCGACATGGTCGAGAGCGAGGGCGAGACCTCGCTGCTGTACTTCAACCGCCGCCTCAGCCACGCCGTCCGGCGCACGCCCATGCTCGCCCCGGGCATGACCAATGCCGACAACGCCCGTGCGCAGCTGCGCGATCCTGCCCCGGACCAGGTCGAACTGGCCGAGAAGGTGCTTGCCGCCATCCCCCAGGCCCTTCTGTACGCCCGCGTCGACCTGGTCCGGCTCCCGGACGGCCGGCCGGCGGTCATCGAGCTGGAGCTCACCGAGCCCTACCTCTACCTGAGCCACACCCCGCAGGCCGCCAAGAACCTCGCCGTCGCCCTGGGCGAACTGCTCTGACGCCGCGCACCGGTGCCGGGTGTCACGCGTACCCCGGCACCGAGGGCCAGCGGACGGTCAGCACCACCGAGTCCTCCTCGGCCACCCACGAGTGGTCCACGCCGCGGCCCCAGACCACGTAGTCGCCCTGCCGCTCCAGCAGGACGTCCCGGCCGGGCAGCTCGACCAGGAAGCGCCCGCTGATCAGCACCAGCAACGCCGTGCGCACCTCTCCGCGCACCCAGGCGGGCCGCTTGTCCCCGGCCGCGTGGACGCCCCACTTGATCTCGACATCCTCGCTGTGCCGGAGCCCGGCCTCCTTGAAGTGCCCGAGCAGCCAGCCCTTGTCCAGCGCCGCGTCCTGGCCGGCGTTCCCCACGTAGACGTTCACGCGCGCCGAGACTACCCCGCGAAGGCGTCAGCAGGAGATGCCGCCGTCCACCGGGATGACCGTCCCGGTCAGGTACGCGCCCGCGCGGGAGGCCAGGAAGATGGCGGCTCCGGCCATGTCGTCGGGACGGCCGATGCGGCCCATCGGCACCTGGGAGGCGATCAGCGTGCGGGTGGCCGGGTCGTCCAGGGCGAAGGCCATCATCTTGGACTCGAACGGGCCCGGCGCGATCGCGTTCACGGTGATGTGGGCGGGCGCGAGCTGGCGGGCCAGGTGCCGGGTGAGCATGTGCACGCCCGCCTTGGCGGCCGAGTACGCGTAGTTCTCCAGGCCGGGCACGCGGATGCCGTCGACGGACCCGATCGTGATCACCCGGGCGGGCACGTCGGCGCTGGCGGCGGCGCGCAACTGGGGCAGGAAGCGCTGCGTCACGTAGAAGACGCCCTTGACGTTGATGTTCCAGAGCTTGTCGAAGGCCTCGGGCGGGAACTCCTCCAGCGGCGCGCCCCATGTGGCGCCGGCGTTGTTGACCAGCACGTCGAGCGGGCCGTCCACGGCGGAGACCAGCTCGTCCGCCCCCTCGGGCGTGGACAGGTCGGCCGGCACTCCGGCGCAGCCCAGCTCGGCGGCGGTCTTGGCCACCTCGTGGGCCTTGCGGGCGGAGATGTACACCTCCGCTCCCGCCGCCACGAATCCGGCCGCGATCATCCGGCCGATGCCGCGGGAGCCGCCCGTGACGACGACCTTCTTGCCTTCCACCGAGAACAGAGTCATGTTCCGGAAGCATGCCATACCGACCGGTCGGTCACCAGGTCACGAGTTGTCCTTCACCCACAACGCCAGCAGCCCGCGGAAGTGCGCGATGAACCGGTCGTGCTCGTGCGCCGGGTAGGTGGCGGTCACCGCGTTCATCAGCAGCCGGTCGAACGACGGTCCCGCCACCCAGTCGAGCACCGCCTCGTCCAGGTGGGCCAGGCGCTCCGCGCAGAACTCGTGGTAGCGGTCGGTCTCGAAGTAGGCGTCGGCCAGCGTGCGGTAGGCCGCCAGCCGTTCGGCGTAGGAGCCCTCGACGGCGAAGTACTCGCGGGTGTCGAGGTCGATGCGCGGTTTGCGGCCGGTCTCCGCGCAGAACACCGTCCACTTCACCAGCGCCTTCATCGCCCAGGGGAAGTAGTAGTGCAGGCTGGTCAGCGCCACGTCCGGGCAGGCGTTGGCGTAGTCGATCGGGTGCACGCCGGTGCCCTTGACCAGGGTCTCGCAGGAGTTGAACTCCCACCGGAAGAACGCGTTCACCAGCCGCCCGATGGTCACCACCTCCTCGCCGACCTCGGGCGAGAGGAAGGAGTGGTCCACCGAGTACCGCGCGTGCATCGGCTGTTCCGGGTGGAAGCGCATGACCATGGTCTCGGCGCCGATGGACAGCGAGCGGGCGAAGGCGTCGTACCCGTCGACGGCCTTCTGCAGATGCATGAGCATCTCGCCGCTCTCGTCATAGGCGCGGTGCAGTTCGTCGGCGTCGCGCACGAGCGAGACCCCGCGCCAGGCCCCGCCGTCGTAGGGCTTCATGAACAGCGGGTAGCCGATCCGCTCGGCGATCGCGTCGAGGTCGAAGGCCTTGTTGTAACGCGCCGAGGTGTAGGCGTACCGCGCGTTGTCGAGCGGGTTCTTGTACGGCACCAGCACCGTGTCCGGCACCTTCAGCCCGAGGCGCATCATCGCGCAGTAGGCGGTGTGCTTCTCCATCGACTGGAACGTGAACGGGCTGTTGAGCAGGTAGACGTCGTCCATCATCGCGATCTTCTTGAGCCACTCGCGCGGGTGGTAGTACCAGTAGGCGAGCCGGTCGATGACGACGTCGTAGCGCGGCTCGTCGCGCAGGCCGAACGGCTCGATGGTGACCCGCTCCACCTCGTAGGCGGGCATGGCCCTGCGCATGATCTCCTCGAAGGCGGCCGGCCAGTCCTCCTCGGTCCCCAGCAGCAGTCCGACCAGGTGCTTCACACGAACCTCCCCAGATGGTGGGCGAGCTGTGCCCGCCAGGACAGCCAGTCGTGCGGCACGTCGCGGCCCCAGAGGTCGAGCTCGTGCCGGATGCCGACGCCGGTCAGGGCGGCGGCCAGCCGCTTGGTGCTCTCCAGTGAGCCGGTGGTGTCCTCCCACTGGCCCTGCCCGCACACCAGCAGCACGCTGAGCCGCCCGCGCAGCCAGTCGAGGTGGTCGCCGTGCAGGTGCGGCACGTAGTCGAGCGGGTTGTTGAAGTACGCGGCCTCGCCGCGCTCGCCCCAGCCGTGCCAGGCGGAGGGGTCATAGTTGCCCGACAGCCCGATCGCCAGCGGGAACAGATCCGCCCGCTTCAGTGCGAAGTTCGCGGCGTGGTAGGCGCCGAGGCTGCAGCCGAACGTGATGATGTCGTCGGCGCCCGCGCAGTCCTCGTCGATGGCGTTGACGACCTTCTCCACGATCCACTGCTCATAGCCCGTGTGCCGCCGGGCGCGTTCCTCCAGCGGAATCGACCGGTTCGACCAGGACTCGCGGTCGTTGCTCGGCACGCAGTACACCTTGACCCGCCCGGCCTCGACCAGGTCGGAGATCGCGCCGAGCATGCCGTTGTCCTCGAAGTCCGAGGGCCGTCCCTGCTCGGAGGGGAAGACCAGCATCGGCCGCCCCCAGTGGCCGTAGGCCAGGACGCCGTCGACCAACTCGCGTCTCATGAGCACACGTCCTGCAGCAGCCGCGTCAGGTGGGGATGGAAGGCGTCGCGCCAGGCGGTGTAGTTGTGCACGTCGGGCACTTCCCGGAGGGTCACCGCGTACCCCTGGGTCCGCAGGGAGGCGGCCATCGCGCGGTTGTTGTGGATGTTCTCCTCGATGCCGCCGCAGGTCATCGCCGTGGGTACGGTCCGCACCGCCGTACCTTTGTGGACCTCTTCGACGAAGCGGGTGACCCGCTCGTAGTAGGGGAAGCGGCGCTCGTGGGCGTCGAAGCGCGGCTGGAAGAAGCTGCCCGACTGCAGGAACAGCGCGTCGAAGAGGTCGGGATGCCGCCACTGGGCGTGCAGCATGGCGAGCGCGCCGAGGCTGGTGCCCATCCCGATGCGCACGGTCGCGCTCCGGTACGGCTGCGCCGCCAGGAAGTCGGCGTAGTCCGGGTTGGCCGAGTAGTCGGCGTTGCGGTCGCCGGGATGCAGCAGGATCGCGCGCAGCGGCGGCAGCCAGCCGCCGGCGACCCCGGCGGCCAGGTAGCGGGTGAGACCGGCCAGGTCGTCGTACTCGGGCCCGTCGTGGACCACGAGCAGGGGTAAGTCGCCGCCGACACCCTCCGGCGCCCACACGCTGGTGCCGCCGGAGGAGGCGGGGAAGGCGAGCCAGCCGGGCGGGGAGTATTCGGGGAACTCCAGCACGCTCTTCGGCCCGAAGACGCCGCGCACGCGTAAGGGGTTGCTCGGGTCGAGGATGGTCTCCACGCCGCCGGCGCGGTGGCGCAGTTCCAGGAGGTACTCCATCCGGTGCACGGGCGGGCGGGGGATGGCAAGTGTCCAGCCGGCGGCGCCGTACATGAAGTCGACCGAGGGCAGCCCGAGCTCCTGCCACAGGCGGACACCGGCCAGCCGGTGGGCAGGATCGGGAAGGGAGAAGCGGATCATAGTCCGGGGATTCGGCCGTTCCTGAAGAGGTCGACAAACGTTTGATGGTCCTTGCGGGCTTGTGCCCCGTAATGGTGTGCAAAATTCACCAACGTCGCAACAAATCCTGTCGAATCGCTGTCGACTACGGCCACAATCGACTCTTCCGTCGAAAAGTCCACCAGATCGTGACTGCTCTCGTCGTCGGCCACCGAATGCATGCGCGCCACCGCCCGGCCCAGGTCGCGCATGATCGAGCGCAGTTCCTCCGGCTCGTTCACGTCGTCCCAGTCGAGGTCGGCGGAGTAGGGCGAGACCTCCGCGACGAGCTGCCCGACGCCGTCGAGGCTGGTGTAGCCGAGCCAGGGGTCGGCGTAGGCCTGCAGCGCGCGCTGCGACTCGGCGGTGCGGTGGCCCTGGTGCAGGAAGTAGGAGGCGACCCGCTCGTCGGTGATGTGCCTGGCCACCGCGGGCACCTGGGCCTGCTTCATGTACAGGATGACGTCGTTCTCCAGCGCCTGCGAGCGGCCTTCGAGCAGCAGGTTGTAGGAGGGCAGCCCGGCCGAGCCGATGCCGACGCCCTTGCGCAGCGCGACGTCCTTGATGTGGTGCTCGACCGGGTTCGCGCCGCCGGGCAGCGTGTGCAGGTAGTCCTGGAAGGCCGCCACCACCCGCTCCCTGTCCTGCGGCGAGACCGCCGTGCGGCCCTCCATGAGCGCGAAGCGCCGGTCGTAATCGTCGATCACCGTCTCCAGGTCGAGCATGGCCACGCGGGTGCTCAGCCGGGCCGTCTGGAGCACGCGGTGCAGCACGCCGCTGGTGGTGTCGAGTGTGAGGGAGCCGATCGCGTCGTCCCCGCCGTGCGCGATGCCGCCCAGCTCGGCCAGGTACGCGGTACCGAACTCGGTCACCAGCGTGGAGATCGCCTCGTCCGACAGCGCCTTGCCGTATCCGATGAGCGCCACGCTGGCGGCGAAGCGCTTCAGGTCCCAGGTGTAGGGGCCGACGTAGGCCTCGTCGAAGTCGTTGACGTTGAAGACGAGCGAGCCGGAGGCGTTCATGTAGGTGCCGAAGTTCTCGGCGTGCAGGTCGCCGTGGATCCAGACCCGGCTGGTGAGCTCGTCGAGATAGGCGTCGTCGGCGTACTCGGCGGTCATGTCCGCGTAGAACACGCTGGCGCTGCCACGGTAGAACGCGAACGGCGAAGCCGCCATTTTCCTGAACTTCCGGGAAAAGGCGTGCGGGTCGCGCTTGATGGAGTCGCCGAATTCGGTGATCAGGACGTCGAGGATGTGGGCCGCGCGGCCCGTGGTGCCCATACATGGGAAGGTAAGTCCGCGCGGCCCGGTCGCCTAGACCGATCTTTCCTGGAGTCTCCTATGAATCGGCAGTCTCCACACTCCCACCACCGCCAGGATGAACGTCAGCCCGCCCAGCACCCAGCACTGCACCGCCGCCACCTGCCAGATCTCCTCGACACCGCCGTGGAAGTGGTACAGGTCGGGCACCCTGGCCAGCAGCGTCACGATCGCGTAGAAGGCCAGTGCCAGCAGTGCGGGCCCGCCCGCCCCCAGCGTCAGCGCCGCCGCGGCGGCGGCGGTGAGGGCGACGACGACGATGCCGTGCACGCCGGTCCAGGCCGAGAGGGTCTCCATCGTCGTCGTGTAGCCGTCCGCCAGGTGGTCCGTCAGATAGCGGTTGACCGCGTACAGGGCCGCCGCCGCGACCGCGGGCGGCAGCAGAGCCACCCACCAGGACCGGCGCGGCGGCGGCACGTCGCGGTGGTAGCCGAGCAGCAGGGCCAGGACCGGCGCCGCCGACAGCACGGTGTAGCCGGTCTCCATCGCGCGCCAGTCGCTCACCAGGGGCACCAGGAACGACCAGCCGAAGACCAGCACGGCCGCCGTCTTGGCCGTGCGCACGGCCCCTCGCGCCAGGGCGACGTAGGCGACCAGCCACAGGTTGTGGAGCAGGACCTCGCCGATGTTGAACAGCCGGTCGGCCGATCCCGCCGCGCCGAAGAACTGCTCGTTCTCGCTCATCCCCGGCAGGAACGGCAACGAGGGAGCCGACAACATCGCCTGCAGGGCCAGCCCGAACAACGCGATCATGCGCACGGTCTCGCCCCAGGCGAAGTAGACCGGCGGCCCGGAAGCGCCCGCCAGGCGGACCCTGAGGGCCAGTCCCATGACGCTGAGGACCTCGCCCCAGCGCGGCCGGGGGTTGACCTCGTCGGGGGCGTCCCCCGCGTACTCCAGGTAGGCCGCGACCATCTCCTCCTCGCGCTCGGCACGGTAGGAGGCCGGCAGCATCCGCAACACGTTGCGGTAGTGGAACTCCAGCAGGCTCACGCCGTCCCCCCGATGGCGGTGTTCCTGGCGCGCAGCCTGGAGGTGGCCAGGGCGGCGGTCCGGGCGACCCGGTCGGCCTCCTGCCGGAGAGCCTCGGCGCCCTTGTCGGTCAGGCGGTAGTAGCGGCGCAGCCGTCCCTGCAGGACCTCCTCACGGTCCAGCTCGACCAGCTCCTCGGCGGCCAGCCGGTCGAGCACGCCGTAGAGCGTGCCGATCTTCAGCTGGACCCGGCCGCCGGACAGGCCCGAGACCTCCTGCACGATGCCGTAGCCGTGCCGGGGCTCGTCCACCAGCGCGGTCAGCGCCAGGAACATGGGCTCCGTGATATTCATGTCTCCACTATATCCTGAGAGGCAGGATATGCATCAGGGGTGCTGGCTGGAGACCGAGACGACCTCACCGGTCATGTACGTGGAGTAGTCGCTGGCCAGGAAGACGATCACGTTGGCCACCTCCCACGGCTGGGCCGAGCGGCCGAAGGCCTCCTTGGCCGTGAGCTCGGCGAGCAGTTCGTCGCTGGTGACCTTGGCCAGGAACGGATGCATGGCCAGCGACGGCGCGACCGCGTTGATCCGGACGCCGTCCGTGGCGGCTTCGAGGGCCGCGCACCTGGTCAACGCCATGACTCCGGCCTTGGCCGCCGCGTAGTGCGCCTGGCCGGCCTGGGCCCGCCAGCCGATCACGGAGGCGTTGTTCACGATCACGCCGCGGCCCTGCGGGATCATGTGCTGGAGCGCGGCCCGGGTGCAGCGCATGGTGCCGTTGAGCGTCACGTCGATCACCGCGTGCCACTCCTCGTCGGTCATCTCCGCGAGGCTCGCCGTACCGCCGAGTCCGGCGTTGTTGACCACCACGTCGAGGCGCCCGTGCGCCTCGACCACCGCGTCGAACAGCGCCATCACCTGCGCCTGCGAGGTCACGTCACACGGTACGGCCAGCGGCTTCACCCCGGTCAGCCCGGTCAGCGCCTCGGCCGCCTCCGACAGGCGGCGCTCGTGCCGGTCGGAGATGACGATCGTGGCGCCCTCCTCGGCGCAGCGGCGCGCGGTGGCATAGCCGATCCCGGCCCCGGCCGCGGCGGTCACGAGCGTGACCTTGCCGTCGAGCAGGCCGTGCGCGCTGGGGTAGGGAGGGGGAGTCGTCATCGTGGTAGTCCCAGGGTGCGCTCGGCGATGAGGTTGCGCTGGATTTCGCTGGACCCGGCATAGATCGTGTCGGCGCGGCTGAACAGGTAGAGACGCTGGAGGTCGTTCAGTTTGCCGCCTTCGGCGACCAGCCCGGCCCGGCCCTGGACCTCCTGGGCCAATTCGCCGAGCCGCCGGTGCCACTCCGACCAGTAGAGCTTGGTGATCGGCGATTGAGGGTCGCGCAGCGCGTTCAGCCGCATGACCTCCAGCTCCAGCCACGACCGCACGAGCCGGTCGCGGATCACCGGGTCGCCGGCCGCGCCGCTGAGCTTCGCGGCCTCGATGACCCGGTCGAGTTCGCGGCGGAAGCCGATCTGCTGGCCGAGTGTGGAGGCGCCGCGTTCGTAGCCGAGCGTGGCCATCGCCACCCGCCAGCCGTCGCCGGGCGCGCCGAGGACGTGGCCGCGGTGCGTGCGGGCGCCGTCGAAGAAGACCTCGTTGAACTCGGAGGTGCCGGTGAGCTGGACGATCGGCCGGACCTCGACGCCCGGCTGGTCCATGGGCACGAGCAGGTACGACAGCCCGTGATGCCTCTTCTCCGCCTTCTCCGTACGGCACAGCACGAAGCACCAGTCGGCCACGTGCGCCAGGGAGGTCCACACCTTCTGCCCGGTGACGACCCACTCATCACCCGACATCTCCGCTCTCGTCTGGACGTTGGCCAGGTCCGAGCCCGCCTCCGGCTCCGAATACCCCTGGCACCACAGTTCCTCGCCCGACTGGATCCCCGGCAGGAAGCGGGCCTTCTGCTCCTCGGTGCCGAACTCCAGGATCGTCGGCCCGATCAGGCCCTCGCCGATGTGGCCCACACGGGCGGGGGCCCCGGCTCTGGCGTACTCCTCGTAGAAGGCGATCTGGTCGGCGAGTGAGGCCGCGCGCCCGCCGTACCGTGTGGGCCAGCTCAGGCAGGTCCAGCCCGCCTTGCCCAGGTGCCTCTCCCACGCGTGGCGTTCCTCGTGGCCCTCGTGCTCGCGACCGGGCCCGCCGAGGCCGCGCACGTGCGCGAACGTCGTGGACAGCTGCTCCTCCAGCCAGGCCCGCGCCTGCTCACGAAGGCTCACTGAACCTCCCGTAGCCCCCGCGGAAGAACACCAGGGGCCCGCCCTCGGCGTGGGTGTCCAGCTGCAGCACCCGGGCCACCACGATCATGTGGTCGCCGGCGAGGTGCTCGGCCTCGACCACGCAGTCGATCCAGGCCAGGGCGCCTTCGATGACCGGGTTGCCGGAGGGGGAGCCGGTCCACTCCAGCCCGGCGAACTTGTCGCCGCCCCGGTTGGCCAGCTGGGCGCAGACCGGCTGCTGGTGCTCGGCCAGGACGTTCACGGTGATCACCTTGCCGCCGCGCACCTTCGGCCAGCTCGTACTGGTGTGCGCCACGCAGAAGGCGACCAGCGGCGGGTCGAGGGAGACGGAGGTGAAGGCGTTGGCGGCCAGGCCGCACGGCTCGCCGCTCTCCGGGTCGAGCGCCGTGATGGCCACGACGCCGGTGGCGAACCTGCCGAGCACGTTCCGGAAGCGCCGGCTGTCGTGCTGCCCGTTGTGGCCGTTCGGCATGGCGGCTCCGTTGTGAATCCCACGCTTGTACGACGAGTGGGCGTCGCACCCGTCCGGCCTGATCAGCCGGGCTGCGTGTGTGCTCATCCGTGGCCTCCTCGTCGTGGATGCTGAGACTAGCTTACCAAGCGCTTGCTTGGATGGGCAGAGCCTTTTCTGATCCCGTTGACACGCGGCGCGCGGCAAGCCTAGCTTCGGAAGCGTGGCCAAGCGCTTGCTCAACTTCACGGACCGCACCGCCGTCGTCGGCGTCGGCTACACCCCCTTCACCAAGAACTCCCAGGTCAGCACCCTCACTCTCGCCTGCCGCGCGATCATGGCCGCGCTGGCGGACGCCGGCCTGGACCCGTCCGACGTCGACGGCCTGGCCACCCACCGCGTCGGCGACTCGGCCCCGCCCTCGCTCGTCGGCCCGGCCCTCGGCCTCGACGACCCGTCCTGGTACCTGGACCAGTTCGGCGGCGGCAGCGTCTCCCACGCCGTCGCCGGCCAGGCCGCGCTCGCCGTGGCCGCCGGCCTGGCCGACACCGTCGTCTTCTACCGGGCCATCAACGCCCGCTCCGAGTTCCGCATGGGCCAGGCCGCCAACCCCAGCCCGGAGGTCCAGTACCAGGCCCCCTACGGCCTGACCGCCCCCGTCCAGCACTTCGCCCTCGCCGCCCGCGCCCACATGCTGCGGTACGGCACCACCGAGGAACACCTCGGGCGGATCGCCGTCCGCCAGCGCGCGCACGCCGCCAAGAACCCGCGCGCCCTCATGCGCACGCCCATCACCCTCGACGACTACCTCGCCAGCCGCTGGATCGCCGAGCCGTTCCGGCTGCTGGACTGCTGCCTGGAGACCGACGGGGCGTGCGCGCTGGTCATCACCACCGCGGAGCGGGCGCGGTCGCTGCGCCGTACCCCGGTGCTGATCTCGGCCGCCGCCTGGGGCGGCGGTCAGTCCTTCCTGTCCGGCGCGGACCCCACCGTCAGCGCCGCCGCGGCCCTCGCCCCCCGCCTGTACGGCCAGGCCGGCCTCACCCCGGCCGACATCGACCTCGCCCAGCTCTACGACTGCTTCACCTATTCGGTGCTGGTCCAGCTGGAGGACTACGGCTTCTGCTCCAAGGGCGACGGCGGCCCCTTCGCTGCCTCCGGCGAGGGCCCGCCGGTGAACACCCACGGCGGCTTCCTGTCGGAGGGTTACGTCCACGGGATCAACCACATCGCCGAGGCCGTCTCCCAGCTGCGCGGCGAGGCCGGGGACCGGCAGGTGCCCGGGGCCCGGGTGGCGCTGTCGACCTCCCAGCCGGGCTACATCCTCCCCGCCACCTCCGCCCTGATCCTGAGGAGCCCCTGAATGCCCGCGCAAACCAGGCCCACGCCCGACCGGGACTCGCGGGAGTGGTGGGAGCGGGTGGCCACGGGGGAGTTCGCCGTCCAGGAGTGCGACGGGTGCGGGCTGCGGCGCTTCCCCGCGCGGGCCTTCTGCGCCCGGTGCCGGGGCGAGGGACGTCGCTGGGTGGCGGTCCGGCCCGTCGGGACGGTGGAGAGCTGGGTGGTCAGCCACCGGCCCTTCGGCCAGGGCGAGATCGTGGTCGTGGTCCGCCTGGACGAGGCGCCGGACGCCGTGGTGCACGGCTCGTGGGAAGGGGCCGGCGAACCCGAGGGCGGATCGCGGGTGAGCGCGGTGTTCACGGCCGTGGACGACGCCCTCACCCTGGTCGGCTGGCGGATGATCACGGAGTGATGGGAACGCTGGGGGACGGCCCGTTGGCCACCCGGAGCGTGAGGGACGTGCGGTCGCCCGGCGGGGCCGGGTAGTACACGTAGGCGCGGCTCTTCTCGCCGGTCTGCAACGCGGGGACGTGGTTCTCGACGAACTCGGTGGACATCTTCAGCGGGTGGTAGCGCGCCTTGGTGGCCGGGTCCTCCAGCGTGAACGCGCCGAAGCCGGCCGCCGCCGAGAACTCGTGCTCCCACCCGGAGAACGGCGCGGGCGCCGGCACGAACACCACGTTGGTCCGCACGGCCGTGACGTCGAAGGTCGCCACCAGATAGGCACCGTCGCGATAGAGCGGCAGCACCTCGACCTTGAGCTGATCGTCCTTGTTGGTGAACGTCCAGGTGAAGTCGGCCACCGGCGCGCCCGGATCCGGCCGGAACGGCGCGTTCCGGCCGGTGGGGCCGCGTACCTCGCCGGCCGAGGGGCCCGTGGTGGCGGTCACGTCCGGGGCCTGCTGCTTGATCGTGTAGGAGATCTCCACGCGCCGGTTGCGTGCCCGGCCCCCGGGGTTGTCGCCGCCGTCCGGCTTGTCGTTCTTGGCGATCGGGGCACTCTCGCCCTTGCCCTCGGTCACGTACCGGTAGCCGACGCCGAGCTTGGCCGCCAGATACTCCTTGACCGCCTGGGCCCGCCGGACCGACAACGTCTGGTTGTACGCGTCCTCGCCCTTGGTGTCGGTGTGGCCGACGATCGTGACCGGCGGCCTGGCCGGATCGGCGCGCCTGCGGGTCTCCTCGGCGACCTCGTCCAGCACGGCGGCGGCCCTGGCGCCGAGCGTGGCCTGGTCGAAGGCGAACAGCACGTCGGTGCGCAGGCCGATCGTCTCCTTGGCGCCCTCCTGCAGAGTGGTCTTCTTCGGCGTCTCGACGAGCTCGCGCACGTCGGAGACGCCGGACCAGAGGTCGCCCTCGGGCAGCACGACCGGCCACTGGAACACCTCACCCGCCTTGGGCCTCCCGGAAGCGCCGCGCTCGCGGGCGACGGGCTCGCGCGCGGTATCGGCGACGGGGATCCCGGTCATCGGCCCCATCGGCAGATCAGGCACGACGGAGACGGCCCCGACCCCGGGCGGCAGCAAGGGGAAGTACACCTCGACCGGATACCGCACTCCCGGCACGAAGTCCTCGGGAAACCCGTTGCCCTTCATGGTGTGCCGCGTCCCGAACGCGTCGTCATCGCTCTTGGCCCGCAGCGTGAAGTACACCTTCCCGCCCACCGGATCGAACAGCCGGAACCGCGCGAAGTCGCTGGGCACACTCCCGTACCCGAAATCACCCTTGGTGTTCCGGTTGGCGGTGGTCATGATCTCCATGCGCAGCACGGTGAGCTTGGGCGTCCGCTCCACACCCTTGATGTCGATCGTGAACGGCTCCGCCGAGTAGAACCCCACCATCCCCTCGGTCACATACCCGGGTGAGGAAGACGCGCTGGGAGCGGGTGACGTGGTCACGCCGGGCGAGGGCGGCGACGGATCGGCCCGCCGAACGGGCTCACCCGTGGACCCGCACCCGCAGACCAGCACGGCCACGGCCACGGCCAGTGATCCGGATGCTCGAAGAGGGACTCGCATGCCGCCAGACCTTTGTAGACAGTCCTTGCAACCCACTTACCGTCCAACCGAAACCGCCTGTCAAGCCCGGCCTCGTGGCCCCCCGGTATATCAGGTCCCGGTCGACGGCGCGGGCGTAACGGCGGCCCGCCCCGCACGCTGGACGACCGTGCCCCTGGACGGGGCCCGGCCACGGTCGGCGGGTGGGGGTGGGGCGGCTTGCCGTAACGGATCGTGGGGGTGAGAGAAGCCAGCACGGGCGAGAGGGCCGCGCGCATGAGAAGGCCCGTACGAAGGGGAAGGTCCGCACGGGCGAGGGGGCTCGCGTGAAGGGAAGGTTCGCACGAGGAAGGCGCTCTACAGGAGAACGCACCCTGGCGGGCGTGGGGGACCCGCCAGGGTGCGTTTCCTTTCTCCGACGCGGGCGGCGCCAGGACTCCGGCGAGGGATGGAGTCCTAGGCCGAGTGTTCGCGTGCGGAGTCGGTGGGGGAGTGCTCTGCTGGAGAACACTCCGAGGGAGAGGACTGTGGTCGCCGACGGCGGTCGGCGATCCGTTGTGCTGCGCCAACCGGGTCGTCGATGGGGTGGCTGACTTCGACGCCCTCCTCATGCCAGACAAAGAACTCGTCTCTGCACCACACGGTCAACTCGGTTAGCACGGACAGCACGGACATACCGTTCCCGTTGCTCTGGTAGGTGTGGGTGAACCCCTGGCGATGCAACGCGTAACGCAGTAAACGTGTTGCCTCACGGGGATCGTGCCAGGGCGGGTAGCTTCGCAAGCTCGCTTGCTTCGCAAACGGCGCACCCGCGCGGACCGGCAACACCGGCCCTCACCCCCTCACCGGCCTTTCGATGGATTTGTACCAACGAATGGATGATGCGGCTGTCAAGGCCGTTCGGTCAAGGGGTTGTGGCCTGCTAGAACCAGATCGTCTAAATTGTTGGAACAAAAGGGGTGAAAGTGGCAAGACCGTCGCTGTATCAGCAGGTGGCTTCGGAGCTTCGCAGAGCCATCTACTCCGGCGACTACGGCCCCGGGGCGCAGCTGCCGACCGAGGAGGAGCTCCGCGCGCGCCACGGCGTCAGCCGTAACACGGTCAGGCTCGCAGTCGCGGAACTGGTCAACGAAGGCCTCGTCACGCGCGCTCCCCGGCGCGGCACGATCGTCAGAGAACGACGCGCCCTGCTGATGCATCCGCAACGCGAACTGGAGCCGCAACCCACGGGAGTTCCCCGGGAGGCCTTCGCGTACGCCGTCAGCCAGGAAGGCCGCCAGCCCTCCCAGCTCATCGAAGTGTTGACGGTCCAACCGGCTGAGGACATCGCCAGCAGGCTGGAGCTCGACGACGGAAAACTGGCAGTGGTACGGCGGCGCCTGCGTTTCGTCGACGGCCAGCCCTACAACACCAACGATTCCTATTTCCCGCATGACCTGGTCGCCGAGTCCGAGATCGCCAGGCCGGGCGACATCGGACGCGGCGCGAACCGGGTACTCGAGGAACTCGGGCACGCGCAGATCCGCGTGGTCGACGACATCTGGGCCAGGATGCCCAACCAGGCGGAGGTCGAACGGCTCCAGTTGGAGCTGGGGACGCCGGTCGTCGTGTATGTCCGAGTCGGCTACGACCGGGAGGACGCGCCGGTCCGTGTCGCGGTGTCGGTGCTTCCCGCCGACAAGCACTTGATCAGATACGAGCTCGGCAGCCGCTGATCGAGCTCGGTTGGGGGTGATCCCAACGGCCGCGCGCAGCGAGATCTGACTTCGCTGGGCGGGGGAGTGGTGCATGCTCCCCTAAATCGTAATTTATCCAGACATATCCGTTTAGCTGCCGCGTGCCGTGAAGTGCACACGAGATGTGTTCTCCCGGACACCCAGCGCAACGAAGGGTAGACCCATGCACTCGAACACCCTCCTTCACCCGCTCACCCTGCGCCGAGCCGTACCCGCTGACCTGGGCGGAGTCCTCACCCTGCTCGCCGACACCGCCGACTGGCTCCACTCCCGGGGGATCCGCCAGTGGCCCCGAGGCGGATTCGGCCCCGAGCGCATCGCGCCCCTCATCGACTCCCACGTCCTCTACCTCGTCGACGACGAACTGCGCTACCTCGACTTCGACGAAGCCGCGCCGCCCGTCGCCACCATCGCCCTCGACAGCCAGGCCGACCCCGAGTTCTGGACCCCGGCCGACCGCCCCCGCGCCGCCCTCTACGTCCACAAACTGGCGGTGGCCCGCCCCTGGTCGGGCAGCGGACTCGGCGACGCCCTCCTGGACTGGGCCGGCGCCACCACGCACGCCGTCGGCCTGCCCTGGCTCCGCCTGGACTGCGCCAAGTCCAACCCCGGCCTGCAGGAGTACTACCGCAAGCGCGGCTTCCGTCACCTGCGCACCGTCGACCTCCCGCACCGCGCGTCCGGCGCCCTGTTCCAGCGCCTGACCCGCCCCGCGCTGTCCACGGCCTTCCGCGACCTGACTGTGCCGCACCTGCTGAGTGCCTAGCGTTTGCTAGAGGCGTCCTGATGCGGGCGTCCTGACGGCCCGCTCGCGCTCGTTCGTGCCTTCTCGCGCCTCCCCGTTACGGCGAAGCCGCGCCCACCCCCTCGCCGTAACGGGCGGGCCTCCGTCCCGGCCGCTCGTGAAGGCTCGCGCACATCCCGCCGCGACGAGCGCCCCCTGGGCCACCCGGCGGCGCCGAGGCAAACCCCGGGGTCCAAACCCGACGATCAGGGGCCTGCACGGGCCTGTCCCGGGGCCGGGGAGGGCTGCCCGGGTCGGCCGGGGCGTGCCACCGGCGGACCCTCGGGCCCGGGGCGGTGAGATCTAGTCGCGGTCGATCAGGGAGCGCCAGCGGGCGACGAGTGACGGGTCGACCGGTTCGGTCCAGGACGTGCGGACCGCGCTGCCCACGTGGAAGGCGCGGATGCCGTAGTCGAGCAGGGCCCGCACGTGCGGCGGCTTCAGGCCGCCCCCGGCGAGGATGAGCCCCGCGTCGCCCGCCTCGCACCGGGCCTTGAGCACCGGCAGCCCGTCGCCCACCCCGGACGGCGAGCCGGAGGTGAGCACGGTGGCCAGGTTCGGCAGCAGCCGGACGGCGCGCCAGCTCGCGGAGGTGTCGGCGGCGTAGTCGACCGCGCGGTGGAAGGTCCACGGCAGCGGCGACACCGCGTGGATCATGGCTTCGGTGGCGGCCAGGTCGACGACGCCGTCGGCGTCGAGGAACCCGAACACGAATCCGGCGGCACCGGCCTGGGCCAGCGCCTTGGCGTCGTTCCTGAGCCGGTCGAGCGCTTCGGCGTCGGCCGTGAACCCGGGCTCGCCGCGCAGCATCACCATCTGGGGGAGCGCGCACTCGGCGGCGATGGCGGCGACCGTCTCCGGCGCTGGGGTGAGCCCGTCGGCGGCCATGTCGGCGACGACCTCAAGGCGGTCGGCGCCACCACGTTCGGCGGCCACGGCGTCGCGCACATTCAGCGCGATCACCTCAAGGAGGGATCCGGTCATGGATCTGAGGCTATATGGTGCGCTACCCGTCCACTGCACCCGATTCCCTGACAATCCAGACAGCCCACGGACAACCCTCCAGTCAAGGTTGCCCTACAGCGCCGGTTCAGGCGGGGTTTCCGGGGAACTCCCCCAATGCGGACCGGGCCCGCGAAAGTGCCGTCACGAGAGTTTTGACGGTGGCCGGTTCGTCCATGACGCCCTCCACCTGCCGCTGCTGCTCCCAGGCCGCCACCCGGGCCGCGTAGCCCTCGTACGTGGCCAGGTGGAAGGCGTAGACGGTGGCGAACCTGCTCACCAGGTGCGACGGGTGCATGTCCCAGCCCTGGTAGAAGCCGTGGGCCAGCGAATGGCGTACCAGCTCGGCGTGCCGGCGCCACAGCGCGTGCACGTCGGCCGTCGCGGACGACGCGGGGGCGGCGGCCAGCGAGCCGTCCGACAGCTCGACCCCGGTGCCCGCGAACGCCGTCTGCATCACGTGCCTGGCGTGGTCGCAGGCCGGGTGGTCCAGGCGCTGCTCGTGCGGCGGCAGCCCGATCGCGGCGGTGTAGTCGAAGACGCCGAAGTGCGCCGCGGCCAGCCGGCCGCCGGCCAGGTCGGCGCGCAGGAACGGTAGCGTCTGCGGCGCCTCCACCTGGATCTCGAAGCGCAGCGGGCCGAGCCCGAGCCCTTTCTCCAGATCCTCCAGGAAGGCGGTGAACTGGCCGAGGTAGTTCTCCATCAGGACCTTGGGGAACGTCAGCGCGAACCCCGGTGGAAGGGCGCCGATCCGGGCCACGACCTCGGTCAGGAAACCGTCCAGCGTGCGGACCGAGCGCTCCGGGTCGGCGTCGGCGAACGACTTCACCCGCAGGCCCCACCTGCGCGGCAGCCGTCCCTCCTCGTGCGTCGCCGCCACCGCGGCGGCGGCCTGCTCGACGTGGCCGTCCTCGTCGTCGGGACGCACGCCGTAGCCGTCCTCGAAGTCGATGCGCAGGTCCTCGACCGGCTCGGCGGCCAGCTTCTCCAGCAGCCGCCGGTGCACGCCGGGAGCCAGGTCCTCGCTCACCCCGAACACCTCGGCCAGCTCGCCGGGACCCGGCAGGTGGGTCTCGATCAGTTCCAGCGCCTGCCCGCCCCACGTCGCGACCGTGTCGGCCGAGAAACGGTCGGCCGGAACATAGACCGTGTGCACCGGCTGCCAGCCGGCCGGGGTCATCGGGTATCGGCTCTGCTGCAGCCGGTACTCCTCCGCGAACCCGGTGATCGGCCGATGCCCAACGGTGACACGCATGTTCTCCTCCGGAAACGCGGCGCTGGCAAGCTCGCCGAGCATCTCACAGCTTGGGAGGTCCCATGCCGGCAGCCCGCGAGGCGCTGATGATCGTGACCGCCACCCAGTCCGACCCCGGGATGGCCCAATTACGGTCGCCCGCGAGCGATACGGACGCGCTCGGCGAGGCCCTGCTCGCGGGCTTCGCCCTGCGGAAACTGGTCGACGGCACCCAGGGCGAGGTGCTGGCCGAGATCACCGCCTTCCTGGGCGACCGCGAGCCCGACGACGTGCTGCTGCTCTACATCGCCTGCCACGCCGTCGCCACCCCCGGCGGCCTGCTGCTGACCACCTCGGCGACCGGCCGCGACGACCCGGCCGCGACCTCGGTGCCGGTCGCCGCCGTCGCGCGGGAGCTGGCCGGGACCGCCGCCGGGCACACCGTGGTCGTCCTCGACTGCTGCTTCAGCGGCGCCGGGCGATTCCCGATCGACCTGTCCGGCCTCTCCGCGCCCGCCCAGGTCTTCCTCAGCGCCACCGACCGTGTCGAGTACGTCCTGGACCAGGGCATGATCCGCGGCAGGGGCGCGCACTCCAAGCTGACCCCCGCCCTGGCTGAGACCCTGCGCGGCGGCCGCCCGGTCACCGCGGCCCGCCTCGCCGGGCTCCCCGCCGCCGTCACCGAGATCCGCGAGCCCGGCCTGGTCCTCGCCCTCGCCGGCAGCGCGACCGGACCCGCCCCGGGAGCGGCCCGTGAGCCCGCGCCCGTGGCCGAGCGGCCGAAGCGCACCGTGGGCGACTGGGCCGTCCGCGTCCTCTACTGGGGCCTCGTGATCGTCGGCCTGTCGATGCTCGCGATGCTGGCCTCGGGCTGGTTCGCCTGGCGCATCTGGCAGCCGGGCGTGCCCGGTGACGCCCTGGACGTCCTCGCCCTGATCTTCGTCGCGGGGCTCGTGGTGGTCGCCGCCGGAGCACTGGTGGCCGTTGTCGCGTACGTCGCCCGCCGGCGGCGTTCCAGGAAGTAAGGTTCCTGACCGTGACGGACAATCCGCTCTTCGCTCTGGCCACCTCGGGCAAGCGGCGCACCCATCCGATCCTCGCCCTCGTCGTCGCCGTGGCCGCGATCCTGCTGGGCGGGCTCATCGGGGCGATCGTCCTGACGTTCACCGGCCTGCCCGCCGACCCGGCGCTGCGCATGCTGGTGAACCTGGTCACCGGCTTCGCGCCGGTCGCGCTGCTGATCTGGCTGTGGATCGGCCTGTTCGAGGAACGCGGCTTCCGCACACTCGGGTTCACCCGCGAGCACGCCGCCTGGCGCTCCGCCCGCGGCCTGCTGACCGGCGTCCTGTCCTTCGGCCTGGTCACCGCCATCCTCGTCGTGCCGGGCTTCACGCTGACCGAGAACGTGCCGCAGGGCGTGGCGGCGATCGGCCCGGCGATCCTGGTGTTCGCCGGCTGGGTCGTGCAGGGCTCCACCGAGGAGATCGTCACCCGCGGCTTCCTGCTGCCGGTGGTCGGCGCGCGCTACGGGGCCGTGGTGGGCGTCGGCCTGTCCTCGATGCTCTTCGCCGCCCTCCACCTGCTCAATCCCGGCGTCAACGCGCTCAGCCTGGTCAACCTGGTGCTCGTCGGCGTGCTCCTCGGCCTGTACGCGCTGTGGGAGGGCGCGCTCTGGGGCGTGTGCCTGTGGCACGCGGCGTGGAACTGGGCCCAGGGCAACGTCTTCGGCTTCGAGGTCAGCGGCACCGGCACCGGCATGATGGCGATCGTCGACCTGAAGGAGAACGGCCCCGACGTGGTCACCGGAGGCTTGTTCGGGCCCGAGGGCGGCGTGGCGACCACGCTCGTGCTCGCCCTCGGGATCGCCGTGCTCAGCCTTGGACTGCGTCGCGCATCGCGTCAAGCCCGACCAGCTTGACCCGCTCGCCCCGGCCCAGCGTCCTGGCCAGTGCCTCCTCGGCGGCCTCGATGCGCAGCCAGTGCTCGTAGGTGACCGGCTCGACGCCGCGCGAGCGCAGCAGGTCCTCGACTGAGGCGGGCCGTACCCTGTCGTGGCCGGCGAGGTCGGCCAGCAGCGTGCGGACGGTCTCGGCGGCGTCGGACTTGTTGGTGCCGATCACCCCGGTGGGGCCGCGCTTGAGCCAGCCCGCCACGTACTCGCGCTCGCGCACGCGGCCCGCCTCGTTCGGGACCGTCATCGAGCCCGTGTCGAACGGCACGCCGGGCAGCGGCACGCTCTGGTAGCCGACCGAGCGCAGCACCATGCCGACCGGCAGCGTCTCGTACACGCCGGTGCCGACGACGCGGCCGTCCTCCAGGCGGGTGCGCTCCAGCTTGAGTCCCTCGACCCGGTCGGTGCCGAGGATCTCCACCGGGCGCAGCCAGAACCGCACGTCCAGGCGGCGCGGGCGGCCGACGGGGGCGCGGGCCGCCCATGACTGCAGCACGTCGATGTTGCCGCGGATCTGGCGCGGGAAGTCGGCGCCGAGCACGACGGCCTCGTCGGGGCGTACGCACACGTCGGCGTTGGCCAGCTCGCCCAGCTCGCGCAGCTCCTTGAGCGTGAACTTGGCGTGCTCGGGACCGCGCCTGCCGATCATGTGGATGGCTTTGACCTGGCTGTCGGCCAGGCGTTCGAGCACGTCGTGGGGGACGTCGGTGGCGGCCAGCTCCTCCGCCGTCTTGGCCAGGACGCGCACCACGTCGACGGCCACGTTGCCGACGCCGATCACGGCGATCTCGGGGCTGTCGAGCACGAAGCGGCCGGGGTCGACGTCGGGGTGGCCGCAGTACCAGTTGACGAAGTCGGTGGCGGCCACGCTGCCGGGCAAATCCTCGCCGGGGATGCCCATGCGCCGGTCGACCATGGCGCCGGTGGCGTAGACGACGGCGTCGTAGCTCGCCAGGAGATCCTCGACGGACAGGTGCTCGCCGAGGGTGACGCCGCCGAGGAAGCGCACCTGGGGGAGTTCGAGCACTTTGCGCAGGTAGTTGGCGATGGACTTGATCGAGGTGTGGTCGGGGGCGACCCCGTAGCGGACCAGCCCGTACGGCGTGGGCAGCCGTTCGAGCACGTCGACCTCGACTGGTTCGGCCGACTGCTTGACCAGCGCCTCCGCCGTGTAGATGCCCGCCGGGCCCGACCCGACTACCGCCACGCGCAACGACACGCCTGCCTCCTCAGGAGCGGGGGACACGTCCTAGTAGGTGCGATCGGCCAACCTCAACGAGGTATCCCCGGTCGCTCGTGCGTACGAACCCATCTTTCGCGAACACCCGCAATTCCGGCAGAGTCCGGGCATGATCCCGAGCGCGGCCTCGGTGTCAACGTAGCGGTTGCGACGGATCCGCGCACCGCCCTGAGGCAGGCGGTGCGGTTCCACCCTAATCCGCGAAAGACCGGCCAGCGCGGCTAAAACCGCAGGTCAGGAAATATCCCCTGCGGCCATCCGGCGGAGGGCGATCTTGTCGGTCTTGCCGTTCGGGTTGGCGGGCAGCTCCTCCACCACGATCACCCGCTTCGGCACCTTGAAGTTGGACATGTTCTCGCGCGCCCACGCCCGCAGCGCCTCGCCGTCCACCCGCGCACCGGAACGCGGCACCACGAACGCCCAGCCCGCCTCGCCCGAGTCGTCGTCCGGCACCCCGACCACCGCGGCCTGGGCCAGCGACCCCTCCCGCAGCAGCAGCGCCTCGACCTCGGCGGGCGAGACGTTGAAGCCGTTGACGATGAACAGCTCCTTCTTCCTGTCCACGATGCTGAGGTTGCCCGCCTCGTCCAGCACGCCGACGTCGCCGGTGCGCAGCCAGCCGTCGGCGTCGATCGCCTCCGCCGTCCTGCCGGGCTCGCCCCAGTAGCCGCGCATCACCCCGTACCCGCGCTGCAGGACCTCGCCCCGCTCCCCGGGCGGCACCTCCTCGCCCGCCAGGTCGACGATCTTCACCTCGATCCCCGGCACCGCCCGCCCGGTGGTCGTCGCGATCACCTCGATCGGGTCGCCGGCCCGCGTCATGGACACGACCGTGCCCTCCATGAGCCCATAGGCGTTGATCATGCGTTCCAGGCCCACCCGCTCAACCAGCCGCGTGATCAGCGGCGCCGGGACCGACGCCGCCCCGCAGATCGCCACCCGCAGCGACGAGACGTCCCAGTCGCGCCGGTCGAGCTCGTCCAGCAGCCGGGCGAACAACGTGGGCGGACCCGCCAGGATGCTCACCTTTCCCGATTCCACCAGCGCCATCAGGGCATCGGGGGTGAACACCCCGACCGGCATCATCGTCGCCCGGCGCAGGACGCAGGCGATCAGCCCGGCGTTGAGCCCGAAGCCGTGGTTGAACGGCGCGATCACCGGATAGCGGTCGTCCGGGCCCAGGGTGACGATCTCGGCCCAGTCCCAGTAGCCGCGCAAAACCTGGGCGTGGTCGAGCATGACGCCCTTGGGGGTGCCGGTGGTGCCGGACGTGGACATGATCTCGCACAGGTCGTCCGGTTTCACCGCCAGCGCCCTGGCCTCGACGTCGCCCTCGCCGATCTCCACGAGCTCGGAGGCGGTCAGCGTGGCGGCCCGCCGTACCCCGTCGGGGACGATCACGTGGCGCAGGTCCGGCAGGGGCGACAGCAGGTCGGCCAGGACGGCGCCGCCCGCGCCAGGACCGGTGACCAGCACCTCCGCGCCCGTCCTCGCGATGATCTCCGCGGCCTCGAACCCCTTGTACCGGGAGGAGAGCGGCACGATCACCGCGCCCGCGTCCCAGACGCCGAAGGCGTGCGCCACCCACGCGGCGTCGTTGATCCCCCACACCGCCACGCGGTCGCCGGGCCCGACGCCAAGCGCCATCAGCCCGCGCGCCACCGCGGCGGCCTGTTCGCGCAGCTCGCGCAGGGTGAGGCGGACCGGCCCCTCCACCACGAGGGTGTCCGGATACGCCGAGGCCTGCGCGCGCAGCATGCGGGGGAGCGTCCCCCAGCCGGGCACACTCTCCATCGCGCCTCCTCAGCCGGCCAGGCTGCGATCGCGGCCCAGGTGATGGCCGCGCAGGTCCTCCACGACACCGGGCGTGACGGCCTCCGACACCTCGGGCGCCACCTCCACCCCGATCTGCACCGGCGTCAGCCCGTGGACGGCCTGCCGGATGCGTGACTTCCACATCGGGTTCTCGACCAGGCTCGCCCGGTTGAAGACGACCGTCAGCACGGCGGCGTCCAGCGTGCCCTGGCGGCTGACCGTCAGCTTCCAGCCCGACACCCCGTCCACCTTGGCCAGCGCCTTCTGGATCCGGAGCAGCGAGACCCACACCCCGCGCACGAGCACGTGCTCGCCGACCGTGTGCGCGGGCGCGAGCCCGCCCCGCGACACCTGCCCGGTACGCAGCACCGCGTCACCCAGCGTCGCGTGCCCGCGCGGCGTGATCACCACCTCGGCCGGTTCGCCCGCCCCGGGATCGAGCGCGTCCTTGCCCAGCGCCGCCAGCCCGACCAGCCCCTCGGCCAGCGGCACAAAAGGCTCCTCCTCCGCGGTACGGCAGGCCAGCGCGGCCCCGGTGAACGGGCTCGCGTACACCTCGGTCACCGCGGCGTCGAACTCCTTGGCCAGATACGCCATCGTCCGCTTGGCGGCGTTCTCACCCGTCAGCACGATCGTGCGCAGCCCCAGATCCAGCGGGTCGAGCAGAAACTCCAGGTGCAGGCGGGCCAGGAAGTCCATGGCCCCGGTCGGCGTCGCCACCAGCGCAGTGGCCCCGACCGAGGTGAGCGCGTGGTGCAGCCGCATCCGCCCCCGGGGCCCGACCGAGGCGGCGGCCTGCGCGACGTCCGCCGCCGCGCCCGCCCACAGCGCGCCGGCCGGTTCGGCCAGCGCCACCACCACGCGGTCCCGCGCGCCGACGCCCGCGCCCTTGAGCGCCGCCCCGGTCATCGCGGCGGCGTCCGCGCGGTCCTCCGGCCCGAGCGGGAACACGCTCGCCGCGTCCGGCGAGACCACCAGCAGCCCGGACGCCGTCCGCCCGGCGGCGCCCAGGTCGTCACGTGTGAGCCATCGCATCGAAGGCCACCCCCATCCCTTCCCTGAGACCTTCGCGGCGCATCAGCGCACCACCTCGGTCATGAACGTGCGCATCGACTCCGTGACCAGCGGATGCGCCAGCCCGCCCACCTGGCACTGCAGGATCAGGTCGGTGGCGCCGGCCTCGGCGATGCGCGCGACCGCCTTGCGTGAGCCCTCCACGTCGTCCACCACGACCATGAGGTGCTCGCGCAGCGTCGCCATGGCCTCATCGGGCGGCATGCCGGCCGCGAGCTGTCCCAGTACGCGGTGGGTGGCGTGGCGGGCGTCGTAGTAGTCGGGCGGCGTGACCAGGTTGACCTGGCGCCGGATGTACCAGAGCACGGCGTCGGCCGCCTCGTCCCGCGCCTGGCCCACGTACCAGGGGATCATCAGCGCCACCCGCCGGCTGGCGGGGTCGAACCCATGGTCGGCCAGGCACTCCCGATATTTCGCGATGTCGGCGGCGACGTCGTCGATGCCCTTCAGCATCGTCATCCCGAGCAGGTTGTAGCCGTGCTTGGCGGCCGCCAGATAGCCCTCCAGGGACGTGGACGCCACCCACACCCTCGGATACGGCTCCTGGACCGGCCGCGGGTACACGGACACGTCCGGAATCTCGAAGAACTCGTTCGACCGGCTGACCGGTTCGCCGTCCGCCCGCCAGATGGCCAGCGTGGCCTCCAGGGAGTCCTCCCAGATCTGCCGCGACTTCTCGAACGGCTTCTGGAACGCCTGGTACTCCAGCGGCGAGGCGCCGCGGCCGGTCCCGAACTCCACCCGGCCGCCGCTCAGGACGTCGAGGGTGGCCACGCGCTCCGCCGTACGGATGGGCGACTGGAAGGGCAGCAGCACCACGCCCAGCCCCAGGTGGATCCGCTCGGTGCGCTGAGAGATCGCGGCCAGCACCAGATCCGGCGCGGAGGAGTGGGAGAAACCCCTGGTGAAGTGGTGTTCGACGAACCAGGCCGTGTCGAAGCCCAGTTGATCCCCCAGGACCACCTGGTCGATCACATTCCGGAACGCCTGCTGCTCGACCTCGCGGGTACGCCCGCGAACCTCCAGTTCGTAACCGAGGCTGATCCGCATCCATCCTCCAAGTAAACCAAGCGCTCGCTTGGTAGAGACTATCAGGGCGGCTGTCCGGCGGGAAGTGCGGCTGCGCGTCCGGGGCTTGCGGGATACGTGGTACGACGATCAGAGTGGGTGATCGTGAGGCGAAAGCACGCGCTGCGGCGGCAGAAAGATGGCACGCTCCCAGACATGAGGGGTTTCCGCCGGACTCGGTCGAGCGACGACGAGCTTTCCAGCGCGCGCCGCTACGAGGCGTTCGGCCGGGTCATGGCGGTCCTGGCCACCAAGGCGGACTTCATCGAGGCGTGCCGTGACCTCACCTGGTGGCGGGGCGCCGACCACAGCTGGCACATCGAGTGGCGCGACGGCCCCTACGCCGCCGAGGTGGCCGCGCTGCTCGCCGAGCACGTGCGAGACCCCGACTTCGACGGCAGCCTGGTCACGGCGGCCGGTCCCGGCAGCGACGCCTCGGCCGTCCTGGACGTCATGGGCGTCCGTTTCGAACTCCACGCCGTCGACCCCATGGGCTCGGCCCGCGTGCACGTGCGCCCCGGCTTCTGGCGCCTGGCCGAGGCCCTGGACACCACTCGCCGCACCAACGCCCGCCAGCCCTGGGAAGAACTCCTCGGCGGTTAGCCGCCGAACACGTGCGCGGCCAGTTCCCCGCGATGTCCCAGCGGGGTGCCGAAGAGCTGGGCGTCGGAGGTGGCGCGCTTGAGATGGCGGTGGGCGTCGTGCTCCCAGGTGATCCCGATCCCGCCGTGGACCTGGATGTTCTCCCCGGCGGCCCGCAGATAGGCCTCTCCGCAGTAGGACCCGGCGACCGCGGCGTTCACCGCCGACTCGTGCGCGGCCAGCGCCGCCGACCCGGCCGACTCCACCAGCAGCGCCACGTCGGCCAGCTTGTGCTTGATCGCCTGGAACGACCCGATCGGCCGCCCGAACTGCCGCCGCTGCTTCGCGTACTCCACCGACGCCTCCAGGCACCGCTCCGCCCCGCCCGCCTGCTCGGCGGCGAGCGCCGCGACGCCGAGCGTGCGCACCGCGTCCTGGTGCCGGTCGGCGCCCAGGACGGTGGCGGGCGTCCGTTCGAAGACGAGCCTGGTCAGGGGCCGCGTGAGGTCCATGGTCCGGTACGGCTCCCGCACCGCCGGCCGGGCCTCGACCAGGCGCCCGCCGGCGTAGACGAGCACCAGATCCCCGTCCAGGACGTAGGGCGCCTCACCGGTCAGCAGCCCGTCCTCCAGCGACAGCTCCGAGCCGAACACGACGGTCGCGCTCATCGCGCCCTCGGCCAGAGGCGGGAGCAGGCGTGCGCGGGTCGCCGCGTCCCCGTCGAGCCTGAGCGCCGCCACCGCCAGCACCGCCGTCTGCAGGAACGGCTGCGCCGACAGCGCCCGCCCCACCTCCCACGCCACGGCCGCGACCTCCGCTGGCCCGCCGCCCGCGCCGCCGTACTCCTCGGGCACGGCCAGGCCCGCGACGCCGAGCTCCCGCGCGAAGTCCGCCCACGACGCGGACGGGCGGCGGGACAGGTACGACCGGACGGTGTCACGCAGCAGATCCATGCTCCAAGACTAACCAAGCACTTGCTTCGCCGTTAGCTTCGGTTGACCGAATTTTGCCTTTTCTGTAAGTCCGCATACTGTGAGTAATGGCCGCCTTTAGTGGTTACTGGGGGAAAGGGTGGCCTGGGAATGGAGATGGAGAAGAAGACGAGCGCCGTCGACTATGCCGACTTCGCCGAGTACGACCGGCGACAGCGCGGCATCGAACGCCACGTTCTCGCGGCCTTCCTCGGGGGGCTGGCCGTCGGCCTCCTCGGCATGTTCGTCGTCGACAACGCGCCCGCCCTGCTCGCCGACGTGTACGACCCGTACGTCTACCTCGCGCTGACCATCGCGCTCGGCGCCACGAGCACCGGGTTCGGATGGGCGCTGCTGACCACGTTCCTGGCGACCGTCTCGTCGCTGGTGGCCGCCATGGGCGGCAGCGCGCTCCAGGGCCGCTTCAACATCGACGTCGTGGGCGGCGGGCCCGTCGCGCTGAACGTGCTGCTCGTGCTGCTCGTGGGCCTCGGCATGCTCGGCTACCTCACCCGCAGGAGCGACCTCTGGGGCGACCTGGCCGCCGGCGGCATCGGCGCCCTGGTGCTGGCCGACGTCATCGACCGGGCGACGCCCGGGTTCCTCGACACCGAGGCCACGTTCTGGCCGGTCCCGGCCGTGGTCGTCGGCGTGCTGACCGTCATGGCCGTGCTGTGGCTGCGCCGTACCACCGTGGGACGGCTGCGCGCGCTGGGGGTCACCGCCGTGCTGGCGGGGCTCTTCGCGTTGTTCGTGACCTGAGTGTGAAGGCGCCGAGGCGGCAAGCCCGCGCGGCGCGGCCCCCCGAGTCGATAGCCTGTAGTCCTTCACATCCGGGTTCGAGCAAGGAGTAGCCGTGTTGCTGCGCATGTCGTCGTTGTTTCTTCGCACCCTGCGGGACGACCCGGCAGACGCGGAAGTCCCGAGCCACAAGCTCCTGGTCCGCGCCGGCTACGTCCGCCGCGTCGCCCCCGGCATCTACTCCTGGCTGCCCCTGGGCATGCACGTGCTCAAGAACGTCGAGTCGGTCGTCCGCGACGAGATGAACAAGATGGGCGGGCAGGAAGTCCTCTTCCCCGCCCTGCTGCCCAGGGAGTACTACGAGGCCACCGGCCGCTGGACCGAGTACGGCGACACGCTCTTCCGTCTCAAGGACCGCAAGGGCGCCGACTACCTGCTCGGCCCCACCCACGAGGAGCTCTTCGCCGACATGGTGAAGGGCGAGTACGCCTCCTACAAGGACTACCCGGTCACGCTCTACCAGATCCAGACGAAGTACCGCGACGAGGCCCGCCCCCGCGCCGGCATCCTGCGCGGCAGGGAGTTCCTCATGAAGGACTCCTACAGCTTCGACCTCGACGACGACGGCCTCAAGCGCTCCTATGAGCAGCACCGCGAGGCCTACATCAAGCTGTTCGACCGGCTCGGCATCCGCTACAAGATCGTCTTCGCCACCTCCGGCGCCATGGGCGGCTCGGCCTCCGAGGAGTTCCTGGCCCCCACGCCCACCGGCGAGGACACCTTCGTCGCCTGCCACTCCTGCGGCTACGCCGCCAACGCCGAGGCCGTCACCACCCCCGCGCCCGCCGCGCGCCCGGTGGCGGAGGCCGGCGCCCAGCAGGTGCTCGACACCCCGGACACCCCCACGATCGAGACCCTCGTCGACCACGTCAACACGGTCCACGGCCTGTCGATCACCGCCGCCGACACCCTCAAGAACATCGTCGTCAAGATCACCACGCCCGGCTCCGACAAGGCCGAGACGCTCATCGTCGGCATCCCCGGCGACCGCGAGGTCGACTTCAAGCGCCTGGAGGCCGCGCTGGCCCCCGGCGAGCCGGCGATCTTCGAGGCCGAGGACTTCGCCAAGCACCCCGGCCTGGTCCGCGGCTACATCGGCCCGCAGGTCCTGAAGGACCTCGGCATCCGCTACCTGGTCGACCCCCGCGTCGTCACCGGCACCGCCTGGGTCACCGGCGCCAACGAGCCCGGCAAGCACGCCGTCAACGTCGTGGCCGGCCGCGACTTCACCCCCGACGGCACCATCGAGGCCGCCGAGGTACGCGCCGGCGACGCCTGCCCGCGCTGCGGCGGCGAGCTGTCGATCGACCGCGGCATCGAGATCGGCCACATCTTCCAGCTCGGCCGCAAGTACGCCGACGCCGCCGGCCTCGACGCCCTCGGCCCCGACGGCAAGCCCATCCGCATCACCATGGGCTCCTACGGCGTCGGCGTCTCCCGCGCCGTCGCCGTCATCGCCGAGCAGGCCCACGACCAGCTCGGCCTGGTCTGGCCGCGCGAGGTGGCCCCCGCCGACGTGCACATCGTCGGCACCGGCAAGGAGAACCAGATCGAGGTCGCCCTGCAGCTGGCCGAAGAACTGACCGCCAAGGGCCTGCGCGTCCTGGTCGACGACCGGGCGGGGGTGTCGCCGGGCGTCAAGTTCAAGGACGCCGAGCTGCTGGGCATGCCGACGATCCTGGTGATCGGCCGCGGCCTGTCCTCCGGTGTGGCGGAACTGCGCGACCGCGCCTCCGGCACCAAGGAGGAGATCCCCCTCGACGAGGCGGCCGCCCGCATCCTCGCCGCCTGCTCCTGACCGCCACGCCCCGGAACTCTCCTCACCCGGTCGCTCGTTATCAGGGCGTAACCGATCCCGAGGAGAGTTCCATGGGCTGGCACTACCGGAAGTCCATCAAGGTAGGCCCCTTCCGCATCAACCTTTCGCGCCACGGTGTCGGCCACAGCTTCGGCAACCGCCGCTTCCACATCCAGACGACCCCTGACGGGCGCCGCCACCTTTCCGTCCGACTGCCCGGCGGGCTGCACGTGACCAAGACCCTGGGGCGCGGCCGTACCCGCCACTACCGCTACTGACCGAGGCGGATTCTCTGCCCTGTGTCAGCCTGGGCTGGTGGTGGGGGAGGGGGCCGGCTTCGGTGGGGCGGGCATGCCGGGGAACGCCGGCGTCGCGGGGCGGAAGCCGTAGGAGCGGGTCACCGACTCCTGCATGGCCAGGGCCGCGTACCGGCGCAGGGCCGCGTCCTCGCAGGCGGCCAGTTCCAGGTAGGTCGCGGTGATGCCCTGTTCCACGTGCACCGCCAGGCGGATCGCCTCCGTGGCGTTGCCGGGCGTCACGGGCAGCGCGTAGGAGGGCTCCGGCTCGGCCGGGCGGCCCCGGCGGGCGGTGATGAGGCCCCGTAGCTGGTCGCGGCGGGCCCGGTGGCCGTCGAACGCCGACGTCACCCTGGCCCGCAGCGCGCCGGTCGTCCTGGCTCCGATCAGGCCGTAGGCGTAGACCGCCGCGTGCTCGGCCGCCAGTGCCTTGCGGAGGCGTTCCAGATCGGTGGCGGCTCCCCGGCGCCGCTCGGCGCCGGATGCCTCTGCGGAGGCGGTCATAGGGACCTCGGCAGCGACAGGACGTGCAGGGCCTCGCAGGCGCCGATGCTGGCGATCAGCTGGGAGAGGGCGGGTGAGGCGTCGGCGAGCTGGCGCGGGCGCAGGGCGGCCGCCTTACGCTCCACGTCGCGCAGCCGCGTCAGGGAGACCTTCGGCGGAGGCGACGGCGGCGCGGTCGGCGGGTTGGTGGGAAGCTTGGCCGCGTCGGGGAAGCGGCGGCGCAGCTCGGCGAGGTGGGCCCGGTGGCGCTCGCGGAAGGGCGCCAGCTTCTCGCCGCCGGCGGTGATCAGCGTGGTGTAGAGGCCGATCGTGCGCTCCTTGTCGGCGATCAGCTCGCGCGCCAGGACGTGCTCGGGGTCCTCCGGCTTGGGGGTCGTGGCCTCCGGGGCGCCCGAGCCGCTGCACCCCGCCAGGGCCGCGGCACCGGCGAGACTCGCCCCGCCCGCGAGAACGGCACGGCGGGACAGTGGACGGCGCACGGGTGAGACCTCCGGGAAACAGGACGCAGACAGCATCGTACGGGCTCGCGCCCGCGATCGCTGCCACCGGCGGCTCGCCACCCGAGCGTGCCGAGTGGCGCTCTTTTCGGGCCCTGGTACGGATAGGGTGTCAACTGTCGTCGCTGGCAGTGCTGCCATGGACGCCGACAGCCGACGGCGAGGTACGCCCGGCTGGAACATGACAATAGGGGAGGTCGATATGGGCAGCGCATCATCCCGCGACCACCTGATGAAGCTCCTGGAGCCCGTCGTCGCCGCGGAGGGTCTCGATCTGGAGGACGTCACGGTCACCACGGCCGGCAAGCGCCGGTTGCTGCGCGTGGTCGTCGACCGCGACGGCGGCGTGAGCCTGGACGACGTGGCGGAGGTGAGCCAGGCCGTCTCCACCGCCCTCGACGAGGACGATGCGATGGGCGGATCCGCCTACACGCTCGAAGTGTCCTCTCCAGGCGTCGACCGGCCGCTGACGGAGCCGCGCCACTGGCGCCGCGCGGCCAAGCGGCTGGTGAAGGCGGAGCTGCGCGACGGCTCCGTCCTGGAGGGCCGGGTGCTGACCGCCGACGACGCCGGCGTCGACCTCTCCGTCGACGGCGCTGAGCGCCGGCTCGACTATCAGGACCTCACCCGCGGACGGGTGCAGGTGGAATTCCGCCGTCTGGACGACGAAGACCCAGACGGCGAAGAAGGCTAAGGGGGAAGCCTCGTGGACATCGACATGAGCGTCCTGCGCAGCCTGGAGCGGGAGAAGGACATCTCCTTCGACCTGGTGGTCAAGGCGATCGAGGACGCGCTGCTGATCGCCTACTTCCGCACCGACGGCGCGGCCCAGAAGGCGCGGGCCGAACTCGACCGGCAGACCGGCCACGTCAGCATCTGGGCGGCCGAGCTCGACGAGGAGGGTGAGGTCGTCCGGGAGTTCGACGACACCCCGGGCAACTTCAGCCGCATCGCGGCGACGACCGCCAAGCAGGTGATCCTGCAGCAATTGCGCGACGCCGAGGACGAGATCAACTTCGGCGAGTTCGCCAGCCGGGAGGGCGAGCTGGTCTCCGGCGTCATCCAGCAGGGCAAGGATCCCCGCGTCGTGCTGGTCGACCTCGGCAAGATCGAGGCCGTGCTCCCGCACAACGAGCAGGTCCCGGGCGAGGACTACGTGCACGGCGAGCGCATCCGCGCCTACGTCGTGCAGGTGAAGAAGGGGCACAAGGGGCCGTCGGTCTCGCTGTCGCGTACGCACCCCGGGCTGGTGAAGAAGCTGTTCGCGCTGGAGGTGCCCGAGATCGCCGACGGCACGGTGGAGATCGCCGCCGTGGCCAGGGAGGCGGGGCACCGTACCAAGATCGCGGTGCGCTCGCGCAAGCCGGGCGTCAACGCCAAGGGCGCCTGCATCGGGCCGATGGGCTCGCGGGTGCGCAACGTGATGACCGAACTCCACGGCGAGAAGATCGACATCATCGACTGGTCGGAGGACCCCGCGGAGTTCGTGGGGAATGCCCTGTCGCCGGCCCGTGTTTCCAACGTCGAGGTTCTGGATCTCCAGGGGAGGGTCGCGCGCGTCATCGTGCCCGACTACCAGCTCTCACTGGCCATCGGCAAGGAAGGGCAGAACGCCCGGCTCGCCGCCCGCCTCACGGGATGGCGGATCGACATCCGCTCCGACGCACAGGCAGAGGATGCCGCCGGTTCCGTAGATGCGTCAACACGGTAAGCTGGAATATGGTGGCCTGGCAGCCCCGCAGAGAACATGTGTGGGCTGCAGGGTTCGCACGGCTAAGTCCGAGCTGCTCCGATTGGTGCTGGTTGAGGATCGCATAGTCCCCGACCTGCGAGGACGGCTTCCCGGCCGGGGTGCATCGCTGCATCCCGACCCGAGCTGTCTGGAGCTTGCCGAGCGTCGCCGAGCGTTTCCGCGCGCGTTTCGCGTGCCGGGGCCGCTTGACGTCTCGCGTGTGCGGGCGCACCTGGAAGAGGAGAACCACGAAATGTCATGTAGGACGCCGAGTTGATGGGCGGAGTCAGATTGCTATGAGCGCCTGATGAGCACGCGGCGATGAAGACGTCAAGGTAGCGACGGTCCGGACGGCACAGCCAGCCTCCCGGGCCAGTAAGGGAGTGCAGTGGCGAAGGTCCGGGTATACGAGCTCGCTAAGGAGTTCGGCGTCGAGAGCAAGGTCGTCATGGCCAAGCTCCAGGAGATGGGGGAGTTCGTCCGTTCGGCGTCCTCCACCATCGAGGCGCCGGTGGTCCGCAGGCTCACCGAAGCTCTGGGCGCATCGAAGGGTGGGTCCAGTAAGGGCGGCGGTTCGTCGTCCAACAAGCCGCAGCCGCCAAGGGCTGCTCCTCGGCCGGCTGACAGCCAAGCCGGCAACGGCGCCGAGTCGCCGATTCCATCCGCCCCGCGTCCGGGGCCCAAGCCTGGTCCGGCTCCCAAGCCGGGCCCGCGCCCCGGTCCGGTTCCGATGCCGCACCAGCCGCAGCCCGAAGCTCCGCGCTCCGAGGCTCCGCAGGCGCATTTCGACAGCGGCACCAGTGCCCCGAGCGCCCCGAGTGCTCCGAGCACCCCGAGCGGGCCCTCCGGTTCCGGCTCGCGGCCGGCTCCCGGCCCGCGCCCCGGTCCCGCCGCCCGTCCCGGGCCCGGCGGGCCGAAGCCCGGTCCCGCGTCCCGTCCCGGTGGATCCGGTGGCGAGCGCGGTGGCGAGCGTCCTTCCGGCGGTGACCGTCAGTCCGGCGGCGACCGTCAGTCCGGCCCGCGTCCCGGCGCCCAGTCCGGCGGCGGCCCGCGTCCGGGTCCCGGTGGCCCCAAGCCGGGTCCGCGCGGCCCGCGCCCCGGCAACAACCCGTTCTCGTCCAACGCCAGCGGCATGGGCCAGTCCCGTCCGCCGCGTCCCGGTGGCGACCGCCCCGGCCGCGACGGTGGCCAGGGTGGCCCGCGCGACCGTCGTGACGGTCCGCCGCGCGATGGCGCGGGTCCGCGTCCGCCGCAGGGCCGTCCCGGTCCCGCGGGCGCCGCGGGTCCGCGTCCCGGCCCGCCCGGTGCGGCCGGCCCGCGTCCGGGTCCCGGCGCCGGTGGCCCGCGTCCCGGTGGTCCGCGTCCCAACCCGATGATGATGCCGCAGGGTCGTCCCGCCGGTCCCGGTGGTGGCGGCGGTGGCGGCGGCGGTCGCCCCGGTGGCGGCGGCGGTCGTCCCGGTGGCGGTGGCGGCGGTGGCGGTCGTCCTGGTGGCGGCGGCGGTCGTCCCGGTGGCGGCGGCGGTTTCGCCGGTCGTCCCGGTGGTGGCGGCGGCGCCGGTCCGCGCACGGGCACCGGTGGTCCCGGTGGCGGTGGCGGCGGTTTCGCCGGTCGTCCCGGCGGCGGTGGCCGCGGTCGTGGTGGCGGCACCGCCGGCGCCTTCGGCCGTCCCGGTGGCCGTCCCACGCGTGGGCGCAAGTCCAAGCGGCAGAGGCGCCAGGAGTTCGACAACATGTCGGCGCCGGCGATCGGCGGCGTGCAGGTCGCTCGTGGCAACGGTGCGACGATCCGCCTTCCGCGCGGTGCGTCGCTGTCCGACTTCGCCGACCGCATCGGCGCGAACCCCGCCTCGCTCGTGCAGATCATGCTGCACCTGGGCGAGATGGTGACCGCGACGCAGTCGGTCAACGAGGACGCCCTGCAGCTTCTGGGCCAGGAACTGGACTACAACATCCAGGTCGTCAGCCCGGAGGAGGAGGATCGCGAGATCCTCGAGGCCTTCGACATCGAGTTCGGCGAGGACGAGGGCGACGAGGCCGACCTGGCCGCGCGTCCGCCGGTCGTGACCGTCATGGGTCACGTCGACCACGGTAAGACGAAGCTGCTCGACGCCATCCGCAAGACCAACATGGTGGCCCGCGAGGCCGGTGGCATCACCCAGCACATCGGTGCCTACCAGGTCGGGGCCACGCACGAGGGCGAAGACCGGAAGATCACCTTCATCGACACCCCGGGTCACGAGGCGTTCACCGCCATGCGTGCCCGTGGTGCCAAGGCCACCGACATCGCGGTGCTGGTGGTCGCGGCCGACGACGGTGTGAAGCCGCAGACCATCGAGGCGCTCAACCACGCCCAGGCGGCGGACGTGCCGATCGTGGTCGCGGTCAACAAGGTCGACAAGGAGGGCGCCGACCCCAACAAGGTCCGTGCCCAGCTCACCGAGTACGGCCTGGTGGCGGAGGAGTACGGCGGCTCGACGCTGTTCGTGGACATCTCCGCCAAGAACGGCACCGGGATCGACCAGCTCCTCGAGGCGATCATCCTGACCGCCGACGCCGAGCTCGACCTGCGCGCCAACCCGACGATGGACGCTCAGGGCATCGCGATCGAAGCGCACCTCGACAAGGGGCGCGGTCCGGTGGCGACCGTCCTGGTCCAGCGCGGCACGCTGCGCGTCGGCGACTCCATCGTCTGCGGCGAGGCCTTCGGCCGCGTCCGGGCGCTGCTCGACGACAACATGGAGCCGGTCGAAGAGGCCGACCCGTCGCGTCCGGTCCTGGTCATGGGTCTGACGGCCGTGCCGAGCGCCGGTGACAACTTCATCGTGGTCACCGACGACCGGATGGCTCGCCAGATCGCCCAGCAGCGGGCCGCGCGCAAGCGCAGCGCCGACATGGCCAAGTCCTCGCGCCGCCGTACCCTCGAAGAGCTCTTCAGTGACCTTGAGAAGGGTCGCGTCGACGAGCTCAAGCTCATCATCAAGGGTGACGTGTCCGGTTCGGTGGAGGCCCTGGAAGACGCCCTGCTCAAGATCGACGTTGGCGACGAGGTCAGGCTCCGTGTCCTGCACCGCGCCGTCGGCGCCATCACCGAGTACGACGTCAACCTGGCCGTGGCCGACGACAACGCGGTCATCATCGGCTTCAACGTCCGGCCTGAGCCCCGGGCGCGCGACCTCGCCGAGCGCGAGGGCGTCGACATCCGCTACTACTCGGTCATCTACCAGGCGATCGAGGAGATCGAAGCGGCGCTCAAGGGCATGCTCAAGCCCGAGTTCGAAGAGGTGCAGATGGGCACCGCCGAAGTCCGCGAGGTCTTCAAGGTGCCGAAGATCGGCAACGTCGCCGGTTCGCTGGTCCGTTCGGGCGTCATCGTCCGCAACAGCAAGGCCAGGATCATCCGCGACGGTGTCGTGGTCGCCGACAACCTCACGGTGTCGTCGCTGCGCCGCTTCAAGGACGACGCGACCGAGGTCCGCGAGGGCTTCGAGTGCGGTATCGGTGTCGGCTACAACGACATCAAGCTCGACGACGTCATCGAGACGTTCGAGATGCGGGAGAAGCCGCGCGCGTAACACGCGGCCGGGCGCCCGGCGGACCATCCGCCGGGCGCCTCTCGCGCGCCCGGCGGGCTTTTCCACCGCAGCGGAGCCGGACGCGCGTTCTGAACTCGAGCGAAGCGGTGGTTGCCAACGATGTATGTGGGTGCTCTGACCCTGGACATCCTGCTCGGCGACGTGCGTTCGCTGAAGCAGAAGCGATCTGTCGTGCGGCCCCTGGTCGCCGAGGTTCTGCGGCGCTACCCCAGTGCCGCCGCGGCCGAGACCGGCCACCTCGACCTGCACCGGCGCGCGGAGATCGGCATCGCCGTCGTCTCCGCCTCCGCCGGCAACTGCAAAGAGGTGCTGGACGCCTGCGAACGGCTGGTGGCCTACCGCCCTGAGATCGAGCTGCTGTCCGCCCGGCAGCGGATCTACAACGACGAAGAGTAAGACAAAGGGGGACTGACATGGTCGACGCCGCACGAGCGCGTAAGCTCGCCGACCGCATCCAGCAGATCGTCGCCGAGATGCTGGAGCGGCGGATCAAGGACCCACGCCTCGGCTTCGTGACCGTGACCGACACGCGGATCACCGCCGACCTGCGCGAGGCCACGGTCTTCTACACGGTCTTCGGCTCCGAGGCCGAGCGGGCCGACAGCGCCGCGGCGCTGGAGAGCGCCAAGGGCATCATCCGCTCGGAGGTCGGCAAGCAGACCGGCGTGCGCTTCACGCCGACGCTGACGTTCAAGCACGACCCGCTGCCCGACAGCGCCCGTCAGCTCGACGACCTGATCAACGCCGCCCGTGCCAAGGACCAGGAACTGGCCCGCCAGGCCGAGAACGCCGCCTACGCCGGCGAACCCGACCCCTACAAGAAGCCCGACGCGGAGGACGAGGAAGAGGACGAGCCCTCTGGCCGCGCAGGGCACCCGACGACATGACGCCCGACGTGCGTGACAGGACGGACCGCCCGGGGGCCCCGCCCCCGGCTCCTCCTCCCGATGACGGTACGGCGGAGCGTCCCGGTCACCAGGCCGTGGGGGAGACGGCCTGGACCCGGGTGCTCACGCTCATCGAGCAGGCCGACGAGGTGGCTCTGGCCTGCCACGTCTCGCCCGACGGGGACGCGCTCGGCTCGATGCTGGCCGTCGGCGCCGTGCTGCGTTCGCTGGGCAAGAAGGTCGTGGCCTCCTTCGGCGACCGGCGGTTCTCGGTGCCGAGGCTGCTGCGCTTCCTGCCCGGCCAGGACCTGCTGGTGCCGCCCGCCGCCTTTCCCGCCGAGCCCGAGCTGATGATCACGTTCGACTCGTCCACGCTCGACCGGCTGGGGCTGCTGTCCGCCAACGCCGGCAAGGCGCGCGAGGTCGTGGTGATCGACCATCACCCGTCCAACACCGGGTTCGGCACGGTCAGCCTCATCGACCCCGACGTGGCGGCGACCGCCGTACTGGCCGAGCAGCTCATCTACCGGCTCGGCGGCACGCTCGACCGCGACGTCGCGACGTGCCTGTACGCCGGGCTGGTGACCGACACCGGCTCCTTCCGCCACTCCTCGACCACCCCCGCGGCGCACGAGATGGCGGCCAGGCTCGTGGCGACCGGGCTGCGGACCGACGAGATCGCGCGGGAGCTGTGGGACCGCTCGCCGTTCGGCTATCTCAAGGTGCTCGCGGCCGCCCTCGACCGGGTCACGCTGGAGGACGGGCTGGTCTGGACGTCGGTCACCCACCTCGACCGGGCCTCGTACGGGCTGCCGTACGAGGAGGTGGAGGCCATCATCGACGTGATCAGGCGCACCGACGAGGCCGAGGTCGCGGTCGTTCTCAAGGAGGACGACCTGGGGGCCTGGCAGGTGTCGACGCGCTCGAAGGGCGCGGTGGACGTGGCGGCGATCTGCACGGCGCTGGGCGGCGGCGGCCACCGCAGTGCGGCCGGCTTCACCTCCCACGACAGCGTCGAGACGACCATGAACAGGATCCGGGCACTACTTCCGAGGAAGGCTTGATGGCCGAGAGCGGCTTGATCATCGTGGACAAGCCGGCCGAGTGGACCTCGCACGACGTCGTCGGCAAGCTGCGCCGGATCGCCGGCACCCGGCGAGTCGGCCACGCGGGCACACTGGACCCGATGGCGACGGGCGTGCTGGTGATCGGCGTGGAGAAGGCGACCCGGCTGCTGGGGCACCTGGCGCTGACCGAGAAGGTGTACGAGGCGACGATCCGGCTGGGCGCCACGACCAACACCGACGACGCCGAGGGCGAGGTGCTGACCACGGCGTCGGCCGCCGGAGTGGCCCAGGAGGCGGTGCTGGCCGGGGTCGCGGCGCTGAGCGGGCCGATCATGCAGGTGCCGCCGCAGGTCAGCGCGATCAAGGTGAACGGCGAGCGGGCCTACAAGCGGGCACGGGCCGGTGAGGACGTGGAGCTGAAGGCGCGGCCGGTGACGGTGCACGCGTTCGAGGTGACCGGGGTGCGGTACTCGGGTGACGTCGTGGACGTCGACGCCACGGTGCGGTGCTCGTCCGGGACCTACATCCGCTCGCTGGCCCGGGATCTGGGCGCCGGGCTCGGGGTGGGCGGGCATCTCACGTATCTGCGGCGTACCCGGGTGGGGCCTTACGACCTGTCTCTCGCGCGGACCGTCGAGCAGTTGGCCGAGTCGTGTGTGGTGCTGCCGATCGGGGAGGCTGTTTCGGCCGCCTTTCCCCGGATGGACGTGACGGCCGAGCAGGCTCGGGTGATCTCGCATGGGGGGCGGGTGGCCTCCGTGGGGTTGGGCGCCGGGCCCATCGGGGTGTTCGGGCCGGAGGGGGAACTGCTGGCGCTCGTGGAAGAGCAGGGCAACAGCGCCAAACCCTTGGCCGTCTTCGCCTGACGCCCTCCCAACCACTCACCCCAACCGCTCGGCCCAACCGCTCAGCGCGACCACCACCCCAACCGCTCAGCGCAACCACCACCCCAACCGCTCACCCCAACCGCTCAGCGCAACCACCACCCCAACCGCTCACCCCAACCGCTCAGCGCAACCACCACCCCAACCGCTCACCCCAACCGCTCAGCCCAACCGCTCAGCGCAACCGGTCGCCATCCGGCGGCCGGCCTCATCGCGGCTCAGCGGCCTTCACCGTTGAGCTGGCGACCACGGCACCGGCTTCACGCCGTCAGGTCCAAGCGCCGACGTAACCGGCCAACCGGGCACCCTGCCGCTTGTCGGCGGGCTGCGCCGCCTACCTGGTGGCCTTACCACCGGCTTCCAGGGCAGGAAGCTGCTCGGGCGAGGCAGAGCCGGGGCAGGTGGGTGCCGGGTATGCCCGGCCCTGGGCAAGCCGATGAGGCACGCTCCTCGTGGGGCCGTGGGGCCGTGGGGCCGTGGGGCCGTGGGGCCGTGGGGCCGTGGGGCGGTTCGGGGAGGGGTGGCCCAGGTTAGGCGGGCTTTTTGGCGACCAGGATGTCGCGGACGATGGCCTGGTCGACCCAGTGTTCGAAGTCGGGAAATTTCTGGACTTCCAGGCCGCTGGCGTCCAGGATCGCGGCCAGGTCGTCGCGGGTTCCGCCGTAGGTGTTCCAGGAGATGCCCATCGCGCCCCCGGGCTTCAGCAGTTCGGCCCAGACCGGCACCGCCTTGCGGATCAGCTCCAGCGGGCTCCTGGACAACGCGCCGCCACCGCTGCGGCTGCCGTGCTGCACGCCGTACGGCGCGTCTGTGGCGATGACGTCGAACGTGCGCGGCTTGAAGAAGTCGCGCCCGCGCAGTGTGTCGGCGCCGGCCACGCCCACCCGCTGCGTGTCGCCGCTCTTGAACGCCTCCTTGGTCGCCGCGAACGAGACGTTGAACCGGCGCCCGATCAGCGCGCGTTCGCGCCGCACCGGCACCGTCTCGGCGGTGTGCTTGAGCCGCCGGTCACGCAGCCACTTCTTCAGGAACCCTGAGTACGCCTCGAAGTCCTTGGTGTCCAGGTCCATGCCGTAGGCGTCGTAGCCGTACATGAGCGCCTGGTTGAGCGTGGTGCCGCGCCCGCACATCGGGTCGAACACCGACAGATGCCCGTCGAGCGCGAAGTCGGAGGCGAGCACGGTCACGTTCAGCAGGAGCTTGGTGAAGTGCTCGTTGGTCTTGCCCGCGTACTTCTGAATGGTGATCAGGTCGCTGCTCAGCCGGTCGAGCGGGGTCACGGTCAGCGGGCGCAGCAGGTCGCCCTCCATGCCGAACAGCGCGTAGGCCGACGACAGGTTCGACAGCAGCGCCACGTCGCCCCCGGACAGGGGCGCGGCGGTCTCGAAGCAGATGTACGGCACGCCGCCGACGACCGCCTCCTCCACCCCCGACACCTCGCCCTCCAGCGCCCGGAGTCCGAAGACCTCCAGCTCGGAGCGGGTCAGACGGACGGAGGCCTCACCGTAGACCCGGTTGAAGGCAGGCAGGATCAGCAGTGCGTATCGAGGCATGGTGCGACCGATGTTACCCCTCGATTGCCGGTAGTCCCGGCGGGCATGGCAGGCTTGTCGCTGTCCGAAGTCGTCACGGAGTCACGGGATACGAATGGGGCCGGGCGTGCAGCGTTCTGGAGGGTCCGTCGTCACGATCGGCGTGTTCGACGGCGTGCACCGCGGGCACCGGCGGGTGGTTTCACGGGCCGTCGAGGTCGCCGGGGAGCGCGGCCTGCGTTCGGTCGCCCTGACCTTCGAGCCGCACCCCGCGGAGGTGGTCAGGCCGGGCTCGCATCCGCCCCGGCTGACGAGCGCGCGTCGTCGCGCCGAACTGCTGACCGAGCTGGGCGTCGACGCGGTGGAGACGCTGGAGTTCACGCTGGACGTCTCGCGGCTGACCCCGGCCGACTTCGCCGAGCAGGTGCTGGCCGACCGGCTGCGGGCGGCGAGCGTCGTGGTGGGGGCGAACTTCGCGTTCGGCCACAAGGCGGCCGGTGATGTGGAGACGCTCCGGGCGCTCGGCGAGAAGTACGATTTTTCGGTAGAAGTCGTGCCGCTGGTGGAAGGCGTCAGCTCGACCGCGATCAGGGAACTGCTGGCCGGCGGCGACGCCGCCACCTCCGCCCACGAGCTCGGGCGGCCCCACCGGGTGGAGGGCGTGGTGGTGCGCGGGTACCAGCGCGGGCGCCAGCTCGGCTTCCCCACCGCCAACGTGGAGACCCCGCCGCACACCGCCATCCCGGCCGACGGCGTGTACGCGGGCTGGCTGCAGTGCGTGGCCGTGGGGAACCTGCCCGCGCTGTACGAGGGCTGCCGCTGGCCCGCCGCCATCTCGGTGGGCACCAATCCGACCTTCGAGGGCGTGCCGCGCACCGTCGAGGCGTACGCGCTGGACCGCGACGACCTTGAGCTCTACGGCGCGCACGTCGCGGTCGACTTCGCGGCCAGGCTGCGCGGCAACACCAAGTTCGACTCCATCGAGGCGCTGGTCGCCCAGATCCACGCCGACGTGGACGAAGCCCGCAGGCTCACGGCCTGACCTTGGCATGTGAGATCACGCGGAGTACGCACACCGTCAACTGGTGGTAGCCTGTGTTGTCGGCTCTGTATCGGCGGCGCCTTGCGCTGCCTTGAGAGGCCTTCGCTGCGGCGACTGTAGGCACGCACGGTCGTTCGCATCATTCGAACCATTCACCGCGTGTCCGTAGATTGAAGGAGAGCCGTGTCCCTCGACACCGCTGCCAAGAAGGCAATCATCGCCGAGTACGCGACCATTGAGGGCGACACCGGGTCGCCCGAGGTGCAGATCGCGCTGCTCAGCAAGCGCATCAGCGAGCTCACCGAGCACCTGAAGACGCACAAGCACGACCACCACAGCCGTCGTGGCCTGCTTCTGCTCGTCGGTCGCCGGCGCCGCCTGCTGAAGTACCTGCAGAACACCGACATCCAGCGCTACCGTTCGCTCATCGAGCGGCTCGGCCTGCGTCGATAGAATGGTGAGGGAGCGGCCGAGCGGCCGCTCCCTTCTCATATCGGCCCCGGCGCGTCGCGCCGAGCCGGACAACTGAACATCAGAGACACTGAGAGCCCCCGCGTCCGTCAAGCACCATGCGACCCGCGACGCCTGCGGGCCGGTCCTCGGTAGTGGCTTCCGGTCAAGAACCGGGCGCTTCGATCGAAGACCGGCGCTGCACCTAACGAGGGTGCCGGTGAAAAAGAGGGCGCGGGAGACCGACCGACCAAGGAGGTCCCCCGTGGAGGGTGTCCACACCGCTGAAGCCGTCATAGACAACGGCGCATTCGGCACGCGCACGATCCGGTTCGAGACCGGCCGCCTCGCGCGTCAGGCGGCGGGTTCCGCCGTCGCTTATCTCGACAACGACACGATGGTCCTGTCCGCGACCACCGCGTCGAAGAATCCCAAGGACAATCTCGACTTCTTCCCGCTGACGGTGGACGTCGAGGAGCGCATGTACGCCGCGGGCCGCATCCCCGGCTCGTTCTTCCGGCGTGAGGGCCGTCCCTCCGAGGACGCCATCCTCACCTGCCGCCTGATCGACCGGCCGCTGCGCCCGTCGTTCGTCAAGGGCCTGCGCAACGAGATCCAGGTCGTCGCGACCATCCTGGCGCTCAACCCCGAGCACCTGTACGACGTGGTCGCCATCAACGCCGCCTCGCTGTCCACCCAGCTGGCCGGGCTGCCCTTCTCCGGTCCGATCGGCGGCGTGCGCGTCGCGCTGATCGACGGCCAGTGGGTCGGCTTCCCGACGCACCACGAGCTGGAGCGGGCCACGTTCGACATGGTCGTCGCGGGCCGCGTGCTCGACGACGGCGACGTCGCGATCATGATGGTCGAGGCCGAGTCCACCAAGGACACGCTGAAGCTGGTCGCCGAAGGCGCCGTCGGGCCCAACGAGGAGACCATCGCGCAGGGCCTGGACGCCTCCAAGCCGTTCATCAAGGTTCTCTGCGAGGCGCAGAACAAGATCGCCAAGGTTGCCGCCAAGGCGACCGCGGAGTATCCCGTCTTCCTCGACTACCAGGAGGACGCCTACACCGCCGTCGAGGGCGCCATCAAGAGCGAGCTGGCCTCCGCGCTCACCATCGCCGGCAAGCAGGAGCGCGAGCTCGAGCTCGACCGGGTCAAGGGCATCATGGTCGAGAAGCTCGCCGAGGCCTTCGAGGGCCGCGAGAAGGAGCTGTCGGCCGCCTACCGCTCGCTCATGAAGAAGCTCATGCGCGAGCGCGTCGTCAAGGACGGCATCCGCATCGACGGCCGCGGCACCAAGGACATCCGCGCGCTGTCGGCCGAGGTCCACGTGATCCCGCGGGTGCACGGCTCGGCGCTGTTCGAGCGCGGCGAGACCCAGATCATGGGCATCACCACGCTGAACATGCTGCGCATGGAGCAGGTCATCGACACGCTCAACCCCGAGCGGACCAAGCGCTACATGCACAACTACAACTTCCCGCCCTACTCCACCGGTGAGACCGGCCGCGTGGGCTCGCCCAAGCGCCGCGAGATCGGCCACGGCGCGCTCGCCGAGCGGGCGCTCATCCCGGTCCTGCCGGCCCGCGAGGAGTTCCCCTACGCGATCCGCCAGGTCTCCGAGGCGCTGGGCTCCAACGGCTCCACCTCGATGGGTTCGGTCTGCGCCTCCACGATGTCGCTGCTCGACGCCGGTGTGCCGCTGCGCGAGATGGTCGCGGGCATCGCGATGGGCCTCATCGGCGAGGGTGACACCTACGTCACGCTGACCGACATCCTCGGCGCGGAAGACGCCATGGGCGACATGGACTTCAAGGTCGCCGGCACCAAGGACGTCATCACCGCCCTGCAGCTCGACACCAAGCTCGACGGCATCCCCGCCTCCGTGCTGGCCGCCGCGCTCAAGCAGGCCAAGGGCGCCCGCCTGGCCATCCTCGACGTGATGCAGGAGGCGATCGACTCCCCGGCGGAGATGAACGCCACCGCGCCGCGCATCATCACGATCAAGGTCCCCGTAGACAAGATCGGCGAGGTCATCGGCCCGAAGGGCAAGATGATCAACCAGATCCAGGACGACACGGGCGCCGAGATCACCATCGAGGACGACGGCACGATCTACATCGGCGCCACCGACGGGCCCTCGGCCGAGGCCGCCCGTTCGGCGATCAACGCGATCGCCAACCCGCACATGCCCGAGGTGGGCGAGCGTTACCTGGGCACGGTCGTCAAGATCGCCGCCTTCGGCGCGTTCATCTCGCTCATGCCGGGCAAGGACGGCCTCCTGCACGTCTCGCAGATCCGCAAGCTCCACGGGGGCAAGCGCATCGAGAACGTCGAGGATGTCATGAGCGTCGGGGAGAAGATCCAGGTCGAGATCGCCGAGATCGACGGCCGGGGCAAGCTGTCCCTGGTCCCGGTCGAGGTCATCGAGAAGGAGGCCGCGGAGAAGGCCGAGGGCGGCGGCGGCTCCGACGACGCGGCTCCCGCCGAGTCGGCCGGCGACTCCGACGAGCGGCCCCGGGAGGACAAGCCCCGCCGTACCCGCACCAGGACCCGCACCGCCGCCCCTCGCAATGGTGAGGACGACAGAAACTCGTGACCGAGCGAAGCGAGGGCACCATTAGACACGGCACGCGCGTCACGGGGCCGACGAAGGAGGACCCGTGACGACGACCACGCTGCATCCCGGTAAGGACGGTGCCGGGGTAGTCCAGCGCACCGTCCTCCCCGGTGGGCTGCGCGTGGTGACCGAGACCATGCCGACCGTGCGTTCCGTCGCGGTCGGCATGTGGGTCGGCATCGGCTCGCGTGACGAGGCCCCCGAGCACACCGGGGCGACCCACTTCCTTGAGCACCTGCTGTTCAAGGGCACGCCCACCCGTGACGCCATGGAGATCTCGGCGTCCATCGAGGGCATCGGCGGGGAGATCAACGCCTTCACCGCCAAGGAGTACACGTGCTACTACGCGCGGGTGCTCGACGAAGACCTGCCGCTCGCGGTCGACGTGCTCTCCGACGTGGTGACCAGTTCGCTGATCGCCGCCGACGACGTCGAGTCCGAGCGCGGGGTCATCCTCGAAGAGATCGCCATGCACGACGACGACCCGTCGGACGTGGTGCACGAGCAGTTCTCCTCCGCCCTGTACGGCGACTCGCCGATCGGCCGCCCGATCCTGGGCACGGTCGATTCGATCAACGCCCTGGGCCGGGAGCGCATCCTCGAGTACTACCAGCGCTACTACCGCCCCATGCGCACCGTCGTCTCGGTGGCGGGCAACGTCCGGCACGAGCACGTCGTGGAGCTGGTGGCCCGCGCCTACGAACGGGCCGGAGCCCTCGGCGGCTCGCTGGAGTGCGCACCGCCGCGCACCAGCGGCCCCGGCGCGGCGACCCGCTCCGAGGTACGCGTGATCGACCGTCCGACCGAGCAGGCCAACCTGGTCCTCGGCACGACGGGCATGTCGCGCACCGACGACCGCCGCTTCGCCCTGGGCGTGCTCAACGCCGCGCTGGGCGGCGGCATGTCGTCGCGCCTGTTCCAGGAGATCAGGGAGAAGCGCGGGCTGGCCTACTCGGCGTACTCCTACACCTCGGCGTACGCCGACACCGGCCAGTTCGGGATCTACGTGGGCTGCCTGCCCTCGAAGATCGACGACGTGCTCCAGATCTGCCGCGACGAGGTGGCCCGCGTGATCGACGAGGGCCTGACCGCCGAGGAGATCATCAGGGGCAAGGGCCAGATGCGCGGCGGCCTGGTCCTCGGCCTGGAGGACACGGGCTCCCGGATGTCCAGGATCGGCAAGAACGAACTGGTCTACGACGAGCTCATGTCCGTGGACGAGGTGCTGACGCGAATCGACGCGGTGACCCCGGAGGAGATCTCCTCGGTGGCCGCCGACGTCCTGAAGCGCCCCCTGACGCTGGCGGTCATCGGCCCGTACGGCGACAAGGACTTCGCCCGAGCCATCGCCTGACCATCCGCCGAAGCCCCGCACGGCCCTCTCCGGGCAGTGCGGGGCTTCGCCGTTCCCGGCCTGTGCGGCACGCGGCCGGAGCACTACGACAGCGGGCGGTGGGGTTCGGCGCCTGGGACGAGGCACAGTGGGCCGTTGCGGCGGGGACCATGTGCGACGTGAGAAGCGATCCCCACGATCGGCGGAGACCCACGGCGGCGGGTGGCGGTGGCCGGCTTGCCGTAACAGATAGCTGGATAGGGTGAGAGGCGTGATCAGAGTAGGGGTATTGGGCGCGCGCGGGCGCGTGGGCGTCGAGGTGTGCAAGGCCGTCGAGGCGGCCAACGACATGGAGCTCGTCGCCGCCGTCGACCAGGGCGATGACATCGAAGGGCTGGCCGGGGCCGAGGTGGTGGTGGACTTCACCCACCCGGACGTGGTCATGGGCAACCTCGAATGGTGCATCTCCCACGGCGTGCATCCGGTGGTGGGAACGACCGGGTTCGACGAGGACCGGCTCGCCACGGTCAGGGGCTGGCTGGAGCGCTTCCCGGGCACCAACTGCCTGATCGCGCCGAACTTCGGCATCGCGGCGGTGCTGATGATGCACTTCGCCCAGCAGGCCGCCCGCTACTTCGAGTCGGTCGAGATCGTCGAGCTGCACCACCCGAACAAGGCCGACGCGCCGTCGGGCACCGCGCGCCGTACTGCCGAGCTGGTCTCGCAGGCGCGGGCCAAGGCGGGCCTGCCCGGCATGCCCGACGCGACCAGCACCTCGCTGGACGGCGCGCGCGGCGCCGACGTGGGCGGCGTGCACGTCCACTCGGTACGCCTGGCCGGCCTGATCGCCCACCAGGAGGTCTTGCTGGGCGGCGACGGTGAGATCCTCACGATCCGCCACGACACGATGAACCGCGCCGCCTTCACCCCGGGCGTCCTGCTGGGCGTCCGCCGGGTCCGCGAACTACCCGGCCTGACCGTCGGCCTGGAGCCCCTGCTCGACCTCTGAGCTCGACCTCTGTGCTCCATCGCTGTGCTCAAGGAGAGGCACACGGCGCGCCCGCGTTGGGGCGGGCGCGCCGTGTGGAGGGGGTTCCCGGCTCCGCACAAGCCGGGTACACGATCATCACATTAAACGCATGCGACACACCGTCGTGGAACATGAGACCGTGTCGGCATGGTGCGATGGGCCGAATCCGGGGAACTTTCCCGGCTGATCGAGGTGGAGCGGGCCGCCGACGGGTTGTTCCTGCAGGTGGGGATCGAGTTTCCGCCGGGGACGACGATGGTCGAGGAGGTCGCCGACGTCTCCACCGTGCTGGTGGAGGGCGAGCCGGCGGCGGGGTTCGCGATGTTCGGGTGGGTTGACGGGAACGTGCACCTCGACCAGCTCGCGGTGCATCCCGGTCAGATGCGGCAGGGGATCGGCGGGCGGCTGGTGCGGGCGGTGCTCGATCACGCGCGGGCGGCGGGCGCGCCGGCGGTGACGTTGACGACGTTCCGCGACGTGCCGTGGAACGCGCCCTGGTACGAGCGGCACGGGTTCGCGGTCCTGCCCGAGCGGGAGTGGGGGCCGGAGGCGCGCAAGGTCGTGGAGCACGAGCGGGAGCTGGGGATCGAGGTCGCGCCCCGGGTGGTGATGCGCGCCGACCTGGGCCGATAGCCTGGGCGGGTGAGCCGCTTGCGAGATGATGTGTGGCAGGTCGTCGGCGGGGTCTATGACCAGATCCTCGCCCATCCGTTCCTGGCCGGGCTGACGGACGGGTCGCTGTCGCGTGAGGCGTTCCGGCACTACGTCGTGCAAGAGGCGCATTTCCTGCCGGACTACGCGCGGGCCCAGGCGGCCTGCGCGGCGCGTTCGCCGGAGCCGTCCTCGGTGCAGAGCTTCGCGCGGGACGCGGCGATGACGGTCGAGGTCGAGCACAGCCTGGTGGTGGAGCTGCTGGCGGCGTTCGGGCTTGACGAGGCCGACGCGCGCAAGCTGCCCGCCGCGCCCACCACCGTCGGCTACGCCTCCTACCTGGTCAGGAGCTGCTCGCTCGGCACCTTCCCCGAGGCGCTCGGCGCGATCGTGCCCTGCTACTGGATCTACGCCAGGGTCGGCGAGGCACTGCTCCGGCGCTCGTCGCCCGATCCGCTCTACGCCTGGTGGATCGAGACCTACGGCGCCGAGTCCTACCAGGAGACCGTCGCGGGCGCGCTTGACCTGCTCGACGGCCTGGTCCTGAGCGCCGACGACCGCGAGCGGCTCCTCGACCGGGCGCTGACGACGGCCCGGTTCGAGTGGATGTACTGGGAGGCCGCCTGGCGCCGGGAGGGCTGGCCATGCGGCTGAGGGAGCTGGTTCGGGCCCGTCACCTTCACCTCAAGGTGCTGACCGGGCATGACCAGCTCGACCGGCAGGTACGCGGCGTGTCCACCACGGATCTGACCGAGCCGGGCAGGTTCGTGAAGCCGGGGGAGCTGGTCCTGACCGAGCTGACCTGGCACACCGGCGCCGAGTCATCCCGGCATTTCGTGAAAGCTCTGGGTGAGGTGGCGGCGCTCGTCTCCGGCACCGCACTCAAGGGCGTCCCGCTCGACCTCGTCGACGCCTGCGCCGAGGCCGGGCTGCCGCTGCTCACGCTCCCCGTCGAGGTGCCGTTCAGCCACGTCACCGAGCACGTCCTGCGCGCGCTGATCGCCGAGCTCGGCTCCCCACCCCGTCAGCGGTACGGCTCCCGCCGCCGCCTGGCCAGCACGCTGGTCGACGGCGGCAGCCTGACCAAGGTCGTCACCGCGGTAGCCGGGGAGCTCGACGTGCCGTGCTGGGTGATGTCGCCGACCGGCCGGGTCATCGTCGGTTCGCAGCCGCTGGCCGATGAGCAACGGGCGCGGCTGGCCCACACCTTCCTGACCGCGCGCCACCTGCCGGGGATGGTGGGCGGGCTGTCGGTCTTCCCGATCAGCAAGGGCGCTCCGCACCGGATCGCCAACTGGTTCCTGGCCTATGCCGGGGAGCAGGCGCAGGGGGAGAACGAGGACCTCGTCGTGGAGCTGGCCGCGCTGGTGGCGCTGGAGCGCTCCCGGCTGGAGGCGGCGCAGCGGATCGAGCGGCGCGTATTCGACCAGCTCCTGGAACTGCTGGAGTCGGGGGACGCGGCCCTGCCCGGTGTGGTCTCCCGCCTGCACACGTTGCACGTGGAGACCGAGCACGGGCTGCTGGTGGTGGCGTTGTCGGCGCCGGGGGACGCGGGCGTGGCCGTACTGGATGAGCTGTTGCGGCCGCTGGCGCCCGGGATCGTGACCGCCACGCCCGGAGCCGCGGACGGTGAGGCGATCGCGCTCGTCCCGCTGGCGGGCAACAGCGCGCGGGAGCTGACCGAGCACGTGATGGCCGGCGCGCGCGGGCTGGAGGCGGGGCTGAGCGGCGAGGGGCGGATCGCGCTCGGCGTCAGCAGCGTCACGACCGGGCCCGCCGCGCTGAGCGGGCTGATCGAGGAGGCCCGGCACGCGCGTTCGCTGGCCGCGCTCAGCGGCGAGCGGATCAGCGTGATCACCGGCGACGACGTCAGTTCCCACCGCACGCTGCTGGCGGCGATTCCGGCGGAGCTGCGGAAGTCCTTCAGGACCCGGCTGCTGGGCGCGCTGGAGGCCTACGACGGGGCGCACCAGACCGATCTGCTGGAGACGTTGCAGGCGTTCCTTGAGGAGTCGGGCAACTGGACCTCGACCTCGGAACGCCTGCACGTCCACGTCAACACGCTGCGCTACCGGCTCAAGCGCATCGAGGAGCTGACCGGCCGCTCGCTCAACTCCTGGGACCAGCGGGTGGACTTCATGCTGGCCGTGCGCATGCGTTAGGGCGCGTAGACGTCCACTTCGGCGATGTAGGCGTCCTTGACGTGGCGGGGGAGCCAGGTGATCTCGAAGGCGTTGCGCTGCAACTGCTTGAGGTCCTCGTCGGGGAAGTTGAGCACTTCGAGATTCTCGGCCACGTAGCCCAGGAAGTAGGCCGGATCGTCGGAGTTGATCGTGACCCGCACGCCCAGGTCGAGCAGCTTGCGGATGCCCTCGATCTTCATGGAGTCGGTGACGTAGCCGTTGGAGATCGGGCAGGAGGTCATGCCGATGCCCTTGTCCAAGACCTCCGCGACCAGCTTCGGGTCCTCCAGGATGTTGACGCCGTGGTCGATCCGGTTGACGCCGATGTCCTGGATCGCCTGGCGGATGTGCTCGACGGAGTTCTGCTGGTCCACGTCGCAGTGCATGGTGAGCAGGTAGCCCTCCTGGCGGGCGCGCTCGTACACGGCGGCGAACTTGGCCGGCGGGTTGCCCTTCTCGTCGGAGTCCAGGCCGACGCCGACGATCCACTCCTTGTAGGGCAGCGACTCCAGCAGCGTCGCCATCGCGTACTCGGCCTGGAAGTCGCGCAGGAAGCACATGATGAGCTGCGCCCGCACGTCGAGCTGGGCCTCGGCGTCGATGAGCGCCCGGCGCAGGCCCCGGATCACCACGTCGAACGGCACGCCGCGCGAGGTGTGCGCCTGCGGGTCGAAGAAGATCTCCGCGTAGCGCACGTTCTGCGAGGCGGCCTTGCGCAGGTAGGCCATGGCCAGGTCGTAGAAGTCGGGCTCGGTGCGCAGCACACCCATACCCTCGTAGTAGATCTTGAGGAACGAGGGCAGGTCGTCGAAGTCGTAGGCCGCGCGCATCTCCTCGACGCCCGCGTACGGCAGCGCGATCCCGTTGCGCCGGGCCAGCTCGAACTTGAGCTCCGGCTCCAGCGTCCCCTCGATGTGCAGATGTAGCTCGCACTTGGGCAGCCCGGCGATGAACGCGTTCACTGAATGACCTCCACGACCTCGAGGTTGACGCAATCCACCAGGCCGAGGTCGGTCACGGCGTAGTCGGGGATCGCGGTGATGGACAGGAAGAACAGGTACATCAGCGGTGAGGGCAGGGCGCAGCCCAGCTCGCGGGCCAGGTCGTCCAGGCGTTGCTCGGCCACGGCCATCTCGGCGGCGGGCAGGTCGGAGACGATGCCGGCGATGGGGAGCGGGAGCCGTTCGCGCACCTCGCCGTCGACCACGATCACCTGGCCGCCGCCCATCTCGGCCACGGCGTTGACGGCCAGGGCCATGTCCGCGCGGGAGGCGCCGACGCAGATGATGTTGTTGTCGTCCGGGGCGGCGCTGGTGGCGATGGCGCCTTCGCGGATGCCCATGCCGCTGACCACGGCCACCGGCATGTTGCCGGTCTTGCCGTAGCGCTCCACGACGGTGACGAGCAGGGCGTCCTTCTCGACGCTCGGCTCCACGATGCCGTTGAGCACGGGGAGTGTGATGTCGCGGCGCTTGCGGACGAAGACCTGCTCGGTGAAGCCGATGGCCAGGACGTCCACTGCCGCCTGCTCGCTGCGCAGGGCGAAGTCGTCGGCCGTGACCGTCCTGACCGGAAATTTCGTGACCTGGCCGCGAGCGGGCGGGACGGTCGGGCTGATCAGCCGCCCGTCGCGGGCCACCAGCCTGCCCGCGGCGACGACGTCGCGGACGCGGAAGTCCTCCAGCGAGTCCACGATCAGCACGTCGGCGAAACGGCCGGGGGCGATGCTGCCCACCTTGTCGTCGATGCGGTACATCTCGGCGCAGTTGACCGTGGCCATCTGGATCGCGGTGACCGGGTCCACTCCGGCCTTCACGGCCATGCGTACCAGCTTGTCCATGTGCCCGCCGGCCAGGACGTCGGCGGCGTGCACGTCGTCGGTGCAGAAGGCCACCCTGCGGGCGCCGACCTTGCTCACGACCTGAATGTTCTCCTGCAGGAAGTGGGCCACGGAGGATTCACGCACAATGGCGTAGATACCCTGGCGCAGCTTCTCCAGCATCTCCCCGTGGGAGTACGACTCGTGGTCGAGGCGGATGCCGGCGGCGGCCAGGCCCGCGATGCGGCGGGCGTCCGACATCGGGGCGCAGCCGAAGACCGGCAGCCGGTGCTTCTCGGCCAGCTCAAGCGCTTGCATCACCGCGGGGTCGCCGTGCTCGACCATCTCCTGGACGGTCTCCCACACGCCCACGCACTCGGGCCAGGTGTGAGCCACGCGGTGCTCGTCGGGGCCGAAGGTGAAGCCGACGTTGCTCTGGGGCACGGTGTACGGGGCTTTCGCGGGGGCGCCCCACCAGATCCGCATCCCGGTCTTCTTCGACTCATCCAGAAATTTCCGGACCCCGGGCAGGCCCTCGACGACGAGCACCTGGTCGAGGCCCGACACGACGCTCGTCGTGCCCAGCGGTACGACCAGGTCGGCGAAGCTGGTGACCGACAACTTGGAGCACTCGATGTGCAGGTGCCCGTCGATCAGGCCGGGCACCAGGAACCCGCCCGCGGCGTCGATCACCCGGGTCTCCGGACCGCGCTGGAGGGCGGGCCCGACGGCGGCGATCCGGTCCTGAGATATCCCGACCTCTGCGGGGTAGATTTCGCCCGTCAGGACGTTGACCAGCGTGCCGTTGGTGATGATCGTGTCAGCCGGCCGCCTGCCGTACGCCACGTCGAGCAGTGTCATCGAACCCCCTCAAGAACAGGAACGGAAACGGGCCGGCGATCCAGTACGGCATAGGCCGCCCCGGCCACCAGGAACCCGGCGAAGATGCTGAAGTCGGTGCCGCCGGTGGCCTGGGAGATCCATCCGACGAACGCGGTGGAGTTGATCCAGAGGGCAGCGGCCACCATGCCCGCGACCTGGGCGATGATCGCCGCCCAGCGGACCTGGCCGGGTGCGCTCTCGTCGAACAGGGCACGCGCGTCGTAGCGGCCCTTCCTGCGCAGCCAGTCGGTGACGTACACACCGGCCCACGGCGCCAGCCAGATGATCAGCAGGCCGAGGAAGGTGTTGAGCATCGTGTTGAAGTTCTCCGACGTCACCGCCACGTACGTGATGATCACGCACAGGATGAGGTCGGCCACCACAGCCACCCACCGTTTCACCTTGATGCCGGCGGCCTGCAGGTTCAACCCCGAGGAGTACAGGTCGGTGGTGTTGACCGCGAACAGCGAGACGATCGCCAGCAGCAGGTACGGCACGACGAACCAGGACGGCAGCGCCCCGGGCAGCCCGGAGATCGGGTCGGCCGCGTCCTTGACCACGGTGGCGACGGCCGCGCCGAGGGTCATCAGGAGCACGTACGGCACGAAGCCGCCGAGGAAGGCGTACCCGAAGACGGCCTTCTTGGAGGAGTCGGCGGGGAGGTAGCGCGAGTAGTCGCCGCCCAGCGGTCCCCAGGACAGGCCGCCGGCCGACATGATCAGCGCGACGGCGACCGTGAACGTGGTGAAGTCCGCGCCGGCGCCGCCCGCCGCCACGTCGACCTTGGGGCCGACCAGGATCGCCATGAGCCCGAAGAGGACGACGAAGACCCAGGTGAAGTACTTCTGGGCCTTCATCACCGCGGCGTGCCCGATGAGCGGCAGCACGAGCTGAATGAGGGCGGCGACCAGGATGACGGCGACCTTCAGCCCGAGGCCCTCGGTGGCCACCCCGGCCTGGCCGAGCAGCGACAGGGCGGCGAAGGTGATCAGGACCATGCCGCCGGCCTCGAAGCCGACCATGTTGAGCCAGCCGAAGAAGCTGAGCAGCCGGGCGCCCTTCGGCCCGTAGGCGGCGCGGGAGACGGCCATGGTGGAGGTGCCGGTGGCCGGGCCCTGGAGGCTGGTCAGGCCGACGAGGGGGAAGGCCAGCAGGTTGCCGACGACGATGGCGGCCACGGCCTGCCAGAAGTTGAGGCCGAAGGCGGCCACGATGGTGGTGCCGTAGACGAGGGTGAAGATGCCCATCGTCGTCCCGGTCCAGAGGAAGAGAAGGTCACGCGGGCGGCCATACCTCTCCCCGGCCGGGACCAGCTCGATCCCGCGTTGTTCCATCGGGTCCTCCCAGGTCGGTGTCCCCCTCAGTGAACCAAAGGGGGCTGACCTGGGCAGTTATCCGGACATACGAGCCTGTCCCGCACCGCTTGTCGAGGCCTACAAAGAGATCATCCGAGCCCGCACGGCTAGATCAGCGCCAGCCCGATCGAGAACAGCAGCCCGAACGCCAGCTGGAGCTTGCCCGTCGCCTGGAGGACGGCGATCAGGTCGGGCCCGGCCGCACCCCCCAGAACGGTACGGATGGGGGCGATGGCCAGCGGTGCGGCCAGCAGCGCCAGCGCCACCCACGGCGAGACCGTCACCAGCGCCAGCACGATCACGAACGGCAGCACCAGGCAGGCGGCGTAGAGCACGCGGGTGCGCTCGGCGCCCAGGACGACGGCCAGGGTCTTCTTGCCCGCGGGGCCGTCGGTGACCACGTCGCGCAGGTTGTTGACCACGAGCATCGAGCACGACAGCAGGCCGACCGGCACCGAGGCGGCCAAGGCCAGGCCGGACAGGTACTCCACCTGGACGAAGGTGGTGCCGACCACCGGGACCACGCCGAAGAACACGAAGACGGACAGCTCGCCGAGCGCGTGGTAGCCGTACGGGCGCTTGCCTCCGGTGTAGAACCACGCGGCGGCGATCGCCGCCGCGCCGACCGGCAGGATCCACCACGCGCGGGTGGCGATCACCAGCGTCAGGCCGGCCACCGCGGCGGCGGCGAAGCAGCCCAGGGCGGCGGTCAGGACCTGGCGCGGCGTGGCGGCCCTGGAGCCGACCAGGCGCATCGGGCCGACCCGCTGGTCGTCGGTGCCGCGCACGCCGTCGCTGTAGTCGTTGGCGTAGTTGACGCCGATCTGCAGCAGCAGCGCGACGGCCAGGGCGACGAGCGCCTGCCACCAGCCGACGGCGCCGAGGCCGAAGGCGACGCCGGTGCCGACCATGACGGGGACGACGGCGTTGGGCAGGGTACGCGGCCGCGCACCGGCTATCCACTGACCAGGAGTTGCCATGTTTCGTCTACCTCTAGCTGATATCCGTGCTGAGCCTGACCATGCGGATCGGGCGGCCCATGTCGAGCACCCGTTCGGCCATGTCCTCGCCCCAGCCGGCCGACTCCAGGAAGCCCAGGACGGCGTAGTTGTCGGCGAAGGCCCAGGTGACGATCTGGCGGTAGCCGTCCTCGCGCAGGTGGTCGACGGTGGCGTTGAGCAGGCGGCTGCCGTGCCCGCGGCGGACGAAGTCGGGGTCGACCAGCAGCGTCAGCATCTCGGAGACCACGGTCGGGTCGAGGTCGGGGTCTTCGGCGGGGGCGTGGGAGGCCAGGCCGACCACGCGTTCGCCGCCGCGCGGCGTGGCGAGCGCGGCGCTGCCGCCGACGCCCAGCGCGGGGAAGCCCTCGGTGTCGAGGATGGTCTCGACCGCGACGAGCACCCGGTGACGGGAGGTGGGCGGGGCGACGATGGCCTCATCCCACTGGCGCAGCCACATCTTCTCGGCCGCCGCACCGGTCATCTGCTCCAGCGGCCCCTCGGGCAGGAAATCCCGATAGCCGTAGCGCCAGGCGCGGACCTGAACGTTCGCAACCTGGAGCACATCCTCGCGCCGGGCCGCCCGGACGCCTACGTCTGCCATTTTCGGCCCGCTCCTTCGCCTGCCGTCATGCCACAAGGCACGAGTTACACCGTATCGGTGTTTGAGCCTTGGGGACGACGCGAACCATGCTTCCTTGCCCGATATGCACGGGTTTTAGTGCGGTTGCCGCAGACCTTCATGGAGCACCAGGATCGCGAGCGGTTCTTCGAGGAGTCGATGAACGCCCATTGGCAGGTGCCTTCCAGGCAGACCTTCAAACGCTCCCATCCGGGATCGAGTACGGCCGCCGCGATCCGGGCCAGCGCGCCCGGGACGCCGGGCCGTACCGGTGTCAGCCGGGGCCCGTCCGCGATCACGACCCGGAGCGGCAGCTCCGGCAGATCCGCCGGCTCCCCGCGGCGCAACGCCGCCCGCAGGCCCTCCCGCAGGGCGATCGCGGTGGCCAGGTCGTCGTCCTCCGCGCGGTCGCCCTCGCCGGCCAGGCCCCGCTCGCGCAGCCACACGGCCAGTTCAGCGGGCGAGGTCAGCTCGTCGGCGTCGTTCTCCACGTCATAGGTGTTCACGAAGTCGCGCACGAGCTCCAGCATGAAACCACTGTAGCGTGTTGAGTGGTGTCTTCTTTGGAGAGGAGTCCTGATGATCGTCCGCATCTGGCGTGGCTGGACCCGTACGGCCGACGCCTCCGCCTACGAGGATTACCTGCTGCGCACCGGGTTTCCCGGTTACACCTCGACGCCGGGGAACCAGGGGGTGCGCTTCACCCGGCGCGACGACGGTGACCGTACCGAGTTCCTGCTGATCTCGTTCTGGGAGTCGTGGGAAGCCATCGCGGCCTTCGCCGGGGAGGACCCGTCGCGGGCCGTCTTCTACGCCGACGACGACGCCTTCCTGGTGGACCGGGAGCGTACCGTCGCGCACTACGAGGTCTTCGCCAGCGCCTGAGCGGTGCCTTCGACGAAGGCGCGCAGCCCGTGCTCGAAGCCGTCGTCGCCCAGCGGGCCGCCGGTCTCGTGCACGGCGGCCAGCAGGGTGGGACCCGGCAGGACGCCGGACGGGCCGCCGCGCTCGGCCTGTTCGTGCAGGACGACGCCGTTGACGTAGTGGGTCAGCGTGGTGATCGTGCGCAGGGCCAGGCCGGGCGTGAAGCCCCTGGAGACCATGCCGTCCAGCTCCTGCTCGAACAGCTCGACCGCGCGGGCGCTGAGGCTGGTCGCGCCGGACACGACGCGGGCGCCGTCGCGGTGCGCGCTCAGCGAGCCGCGGTACGCGCGGGCGCGGCGGGCCAGCCAGTCCTGCCACGGCTCGTCGTCCAGGGGCGGGCCCATGCCGGCGGCCAGGACGATGGCGTCGGCCATGCCGTCCAGGAGTTCCTGCTTGGTGCGGATGTGCCAATACAGCGCGGGGGACTGGACGCCGAGCTCGGCGGCGAGCCTGCGGACGGTCAGGCCGTCGAGGCCGACCTCGTCCAGGAGACGCAGCCCGGTCTCGATGAGCGACTGCCGGGTCAGCTTCTTGTTCACAGTTCACCTTAGCAGTGCTAAGTTGTCCTTAGCGTTGCTAAGGAGGTTTGCCGATATGTCGGGAATTCTGGTGTTGCACGCGGGTCTGGATGACGGATCCCTGTGGCGCAAGCCCGCGGACCTGCTGGCCGCCCGGTATCCGGTCGAGGTGCCGTGCCGGCTTCAGTACCGGCCCGACCGGGGGCCCGCCGTGACCATCGAGGACGAGGTCACCGAGACGCTCGCCGCCGCCGAACGCATGGGCGGCGAGGTCATGCTGGTCGGCCACTCCTCCGGTGGCGTGGTCGCGCTGGAGGCCCTGCGCGCCGGGCCGTTCGCCGGAGCCGTCCTGTACGAACCGCCCGTCATCACCGGCACCACGCTCGGCGGCGACACCACCCGCCGCGCGCGGGCCGCGATGGCCAGGGGCAAGACGGCCAAGGCCATGCGGACCTTCTTCACGGAGGTGATCAAGATTCCGGGCTGGCAGGCGGCGGCGGGGGCGCTCGCGGTGGCCCTGATGCCCAGGCTGCGCGCACTGGCGCCCCGGCAGCTCGACGACCTGGCCGCCATCGACGCCCTCGGCAACCGGCTGGGCGACTACGCGAACATCCAGGCGCCGGTGGTGCTGCTCGGCGGCGACCAGAGCCCGGCCCACCTCGGCGAGCGCATGGACGCCCTGGAACGCGTGCTGCCGCACCACACCCGCGTGCTCATGCGCGGCCAGGGCCACACCGCCAACCACCGCGCACCCGACCAGCTCGCCCGGATCATCCTCGAACACGCCGACCGGGTGCTCTCCTAACCGGGCCCCATCGCCTCGGCCAGCCGCCTGACGCCCTCGGCCAGTTCGCTCACGTGGGTGGCGGCCATGAAGGTGAGCCTCAGGCGCGGGCCGGGCGGCTCCGACGGGTAGTACATGCGGCCCGGGCTCACCAGCACGCCGTTCCGGAAGGCCGCCTCGACCAGGGCGGGCTCGTCCACGTGCGGCGGCAGCCGTACCCACAGATGCTTGCCGCCACGCGGCACCAGATGGGGCGCGGCGGCCGGAAGGCGCGCGGCGAGGGCCGCGAGCAGCGCGTCGCGGCGGCGGGCGATCTCGGCGTGCACCGTGCGCAGATGGCGCTCCCACGCGGGCGAGCCCACGAACTCCAGCGCCGTCTCCTGCAGCGGCCGCGCCACGAAGAACGACTCCACGAGCTGACTCGCCCGCAGCCGGTGCGCGGCGGGACCGCGCGCGACGACCCCCGCCACCCGCAGGCTCGGCGCGAGGACCTTGGTGAGCGAGCTGACGTAGACGACGGTGCCGTCGGGGTCCATGGAGACCATCGGCGGCGGCGCGGCGTCGGCCAGGTAGCGCAGCACGTCGTCCTCCACCACGAACGCGCCCGCCGCCCGCGCCACGCCGATGACCTGCTCGCGCCGCTCGCGCGAGAGCGTGGCGCCGGTCGGGTTGTGCAGTGTGGGCTGGCAGTAGAAGACCCGCGCGCCGGTGACGGCGAAGGCCTCGGCGAGCAGGTCGGGCCGCACGCCGTCGCGATCCATGGGTACGGCTGTCGCCCGCAGCCCGGCCGCCTTCGCCGCCGCCAGCGCGCCCGGGTAGGTGGGCGTCTCGACCAGGATCGGCGTGCCCGGCGCCGCCAGCGACCTGAATGCCAGCGACAACGCCGACTGCCCGCCGCTGACCACGAGCGCGTCGGCCGCGGTCACGTCGCCGCCCGCCTGGACCGCGAACCACCGGCGCAGCTCGGCCAGCCCGGTGAGCGGCGGCACCGACCACGCGTCAGGCCGCCGCGCCGCCCTGGACGCGGCGGCGGCGAGCTGGTGGGAGGGGCGCAGAGCGGCGTTCAGGTAGCCGCCGGTCAGCGGGATGACGTGGTCGGGCGGACCGGCCAGCAGGGCGGTCACCGCCGTGTCGTCGACCACGCGGTCGCCCAGGGCCACGGTCTGCCAGGACATGTCCGCTTCTGTGGGGGATGGGGCGGCGGGCCGTTGTGCCACGTAGGCGCCCGCGCCCGGCCGCGTCACCACCCGTCCCTCGGCGGTGAGCTGCCCGATCGCCCGCGACACCGTGACAGGGCTGACCCCGTGGCGGCGCATGATCTCCCGGCTGGACGGAAGCCGGTCGCCCGGTTTGAGGCGCGAGACCTCTTCGCGCAGCATCGCGGCGATCTGGGCGATACTGCTATCGTTGTTCATGAATGTACAGAATAGCGCTATCGTCGCTCCCGCAGTAGCGGTCTCCCACGCCCGCCGCGGTACCTTGCTGGCCTTCCTCGGCGTCCTGTCGTTCTCCGGCTCGTTCCCCGCGACGGTCTTCGCGATGAGGGGATTCGACCCGTGGCTGGTGGCGATCGGCCGGGCATTGGTCGCGGGGCTGGTGGCGCTGGTGTGCCTGCGCGCCGCCCGGGTGCCGCTGTTGCCGCCGCGCCACCACTGGCGTCCTTATGCGTTCATCTCCCTTGGCGTCGTCTTCGGCTTCCCCGTCTTCAGCGGCCTCGCGCTGTCGCTCGGCGCCGGCACCGCGCACTCGGGCGTGGTCATCGGGCTCCTGCCCGCCGCCACCGCCGCGTTCGCGGTGCTGCGGGCGGGGGAGCGGCCCCGGCCCGTGTTCTGGCTCGCCTGTACGGCCGGAGCCGTCGCGATCACCGCCTTCACCTTCACCCGCGCGGAGGGCGGCGGCGCGTCCTGGGCGGACCTGCTGCTGGTGGCGGCGCTGCTGTCGGCGGCCGTCGGCTACACCGAAGGCGGCAGGCTCTCCCGCACCACGCCCGGCTGGCAGGTGATCTCCTACGCCCTGGTGATCTCGCTGCCGGTGACCCTGCCTGTCACCGCGGTGCTCGCGGCGACGACGCCCGTGGTGTGGAGCTTCGAGGCGGTGGCCGGATTCGCCTATGTCGGGCTGATCTCCATGTTCCTGGGATTCATCCCCTGGTACGCGGGCCTGGCCCAGGGCGGCATCGCGCGGGCCGGGCAGACACAGCTCGCGCAGCCCCTGCTCACGATGGTGTGGGCCTGGATCCTGCTGGATGAGCGGTTCGGGTGGGTGACCGTGGCGGCCGCGCTGGCCGTACTGGCGTGTGTGGCGGTGACGCAGCGCGCGCGTACTTGAAATCGCATGACATCGACCCGCACGATGGGAGGCGGAGGTGTCACACATGGCCGACCTCAGCGTGCCCGACGGCGGCTTCTGGCCCGCGCCCGAGATCCCGCAGCCGAACATCTACCCGATGGAGTGGCGGGTCGAGACCGAGAAGCTCGCGGCGATCTACGAGAAGTCCAAGACCATGCTCTGGAACCCGGCCGACCTGCCCTGGGACGGTCTGGTGGCCGAGGACTTCACGCGGGAGCAGCGGCTGGGGATCATGTACTGGTTCGCCGTCCTCGCCAACTTCGACGCCTCCGGGCCCGCGGTCTTCGCCCGTGCGACGATCCAGGCCTTCGAGAAGCACGAGGAGGATCCCGTACGTAAGTGCTTCTTCTCCATCACCCGCGACGAGATGAACCACGAGGAGTGCTGCCAGCGCACCATCGCCCGCCTGTGGCCCGGCGGCCCCCTGGACTGGACGCCCGCCGACGACCTGGAAAGGGCCGCCCACAACAACATCGGCTGGCTTTATCACAACGGCGGGCGTTACTGGACCGGGTACAGCTCGGCGGTGGGCAAGTATTCGCTGCCCGTCCTGTTCACCAGCTTCATGATGGGCGAGATGGCGGCGTCGACGCTGTTCAGGGGGATGGCGTCGGGGACTCGGCATCCGGTGTTCGGGGAGATGTTTCAGCGCATCGGCCGGGATGAGTCCCGACATCTCCAGATTTGCATGACGATTCTGGAGAACGAGTGGCCGGGGCTGACCGAGGACGTGAAGTCGCTGATCACCCGGCAGTTGCGGGCCGGGTTCGTGTTCCTTTCCATGATCCTCTGGGAGCCGCCGGAGGGGTTCTGGGAGCTGCCGCCGTACTTCCTGAACAACCACCGCGTCCTGATGGACCACGCCCGCGAGGCCGGCCTGGGTGTGCTGTCGTATGAGGAACAGGCGGAGAACTGGCGCCAGGCGATGGCCAGGGTCCGCGCGATCGTCGAACGCTGGGGCATAGCGTTCCCGGCCATCCCGGAACTGGACCTGGAAGGCGTGCCAGTGGACTTCATCGACCCCGAAGAAATCATCCCCGTGTTCTAGCGACGGCTGGGGCTGGTCCTCGCACCCCCGGGCCTAAGGGCGTGGTCCTCGCGGTGGGGCGCTGCGCGCCAAGAGCTCGGGCTGTGACTGCGGGGGCGAGCCCCCGCACCCCCGGCGAGAGGCCTCCGGCCCCTCGCGCTCCCCGGGTCGTAGACCGGTCAGCCAGCGTCGATGCCTGACCCCCGTCGAGGATCGACCGGAATGAATGACCATCACCCAGCGCAACTCCGCGTTTGGCTACCTTGAGGACCTTGGGACGCGTCTGGCGCGCATCTTCCGGTCCTGCGTGGCGTGAGCCGTAGAGTCCGCGGCACCTCCATCGGCGATCAACAACTCCGCCGCTTCTACCCGCCAGCCGTCAGATGGCCACCTGACACGGTAGTTGGCGGGGGGCGCAGATGGTGAACTGGAGTTGCCCCGGTTTGATGGACGCATCAGGGCTTGCGGCTACGCGGCAGCATAGTCGTCTTCTTGGGTGTGCTTGAGTGTCTGTCGGCGCTCGTACTCGGCGGGACCGAGTTGGCCGTTGGCGGAGTGACGGCGGCGCTGGTTGTAGAACCCCTCGATGTAGCCGAAGACTGCTCGTTCGGCCTCTGATCTGGTCCGGGAGGTGCGCCGGTCGATCAGTTCGCACTCCAGGGACGCGAAGAAGCTCTCGGTGATGGCGTTGTCGAAGCACGTCCAGGTTTCTGCCCGTGGAGGGCCGGATGCCGGCCTGCTGGCAGCGCTGGCCGAAGGCGATCGAGGTGTATCGGCTGCTCTGGTCGCTGTGGTGAATCACTGCTGTGCTGGGGCGGCGCTGGTGAATGGCCATCGCCAACGCGTCGGTTACCAGTTCGGTGCGCATGTGGTCGGCCATCGCCCAGCCGACGATCCGGCGGGAGAAGACATCCAAGACGACCGCGAGGTAGACGAAGCCCTGCCAGGTCGGCACGTAGGTGACGTCGGCGGTCCAGATCCGGTTCGGCTCGATCGCGCTGAACTTCCTCTTGACCAGGTCGGACGCCGCTGCCGCCTGCTGGTCGGCGATGGTCGTGCGGCAGCCCTTGCGCCTGCTCACCCCGGCCAGCCCGGCTGCTCGCATGAGCCGGGCCACACGCTTACGGCCGATCCTGATGCCGTCGATCTCCCGCAGGTCGGCGTGGATGCGCGGCGCCCCGTAGATCTCATCGGAGACGTGATAATCACGGATACTGCCGGTCAGCTCGGCGTCACGACGTGCCCGAGCCGACGGGCCGCGCTGCTGGCGAGCCACCCAGGCGTAGTAGCCCTGGCGCGACACACCCAGCACCTGGGCCACCAGGGAGACCTCGTGGTGGTCCTTCTCCTCACGGAGGATCTTGTTCACGCGACGCAGCCTTGCCAGCTCGTCCTTCTCGGCGCTGGTCAGGCCATCGGCACGCCGAACATCATCCAGATCGGCCTGGCGCACCCAGACACGGATCGACTGCGCGGAGGGCTGGAACTCCTTGGCGAGTTCCTCCGGCGATCGTCCGCGCGCACCAGTTCCACCATCTGCCGGCGAAACTCCGGCGGATAGTGGTTCGGCACAGTGAACTCCTTCTTCCGGGAACCAGGGTTCCTCAGAGATCAGGTGTCCACCAAACCGGGGCAAGACCAGAACCTGCGCCCCTCGCACGTTCTCGTAGCCTTGCGGCTGTAGGTGTCAATCCAACGGGTGAACACGTCGTCTGTGGTCGGCAGGCAGGTGCCTTCCATCGGCTACCTGCCTACCGATCGAAGCGGGGGAAGATGACGCGACTCCGCTGAGCCGTTCCGTATGATCAGAGCCCGATGCCTGGGTTAGCCACATGGTGAGAAGCAATCGGGAGGTGGGTATGGCGGTCGACCGATTCGCAACGCCGCTGAACGGCGTAGCCGAAGCGGCGAACTGGCTCTCTGCGTCTGAATCGACCTTCACCAGTTGGGTCTTCGGCCACAAGCGGTGCCAGATGGACGGCCAGAACATCCACGCCAAGCCTGTGGCCACAACGCAGCGTTCGGAAGGTGTTCAAGAGGCGGCTCTGCCGTTCATCGACTTGCCTCAAGCCTATGCGCTGGCCGACTTCGGACAGGCCGGTGTTCGTCTCAAGCGGAGCCGTCTTGCCGTCACCGCCCTGGCCTGTGAGCAGCTCTTCATCGATGGTGCAGACCTTCTCTACGACGACGCTGAGAACCAGGACGACGATTCGAACCGAGGGGTGGTTGTCGTTCAGAACAAACAGCGAGTCGTCTCCCGTGACCTACGAGGGGTCGGGTTTGGCACCTACGGCTATGCCGTGGTCCGTATCGACGCCGACCGTGCTTTCGGTCGCCTCCGGCTGGCGAGCGGTGCTGCCAAGCTGGAGGACGCCATTGAGCTCTTCCAGGCCGGCGAACCTGTGGAGGTAGCGGCTGAGGAGCTTCGGTCGGAGCATAGACGCGGTCGAAGACGTCCTCCGTGTCGCCACCAGAGTAGCCGCGTAAGTTCTCCGTCGACCACAACCTGCGGCGGGGCGTCGAACCAATCTGGCACGGCTCACACAGCAGTCCCGCGCCCGTCCTGATTCGGATCGGCTTCGGTACGGCGCTGTGAACGACATGACAGCGGCGGAGCCCACCCGTCGGCCGCCTTACCGACAGCGAGGGTCACTGTGCCGATTGGGGTTGGATCAGATGTGACCGCTCTACCGCCTCTTGGAGGCCGATCCAGAGCCAGGCGACTCGATGGCGAGACAACTCAGATCGCTGGGTAGGAGTGGACCATGCATATAAAAAGAATCAAAGTATCCGGAATCAAGGGATTCTTCGGCCCCAGGAACGTTGATCTGAGCTTGCCGGTCCCCGAAGGACGCGGCAGTTGGACGGTCTTGGCCGGACGTAATGCGTCTGGTAAGACGACATTGCTCCGTGCCATCGCCCTCGGCGTAAGTGGTCCTGCTGTCTCTTTGGGCTTCGAGTCGTTCAGACGTTGGATTTCCCAGGGCCTTCAGGAAGGTCGTGTGGACATTGAGTTGATCCCCAGCCGCGAGGATCGATTCTCTGAAGTCGTTGCACACCGAATTTCACCCTTGACCGCCTCGTTGCGCTGGCGGCAAGGTCCTCAAGATGAGGATGCTGACCTCGAGCCATCGCTAATGGGTGACAGCAATGGTGCTACTCAAGGCCCGTGGGACCCTCAGACGTCGGGCTGGTTCATCGCTGGCTACGGTCCCTTCCGTCGGCTCAGTGGAAGCGCGCTGGAGGCCGATCGGTACACCACCAGGGCGGCGACGTCTCGACTGGCTACCCTCTTCTTCGAGGGAGCCGCGCTTCCCGAGGGTGTCAGGTGGCTCATCGACCTCCACCTGCGTGCTCTCGAAGGTCGGCCGGGCGTTGAGGAACTCCTCGCTTTCGTCGTGGATCTACTCAACGACGGTTTGCTCCCTGACGGCTTTCATGTCGATCACATCGACAGTGACGGTCTGTGGATTGGGCACGATGGAGTTTCGCTGGCCCTTCAAGAGCTGAGCGACGGCTACCGCGCAGTTGTCGCTCTCGTCCTGGACATGGTCCGTCAACTGGATCACGTGTACGGGGATGGCCGATCGGCCAAGTTGGCCGGCAAGCTCGCCTATCGCCGTGAACATCTAAGTGCGGAGGGGGATTCGCCTAGGATTCTTGCACCTGGGGTCATCCTGATCGATGAGGTTGATGCTCACCTTCATGTCACCTGGCAGAAGAAGATCGGCCTCTGGCTGAAAGCGCACTTCCCCAACATCCAGTTCATCGTCACCTCTCACAGCCCTTACATCTGCCAGAGCGCCGATCCGGGTGGATTGATCCGCCTGTCCGGACCAGGAGAGCAGCGGGGTCCCGAAGTAGTGGATGACGACCTATACCAGCGAATCATTTACGGAAGCGGAGACGACGCGCTCCTTAGCGACCTTTTCGGTCTGGACAGCGTCTACTCCACCGAGGCAGAACAGCAACGCCGCCGGTTGGTCATATTGGAGCGTTCAGTACTACGTGGCCATGCCACTGACGCAGAGATCGAGGAGTACAAGCACTTGCGCGAACTCCTGAGCAGTTCGCTACTGGCTCGGGTGGATGAGGTCTCAGCGAGGTTCACCCAGCCATCATGATCCGAATCGAGCGACGGGAGCTTCCATCGACAATCGTCAAGAAGCTCCGTGACAAGACCGGCAAACTGGCAGCCGCTGGGAGTAAACCCGTTCGTGCCCGATCCATGTGGAGGGGTGCCAAGGCGTTGCAGCGAGATCTTCGTGATCAACTACAACTCATGGCCATGGGCATCAACTGCTGCATGTACTGCGGGGACGGTCTCAGCCCGGACATCGACCACTTCGAACCGCTCTCCCTGGCACCGGAGCGGACCTTCGACTGGTTGAACCACCTACTGGCCTGTGCTCACTGCAACAGCCATCACAAACGTGACCTCTTCCCACGTGACCAGCTGGGCCGCCCCATGCTCGTTGATCCCACCTGCGAGGAGCCCGCAGATCACCTGGAGTTCATCCTGAGCACCGGCGACTACGAGCCGCTGACAGTTCGAGGGGAGATTACCGTTGAGACGTTCAAGCTCAACCGAGATGCGTTAAGAAGAAGCAGGCTCGCGGCTGTGCACATGTTCAGTTCCATGCTGCGGGATCGCTCCCGGGCGATGGCCGACGGCAACCATGGCCGGGTTGAGGAGGTCACGGCCTCGCTTCGAGAGCAGCCATTTGCCGGAGTGTTGTACGCGATGCTGGCCTACAAAGATCAGCCGGCCGCCGCGCTCGTCATTGGTACGGACACCCTTCAAGCACTCTCCGACCCCACTGTGAACTTCTGGACGTTGCCATAACCCTGGCTAGCCCAACTCACCAGCCAGGCCAGACTGTTTGCATCCAGCACAGACCTGGGCCCAGGAGCGATCACTTAGGCGGGCGAGGACTCTACAAGCTGCTGCGTTGCCTAAGGGGAACGCCAACCCACGGACAATACCGTCCGGCAGTGGGTTGGCTGGGTCCCCGCCCCTTGGAGCGGCAGGGGCCACAACGTTCGTGCTTGTCGGACAGAACCCGGGTTGGGAGATGCGAAGCGTCCAGGATTCGCGGGCTTGTCGTTGTTCGGGTAGGCCGCCTCCGGCACGTTCACTGATTCATCCGGATCTCGGCGGAAGTCGTCAGCGTGAGCTTCTGCCCACTGCGCGAAGGTGCGGGGCTCCCGGCCGACGACGTCGCGAACGGCCGGGCGGACGATCGATTCGTCGAGTGAGCCGGTCACGTAGAAGTCGAAGAACGCGTCCACGTACTCGGCGGGCATGGTGGCCAGCAACTCGGCGCGTGCCGCCTCGTTCGTCAGGCCGACGAACTCCAGGTCGCGGCCGAGCACCGTGGCCAGCACGGCAACCTGCTCGGCGGGTGTCATCGCGACCGGCCCGGTCGGCTGGAGGATCGCGCCCCGGTACTCCTCCGACAGCAGCGCGCGGGCGGCCACGGCCCCGATGTCGTACGGGTCGACGCTCGCCGTACGGACGTCAGGGAAGGGAACCCGCACCCGATCACCGGACCGCAACTGCGGCAGCCAGCGAAGGGCGTTGGACATGAACGCGGCCGGTCGCAGGAACGTCCACGACAGCCCGGACTCCCGCACGGCCGACTCGGACGCGGCCATGTACCGGGTGACCGCGTTGGTCGGGTCGCCGCTCTCCGCCGAGCCGCCGGACAGCAGGACGACCTGCTCCACGCCTGCGCGGCGGGCTTCGGCCAGCAGCCCCGGCAGGTTCTCGTACCCGGGAAGCAGGAACAACGCGCGGGCCCCGGCCAGCGCCGCGGCCATGCTCTCCGGACGGTTGAGGTCGCCGGTGACCGTCTCGGCACCGTCCAGATGAGGTACGGCGCGCGGAGCCCGTACCAGAGCACGGACCGGTTCATCGGCCGCGACCAGAGCACTGACCACTTCGGCGCCGACGTTGCCCGTCGCGCCCGTCACCAAGATCATTGAGGCGTCCTCACCAGTGGTTACCAGGGGAGTGGGCGGCCGTCGCGGAAGAAGCCGCCGGTCGGGCCGTCGTCGGGGAGCGTGGCCGCCCAGACGACGCCTTCCGCGCCCGCGGAGACCGGACGGCCGCCCGGCCCTCCCATGTCCGTCGCGACCCAGCCCGGGCAGATCGCGTTCACCAGGACGCCGTCGCCGCGCAGTTCGGCCGCGAGCATGCGGGTCAGGGCGTTGAGCGCCACCTTGGTGGTGCCGTACGCGGGTGTGCCACCGCCCATGTTGGTCAGCGAGGCCGCCTCGCTGGACACGTTGACGATCCGGGGGTGCGCGCTCTCGCGCAGAAGCGGCAGCAACGCCTGGGTCAGCCGCCACGGGCCGTAGAGGTTCGTCTCGGCGGCCTCGCGGACCACGTCCAGATCGGCGGACACGGCGTCCTGCCACGTGTCGTAGGTGATGGCGGCGTTATTGACCAGGACGTCCAGTCGGCCGTACCGGTCGGCGACCGCGGCAGCCACCTCCGCGATGTCCGCAGCGGAGGTGACATCGAGCTGCAACCGGACGATGTCGCCGCCGAGCTCCCCGGCATTCGGCGACCGGGAGGTGAGCAGGACCGTGTGGCCCAGTTCCGCGAGTCTGCGGCACACCTCCCGGCCGATCCCCCGGTTGCCGCCGGTCACGAGCGCGATCATCCGGTACCGGCCGCCAGGGACAGCAGGTCCTTGTTGCCGTCGGCCCAGGTGGTGGTCATCACCACCCCACTGATCTTCCACGCGTGGCCGGACCGGACGAGGTCGAAGCGGTACGTGCCGCCCAGCGTCCAGAGCGGCGAGCCGAACGGATTGGCGAGGCGGTGCGTGGCCTGGAACGACGCCGTGCAGATCGCGGTGTCGTCGTCGACGATCACCAGGTGGTTCGTCACCAGGTGCTGCGTGGCGTCGAACGCGCCGAGCAGGCCCGACCACGCCTCGACGATCTGGCCGGGTGTCAGCACGGAGGGCTCGCCGCCGTGCAGGCTGGTGTAGTCCAGGGTCACCGAGTCCGCGAACACCTCGCCCAGGCGGCTCCACTCACGCTGGTCGGTGTGCCATGCCATGCGGGTGCAGGTCTCGATGATCGCCAGGCGATCCTCAGTGGTGCTCATGAGGGGCAATGATGGAACGGTTCTTTCGGGCACGTCCAATAGCTGCTGTAATAGACAACGGCTATGGATGCTCACCTGCGGGACCTGCGCTATTTCGTCGCCGTGGCGGAGGAGCTCAGCTTCACCCGCGCGGCCGAGCGCCTGTTCATCGCGCAGCCGACGCTCAGCAAGCAGATCCGCCAGCTCGAAGATCTGCTGCGGGTGAGGTTGTTCGACCGGAACCGGCGCGCGGTGCGGCTCACGGCACCGGGCCAGGCGCTGCTGCCGATCGCCCGCGAGCTGCTCCAGCGCTGGGACGAGGCCCAGCGGGCCGTCGGCGACGCCGCCGCCGCCGAAACCGCACGGCTCACCGTGGGCATGTCCACCAGCGTCGGACGCGGCTTCCTGGCAGCGATACGGGAACGGTTCACCACCCGGCGTCCGGGCTGCGAACTGCGGTTTCGCCAGGTCAACTGGACCGACCCCACGGCGGGCCTGGCCGAGGGCGAGGTGGACGTGGCGTTCGTCTGGCTGCCGATCCCCGGCCAGGACGATCTCAACGTCCGGGTCGTGGCCCGTGAGCCGCGCTGGGTCGCGTTCCGGCAGGAACACCGGCTGGCCGGACGGGACGAGGTCGGCTTCTCCGAGCTCCTGGACGACGCGTTCCTGGCCCTTCCCGAAAGCGCCGGCCCGCTGCGCGACCACTGGCTCGCGACCGGTGAGCGTGGCGGGCGGCCGCCGGTGGTGTGCGCGACCGTGACGAACGCCGAGGAGACCTTCGCGGCGCTGGAGAGCAGCGACGCCGTCGTCCTGCTCGCCGCCGGCAACGCCGAGATCTACCGGCGGCCGGGGATCACGGCGATCCCGGTCACAGGGCTGTCTCCCTGCGAGCTCGCCCTCGCGTGGCGGCCCGGTGACCACCGCACCGCCATCCGCGACTTGATCGAGGCCCTGTCACCCGGCATTCGCTCCTAGATGGTGCAGCCCCTGGCTTCCAGATGGGAGGCCAGGGGATAGAAGGTGGCCTGCTCACAGGTGTAGGTGCCGGCGTCGCCGTACCAGATGATCACTGTGACGTCCCGCAGTCCGTTGCCCGCGCAGTCCTCCGCGCTCAGCCATCCCTGACCGAACTCGCCGGTCACGCAGATGTACCCGCCCGTCGCCTGGGTGCTCGGCGCGGCCAGCATGGCCGCGCCGAGCACCGCGATGCACCATCCGACCATGCCCAGACGGTACGGCCGGCGCGCCCGCCCTCCCAGAGGCAGGCATCACCACCACCAGTGCGTTCCTCACACTTATGCTGAGTCCCACTATGTGGGGAAGAATCGACGGCCTCAGAGTGCTGGACCTCGGCACCCCCGGCCCGCTGCGCGCAGAACTCAACGGCCTGGTCCTGTCCGGCGCCAAGACCGCTACGGCTGGGCTCATGGAGTCCGACTACCGCGCCGAGGGCGAGGACCTGGAGCATGTCGGTGAGCACCTGGTGCTGGTCGACGACCACGGCGGCCGGGTCGGCGAGGTGTCGGTGACTTCCGTCGAAGTGACGACTTTCGCTGCCGTGACCTGGGAGTTCGCGCAGGCGGAGGGCGAGGGCTTTCGCTCGGTCGAGCATTGGGGCGAGGTTCACCGCCGCTACTGGGCGGGCGAGGGACAGCAGGTGGACGACGAAACAGAGGTCGTCTGCCTGCACTTCCGCCTGGTCACCGCTTCGTAGGCCAGTCGTCCTCAGGCGAGACGAAACTGCCCCGGGCCGGAACGGTATAGATCCAGCCCTCCTCCCGCAGCAGCGCCATGGCCCGCCTGACCGTCTCGCGCGCCACGTCGTACTGCTGCTGAATGGTCGACTCGGGCGGAACCGGCCGGCGCGGCTGAAGCTGCCCGGAGGTGATCCGCTCCCGCAGGTCATGCGCGATCTGCCGGTAGAGCGGCGTCTTCCGTGCCGCACGAGGCGCGTCTTCCGGCGCTCCGACGAACGTACCTTCGCCTTGGACCGTGTAGATCAGCCCTTCTTCGCGCAGCATGTGAATCGCCCGCCGCGCCGTGGTCCTGGCCACCCCGAACTCCTGCTGGATGTCGGCCTCACTCGGCATCGGCTGCCCGGCGGTGAGCTCCGCGGCACGGCGGCGTAGAACCTCCGCGATCTGGATGTAGACGTGGGTGTCACCGTCGTAGTCGATCACATCCGCAAGATAGACGAACAGGTACGAGCCCCTACATAACGCTCCTACTGAATAGACGAATCGATCGTTCTCGCTAGACGTTGCGATACAACTAGACGTATTCTTTGGATGTGCTGGAAGAGCGGCAGTGCATGTCACCTCATCCGGCTCCCGCGCAGCCCCGGGCACGGCAGATCGACTGGGACGTCGCGGTCCCTCGGGCGGAGCGGGTGCGGGTCAAGGACCATACGTGCTGCTGCAGGAGGGTGTACTACGAGCTCTGCCAAGGTGGCGGGCTGCGGTTCATACGGCGATACACGAGGGAGAGGAAGCGGGTGATCGTGCATGAGTCGACGTGGCTTCCTGCGGCGAAGACGGACGAGATGTGGACGCGCCTGCTGTGCGGGGAGGCGTACTGACAGCGCTCGCGTGCGGGCATCGCGAGATGGGCGTCGTCGGTAGCTGGGACGACTCGGTTGGGCGGCGGCTTCGCAAGCAGTTGAGCTTCCCTTACGCGGCGCGGAACCCGTTTTTCCCCTTGGTTCTGGCGCGCCATGGGCCAGATGACGGTCCATGGGTGGTCGCGGGCGGGTCTCCGGCGCGGGAGATGCCGCCTGCGACCACCGAGGGATTTGCCAGTTGTCCCCGCGGAGCGACTCCACCGAAGGCTCCGCGGGGGCTCCCGGCAGTGGTTGAGAGCGTTGACTTCACGCGACGCGGTTCGCCAGACGTGACGCGCCTGTAGACCTTCAAGGTCCGGCGCGCACCATGGGCCATTCTCGACGGCCCATGGGCAGTCGTGGGCGGGTGCCAAGGCCCGGGACCCGCCTGCGGCTGTCGTAGGCGTCTTGGCGCTCTGGAGTTCCCGGTCGCGTGACTGGGTGCCGTCGGACTGCTTAGTGGGCCGGGGGCTGTCGGAAACAAGGACCACGATCACCTGCCCGGCGCCGTGGCGCTGGTGCTGGTACAGGCCGAGGGTTGCGTCTCCCCTTCGGCCGGGTGGAGCTGGTCCCCGCAGGTCATCCCAGCGTTGCACCCCTGCGGGGACCCCGCCCTTTGAGGCTCTCGGGCAGGATTTCGGCTAAATCCCCCTCCCTGTCCGAGGCAGATCTGCCGTGTGCGCGTCACAGCGCAGTGGGATGCGCGCACGGCGGTTCACTTTGGTGCGTGGCCTCTGCTGCGGGAGCCACGCCGCCGAATGGCGCTACGGCGTCGTCGACTGGCGTGGCCTCGGCCTCACTCCCTGCGTTGCCGGGGTCACGCCTTTCGCCTTGCTTCCGGGCTGGGCGCCTTCCGCCGGGGAGTCGCGCGCCCAGCCCGGTTCACGCGCGGGATGACGCCTGCGTCTCGCGCCGGGACCCCCGTGGGCGGGCTTGGGGCATCGCTCGCGGGGTGACCCCGCGTCGCTTGGGACGCGCGGGGCACATCACGTGGGGATTCGCGGGGGCAGCGGCCTGCGGGAGACGCGAGTGCCCAGGGGTGCCAGCGAACTGGAAGCGTTGGCAAGGCATGGCACGGAGGTGCGAATGCCGCCCGAACTGAGCGCTTCAGGGGGCGGTTGCGAGGGTGTGGCGCACGTGGCAGGGCCGACCACGGACTGGCGGGGGAGTGCTCGCGCGGGGTGGGCGCGGCGAGGCATGGCGCACGGGTGGTGGTGCGCACCGGGCGCTCACGCGGGTGGTGGCGCGCACGGGTGCTCGCGCGGCTGGTGCTGTGCGCGAGGGGCGCGGGCGCGAGGTGTTGCAGGGGGTGCTCGCGGCATTGCCGGCGAGGGGGGCGCGCTGCCTCGCGGTGGGGGGTGCGGGGGCGCTGCGCGAGTCTTGCCGAGGGTCTTCGTGCGCGAGGGTCACTGTGTGCGTTGACTCCCGGGTGGCGCTTGTGCTGTTCAGTTGTGGTGCGCGAGGGGGCGCTCGCGCCGGTGTTGCGAGGGTGTTGCGGGATTGCACGAAATCCTGACGTCCCGCCGGTACGGCCGGCGTTTCGGCTAGGCTTTCAGCCTGGGTACGCGGACCGGTTGGTTGGACAGGACCTCGTGCTGCAGGCGTTGGAGCTGGGTCGATGGTTCCAGGCCCAGTTCCGTGTGCAATGTCGACCGAATCTCTTGGTATGCCAGCAAAGCGTCACTTCGCCGTCCGGCGTGATTCAACGCGGAAATCAGCTGCTCGTGCAACCATTCATTGAATGGGTACTCAGCTATCAGCTCGCGCAGCTCCCCGATGAGTTCCACGTGGCGGCCCAATTGGCTGTCCGCTTGGATGCGCAGTTCGATCGCGCGTAGGCGCTGTTCCATTAGGCTTTGCGTGTGCGTCGCCAGAATGGTGCCTTGCGGGACATTCGCCAGCGGTAAGTCGGTCCACAAATTCAGCGCTTGGTGCAATATCGGCGCCGCCTCTGCGGCGCGGCCCTGCTCCAGGTGCGTACGGCCTCGCGTGACGAGTGCCTCGAACTTGTCTGCGTCCAGCGCCCCCGCGGGGAGCCGAAGCATGTAGCCGGGCCACTTGGTGACGAGGAGTTCCTCGTCGGTGCCCGACCGGTCGCGGTCGATGAGTTTTCTGACCTGGTAGATGTACGTCTGTGTGGTCGTGACCGCGGTCCTCGCGGGGTTGTCGCCCCACAGTTCCTCGACCAGGGTCTCGATGGGGACGACGCGGTTGGCGCGCAGAAGCAGGAGCGCCAGCACGCGCAGGACTTTGGGCGGTGTGGGTGTGCATACACGGCCGTTATCAAGGACTTCCAGTGCCCCCAGAACTTTGAACTCCAGCATTTTACCTACCCCGTTGAATGCGGATCGAAGCGCATGGAGACGGGCGGAGGCAAGCCGCCGCCCATCTTCGATTTGGCATGGGAGTTGACTCAGAATAAGCAGACCCGGCAAGGAATGGCAACGGTCGAAAGTCTGGTTGCGCTGTCAATTCCGTGTTGGTATTGTCTGCTCCCCGATTCACTTGGTGAGCACGAGGGCGGCGTTGAAGCCGCCGAATCCGCGGGCCACCACCAAGGCTGTGCGCAGGGTGCGCTCGCGGGGCCGCCCGAGGACGAGGTCGAGACCGAGAGATCGCACGGGGTCTGTCGTTCCCACTGTCGGCGGAATCACACCGTCACGCATGCTCAGCAGGGCTGTTGCCACGTCTAATGCCGCGCCGCCGGCATAAAGACGGCCGGTCATGGTTTTGGGCGCAGTAACCGGCACTTTGTGGGGACCGAAAATAGCGTTCAGGGCATCCGCTTCGGCCCGGTCCGCGTGGGGCAGGCCCATGGCGTCGGCGAACACGACGTCGATCTCGTCGGGACGCAGCCCCGCGTCCTCCAGGGCGAGCGTGATGGCGCGGGTCAGCGTGGGCGGGCGCTCCCGCTCCGGGGGAGGATCGAAAGTCGCGGCATATCCGGCTATATAGCCATAAATCGGCGCGCCAGGACGGTGCTCACCCAGACCGTGCTCACGAAGACCGTGCTCACCAAGACCGTGCTCACCAAGACCGTGCTCACCAGGACCCTGCTCACCAGGACCGCGCTCACCGGCACCACGCCCACCGTCGATGCGCTCGACGGTGAACATCGCGCCGCCCTCCCCGGGCACGTAGCCACATGCCTTCTCGTCAAACGGCACATAAGCCCGAGAAGCATCGGAAAGGGTGCTCAATCCGCCGTTGGACAGCTGGGCGACCAGACCGTAGGGGCACAGAGAGGCATCGGTCCCCCCGACCAACGCCAGCCGGGCCCCCGAGCGCAGCATCCGCCGCGCCTGCCCGACCGCGTCCAGTCCGCCCGCCTGTTCGGTGGCGATAGCCGCGCAGGGTCCCCGCATCCCGTTGCGGATGGAGATCTGTCCCGTGGACGCCGCGTAGAACCACGCGATCGACTGATAGGCGCCCACGTGGTCGGGCCCCTTGCCCCAGAGCCCGGTCATCTCCTTCTGCCCGAACTCCGTCCCGCCGGACGAACTCGCGGTCACGACGGTCATCTCGTACTCGGGCAGGTCCGCCGGCCGTACCCCCGCGTCGGCGAGCGCGCGGTCGGCGGCCACGAGGCCCATGTGGGTCCAGTGGTCGGTCTGGGTGGTGATCCGGCTGGGCAGCAGTTCGCGCGCGGTGAAGCCCCGCACCTCGCCGGCCAGCCGCGCCGGGTAGGAGGCGGGGTCGAACCTGGTGATCGGGCCGATGCCGCTGCGGCCGGCGAGCGTGGCCGCCCAGTACTCTTCGGTGGTGGTGCCGTTCGGCGCGACCACGCCGATGCCCGTGACGCCGAGGCGTTCCCTCACGAATCTCCCTTCTCGTGCTTGGCCAGCACCATGGCGGTCTGAAACCCCCCGAACCCGCTGCCGACGCTCAGCACCACGTCGGTCCTGTGGTCGCGGGCCGTCAGCGGTACGTAGTCCAGGTCGCATTCCGGGTCGGGGTGGTGCAGGTTCGCCGTGGGCGGGACGATCTGGTGCTCGATCGCGAGGGCGGAGGCGGCGACCTCGATCGCGCCGATCGCCCCGAGCGAGTGTCCGACCATGGACTTGATCGAGCTGACCGGCACTTCGTAGGCGTGTTGCCCGAGACTGCGCTTGAAGGCGGCGGTCTCGTGGCGGTCGTTCTGCTTGGTCCCCGAGCCGTGGGCGTTGATGTAGTCCACGGCGGTGGGGTCGAGGCGGGCCTCGCCGAGGGCGACGGTGATGGCCTCGGCCATCTCCCTGCCGTCGGGCTTGAGCCCGGTCATGTGGAAGGCGTTGCTGCGCGCGGCGTATCCGGCCACTTCGGCGTAGATGTGCGCGCCGCGCGCCCGTGCGGCTTCGAGCTCTTCCAGCACGAGTACGGCCGCGCCCTCCCCGAGCACGAACCCGCTGCGCGTCCGGTCGAACGGCCGGGAGGCGGCGGCGGGGTCGCTGGTGTCGGCGGTGGTGGCCTTGATGGCGTCGAAGCACGCGACGGTGATCGGTGAGACGGGCGCGTCGGTGGCTCCGGCGATCGCCACGTCCACCGTGCCTTCGGCGACGAGCTGCGCGCCGTACCCGACGGCGTCGAGTCCTGAGGTGCACCCGTTGGAGACGAGCTGTACGGGACCTTCCGCCCCGCTCTCCCAGGCGACCTCGACGGCCAGCGTGCTCGGAACCATGTGACCGTACAGGTGGGGCACGCCGTACTCGTGGTCGAGCAGCCAGCGCTTGCCGGCGTCGCTGAGCACGACGTACTCCTCTTCGAGGCTGACCGTGCACCCGACGGCGCTGCCGAGGCTGACCCCGATCCGGTCGGGGTCCACCTCCGGCAGGCCGCTGTCGGCCAGCGCCTCGCGGGCGCTGACGACGGCGAACTGGGCGGCGCGGTCCATCCTGCGTACCTGGCGGGCGGTGAGCCCCGCGGCGGCGGGGTCGAAGTCGACCTCGGCGGCCAGCGGCGAGCGGAAGGGGCTCGCGTCGAAGGCCTGGATGAGGCGGGTGGCCGAGCGTCCGGCGGTGAGCATCTCCCAGGTGGCCTTGGTGCCCACACCCCCCGGTGTGACCATGCCGATCCCGGTGATCACGACCCGGCGTCTCACAGCCGCGCCCCGCCTACCTGGGGGGAGGACTCGTGAGCGTGGGGCGGCTCCTCGGTGTCGACATGGCCGAGTTCCGGACGGGGAGCGAGCGGGCTGAGGTGGAAGACGGCCTCGCCTTCCTCGGCGCCGGTGTTGACGAGCCGGTGCTTGGCGCCGATGGGCACCATCAGGCTGTCGCCGGGGCCGAGCTCGACCGACTCATCCTCCACGCGCATGGTGAGCGTGCCGCGGACGACGTAAAGGAACTCCTCGGAGTGGGGATGGTAGTGCTCGGCCACGAACTCGCCTGGCGCGAGCCTGAGCACTCCCATGAAGCCCGAGGTGCTCCGCACGGTCTTCGGGCTGAGCAGGACCCGGATGTCGCCGCCTCTGCGCCTGTTGGGGACGACATCACTAGCGGTGATCTTCATGCCCGCAACCCTGCCAAAGCCCGTTGGTGCGGACTTCCAGGCTCAGTCGAGTGGCGTTGGTTAGCGCCTACAGTGTTGCGTATGATCCGCCGAATCCCGATGGACGTCGCGCAGGTGGTGGCGGTCATCGCGGTCACGATCGTGGGGACCGCCTTCATCGCGCGGGAGTCGCCGCCCGGCCCGCTGCCGCTGTGGCTGGGCTTTCTGCTGCTGACGGCGATGTCGCTGCCGCTGCTGCTCCTGCAGAGGGCGCCCGCGATGGCAGTGGCGGCCGTTGTCGCCGGTGCACTGGTATACCAGGGTCTCGACTTCCCCGGGGGAGCGTCGACGATCCCGCCGTCGATCGCGTTGTTCACCGTGATGAGCGCCGGCTACCGCAGGCTTGGAGGAGCGGGCGCGCTGGTCTGGCTGGTGGGCACGCTGATGCTGGGCTGGTTCGGCACCCGCCCGCCGGGTGTGCAGGGGACGGTGTGGTTCGTGACCTGGCTGGTCGCGATCCTCATCCTGGGCGAGATGTCGCGCAACCGCCGCGAGCAGCTGATCGCCGAGCGCGAGCGGGTCGCCCAGGCCGAGCGCGCCCGCGAGGAGGAGGCCAGGCGGCGGGTGACCGAGGAGCGCCTGCGCATCGCCCGCGAACTGCACGACCTGCTGGCCCACAGCATCTCGGTGATCAACCTGCAGGCGGGCGTCTCCGAGCACCTCATCGACCGCGATCCTGAGCAGGCTCGCCGGGCGCTCGGCGACATCCGCCGGGTGAGCAAGGAGGTCCTGGTGGAGCTGCGGGGCGCGCTCGGGGTGCTGCGCGACGTGGACGAGGGTGAGGAGCCGCTCGCGCCCGCACCGGGCATGGACCGCCTTCCCGAGCTGGTACGGCGGGCAAGATCCGGCGGCGTCGAAGTGGATCTCACGTTGCCCGCCGACTGCCCCGCACTCCCGAAAACCGTAGATCTAGCGGTTTACCGGATTGTTCAGGAAGCTCTGACCAATATCATCAAACATGCCGGGGCGGCCCGCGCCGAGGTGTCGGTGCGCTGCTCGGGCGGCGAGCTGCTGGTGGAGGTACGCGACGACGGCGTGGGCGGCACGCCGGGGGAGGGGAACGGACTGGTGGGCATGCGCGAGCGCGCGGCGTCGCTGAACGGCGCCTTCGACGCCGGTCCCGCGCCCGGCGGCGGCTTCCTGGTGGCGGCCCGGCTGCCGGTGAGGGGGCTGGCGGCGTGATCCGGGTGGTGCTGGCCGACGACCAGCCGCTGATCAGGGCGGGCCTGCGGGCGCTGCTGCACTTCGAACCCGACATCGAGGTCGTCGGCGAGGCCAGCGACGGCCGTCGCGCGCTGGAACTGGCCGCCACGTTAAGACCCGACATCGTCCTCATGGACGTGCGCATGCCGGAGATGGACGGCATCGAGGCCACCCGCCGCATCGCCGAGAACCCCCGCCTGGACGGGGTGCGCGTGGTCATCCTGACCACCTTCGAGCTGGACGAGTACGTCTTCAAGAGCCTGCGCGCCGGGGCCAGCGGCTTCCTGGTCAAGGACACCGAGCCGGCCATGCTGCTGCAGGCGATCCGGGTGGTGGCCGGGGGCGAGGCGCTGCTCACCCCCGGCGTGACCAGGCGCCTGATCGACGAGTACGCCGCCAAGTCGACGGAGGACCGCCCGACGCCCGAGCTGGACGTGCTGACCGACCGCGAGCGCGAGGTGGTCGCGCTGGTCGCCGCGGGCCTGTCCAACAAGGAGATCGCCGAGCGCATGGTGGTCAGCCCGGCCACCGCCAAGACTCACGTCAGCCGGGCCATGATCAAGCTGAGCGCGCGTGACCGGGCGCAGCTCGTGGTGATCGCCTTCGAGTCCGGCCTGGTCACGCCCCGCAGAAGGCTCTGAGGTACCTCACCAGGTCACGGGCAGCTCGGGCAGGCCGCGGATGAGGTGCCCGCCCTGCGGGCGAAGCTCCTCCACCGGTACGGCCAGCCGTACCTCGGGCAGGCCGCGCAACATCCCGGCCAGCGCGATCTCCAGTTCCAGCCGGGCCAGCCGCGCCCCCAGGCAGTAGTGCATGCCGTGGCCGAAGGTGAGGTGCGGGTTGTCCTCGCGGCCGACGTCGAACACGTCCGGGTCGTGGAAGACGCCCGGGTCCCGGTTGGCCGAGGAGATCGCGGGCAGCACGGCCTCGCCGGCGGCGATGGTCACGTTGCCCAGCTTCACGTCCTCGGTGGCGATCCGCAGGAGGCCGCCGCCGGTGGTGAGGGCGTTGTAGCGCAGCAGCTCGTCCACGGCGGACGGCAGCAGGCCGGGGTCGGCGCGCAGCCGTTCCAGCTCGGCGGGGTGACGGAACAGGCACAGGAACGACAGCGCGATCTCGCTGGCGGTGCTGAGGAAGCCGCCGGTCAGCACGGTGGCGCCGAGCATGACCAGTTCGTCCTCGCTGAGCCGGTCACCGGAGTCGCGCATGGCGATCAGCTCGCTGACCAGGTCGTCGCGCGGGTCGGCGCGCCGGTCGGCGATCAGCCCGGCCAGGTACCGCTTGAGCTCGGCCCGGGTGGCCGCGACCTGCTCGGGCGGGTACTGGGTGAGGCTGAGCAGGACGTCCACGAAGCCCGCGATGGTGTCGCGGTCGGCGGCGGGCACGCCGAGCAGCTCGCAGATGACGGTGATCGGCAGCCGCCTGGCGAACAGCGAGACCAGGTCGGCGGGCGGGCCGGCCTCCTTCAGCGCGGCGACGAGCAGGTCCACCTCGCGCTCGATGACGGGGCGCAGCGCGGCGGTCCTGCGGTTGTTGAAGGCCGGTGAGACCAGCCGGCGCAGCCGCGTGTGCTCGGGCGGATCCATGCTGAACATCGAGTTCGGGTCCGGCGGGATCGGCTGCAGGCGGGGCGCGCCCGGCCGGGTGGTGTGGGCCCGGCTGAAGCGCTGGTCGCCCATCACGGTCTTGTTGTCCTCGTAGGTGGTGACCAGCCAGGCGGTGTCGCCGGTCGGGAAGGTCACCTTGCTCACCGGCTCCTCCCGCCTGAGCTGCTCGAACTCGGGCGCCGGCTCGCCGGGGCAGCGGGGGACGAAGGGGAATCTGCGCATCCCCCAGCCATACCGGGCGGCCGTCGTGCGGACGTTGAGCGGCGCTGGAGACGACTCGGGCACCAAGGAGACACAAACCCGGCACAAGATCCGGGTGCCAGCATCGCTGCCGACGGACCGGCCCCCGAGCGACGGGAGTGGATGCCCATGGCGCCATCGCTGCTTCCCTGGCGACAGCCGCGCTGGTTCAGCACGCTGTTCATGACCGACCTGTGGGAGCGATTCAGCTTCTTCGGGATGATGGCCATCCTTTTCCTCTACGCGACCAGTCCCGACGGGCTCGGCATGCCTCCCGGCAGTGCGGGCGCCCTGGTCGGGCTCTACATCTCGGCCACGTTCGTCGCCTCGGTGCCGGGCGGCTGGCTGGGCGACCGGGTCTTCGGGCCGCAGCGCGCGGTCCTGTACGGCGCGATCCTCATCGCCTGCGGCCACGTCACGCTGGTGGTCCCGGCCGAGGCGACGTTCTACCTCGGCATCACGCTGATCGCGGCCGGTACCGGCCTGCTCAAACCCAACCTTTCCGCGCTGCTCGGCTCCTTCTATCCGCCCGGCCAGGCGGCCGAGCGGGAGGCGGCGTTCTCCGTCTTCTTCGTCAGCATCCAGGTCGGCGCGCTGCTCGCGCCGCTGATCACCGGCTTCGTGGGCGAGACCGTCGACTGGCATCTCGGCTTCGGCACCGCCGCGATCGGGATGGGCGTCGGCATCGCCGTCTTCGCCCGGGGCCGCAGGCACTTCGGCGAACTCGGGCGCGAGCCCGGACAGCCCGCCGATCCGGCCACCCTGCGGCGGCTGCGGCTCTGGAGCGCCGTGGTGGTGGCCGTCGTGGCGGCGGGGCTGATCGCCGCCGCCGTCCAAGGGGTGCTGCGGGTGGAGGTGCTCGTGGCCGTGGTGGGCCTGCTGGTGCTCGTCGCGCCGCTGCCGTACTCACGGATGATCCTCAAACGGGCGTCGGCGGACGAGCGGGTACGGCTGCGCGCCTACGCCTGGGTCTTCCTCACCACGGCCGTGCTGTTCCTGCTGGTCAGCCAGAGCAACTCGGTGCTCAACCACTTCGCCGCCGTCTCGACCGACCGGCAGGTGGGCGGGTTCCTGGTGCCGGCGAGCTGGTTCCAGTCGCTGCACCCGCTGTTCGTGCTGCTGGCCGCGCCGGTGCTGGCGCGGGTGTGGGGCGGGCCGGCGGGGCGGCTGGCCGTACCGGTGAAGCTGGCGGCCGGGCTGGTGATCGCGGCCGGCAGCTTCCTGCTCATGGTCTTCGCCGCGCAGAGCCCGGCGGCGTCGCCGCTGTGGCTGGTCGTGGTCTACCTGACGCTGTCGATCGCCGAGCTGATCATCGGCACGGTCGGGCTCGGGGTGACCGCCATGGTCGCGCCGGCCGGGGCCACCAGCCAGCTCATGGGGCTGTGGTGGCTGGCCGGGGCGGTCGGCGCCGTCGTCGGCGGGCAGCTGGCGCGGCTGGCCATGCCCGGCGGCGCCGGACCGCAGGCCGCGCAGGGCCCCGGGCCCGGCTACTTCCTCGCGCTCACGATCCTGCCCCTTCTCGTCGCGGCCGCGCTCGCGCTGGCCCGCACCCGCATCGCCGCCCGGTTGCGACCGGGCCCCGCAAACCCGTCCTTCCAGCTCACCACCGATGGAGGTCCCGTATGACCAGCGAGATGACCGCGCCCGCCGTCAGCGCAGAGCCGCTGTGGCGCCTGGGCACGGCCTACTTCAGCCGCAAGACGGTGCTGACGGCGGCCGAGCTCGGCGTCTTCACCACCCTGTCCGGCGCGCCCGCCTCGTCCGACGAACTGGCCAAACGCCTGGAGCTGCATCCACGCGGCGCCCGCGACTTCTTCGACACGCTCGTCGCGCTCGGCGTGCTCAGCCGCGAAGGGGAGATCTACCACAACACCCCGCTGGCCGAGCACTACCTCAACTCCGACCGCGCCTCCTACGTGGGCGCCTTCCTGAACGCGGCCGACGCCCGCTGGAACCAGCTCATCGACGCCCTGCGCACCGGCGAGCCGCAGAACCGGTGGGGCTCCGGCGCGCAGATGTTCACCGAGCAGTACCGCACCACGGCCGCCTGGCGGAACTTCACCGCCGGCATGGACTACCTCAACGGCATGATCGGCCCAGTGCTGGCCGAGGCGTTCGACTGGTCCACGGTCACCTCGGTGGTCGACGTGGGCGGGGCGCGCGGCAACCTGGCCGCGGCGATCCTGCGCGGCCACCCGCACATCGAGGCGGGCGTCATGGACCTGCCCGGCGTCGAGCCGGTCTTCCACGAGCACATGACCCAGCTCGGGCTCTCCGGGAAGATCACCTTCCACCCGGGCAACTTCTTCGAGGACCCGATGCCGGGCGCGCAGGCGCTGGTCATGAGCCATGTGCTGCACGACTGGGGGGTGAGCGAGCGCGAGCAGCTCGTGGCCGCCGCCTACTCCGCGCTGCCGTCCGGGGGCGTGCTGCTGATCTGCGACCCGATGATCGACGACGACCGCCAGGGCCCCGCGGGAGCGCTGCTGACCAGCCTCAACATGCTCATGGTCACGCCGCACGGCTCCGAGTACACGCGGGCCGACTGCCGCTCCTGGCTGGAGAAGGCCGGGTTCACCGGGCTGACCGAGGCCGAGCTCGGTACGCACAACACGCTCATCACCGCCCGCAAGCCATGAGCGAGACCGAGGTCCTGATCGTCGGCGGCGGCGTGGTCGGCCTGTCGGCCGCCGCCTTCCTGGCCTGGCACGGCGTCTCCTGCCGGGTGGTGGAGCGCCGCGCCGACCTGTCCATCCATCCGAGGGCGCGCGGCTTCAACCCGCGCGCGGTCGAACTGCTGCGCCAGGTCGGCCTGGAGCCGGCCGTACTGGAGGCCAGCAAGGGCTTCGCCGGGCACACGATGCGGGCCCGCGTGGAGAGCCTGACCGGCAAGGAGATGTTCCGCGCCGATCTGCCCACCGCCACCGACCTCGACCGGCTCAGCCCGTCGCCCTGGGCGCTGTGCAGCCAGGACCGGCTGGAGCCGCTGCTGCGCCAGCACGCGGTGGAGCTGGGCGCGCGGGTCGACTTCGGCGTCGAGCTGTCGGCCTTCGAGCAGGACGGCGACGGCGTCACCGCGACCGTGCGCAGCCGCGGCGACGGCTCGGCGGAGCGGATCAGGGCCCGGTACCTGATCGGCGCGGACGGGGTGCGCAGCCGCGTCAGGCAGCGCCTCGGCATCGAGCTCAAGGGCACGCCCGCGCTGCTGCGCCAGCTCAGCATCGTGTTCAAGGCCGACCTGCGCGAGTACCTGGGCGAACGCCGCTTCGCCATCTGCCAGGTGGTCAACGACACCGTCGAGGGGCTGCTCGTCCACGACGACACACTCACGCAAGGAACGCTCTACATCCAGTACGACCCGGCCAAGGGCCAGAGCTCGGCCGACTACCCGTGGCCGCGCTGCGTCCAGCTCGTCAGGGCGGCGATCGGGGCACCGGGTCTGCCGGTGCGCATCCTCGACACCCAGTCGTGGGAGCTGTCGGCGCTGTCGGCCACCCGGTACGGCGAAGGCCGCGTGTTCCTCGCCGGGGACGCGGTCCACGTGATGCCACCGGTCGGCGGCTTCGGCGCCAGCACCGGCATCCAGGACGCGCACAACCTGGCCTGGAAGCTCGCCCACGTGCTGCGCGGCAAGGCGGGGCCCGAACTGCTCGACACCTACGAGGCCGAGCGCGCCCCGGTGGCGGAGTTCACCGTCGAGCAGTGCCTGCGCAGGGTCACCTCGGGAACCGGCTTCGGCCGCCCGGCCGCCGACGCGGGGCTGCTCGACGACCTGACGCTCACGCTGGGCTTCCGCTACGGCGAGGGCGAGTACGCCGAGCCGGCGGGCGAGCCCGGCACCCGGGCGCCGCATGTCCAGCTGGGCGACGGCCGCTCGACGCTCGACCTGGTCGGGCGGGAGGCGTGCCTGCTGACCGGGTCCGCCGGTGAACGCTGGCGCGCGGCCGTACCGGATCTCGAGGTGCACGTCGTGCGGGCGCCGGAGTTCGCCGCGCGCTACGGCGTGGAGCGGGACGGGGCGGTACTGGTGCGGCCGGACGGGATCGTGGCCTGGCGCGGCGGCTCGCCCGAGGAACTGCCGGACGCGCTGGCGCGCGTCCTGTGCCGGGCGACGCGGTGAGAGGAGTGGTCATGCACCTGCTGGAGCAGATCGCCAAGGCCGGAGTGTTCTGGATCTGGTTCCCCGCGCCGGAGGAGGAACGCGCGGAGGAAGAGGAGCGGCCATGGTGAACGCCGGGACCCGCCGCCAGGGCGTGGCGCTGCCGCTGGTCGCCGTGGCGCTGGCGCAGTTCCTGGCGATGGTGGACCTCAACATCACCGCGACCGCGATGCCCGCGATCGTGGGCGAGTTCGGGCGGCTGGACCTGTTCGCCTGGGTCACCACCGGCGCGGTGCTCGCCTCCACCGTCACCACCCCGCTGTACGGCAAGCTCAGCGACGTCCTCGGCCGCAAGCAGGTCTTCATCCTGGCGCTGGCCCTGCTGACCGCCGGGTCGGTGCTATGCGCGCTGGCCCAGTCGATGCCGCAGCTGGTGTTGTTCCGCATCGTCCAGGGCGTCGGCGCGGGCGGCCTCATGGTCTCGGCCATGGCCATCTACGCCGAGCTGCTCACCCCCGAGCAGCGCATGCGCTACCAGATCTGGTTCGCCACCACGCTCAACGCCTCGGCGGCGATCAGCCCGTTCCTGGGCGGCCTCATCACCGACTGGATCAACTGGCGCTGGACGTTCTGGCTGACCGTGCCGGTGGCGCTGATCTCGGTCGCGCTCATCGCCAGGACCCGGCTGCTGCCCAGGCCCGAGGCGCGGGTGCGCATCGACTACCTGGGCGCGGCGCTGCTCGGCGGCGTCTGCACCTGCCTGGTGCTGGTCAGCAGCTGGGCCGGTGTCGCCTACGCGTGGGGCTCGCCGGTCGTCGTCGGTCTCGGCGCGGCCGCGATCGTGCTGGTGATCGCCTGGCTGCGGGTCGAACGGCGGGCCGAGCAGCCGATCATCCCGCTGCGGCTCTTCCGCGACCCGGTGCTGGTCGTCGCGAACGTCCAGGGCTTCGTCACCGGTCTCACGATGTTCGCGGCGGTCACCTTCCTGCCGCTGCTCATGGTGGCCCGCGGCGAGTCGGCGACCGGCGCCGGGCTGGCGCTCATGCCGCTCACCGCCGGGTCGCTGATCGTCTCCCTGGGCCTCAGCTCGTTCATGGCCCGCGCCGGACGGCCCCAGCTGTTCGCCGTGCTCGGCGGCGTGCTGCTGACCGGCGGGCTGGTCGCGCTGGCGGTGGCGGAGGGGCCGGCGATGCTGGCCGGCGCGCTCGTGTTCGGCGTCGGGCTGGCGCTGATCTTCCAGGTCTACTCCGTGGCCGTCATGAACCACGCGCCCCGCCGGGACCTCGGCTCGGCGATCGGGCTGCAGTCGCTCAGCCGACAGCTCGGCGGCACGCTCGGCCTGGCCGCGCTCAGCGGCGCCTTCCAGGCGCGGCTTGGGGCCGAACTGGCCGCCCGCGTGCCGGAGGACCAGCTCACCCGGGCCGTGACCGCCGCCGGCGACCCGGAGACGGTCAGCGCGCTGCCCGAGGCGCTGCGCACCGCGGTCACCGGCGGCTACGGCTCGGCGCTCACGCTGGTCCTGCTCGCCGCCGCCGTCTGCGCGGGCGTCGGGCTGCTGGCCACCCTTCTGCTCAAACTGCCCACCCCAACGAAGAAAGGGAGCGACCATGACCGTGTTCACCCTGGACGACCTGCGGCGCATCATGAGGGAGGCCGCGGGTGAGGGAGAGGCCGTCGACCTGGACGGCGACATCCTCGACACGCCTTTCGCCGACCTCGACTACGACTCGCTGGCCGTACTGGAGATGACCGTGCGCGTCGAGCGCGAGTTCGGCGTCAAGCTCGGCGACGACGAGGTCGGCGGTGTGAAGCTGCCGAGCGAGTTCATCGATCTGGTCAACAGCCGCCTACAGCCGGGGGAGTAGACGGCCACGCCCACTGCGTCCGCCGGGGTAGGCGCAGAAGCCTCCCTGCGGCGGACGCCCCCTTCCGACCTGGACTGACAGGCTGGTGAACCATGGACAACCTGCTGTTGTCGAGGCTGCAGTTCGCGACGACGACCTCGATCCACTTCCTCTTCGTCACGCTGACGCTGGGGCTGGTGCTGTTCGTGGCGGGCATGCAGACCGCCTACACGATCACCGGGAACCCGGTCTACCGCCGCATGACGAAGTTCTGGGGCAAGATCTACGTCGTCAACTACGCGGTCGGCATCGTCACGGGCCTGGTGATGGAGTTCCAGTTCGGGCTGAACTGGAGCGGCCTGTCGAAGGTGACGGGCAACGTCTTCGGCGTGCCACTGGCCCTGGAGACGCTCATCGCGTTCGTCGCCGAGGCCACCTTCCTCGGCATGTGGATCTTCGGCTGGGACCGGATCCGCAAGGGCGTCCATCTGACGCTGATCTGGCTGGTGGCGCTCACCGCTTACGCCTCGGCCTTCTGGATCATGGTCGCGAACGCGTTCCTGCAGCACCCGGTGGGCTACGAGATGCGCGGCGACCAGGCCTACCTCACCGACTTCGGCGCCCTTCTGGCCAACAGCAACCTCATCGACACGCTGCTGCACGTGATCTCCGCGGCCGTGCTGGCCGGCGGGCTGTTCGTGGCCGGGATCAGCGCCTACCACTTCATCAAGCGCACGCAGGAGGTGGAGGTCTTCCGCCGGTCGATGCGCTGGGGACTGATCGCCGCCCCGATCGGCGCGTTCTCGATCATCCACTGGGGCTTCCTGCAGGAGGTCGTGATCGAGAAGACCCAACCGGCCAAACTCGCCCAGATGTACGGCGAGCCGGAACGGCTGGTGGCGGCGCAACAGGCCATGGAGCAGCAGTTCGGGCCCGGTGACTGGGCGCCGCCAGGGTGGATCGGCGTGCCGTACCAGATCATGATGAACAGCGCCTTCATCATGGCGCTCATCCTGCTCGTCTGCCTCATCCTGCTGTTCCGCAACTGGGTGGTACGGCTGCGCTTCCCGCTCTACGTGCTCCTGATCATGGTGCCGCTGCCGTTCGTCGCGGTGATCTCCGGCTGGCTGGTGCGGGAGGTGGGCCGTCAGCCGTGGACCGTCTACGGCCTGCTGACCACCGACAAGGCCGTCTCCGATCTCCCGGCCCCCGTCGTGTTGATCTCCTTCGTCGGGTTCACGTTGGTGCTCGGCACGCTGGCGGTCGTGGACTACGTGCTGATCGCGCGCTTCGTCCGGAAGGGCCCGGACGACGAGCTGTTCGGCTCCACTCTCGACCAGGTGGCCAAGCCCGCCTCTGCCCACAGCTTCTGAAGGAGCAGACCATGGACCTTCTCTGGCCGATCCTGCTGGGCCTGCTGTTCGCCGGATACTTCGTCGTGGACGGGTTCGACATCGGCGCCGGGCTGCTGCTGCGCCGCCTCGGCGGCGGCGAGTACGAGCGGCGGGCCGTCCTCACCTCCATCGGCCCCTTCTTCCTGGGCAACGAGGTGTGGCTGGTGGCCGTCGGCGGCGTGCTCGCCGGCGCCTTCCCGCTGATGAAGGACCACCTGCTCGGCGGCCTCTACCTGCTCATCGTGGCCGGGCTGCTCATCTGGGTGGTGCGCGACGCGGCGATCTGGTTCCGCAGCCGCCGCCCGTCGCCGCGCTGGCGCGCCGGATGGGACGCGATGCTGGGCGGATCCAGCGGCGTGTTCGCCGTCTTCTGGGGGCTGCTCGTGGGCGCGCTGCTGACCGGCCCGCCGCCGCTGACCGACCGCTGGCTCGTGGCCGGGATCAACGCCGCGGTGTGGGCCGTGGTGATGGTGCTGCTGTTCACCACGCACGGCGCCGTCTTCCTGGCCGCCCGCCTGCCCGCCGACCTCGCCGCCCGCGCCACCGCCACGGCCACCCGCCTGTCGCGCCCCGCCGCCGGGCTGCTCGCGCTCGCCTCCCTCGCCCAGCTCGCCGTGCCCGGCCCCGGCGGGATCGCCACGACCGTGCCGGTCGTCCTGCTCGGGCTGCTCGCCGCCGCCGCGCTCTGGGCCGCCCCCGCCGCCCTCGCCAAGTCCCGGTACGGCAGTGCCGTCGCGCTGACCTCGTTCGCGGCGGCCGTACCGGCGGTGCTGGCGAGCCTGCGCCTGGCCGGCGGCCTGTCGGACGTCACCGCGGACCCGGCGACGCTGAGCGTGCTGAGCGGCTTCCTCGTCATCCTAGTCCCGGTGCTGGCGGCGATGCAGGCGTGGATGTGGTGGACGTTCCGCCGCCGGGTGCACGCGGGCACGGTGGTCTTCTTCTGACCTTGAGCATGGAGAAGCCCCGGGACGGTGTTCCGTCCCGGGGCCCGCGTGTGCGCTCAGCCCAGCCGGCGGCCGCTCACCAGCGTCTCGGCGTAGCTGAAGGCGTATCCGGCGCCGACCTCGACCGGCGCCAGCGAGGCGAGGTCCTCGTCCGCGCCGGGCAGCAGCCGGAACGCGCCAGAGCCGCGCCACACCGGCCCGAACTCCACGTCCCGCACCGACGAGGCGACGAGCTGGTACAGCGGCTTCTCGCCCGGCACCCAGGCCGGGAAGTGCCGGTTGTGCACCAGCGGCACCGTGTGCAGGTGCGGCGGCTCGGCGGGCTCGGCGAGCGTCACCGCCACCTCGGCCACCCGCCGGTCGCGCACCGCGAGGCTGGCGCTGAAGCGTCCGCCGGCGGCCATGCGCGGCCCCGCCCGGCCCACCTGGACCGGCCTGGTCAGGTGCACCGACCCGAACTGCTTCGGCATGCCCTGGACCCAGCCGCGCATCAGCGGCACCGCCTGGTCCACCCACGCGTACGGGCAGCGCGCCATCGGCGACCCGCCGAACGAGCAGCCCAGCAGGATCAGAAACTCCGAGAACCGGCTGCCCGCCGGGTCCTCCAGCTCCGCGCCCGACTCCGAGCACCACTGCCACTCGGCGAACACCGCGGCCGCGGCCCCCGGGTCGGGCCCGAGTTCGAGCTCCGGTGGCAGGAAGCGGGCGGCGGCGGCCGGGTCGACGCGGTAGTCGACCATCACCACCTCGCCGGAGAAGTACCAGGGCGGCGAGGTGAGGGAGGAGGAGCTTCCGGACGGGGACAGCGGCAGGGAGTACCCGGTCAGCGTCATGTCCCGCAGCCTAGGAAGCGCCGGAGAGATCGGCAATGAGCCTCCATCCGGCCTGGCGCGGGCCACTAACCAGGCTCAATTCCCTCATTAGGATGAGGATCGTGGGGATCGAGGGCGGGCCGTGGGAAGGGCTGGTCAGCGCGCCGGCGCGGGTGCCGCTCAGCTCCCGGCCCTGGCGCTCGGTCGCCTACCTGCTCGGCGGCTTCCTCGTCGCGATCGTCTGGCTGGCCGGGACCGTCGTGCTGCTCGTGGTCGGCGTGGTGACCGTCCCCATCGTCGTCGGCGTGCCGCTGCTGCGCCTGCTGCCGCGCTGGGCCGAGACGCTCGGCCGGGTCGAGCGGGCCAGGCTGCGCCTGGTCGACGGCCGTCCGGCGCCTGATCCCCACAGTGGCCGTCACCGTGGCAGGCCGCTGCTGCGTGAGGCGGCCACCTGGCGCGAGGCCGGGCACGGGCTGCTGCTCTGCCTGCTCGGCCCGCTCAACGCCGTCGCCCTGCTGGTGCTCGCGCTGCTGGCCGGTGGCCCGCTGCTGGCCCCGTTCTGGCGCCTGCTGCCGTTCTCGCCGTCGGCCAACCCGTCCTGGCAGAAGGTCACCTCCGACCCGGCGCTCGCGTGGGGGGCCTCGCTGGCCGGGCTGGTGCTGCTCGTCCTGGCCGCCTACCTGGTGACCGCCGTCGCGGCGGCCGAGGCCGGGCTGGCCCGTACGCTGCTCACGCAGCCGCCGGAGGAGGAGCTGGAGCTGCGGCTCATCGAGGTGGACCGCTCGCGGGCCCGGCTCGCCGACGCCTTCGACAGCGAGCGCCGCCGCCTCGAACGCGACCTGCACGACGGCACCCAGCAGCGGCTCACCGGGCTGATGATGACGCTCGGACTGGTCAAGATGGAGCTGGCAGGGGCTGACCCCGAGGCCAGGAAGCTGGTCGAGCGGGCCCACCGCGAGGCGGGGGAGACGCTGGCCGAGCTCCAGGACCTCGTACGCGGCATCCATCCGCCCATCCTCACCGACCGCGGGCTCGAAGGGGCGCTGGCCGAGGCGGCGGAGCGGTGTCCGGTGCCGGTGACCGTACGCGTGGAGACCTCGCACGGACGCCCGCCCGAGTCGGTGGAGTCGGCCCTGTACTTCGCGGGCTGCGAGGCGCTCACCAACCTCGCCAAGCACAGCGGCGCGAGCGGCGCCGAGCTGCTGCTGCGCGACGCGCCCGGCCGCATCGTGCTGCAGGTGAGCGACGACGGCGTCGGCGGCGCCGACACCGCCGCGGGCACCGGGCTGGTCGGGCTGGCCGACCGGGTGGCGGCGGTGGGCGGCACGGTCAGCCTGTCCAGCCCCGAAGGCGGGGGAACGACCCTGCGGGTGGAGGTTACGTGGACGTCGTGATCGCGGACGACGCGGTGCTGCTGCGCGAGGGGCTGCGCCACATCCTGGAGCGCTTCGGCCACCGGGTCGTGGCCTCCGTCGGCGACGCGCCGTCGTTACTGGCCGCCGTCGACCGGCACCTGCCGGACGTCGCGGTCGTGGACGTGCGGATGCCGCCCGGGTTCCGCGACGAGGGGCTGCGCGCGGCCCTGCGCATCCGCACCGAGCACCCGAAGGTGGCGGTGCTGGTGTTGTCGCAGTATGTCGAGCGCTCGTACGCGATGGAGCTGCTGGAGTCGGGTTCCGGGAGGGGCGTCGGCTACCTGCTGAAGAACCGGGTGGGCGAGATCGAGGACTTCCTCGACGCCGTCACCCGGGTGGCCGCGGGCGGCACCGCCATCGACCCGACCGTGGTGGTGCGCCTACTGGAGAACCGCCAGGACCCCGGCCTGGAGCGCCTCACGCCGCGCGAGCGCGAGGTGCTCGCGCTGATGGCCGAGGGCCGCTCCAACAGCGCGATCGCCCGCGAGCTCGTGGTCACCGAGGCGGCGGTGCTCAAGCACGTGGGCAACATCTTCGCCAAGTTGCTGCTGGAGCCGAGCGACGAGGAGCACCGCCGGGTCGCGGCGGTGCTCCGGTACCTGCGCGAGGGCGCCCGCTAAGCGGCCGCCCGATAGGCCGCCGCGCCTGATAGGCCGCGTCCGGTATGCGGCCGCTAGGCGGCCGCCTCGGCCACGGAGGTACGGCGGCGCAGCAGCAGCGCCGTGGGCACCAGCGCGGACACGACCACGACCAGCGCGCAGGCCAGCGCCACCAGCCCCGCCTCGGCCCACGGGAACGCGGTGGGCACCTCAAGCCCGAGCCCGCCCAGCACGCCGCGCAGCCCCAGCACCGCCACCACGGTGACCGCGCCGCCGAGCAGCACGCCCGTGGCGGCCACGCACAACGCCTCCCACAGCGCCATCCGCAGCACCTGCGCGCGCCGCGCGCCCAGGAACAGCAGCCGCGCGAACTCCCCGCGCCGCGCCCCGAACGACAGCGCCGAGGTGTTGGCCACCGCGATCAGCGTGTACGCAACGGCGAACCCGGCCAGCGCGATGGCCCCGATGCGCATGCCCTCCTGCCGGGCCCCGCTCACCATGGTCATGATCTCCACGGTGTCGAACACCTTCAGCTTGGGCCAGCGCTTCTCCAACTCGGCGCGGATCGCCGCGGGCCGGTCGGCGGACACGTGCACGGCGCTCCAGCCCGCGTTCTCGCCCTGCAGCAGGCCGGTCGGCACGAGCAGCCCGCCGCCCAGCGGGGACCCCTCGTAGAGCGCGGCCAGCCGCGGCGTGGCCTTCACCCCGCCCATGAGCCCCAGCTCCACCTTTTCGCCGAGCCGCCACCCGAGCGCCGCGGCCTGCCGTCGGTCGGCGGCCACCGCGCCCTCGCGCAGCGCCTCCAGGCTGCCCTCGACCTTGGTGAGGTTCATGACCTCGCCGATCCCGGCCGGGTCCACGCCCTGCGCGGGCACCGTGCGGGTGGTGCGGTTGGCGTGCACCTCCACCTGTCCCGACGTCACCGGTACGGCCGCGCCCACCCCGGCCCGCTCACCCAGCCACCGGGCCGCCTCGGCGCTCCCGGCGCCGGACACGACCAGGTCGGAGCGCCACACCTGCCTGGCGTCTGCGGCCATCGCCTCGCCGAGCAGCGTGGTGCCGCCGAGCAGCGACCCGGCCAGCCCGACCGTGATGAGCACCGGCGCGGCGGTGGCCGCGGTGCGCCGGGCCGCCATCCGCACGTTCTCCCTGGCCAGCTCGCCGGTGGCGGCGGTCCAGCGGGCCAGCGGCGCGGCCACCAGCGCGCTGGTCCAGGAGGCGAAGACCGGTGACAGCAGCGCGAAGCCGATCACCAGCGGCATCGAGACGAACATGGTCAGCGGCATCCGCCCGTCCGGCGGCGCCACCGGCACCAGGGCCAGCATGCCGCCGCCGGCCGCCAGCGCGGCCAGCCCGCCCAGCCAGCGGCCCTTGCCGATCGGCTGGTCGGCCAGGGCCGCGGCGCGCAGCGCCTCGACGGGGCGGACGGCGGCGGCCCGGCGGGCGGCGGCCACCGTGGCGACCAGGCCCACGAGCACCCCGGCGGCGAAGCAGCCGGTCAGCGCGCCCGGCGACAGGCTCGGGGTGAAGGCGGCGGGCAGGAGCTCCTGCGAGCGCAGCAGCGCCGCCATCGCGGCCATGAGCGGCCCGGCCAGCAGCACGCCCAGCGTGGAGGCCAGGATCGCGGCGAACGTCGACTCGGCCAGCACCATCCACCGCACCTGCTGGGGCGCGGCGCCGACGGTACGCAGCACGGCCAGTTCCTTGCGCCGCTGGGCGACGATGAAGGCGAAGGTCCCGGCCACCACGAAGACGGTGACGAAGGCGCCGATCACGGCCAGCATGACCAGCAGCGCGCCGGATTCCGACACGGCCCGCCGTACCGCCTCGGGGGTCTCGGGCGGGAGGGCGGAGCCGGAGGCCAGCATCGAGGTCGCGCCGCCCGCGAAGGCGACGCCCAGGGCGAGCGCGATCACCGCGCCCGCGAAACCGGAGACGCGGCTGCGCAGCGTGCGCCAGGCGACCGACAGCAGCGTGCGGGTGCGTACGCCCCGCCGCGCGGGGAGGGCGGAGATGGTGGTCACGCCGCCTCCAGTTCGGCCAGGCGGGCGGCGACCGTGCGGGAGCTGGGCTGACGCAGCTCGTCCACCAGCAGGCCGTCGGACAGGAAGAGCACGCGGTCGGCGTGGGAGGCGGCGAACGGGTCGTGCGTCACCATCACCACGGTGTCGCCGCGCTCGTCGACCAGGCGGCGCAGCAGCGCCAGCACCTCGCGGCCGGACTTGCTGTCGAGGGCGCCGGTGGGCTCGTCGGCGAAGATCACTTCGGGCTGTGCGGCGATGGCGCGGGCGATGGCCACGCGCTGCTGCTGCCCGCCGGACAGTTCCGCCGGGCGGTGTCCCATGCGCTCGCCGAGGCCGACCAGCGTGAGCACCTCGCGGATCCACGCGCGCGGCGGGCGGCGGCCCGACAGGCGAATCGGGAGCGCCACGTTCTGGGCGGCGGTCAGCGAGGCGATGAGGTTGAAGGACTGGAAGACGAAGCCCAGGCGGTCACGGCGCAGCTCGGTGCGCTGGCGCTCGTTGAGCTCGCCCAGGTCGGCGCCGCCGATGAGCACCTTCCCGCCGGTCGGCTGGTCGAGCCCGGCGGTGCACTGCAGCAGCGTGGACTTGCCGGAGCCCGACGGGCCCATGATCGCGGTGAAGGAGCGGGCGGGGAAGGTGGTGCTGACCCCGCGCAGCGCGGCGACCTCGTTCGGTGCCTCGCCGTAGACGCGGGAGAGGTCGATCAGGCGTACGGCGTCCGTCGTCACGGTGGCGGTCTCTGTCATGGGTCCCAGTCAACCGAGATCGGGCGCGAAAGACCCGGGTGGCGACGAGAGATCCCGGGGTGGTGTCAGCACTACCACCGCCTGGACCAAGCGGGCTGGCTCCCGTCTGGATCACGGCTACAGGCCGCGCCGAAACCGGGTTGCCACCATACCGGGGCAAGCGTCCCCGAATCGCGCGGAGGAACTGGCGGATGGCCGGCATCGCAGGATGGGTGGATTTCCACCGTGATCTCGCATTGGACCGCAACATCGTGCTGGCGCAGCTCGGCGCGCTCGCGTGGCGCGGCTCGGACGGCGAGGGCCTGTGGGCCTCCTCGCGCGCCGTGCTCGGCCACCGGCGCAGAGCCGCGCTCGACCTGGGCGGCGGCGCCCAGCCCATGGCGCACGGCGGCGCCGTCCTCGCCTTCGACGGCGAGATCTACAACCACAACGCGCTACGGGCCGAGCTGAAGGCGCTCGGCCACACGTTCACCACCCGCAGTGACACCGAGGTGCTGCTGCACGCCTACCTGGAGTGGGGCGAGCGCTGCCCCGAGCACCTGGACGGCATGTTCGCCTTCGCGATCTGGGACAACAGCCGCGAGCGGCTGCTGCTGGTCCGCGACCGCATGGGCGTCAAGCCGATGTTCTACTACCCGACCGTCTCCGGCGTCGTCTTCGCCTCGGAGCCGAAGGGCGTGCTCGCCCACCCGCTCGTCGAGCGGGTGGCCGACCTCGACGGCCTGCGCGAGTTGCTCGCCTTCACCAGCAGCGTCGGCCGCAGCCCGGTCAAGGGCATGCGGCGCGTACGGCCCGGCGAGGTCGTCACCGTCAGCCGCTCCGGCGTCCACGAACACCTCTACTGGCGACTGGCGGCCAGGCCGCACACCGACGATCACGAGACCACCGTGGCCCGCATCCGCGAGCTGCTCGAACACTCGGTTGCCCAGCAACTCGACGCCGACGTCCCCGTGGGCGTGCTCCTGTCGGGCGGCCTCGACTCCAGCACGGTCGCCGCGATCGCCGCCAAGACCTTGGCCGATCGGGGGGCCGAGCGGGGCGACCGGCCGCTGCGCACGTTCACCGTCGGCTACCCCGGCGGCGCCGCCGGCGGCCCCGGGCCGATGCGGGCCGGTGAGGACGCGCCCTACGCCCGCGAGGTGGCCGCGCACATCGGCTCCGAGCACGAGTTCGTCGAACTGGACGGCGTCGCCGTCACCGACCCGGTGCTGCGGCGCACCGCGGTCGCCGCCCAGCAGGACCTGCCGGTCGCCGCGCCCCAGTTCCCCGCGTCCCTGCGGGCGCTGGCCAGGCGCGTCAGCGAGAAGGTCAGCGTCGTGCTGGCCGGCGAGCAGGCCGACACCGTCTTCGCCTCCTTCATGGGCATGGACCGGCCCGAGGTCGTCGCCGCCCAGACCTACCCGTGGGTCGCCGCCACCGCCCACCACCTGCCGCCCGACGGGCTCGGCACCGGGCTGTTCGCGCCCGACCTGCTCAAGGAGCTCGACGTGCCCGGCTACTGCGCCGACCGGTACCGCGAGGACCTGGCCGGCATGCCGTACTTGGAGGGGGAGGACCAGGACGAGCGGCGCATGCGCGAGATCTACTACCTGCACCTGCAGGGGTGGCAGGAGTTCGGCTGCGCGCTCGACGACGGCGTCAGCCTGGCCGGCGGGCTGGAGCTGCGCTGGCCGTTCTGCGACCACCAGCTCGTCGAATACCTCTTCAACGTGCCGTGGGCGATGAAGACCTTCGACGGCAAGCCCAAGAGCCTGCTCAGGGCGGCCGTCGCCGACCTGCTGCCCGCCTCCGTCCTGGAGCGGGGGCCCAGCCAGTTCCCCACCGGCCGCGACCCGGGGTACGCGCCGCTGCTGAAGTCGGAGCTCGGCCGGCTCCTCGACGACTCCGGTGCCCCCGTCCTGCCGCTCATCGACACGGGCAGGGCCAGGGCGCTGCTGGAGTCGCCGATCGAGCCCAAGCGGGCGTGGCGCGACCTGACCGACATGGAGTCGGTCCTGCAGATCAACCAATGGCTTGACCAGCACAGCATCCGGATTTCCCGGTAGAACACGACGGGGCGTAGAGATGATCTCGAGCAATGTCAACCTCACCGAACTCGAAATCCTGGCTCTCGACAGCGAGCTGAACGTGGCCGACGGCCACGCCCGCCAGGAGCTCAGCGACGGCCAGCAGCGCATCATCGACGAGCTGTCCACGCTCTTCCAGAAGGCCGCGATGCAGCCGATCGCCGACCTGGAGAGGACCGCCCACCGGACCTTCTTCCAGTTGCTCGGCCAGCACCGCTACCCCGTGGGCGACAACGCGGTGCTCAGCTGCTACGCCTCGTCCGTGGCCATGGAGATCCTGGCCAGGTCGCTGGTGACGACGTCGGACGCGGTCGGGCTGGTCCATCCGACCTTCGACAACATCCCCGACATCCTGCGCGGCGTGGGGCTGCGGCTGGTGCCGGTCGAGGAGGAGCCGCTGCACACCGGGGACCCGGCGCTGGCCGTACCGGAGGGGGTGGGGTGCGTCTTCATCACCACGCCCAACAACCCGACCGGCCGGGTGCTGTCGGCCCGGCGGCTGGCCGAGGTGGCCGAGGTGTGCAGGGAGCGCGACGTCGTGCTGGCCCTGGACACCTCCTTCCGCGGCTTCGACACCCGCGCCCACTACGACCACTACGCGGTGCTGGAGGCCAGCGGCTGCCGGTGGGTCGTCATCGAGGACACCGGCAAGCTCTGGGCGACGCTCGACCTCAAGGTCGGCCTGCTGGCCTACAGCCGCAACATCGGCCTGCCGATCCCCAAGATCTACTCCGACATCCTGCTCGGCGTCTCGCCGTTCATCCTGACCCTCGTCGAGCACTTCGCCGAGGACGCGGCCAACGGCGGCCTGTCCGACCTGCACGCCTTCATCGCCGAAGGCCGCGCGATCGTGCGAAGCGTCCTGGGCGACGTGCCCGGCGTCAGCTTCCCCGACCCCGACAGCCGCGTCAGCGTGGAGCGGGTCGACCTGGGCCACCTGAGCTGCGACGACATCTGGGACGAACTGCACAAGCGTCAGGTCTACGCGCTGCCCTGCACCCAGTTCCACTGGGCCGAGCCCGCCCGGGGCGACCGCTCCCTGCGCATCGCGCTGGCCAGGCCGCACAGCTCCATCCGCGCCGCGGCGGAAGAACTGCGCGCCGTCCTGCTGGCCGCGGGGTGAGCCCGTACTGGCGTACCGGAATCGTGCAGGACGTCGCGCCGCCCGGGATCACCGACCTGGCCCCCGGCTACCTCGACCCCGCCCTGCTCCCCGTGGACCTGCTCGCCGCCGCCTACGACAAGGCCTTCTCCCGGTACGGCCCCGCCGCCCTCACCTACGGCGAGAACCAGGGCGTCCAGCCCCTGCGCGAGGCCCTCGCCGAACGCGCAGGCTGCGGACCCGAGCACATCCTGATCACCGCGGGCACCTCACACGCCCTGCACATGCTGGCCACCACGCTGGCCGAGCCGGGCGACGTGGTCCTGTGCGAGCCGACCGCCTACGACTACGGCAAGCAGATCTTCACCGACCGGGGGCTACGCCTGGCCCCGTTCGCCGCCGACGACGCGGGACCGGAGCCGGACGCGCTGGCCGCCGCCATCCGCAGGCACCGGGCGGTGGGCAGGCGGATCGCGTTCGCCTACCTGATCCCCACCTTCCACAACCCGACCGGGCGGCTGGTGGGGGAGGAGCGGCGGCTGGCGCTGCTGGACGTGGCCCGCGAGCACGACGTCCTCGTCGTGGAGGACGACGCCTACGCCGAGCTGTGCCTGGACGAGCTGACCATGCCGGCGCCGATGGCCGCGCTGGCGGGCTATGAGGGAGTGGTCAGGCTCTGCTCGTTCGCCAAGACGCTCGGCCCGGGGCTGCGGCTCGGCTGGATGCTGGCCGCGCCGCCCATGGTCGCCGCGGCCGCCGCCGGCGGGCTGCTGTCCAGCGGCGGCGGGCTCAACCACCTGGCCTCGCTGGCGGTCACCACCCTCATCGAGGACGGCGGCTACGACACCAGGCTCACCATGCTCCGCAAGGAACTGGGCGCGCGCCGGGACGCCCTGGTCAAAGGCCTGGGCACGGCCTGCTTCGCCCGGCCGCCGCACGGCGGGTTCTTCCTGTGGGTGCGCGGCGCCAGCGAGGAGCACATGCTGGCCGCCGCCGCGCGGGCCAAGATCCGGGTGGCCGCGGGCTCCCGGTTCGGCCGGCCGCCGACGCCCGCCGTACGCCTGAGCTACAGCTTCAACCCCCCGGACACCCTCTTCCAGGCCGGCCGCCGGCTGACCCAACACCAGAAGGGATGACCATGCAGCGCACGCTCATCGTGGCGAAGATGGACGCGGCGAACGCCGACGCCGTCGCCGCCCTCTTCGCCAAGTCGGACGCCTCCGAGCTGCCCCACCTCATCGGGGCCTCGCGGCGCACCCTGTTCCGCTTCCACGACCTCTACTTCCACCTGGTCGAGGCCGGCGAGGACATCACCGACGGGCTCTACAAGGCCAGGAGCACGGAGCTCTACAAGGAGCTCAACACCGGCCTCAGCGAGTTCATCTCGCCCTACGACCCGAACTGGCGTGAGCCCAAGGACGCCATGGCCACGCCCTTCTACCACTGGGAGGCCTGATCATGGCCGGCCACACCGACAACGCCATCGACATCGCCGCCCCGCTCGACCTGGTCTGGAAGATGACCAACGACGTCGAGTCGTGGCCCGAGCTGTTCAGCGAGTACGCCGCCACCGAGATCCTCGCCCGCGACGGTCACACGATCAGGTTCCGGCTCACCATGCACCCCGACCAGCAGGGCAACAAGTGGAGCTGGGTCTCCGAGCGCACCTCCGACCCCGAGACCAGGACCGTACGCGCCCACCGGGTCGAGACCGGCTGGTTCAAGTACATGAACCTCTTCTGGGAGTACACCGAGACCGCGCCCGGCCAGGTACGCATGCGCTGGGTCCAGGACTTCGAGATGAAGCCCGTCTCCCCGGTGGACGACGCCGCCATGCGCGAGCGCCTCAACACCAACACCGCTGTCCAGATGAAGCGGATCAAGGGCCTGGTCGAGCAGGCGGCGGGCTGAGCCGATGGGCGTCCTGGTCTCACAGATCTCCATCGCGCTGAGCGGCCTGGTCGCGGGCATGCTCCTGTGGTCGGCGATCGGGGGCGTGCCCTGGATGCGCCGCCTGCCCGCCGGCGAGTACGTGCGGCTGCACCAGTACTGGTCGCCCCGGTTCGACCCGCTCGGGCCGATCATGGTGGTCGGCGTGCTGGCGTGCGACGTCTACCTGCTGCTGGTCGCGCCCACCAAGGGCGCACGATACCTGCTCGGTACGCTCATCGCAGCGCTGGTCGCGGTCATCGTGATCTCCGCGACCCGCAACGCCGTGCTGAAGAAGCGGGTCATGCGGCTCGACCCCGACGACCTGCCCGCCGACTGGTCGCAGCGCGACCCCCGTCCCGCCTTCGGCAAGTGGAACATGGTCAGGACCGTCATCACGGTGCTGGTCTTCCTCGGCAACGTCGAGGCCATGGCGGTGTACACGCTGTGACCTTCCGTGTGCTGCTCGACATCCAGGTACGGCCCGGCCAGGAGGACGCCTTCGAGCGCACCTGGCGCGAGGTCGCCGAGGGCATCGCCGCCCACCCCGCCAACCGGGGGCAGAGCCTGCTGCGCGGCGAGGGCGCCTACTACGTGATCACCGACTGGACCGACGAGTCCGCGTTCCGGCAATTCGAACTCAGCCCCGCGCACGTCGACAACCGCGCGCGGCTGGCCCCTTACCGAACAGGAGGCTCCATGGCCACCATGCCGACCGACCACGAGCGGGTCCGGGTCATCCTCTGGTACCGCGTGCCGAAGGAGGAGGTGCAGCCGCTGTCGAAGACGTACCAGCAGATCAGCGAGCAGCTCGTCGGCACCCCCGGCATGCTCGGCAACGAGCTCCTGCACTCCCAGGTGAACGAGACCACCATGGCCGTCACCAGCTACTGGGAGAGCGCCCAGCACCTTCAGGACTGGGTGCACAGCAGCAGCCACCGCCACACCAGCCCGCTGCGCCCCTACCTCGACACCGCCCGCGAGCAGCCCTACGAGACCTTCACCGTGGTCTCGGCGTTCTAGGAGGAAGTCGTGGAGGAGAGGTGGATCCGCTGCCGGCGCTGCCAGGCGATGATCCATCACCGCCGGTTCGGCAGGGCGCTGGGCGTCTGCCCCGAGTGCGGGTGCCATCATCCCGTCACCGCGGGGCAGCGGGTGGAGCAGCTGCTCGACCCGGGCTCGTTCCGGCCCTTCGAGACGCCGGAGGTGGTGGAGGACCCGCTGGGGTTCGTCGACGCGGTGCCGTACCCGGACAGGGTCGCGGCGGCGCGGACGGCGACCGGCCTCGACGAGGCTGCCATCGGCGGACGCGGGACGATCGGCGGGCGGCCCGTCGTGCTGGTCGTCATGGACTTCCGCTTCCTCGGCGGCAGCCTCGGCGCCGCCGTCGGGGAGCTGGTCACCCTCGCCGCCGAGACCGCGGCGGCCGAGCGGGCGCCGCTGGTCACCGTGACCGCCTCGGGCGGCGCCCGCATGCAGGAGGGCGTGATCGCGCTCATGCAGATGGCCAAGACCGCCCAGGCCTTCGCCGGTCTGGACGCGGCCGGGGTGCTGTCGGTCTCGGTGGTCGCCGATCCCACGTTCGGCGGGGTGGCCGCCTCGTTCGCGACGCTGGCCGACGTCATCCTCATCGAGCCGGGGGCGCGGCTGGGCTTCGCCGGGCCCCGGGTCATCCAGCAGACGATCAGGCAGGAGCTGCCGGAAGGCTTCCAGACGGCGGAGTTCCTGCTGGAGCACGGGATGGTCGACGCGATCGTGCCGCGCTCCGGGCTGCGCGCGACGCTGTCGTCACTGGTATCGGCTTCTTCGGGGGCTTCGCCGGCTTTCGAGGCTGTCGCGCCGTTCATCCCGCCGTCGCGTGAACCCTGGGATGTCGTACGGCTGGCGCGCGAGACCGGCCGCCCCACCACCGCCGACTACGCCGGCCTCGTCCTCGACGACTTCCTGCGCCTGCACGGCGACCGGGTCTTCGGCGACTCCCCGTCGATCGTGGCCGGCGTCGGCCGCCTCGACGGCCTCCCGCTGATGCTCATCGGTCACCAGAAAGGCCACACCACCCGCGACCGCACGGCCTCCAACTTCGGCATGCCCTCACCCGAGGGCTACCGGATGGCCGGCCGGCTGATGCGCCTGGCCGACAAGCTCGGCCTGCCCGTCCTCACCCTCGTCGACACGCCCGGCGCCTACCCCGGCCTGTCCGCCGAGGAACGCGGCCAGGCACTGGCCATCGCCGAGAGCCAGCGGCTCATGGCCCAGCTCACCGTGCCCGTCGTCACCGTCGTCACCGGCGAAGGCGGCAGCGGCGGCGCGCTCGCGCTAGCCGTCGCCAACCGCGTCCTCATCAGCGCCAACGCCTGGTACTCCGTGATCACCCCAGAAGGGTGCGCCTCCATCCTGTGGAAGAGCGCCGCTGAGGCGCCGCGCGCCGCCGCCGCGCTCAAGGTCGAGGCGGGCGAACTGCTGCGGCTGCGCGTGGTGGACGCGGTCGTCGAGGAGCCCGACGGGGGCGCGCACACCGACCCCGCCAAGGCCGCCGCCCTGCTCGGCGCCGCCGTCCGCGCCGCCTTCGCCGAACTGCTCCCGCTGTCCGGCCCCGAACTGGTACGGCAGCGCCGCGACCGGTTCCGGCGCTTCGGCGTCCCAGAACTCACCCGGAGGTGAAACCATGACCGAGCTCCCCAACGACAGCGACTTCGACACGCTGTGCGAGGCGGCGACCAGACTGGTCTCCCTGCTGCCGCATCCGCCGGCCACGCTCAAGATCTCGCACGGGCTGGCCAGCGCCGAGCTGACCTGGAGCGACGGCTTCCCCGCCGTGGTGACCACGACGGTGGACCCGCCGCTTCCCGACGACGGGCACATCCAGGTGCGGGCCCCGCTCGTCGGCACCTTCTACCGGGCGCCCGAACCGGGGGCGGCGCCGTACGTCTCCGTCGGCGACACCGTCGAGGTCGGCCAGCAGATCGGGATCGTCGAGTCGATGAAGCTCATGAACCCGATCGTCGCCGAGGCCCCCGGCCGCGTCGTCGAGATCCCCGCGGCCGACGCGGCGCCGGTCGAGTACGACCAGCCGCTCGTGGTCATCGCGCCGGGCGACTCCTCGGCCTGCGACACCCTCTTCCCCGGGTCGCGATGATGTTCGGCACCGTGCTGATCGCCAACAGGGGCGAGATCGCGCTCCGGGTGGGGCGTACCTGCCGGGAACTCGGCATCAGGACCGTCGCCGTGCACTCCGCGGCCGACGCGCCGCCCGACTGGGCCGACCAGACCATCAGGATCGGCCCCGCCCCCGCCCGGCGCAGCTACCTCAACGCCGCCGCCCTCGTCGAGGCCGCCCTGCAGTCCGGCGCCGACGCCGTGCACCCCGGCTACGGATTCCTGTCGGAGGACGCGGAGTTCGCCCGCATCTGCGAGGAGTACGGACTCACGTTCATCGGCCCGTCCGCCGACGTCATCGAGGCCATGGGCGACAAAGCCGCCGCTCGCGCCACCATGAGCGCGGCCGGGGTGCCGGTCCTGCCCGGCAGCCTGCACGCGGTCGAGGAGGAAGAAGGCCGCCGGCTCGCCGACGAGGTCGGCTACCCGGTCGTCATCAAGGCCGTCGCCGGGGGCGGCGGGCGCGGCATGGCGATCGTGTACTCCGGCGACGACTTCTCCGGCTCCTACCGGCGGGTACGGGCCGAGGCCCAGCTCCTGTTCGGCGACGACCGGGTCTGCCTGGAGCGCTACCTGCGGGCCGCGCACCACGTGGAGATCCAGGTGATCTGCGACGCGCACGGCAACGCCGTACACCTGGGCGAACGTGACTGCTCCACCCAGCGGCGCCGTCAGAAGCTGCTGGAGGAGACCCCCTCGCCCGCCGTCGCGCCCGAGCTCGCCGAGCGGATGGCGCAGGCCGCGCTCGCCGGCGCCCGCGCCATCGGCTACCGCGGACTCGGCACCTTCGAGTTCCTCGTCGACGACGACACCGGCGACTACTTCTTCATCGAGACCAACTGCCGCATCCAGGTCGAACACCCCGTCACCGAACTCGTCACCGGCCTCGACCTGGTCAGCGAGCAACTCGCCGTCGCCTCCGGACACCCTCTGCCGTTCCGGCAGGAAGACGTCGTACGGCGGGGCGCGGCGCTCGAATGCCGCATCAACGCCGAAGACCCCGAGCGGAACTTCGCCCCCGCCCCCGGCCTCATCGAGGAGTTCACGCCGCCCGGCGGCCCGTTCGTCCGCGTGGACACCCACGTGCGGGCCGGAACCCGCATCCCGCCCGACTACGACCCCATGATCGCCAAGATCGTCACCTGGGGCGCCGACCGGGACCAGGCCATCGACCGCATGGACCGGGCCCTGTCCGAGCTGCGCGTCTCCGGGCCGGGACTGCGCACCAACGCCGCCTTCCTGCGCGAGGTGCTCGCCACCCCCGTCTTCCGCAAAGGCGCCCACACCACCGGCTTCATCGACCACCTCACCAAGGGAGAGACATGACGACCCTTCCGGATACCGAGATCAACCTCGTGCGCGACGAGAAAGGAGAGGTGACGCTCTACATCGGCGAAGTCCAGGCCATGCAGGGCTGGGAACGTTCCCTCATGTGGCGCTCCGCCGACCTGCTGTGCGAGCGCGGCGGCGAGTTCCTGGAGGTCGGCCTCGGGCTCGGCTACTCCGCCCTGCGCATCGCCGGGCGCGCCGACACCTACCGGCACACCGTCGTCGAGAAGCACCCCAAGGTCATCGAGCTGTTCCGCGAGGCCAACCCCGACGTGCCCGCCACCCTCGAGATCGTCGAAGCCGACTTCTTCGACTACGTGGACACCCTCCGGCCCGAAAGCTACGACGGCGTCTTCTTCGACCCCGAACTGCCCAAGGCCATCTTCGAGGACCGGGCCAGGCTCGACGCGTTCATGCCCAAGGTGGTGCGCGCGCTGCGCCCCGGCGGCACGTTCGTGCCCATGTTCTCCCTCGACGGCGACGTGCCCGACGCCGCCACCTGCACCGCGTCCGCCGCCACCATCCTCGAACGCTACCTGCGCTTCTTCGACCGCGTGGTCGTCGAGCGGCAGCCGTACCACGCCTATGCCACCACCGCCTACACGCCGAGCACCCGCGGCGACGCCTTCATCCTCTGCTTCACCAAGGACTAGGAGACAGCCCATGACGCTGACCGCAGCTTCTCTGATCAAGACGGCCACCGGCTTCTACGAGGCCCAGGCCCTCTACGCCGCCGTAGAACTCGGCGTCTTCTCCAAGGTCGCCGACGGCCCGGTCCCCTTCGAGCGCCTGCGCGACGACCTCGGCCTCCACCAGAACGTCGCCGGCGACTTCCTCGACGCGCTCGTCGCCATGCGCCTGCTCACCAGAGACGCGAGCGGCTACGGCCCGACCGCCGCCGCCAGCGCGTACCTCACCCCCGGCGCCCCCGAGTACATCGGCGGCTTCCTCGCCCTCAACCAGCGACGCCTCTACCCCGCGTGGGGCGACCTGACCTCCTTCCTCAAGACCGCCGCCAACCTGGCCCACGGCGCCAAGGTCGACGACCCCATGCCCGCCCTGTACGCCACCCCCCAGCGCACCCGCTCCTTCGCCGAAGGCATGGACGGCTACGCCACCCTCCTCGGCCGCCCCATCTCCGAAAAGTTCGACTGGTCCTCGGTGAAGTCCTTCGCCGACCTCGGCGGCTGCCGCGGCATGCTCACCACCCGCATCGCCGCCGCCCACCCCCACCTGGAGGGCGTCACCTTCGACCTGGCCCCCCTCAACCCGCTGTTCGACGAGCTGGTGGCCTCGACCGACCTGGGCACCCGAGTCCGCTTCCAGGCCGGCAGCTTCTTCACCGACCCGCTGCCCGAGACCGAGGTGTACGTGATCGGGCACGTGCTCCACGACTGGGTCGAGTCCCAGCGCCGCCAGATCATCCAGCGCGCCTACGACCACCTGCCCGCGGGCGGCGCGCTGCTCATCTACGACAGCATGATCGACGACCAGCGGGAGGAGTCGGCGTTCGGGTTGCTGATGAGCTTGAACATGGCGCTGCTCAGCGGCTCGTCGGAGTACACGATCGCGCAGGGGGAGGGGTGGCTGCGTGAGGCGGGTTTCCAGGTGGACAGCCCGGTGGCCCTGAACGAACTCACCACCCTCCTGATCGGCCGCAAGCCCAACTAACCACTACCCGGCGCCGGGGCCCAACCCGACTCCCCGGCGCCACCCCACCCCAACCCCAACCGCCACCCCACCCAAACCCCAACCCGCCACCCCCAGACCCCCTTCACTCCCCATCCGCCCCCTCCACCCACGCCCTGCCCTGCCCCATCCCGGACCCGGTCCGCTGTCCGCACCCAAACCCCAACCCGACCCCGCCCGTCCATGTCGCCGCCCTCCGCTCCGGTGATCGGGGAGGCAGGGCGCAACCCCCACGCTTGTCCGGCGCCGCGTCGGCGAGATGTTGCCCGGTGGTTCCCGGCGCAACGCGCACGCCCCTCGCCCCGCCCGCCCTTAACCCCTGGCCCGCCCGCTCCTGGGCTCACCCGCCCATGCCCTCGGCCCTCCCGACCACCCGCCATCCCGGGCAACAGCCCGCCCAGCCGTACCCCCAGGCAAGGCACGGCTACGGGTTGGGGATGCGGCGCCAGGCGGTGTCGGTGATGATCAGGTGGTCGAGGAGGCGCAGGCCCACGGTGTCGGCTGCCTCCGCCAGGCGGGTCGTGGCGGTCAGGTCGGCGTGGCTGGGGGAGAGGGTGCCGGCCGGGTGGTTGTGGGCGACCCCGAACGCGGCGCCGCCCATGGTGAGCACGGTGGTGATGATCTCGCGGACCGGGAACAGAGTATGGTCGGCCCCGCCTTCCGTCAGGACGGTACGTCGCAGGATGCCGCCCTGGCCGTCGCACACCACGATCGCGAGCCGCTCGCGCGTGTGCCCGCGGAGCAACGGCGCGGTGACCTCGGCCAGGTCGGAGCTCCCGGTGATCCTGGCCCGTTCCGGCCCGGCCTGCGCCCGCCGTACGAGATGGAAGGCGGCGGCGACGCGTGCGGCCTTCGCAGGCCCCACGCCCCGGACGGCGAGGAGGCGATGGGGCTCGGCGCGGGCGAGTTCACCGAGGTCACCGCAGTGCTCGATGACCCGCGCGGCGAGCTCGACGGCCCCGGCCCCACGGAACCCGGACCCGAGGAGCACGGCGAGCAGCTCACGGTCGGCGAGGGCGGCGCCGCCGGACGCCATGAGGCGCTCGCGTGGCCGCTCGTGAGCGGGCAGGTCGTTGACTAGCACGAGAACTTTCTATCAACCGCCACCGACAGTATTCATGCGGGCACAATGCGATAGTTCGCATTGGATTTGGTGGTGATGAGGAGCTTGTCGCCATGGCGGACGGCGGCGACCGGACGGCCGCTCTGGTAGACGCGTACCGGCATGCGAAACATGTCATGCCGTAGCGTCACCCAACCCGTTTTGTCAGCGCGAAGCCGTACCTCGGATGGCCCGCCGCCCTTCCACGTCAGTCCCACCGTGTACGCACCGCGCGCACGCAGGCCGTCCACTGAGCCGTCGGCCCAGGCGGCGGGCAGGGCCGGGAGCAGGTCAAGGGCACCCAGATGGGACTGCAGGAGCATCTCCGTCATTCCCGCCGTCGCCCCGAAATTTCCGTCGGTCTGGAACGGCGGATGCGTGCCCCACAGGTTGGGCAGGGTGCTGGTCCTGAGCTGGTCGCCGAGCAGTTTGTGGGCCCGGTCGCCATCGAGCAGACGCGCCCAGAAGTTGATTTTCCAGGCTTTGCTCCAGCCGGTCCCCGCGTCCGTACGAGCGTTCAGCGAGACCTTGGCGGCCTCCGCGAACTCTGGAGTGGTTCGCGGGGAGATCTGATGGCCCGGGTGAAGCGCGTACACATGAGAAACGTGGCGGTGTGTCTCGTCCGGGTCGTCCAGGTCTTCCTTCCATTCCTGAAGCTGGCCCCACTTTCCGATGCGCAGCCCGGGATCGAGCTTCTTGAGCACCTTCTTGGCCTTCGCCGCGAACGCCGGGTCGCCGGTCAGCAGCGCGGCCTCCCTGACCTCGGTGAACAGCTGCCACAAGATCTCCTGCGACATCGACGCCCCCGCCACAGACGGGCCGAGTTCGGGCGAGCGGCTGGGGATGGCGACGAGTTTGCCGTCGCGCGGGTCGGTCTGCAGGAAATCGAGCCAGAAGCGCGCCGCGTCCTTCATGACCGGGTACGCGGTCTTCTTCAGGAAGGAGCGGTCGCGGGTGAATCGGTAGTGGTCGTACAGCTGGCCGGCCAGCCACGCGCCGGACTCCGGGAAGAAATAGGCGGGATGATCCCAAGCGCCCGTGTGGCCGAAGATGTTCGAGGCATGGTGCGCGACGAACCCATCCGCACCGTACATCTGCCGCGCCGTCACCCGTCCGGGCTCGCGCAGCCCATCGACATAGCGGGCAAACGGCTCGAACGTCTCACCGAGATTGGTCATCTCGGCCGGCCAGTAGTTCATCTGCAGGTTGATGTTGACGTGGTAGTCGGCCTGCCACGGGGGCGCCTCATGGACATTCCAGACACCCTGCAGATTGGCGGGCAGTGATCCCGGCCGGGAAGATGAAACCAGCAGATATCGCCCAAATTGGTAGTAAAGCTGCTCAAGCGCGCGATCCGCCTGGGGTGCGGCGCCGTAGGAGGCAAGAAGCTCGTCCGTCGGTACGGCCGGCATCACCCCACCCAACTCCACACGCATCCGGTCGAACAGCCCCCGATAGTCGGCCTGATGCTTCTTGAGCAGCCCGTCATACCCCAGCCTGACCGCCCGATCCACCTGAGCGGTGACCTTGGCATGAGGGTCATCACCCCGATACATCGGATATTTCGCGGCATAGTCGGTGCCCGCACCGAGGATCAACACCACCTCGTCCGCACCCGTGACCGTCACCGACCCATCCGCTCCATCGATACGGCTTCCGCCCCGGTTGACCACGTGGAGCTGGGTCTCGTACCGCATGCCGTTGCCGGCCAGGGCGCCCTTGACCGTGACGCGGCCGTCGGCGGCCGTGGCGGTTCTGGTGCGGTTGGCCGGAGTGGAGATCTCGGCCTTGAACGACACCTGACCTGGCGCGCTCGCCGACAGACGGCCCACGATCACGCCCGCCGGGGCGGAGGCGAAGTACTCCCTGGTGAAGCCGACGCCCGCTGAGGTGTAGGAGACGCCTGCCACTGCTTGGGAAATGTCGAGGTAGCGGCGGTATTCGGAGGCGTCCGCCGGTTCTGAGCCAGCGGGACCCCGGACTGTCAGACCCGAGGCTGGCAGCCCTGAGGTCGTCGTACCCGAGGCCGTCAGGCGTGGGGTTGCTGGGCTGGAGGTTGCCAGGCCAGGGGCGGTTGACCCGGAAGCTGCCGAGCCCGAGCCCGCCCTTTCGCCCGAAGCCGAGCCCGTCCTCTCGTCCGAGCCCGTCCTCTCGTCCGAGCCCGCCCTTTCGTCCGAGCCCGCCCTTTCGCCCGAAGCCGAGCCCGCCCCCTCGTCCGAGCCCGCCCCCTCGTCCCAGCCCGACGGATCAGCGGCTTTCGGGCTGGAGGCGGGTCGCTCTGAGGGGTTGTCCGGAGCGGTGGGTGGCTGGGTGAAAGTCAGTCGGAGGTCCCCAAAGCTCTGATACGCCCCGAAGCGCCGATGGCGCGGCGAGTCGGACTTGTGCCCCAACGCCGCCAGTACGTCCTCGGGCTTGACCCCGCCCTCTTTCCAGATGCGTTCGCGAATACCCTCAAGCGTCCCCGGCCGCGAAGTGTCCCAGTTGCCGTAGTTGTAGTCGCTGACCCCCGGCCCACCGGTCCATAAGGTCTTCTCGTTGAACTGCAGCCGCTCAGCCGCCACCCCGCCGAACACCGTCGCCCCCAGCGCCCCGTTACCAATCGGCAACGACCGCTGCTCCCACCCGCTGTTGGAGTCAGGCGCCGGCTCGTCAAACCATAGCGTGTACGGTTCTACAGCAGCCTTCTGGAACTTCGCCGTTTCAGAACGCCCAGGGGCCGCCACCGGGCCGGAAGCCTGCTGGACCATCGCACCAACGGGAGGCCCGTAGCCTGCCCAGACCTCGGCAGACTCTGGCTGCGTGGCACCCTCGGCAGACTTCGGCTGTGCGGCACCCTTGGCAGGTTCCGGTCGCGCGGCACCCGTGGGGAAGTCTGGCGACTCTGCACCAGTTCCGGGCCGCGCCACCGTCGTGGATCCCTGGGCCGCCAGCTCTTCGGGCGCTCTCCGCTCTGTCCCGGCCTGCTGGGAAAGGGCCGCGCGGGTCGTGGCGTCGCCGGTCGGCGGTCCGTCGGTTTGCGGGTCTTCGTGTGCCGGGGCGCCTTCGGCCCGAATGTCTGCCCCCGCCGGAGGCGCCACCAGCATCACCGCGACCATGGTCATTCCCGCCAGCATCCTTGGACTCATCGGCACTCCATACATCGGAGGTATTGCCGTGACGATAACCAGAGATTACGGTCGAATCCAGACTTGATCGGAAGGAACGTCCGATGAATTACATGGGCATGCTGTACACCACCTGGAATCGGTCGCCGGGGATCACGATGTCGCTCGTCTCGACGGGGCGGTCGCCGGCCCAGTGAGTGCGTTCGACGTGGAGAACGTGTACCCCGGCCGGAAGGTCCAGAGCGTCACTCTCCGTAGGGCGCGGCACGCGCGTGCGCACGCTCTCCACGATCTCCGTGATCTTGATGCCATGTGCGGACATCCGGGTCACCAGGCTGCGCCGTTCGTCCTCCGAGTGGGCCGCGAACTCGATCGGCTCATACGAGGTGGCCAGTTGCAGCGCCTTGCCGTCGCCGCGGAAGACATATCGGGTACGCGAGACCGTCACGGACTCGTCGACACGCAGCCGCCGGGCGATGTCCGGCCCGGCTTCGGCGGGTTCGCTGTGCCAGTCCCAAGTCACACGCCTGCCCTGCGACTGCAGGTCGGCGGCGAAAGGGGCCGGGTGGTCGAGAAATCGCCAACGGTGCAACGGGGACAGCTCCGGCTGTTCCCGTACGTAATGGCCGGAGCCCACGCGGCCGATGATGAGACCTTCGGCGGCCAGCACGCGCAGCGCGTGACGCGCCGCGGTCTCGCCGACCTGGTATTTACGGGTGAGTTGCGCCCGTGAGGGGATGGGCGCGCCGGGGAGGAGGGTGCCGTCGTTGATCTGCCGCCGAATGTCTTCGACGACGCGCAGGTAGACCGGATCAGAGGTGGCCACTAGTGCATCCCTGGGGTTCGTGTGAGGCGTTGCCCCATGTTGCCGTATTCGGCAGGTAACCATCCGTCATCGCCGAGTGTTGGAGTACCAACTTTGCGTTGGCGGAAAATTGTCCGCGAAACCCTGTAACGCGGGTGTAAGGGTGACCGATTCTCCGTTAGAGGTCGTCGATGTGTGTACCCCCGAGCACATATCGGCGACCTCTTCCATTTCCAGGACACGACCGGACGTGCTGCCGAAACCCCACATGTGGCGATACGGGCCCCCGGTAACCACCTCCACCCTGGCCACAAACATCCACCACCAACCGCAACCCCTGACCAGGCGCCGAAACCGGTCCGGGGCCGCCTGCACCAGCAGGTAGACGGCATCAGGCCATGACCTGCGGATTCGGCCAAGCCGCGCGAACGAAACGCCAGCCATATCAGGGACTGCTCCTGGTCGTAAGCGGTGGTGTCCATCGGAGGGCTCGGACTGCGCACCTTGAGCTGTGGTTACGGGCAACCTGTCGCTGTGGGCTGTGGGCTGTGGGCTGTGGGCTGTGGGCTGTGGGCTGTGGGCTGTGGGCTGTGGGCTGTGGGCATGAGCGATGGGTGGGGTGCCCCTCTCGCCAGACGCTCCAAACTCGGCAGCGCTCAGCGGATCGCGGTGTCGGCGAGAACACCAGCCAGATGGCGGCCGCCAACGGGCAGCCTCCCCGGCAAGTAGTCCGAGCCAGGCCGGCCACGTAGCAAGGACACCCTCAAGAGGCATCCCAGGTCGGTTACCCGGCAATGAGGATGTGCCGCTGGATTGCGGTAAATCGGGGGGTGACCACTTGGTCGGGTCAGGGGCGTCGTTACGGCGGGTTACCACGTCCGACGTGAGAAGCGTGCGGCCGATCGGGGCGCGCCCGCGGCGGTGGGAGGCGTTCACTTGGCTGTGCCGTAACATAGGGGTGCAGTTGGATGGATAGGGGACGTCAGGGAGAGCACACGCTGGCGTAACGGATAGACCTCAAACCCCAGCAGAGGCCACTATCGGGGTGGCGCTGTCGGTGGCGTTTGGGGAATCCGGGTAGCGTTCGCACTATGGCTTCGCCCAATGGAACCACCGACGCCCCCTTCGGTCGCATGCTGACCGCGATGGTCACGCCGTTCACTCGGGACGGCGCCGTCGACTATGCCGCTGTGCGGCGGCTCGCGACCTACCTGGTTGATGAGCAGCGCAATGACGGCCTGATCGTCAGTGGGACGACCGGCGAGAGCCCCACCACCTCGGATGAGGAGAAAACTCGCATCCTGGAGGCGGTGCTGGAAACTGTGGGTGATCGGGCGACCGTCGTTGCCGGAGCGGGCACCAACGACACCCACCACAGCATCACGCTGGCCAAGGCGGCCGAGCGGGCGGGTGCCCACGGGTTGCTCGTCGTCACGCCGTACTACAACAAGCCCCCGCAGGAGGGGCTCTACCGACACTTCTCGCTGGTGGCGGACTCGACCCAGCTGCCGGTGATGCTTTACGACATCCCGGGCCGCAGCGGGGTTCCGATCGCCACCGAGACCCTGATCCGGCTGGCGCAGCACGAGCGCATCGTCGCGGTGAAGGACGCCAAGGGCGACATGTTCGCCGCCGGTCAGGTGATGCTCGCCACCGACCTGGCCTTCTACTCGGGGGATGACCTGCTCAACCTGCCGTGGCTGTCGGTGGGGGCGGCCGGGTTCGTAAGCGTGGTCGGGCACGTGGTCGGCGCGGAGCTGGCCAAGATGATCCAGCTGTTCCGGAACAACCACGCCGAGCAAGCGCGCGCCATCCACCACCAGTTGATTCCGGTGGTTGACGGCATCATGCTGCGCGCCGGTGGGGCGATCATGGCCAAGGCGGCGCTCGGCCTGGTCGGAATGCCCGTGGGCCCGGTACGGCTGCCGCTCGTGGAAGCGGACGACAGGCAGATCGCCGAGCTGCGGGCCTGCCTGGTGGCCGGCGGAGTGAAGTTGACAGATACATAGGAACGGGGAGGACAAGGAAGTTTTGCGAACACTACGTCTCCAGGCGGGTAGACCATGAGCCATCCGCATCCGGAACTCCCGGACCCGCCGCCGCTGGCCGACGGGGGCCTGCGCATCGTCGCGCTGGGCGGTCTCGGTGAGATCGGCCGCAACATGGCCGTCTTCGAATACGACGGCCGGCTGCTGATCGTCGACTGCGGGGTTCTGTTCCCCGAGCCCGACCAGCCGGGCGTCGATCTGATCCTGCCCGACTTCGAATACATCAGGGACCGGCTCGACGACGTCGAGGCGCTCATCCTGACGCACGGCCACGAAGACCACATCGGCGCCGTGCCGTATCTCCTGCGCGAGCGGCGCGACATTCCGCTCGTCGGGTCCAAGCTGACGCTTGCCTTCATCGAGGCCAAGCTCACCGAACATCGCATCCAGCCCGCCAAGATCGAGGTCGTGGAGGGGCAGCGCGACCGCTTCGGGCCCTTCGACTGCGAGTTTCTCGCCGTCAACCACTCGATCCCGGACGCGCTCGCGGTCGCCATCCGCACGCCCGCCGGGCTGGTGCTGCACACGGGCGACTTCAAGATGGACCAGCTGCCCAGCGACGGCCGGCTGACCGACCTGGGCGCCATGGCCAGGCTCGGCTCCGAGGGCGTCGACCTGCTGATGTCCGACTCGACCAACGCCGAAGTGCCCGGGTTCGTCACCAGCGAACGCGAGATCGGCCCGGTCGTGGACGAGGTCATCCGTACCTCGGACAAGCGCGTGATCGTGGCGAGCTTCGCCTCCCACGTCCACCGCGTGCAGCAGGTCATGGACTCCGCCGCCAAGTACGGCCGCAAGGTCGCGCTCGTCGGCCGTTCCATGGTGCGCAACATGGGCATCGCCCGTGACCTCGGATATCTGCAGGTGCCGCCGGAGCTGATCGTCGACTCTCGCGACATCGAGGAATGGCCGCCGGAGGACGTCGTCCTCATCTGCACCGGCTCCCAGGGCGAGCCGATGGCGGCACTGTCGCGCATGGCCAACCGTGACCACCCCATCCGCATCGCGGAGGGCGACACGGTGCTGCTGGCCAGTTCGCTGGTGCCGGGCAACGAGACAGCGGTCAACAAGGTCATCAACGGCCTGACCCGCTGGGGCGCTCGCGTCGTGCACAAGGGCAACGCCAAGGTGCACGTCTCGGGACACGCCGCCGCGGGCGAACTGCTGTACGTGCTCAACCTGACCAGGCCCTCCAACTTCATGCCGGTCCACGGTGAATGGCGCCACCTGCGCGCCCACGCCAGGCTGGCCTCGCTCACCGGCGTTCCCGACGATCACATCGTGATCGCCGAGGACGGCGTCGTCGTCGACCTCATCGACGGCCGGGCGAAGATCGTTGGTGCTGTCCACGCCGGCTACGTCTACGTGGACGGGTCGTCCGTCGGCGAGATCACCGACACCTCGCTCAAGGACCGCAGAATCCTCGGCGACGAGGGCTTCATCTCGGTGGTCGTGGTCGTCGACTCCCAGACCGGCAAACTGACCGCCGGCCCTGAGATATACGCCAGGGGCTCCGGGATCGACCCGAGGCAGTTCGACGAGTTCATCCCGCAGATCGAACGGGCCCTCGAGGCCAAGGCCGCCGACGGGGTCGTCGACATGCAGGAGATCCGCCGCGTGGTGCGCCGCACGGTGGGTCGCTGGGTGAGCGACACCTACCGCCGCCGTCCGATGATCATCCCGGTCGTGGTGGAGGTCTAGCACCCTCTCCAGGGGTACGGCGACGCCGCACCCCTGCCCGGGTACGGCGGGGCCGTACCCGGGCCCGGATCCTCGGGCCATGCCGGTGCCCTTCTGCTTCGAGGTTTGACGGTGGTCAGGTTGTGCGGGCGGTCAGGCGTCACGACGCCTTAACAACCAGGCCCCCGCGAGCAGAGGTAGCAGGGCGTACGCCGCCAGAACGAGCGCGGCGGCGACCGGGGAAAGCAGTTCGCCGTAGACCGACGAGGCCAGCGAGGCACCGGCGATCTCCCTGGGCAGCGCCCCGATCATCACCGAACCCAGCCGCTCGCTCCACGGCTCGGGCAGATTGCCGCCGATCATCGGAATGACGTAGACCAGCCCGACGAGGACGGCCACGGCTCCCGCCGCAGACCTCATGATCACGCCCAGCCCGACCCCGAGCAGAGCGAAGACCGCCACGGAGATGCTGGTCGGCACCAGAATCGGCCAGGACTCGGCGAAGCCGGTCACCGGGTAGCGCCCGGCGAGCATTCCGCGGGACAGGAAGAACGTCCCGAAGACCGTGACCGCGCCCACCACGAGCCCGAGCCCGCCGGCCACCGCCGCCTTGGACACCAGGACGGGCCAGCGGCGCGGCACGATGGTCAGGCTGGTCTGGAGCACGCGGTCCGACGTCCACGACAGTACGCCCAGGATGCCCAGGCACAACTGCGGAACGATCACCACCACCTCCTCCAATTCCGCGATGCGGGCGCTGCCCCGCATGGACGGCGACGCATCGTCGTACATGCCGATCGCCATCCAGGCCAGCCCTGCGGCGAGCAGGACGGAGCCCAGCCCGATGCCGACGATCAGATGGCTGGAGCGGACCGATCTCACCTTGAGCCATTCAGCGGCCAGCACACTCATCCACGTCTCCCTTCTCCTGGGCATGCGTGCTCCGGGCGGGATGTCCGGCTCACGGGTCCTGCCTGCTCGCCAGGTGGTGCCGGTTCACGCATCGCGCCTCCTCAACAGGAGGTATCCGGCCAACAGCGCGGCGACGCCGTACGCGATGAGGACGAGTAGTGCCGCCCACGGCGGCAGGACCCCGTCGCCGAGGCGGCGGGACAGGCGGTCGCCCGCGATCTGCGGCACCAGGTTGGGAAGCATGACCGAGGCGACGCGCGTGTTCCACGGAGCGGGCAGGTACGTGGCGACGCCGGGGAGCACGAACAGCAGCGAGACGACCGAGACGATGCCGGCGGCCGTCGAGCGGGTGGCGGCGCCCAGCCCCAGGCCGACCAGCGCCAGCACCGCGACCGACAGGGCGGAGGCCAGCACGGTGGGCAGGCCGTCGAGCAGCCCGATGTCGTTGAAGCCGAGGGCGCGGTCGCCCGCGATGAGGCGGCTTGTGGCGTAGGTGGCGATCAGGACGGCTGCGCCCGCCGCGAGTGTCACGCCGCCGACCACCGCGGCCTTGGCGAACAGCAGGCGCCCACGCCGGGGCACGGCGGCCAGACTGGTTCTGAGCATGCCGCTCGCCTGCTCCGAGGTGATCGCCAGCACGCCCAGGACGGCCAGGCTGACCTGCACCAGCGGCAGGAATCCCGTTTCTGGAGCCGCGGCGCTGATCGAGCCGCGCGCGTCGGCCAGACTCGCGACATAGAGGGTCCAGACGATTCCGAGCACGATCGTGAGCGCGGCCGCGCCGACCGCGTAGCCTGTGGAGCCGACCGAGCGCAGCTTCAGCCACTCCGACGCGAGGACCGCCCTCATCGCGCGGCTCCGTACTCGACGCTGGAGGCCGTCAGGGCCATGTACGCCTCCTCCAGGGAGGGGTATCCGGCGGTGAGGTCGGCCACGGTCGCGTCCGCCACCAGCCGGCCGCGGCCGACGATGACGATGCGGTCGGCGGTCAGCGCCATCTCGCTCATCAGGTGGCTGGACAACAGGACGGTCCTGCCCTCCTCGGCCAGCCCGCGCATGAGCCCGCGGATCCAGCGCACGCCGTCGGGGTCGAGGCCGTTGACCGGCTCGTCGAACATCAGCACCCCCGGATCGCCCAGCAACGCCGCCGCGATGCCGAGCCGTTGCTTCATGCCGAGCGAGAACCCGCCCGCCCTCTTGCGCGCCACGCCGCTCAGGCCCACCAGCTCCAGGACCTGCGCGACCCTGCGCGCACCTATGTCATTGCTGAGTGCCAGGCACATCAGGTGGTTGTAGGCGCTGCGGCCCGGATGCACGGCGCCGGCGTCGAGCAGCGCACCCACCTCGTGGAGCGGACGGCGCAGGTCGGCGTAGCGGCCGCCGTTCACCAGCGCGTGGCCCGAGGTGGGCGCGTCGAGGCCGAGCACCAGCCGCATGCTCGTCGACTTCCCCGCGCCGTTCGGGCCGAGGAAGCCGGTCACGTGCCCCGGCTCGACGCGGAAGCTCAGCTCGTCGACGGCGAGCGTGTCTCCGTATCGTTTGGTCAGTTGCCTGAGTTCGATCACGCGATCAAGGGTGCGGTACGGCGGGCCGTTCGCACATCGGACTGGGATCCGTCAGACCACGGTGTCATTCGGGGCTCGCAGAGTCAGACCGTGGGATGACGCGCCCGGCCTGACCTCCGGATACCTTTCTTCGCGTGGACCTGTTCGCCAGGCGGCTCAGCCGCGCCCAGCTCATCGCGCTCGACTGCGCGTTCGCATGGGTGTGCGCGCTGTATTACCTGGCCGGCACCGCGGGCGCCGACGCACCCGGCTGGATCCGGCTCGCGCTGCCACTCGCGCTCGCCGTGCCGCTGGCGGTGCGCCGGTTGTGGCCGGTCGCGGTGTTCGCGGTCGTGACGGCGGCGGTCGTGGCCGCCATCATGTCAGGCTTCCCGAGTCTGGCGTACGTCGCGCCCGCCTACGCCGCCTATCTGGTCGCCTCCGCCTCCTCGCGCAGACTGCCGATCAACTCCATTGCGATCTTCAGCGTCCTGGCCCTGGTCACGCTGCTCATCGCCGGCGTACCCGGTGGAGTCACCTGGGTCATGGGCGAGACCACGTCGACCCTGGCCGCGATCTGCATCTCGTTCACCTTTGGATTGGCCATCCGTGAGCGCCGTGCGTTCGCCGCGCGAGACGCGGCGCGCAGGGCGGAACAGGCCGTCACCGAGGAACGGCTGCGCATCGCCCGCGAACTGCACGATGTCGTAGCCCACAGCGTGGGGCTGATCACGGTCAAGGCGGGCGTGGCCAGCCACGTGTTCTCCACCCGCCCCGAGGACGCGCGCGAGGCGCTGGGCGTGATCGAGACGGCCAGTAGAAACGCGATGGTCGAGATGCGCCACATGCTCGGGGTGCTGCGCTCCGCCGAGGAACCCGACCTCGGCCCGGCACCCGGTCTGGACGGCCTGCCCGAACTCGCCGAACGAGCCAGGCTCGGCGGCGTCGAGGTCGAACTCGACGTCGGTGATGTCAGCGAAGTGCCGGAAGGAGTGAGTCTGTCGGCCTACAGAATCGTCCAGGAAGCGCTCACCAACGTGGTCAAACACGCGGCCCCCGCTCGCTCCCGCGTGTCGGTGGCCGCAGACGGGCGGGAGGTACTCATCGAGGTCACGGACGATGGTCCCGGCTGGCGTGTGCTGCCGGCGACGGGCGCGGGGCACGGGCTGGTCGGGATGAGGGAGCGGGTCATGATGTACGGCGGAGCCTTCGAGGCCGGGCCGGGAGCCAAGGGCTTTCGCGTGCGGGCGGCCCTGCCGTACGGGGAGGTTCCATGAGCAGGGCGGTCAGGGCGCGGTCGGCCGCACGGAATCCCGTGGAGGACACGTCGGTCGCGGGCGTGGGTGAGTCGTCCGGAATGCTGGCTGGAGCGTTGGGAGGGTCCAGGGAGGAGACGAGCCGCTCAGCGCGTGAGGTCGCCGAGGGAGGACGGGCCGCCGGGGTGGGGAGTTCAGTGAGCGGGGCGGGTGAGCAGGGAGAGTCAGTGATCCGGGTGCTGGTGGCCGACGATCAGGCGTTGCTCAGAGGGAGCTTCCGGCTGCTCGTGGACTCTGAGCCCGACCTGGAGGTCGTCGGCGAGGCGGCCACGGGACTCGAAGCGGTGACGCTGGCCGCGGTGGTGCGGCCGGATGTCGTCCTCATGGATGTGCGGATGCCGGAAATGGATGGCATCGAGGCCACCCGGCGGCTCGGGGGCGGTGGGGCCAGGGTGCTGATCGTGACGATGTTCGACCTTGATGCGTATGTGTATGCGGCTTTGCGGGCCGGGGCCAGTGGCTTCCTGCTCAAGGACACCCCTCCGGCCGCTCTGCTGTCGGCGATCCGCGTGGTGGCGGCGGGAGAGGCGCTGCTCTCGCCGACCATCACGCGGCGATTGATCGAGGAGTTCACCAGGACGCCTGCCGCGCCCACGTTCGGGGGGCTCGACGGGCTCACCGAGCGGGAACGGGAAGTGCTCACGCTGATCGCTCGAGGACTTTCCAACCACGAGATCGCCGGGTACCTGCACCTCAGCCTGGCCACGATCAAGACACACATCGGTCGCCTGCTCACCAAGCTGGACGCTCGTGACCGGGCACAACTTGTCATCGCCGCATACGAGAGCGGCCTCGTCGGAGCGGCACGATAGCGTCACGTGACATGAGGGTGGAATTCCGGAAATTTGACGGTTCGCTTCACTGGCACCATGCGGCCCGGCGGCTCGGAGAAGACGCCCATGGCGTTTGGGTGGGCGCCGGGGCCGGAACCGTCGGGGCAAAGGGACACGAACCGCCGGTGGTGTGGGAAGAGCCGTTCGTGATGTTGTTTCCACGGGATCAGTGGTGGGTGGCGCTGTTCAACGCCGAACCGCACCGGACCGCCATCTACGTGGACGTCACGACGGTGCCTGAATGGCGGGACGGCATCGTGACCATGGTGGATCTGGATCTCGACGTGGTGAAGAAGCGGACCGGGGTTATCTATCTGGATGATGAGGATGAGTTCGCCGAGCATCAGGTGCGGTTTGGGTATCCGGCTGAGGTGATCGCGGCGGCTGAGGAGTCGGCCCGGTGGGTGCTCAAGGCGGTCACCGAGGGCGAAGGGCCGTTCGGCGGAGCGCATGAGCGATGGATGAGTCAGGTCACGGGCTGAGGTTGGGCACCTGCGGGGGTTCGGGGCTGGAGAGCTGGTCCTGAGCCTGCGCGGTCGAGGCATCGTGCACTGACTAGCGTCAGATACCTGTTTGGGGTCGGCCCGCTTGGCAGTGCCGGTCGCCTATGCGAGCTCTGCGCGCTGGCTGCTTCGGGTCACCTGCGTGAGCTTGGTGCGCTGGCTGGGTCACGTGCGTGTGGGTTAGTGCACTGGCCATCGCGGGTCACCTGCGTGTGGGTGCTGGGCGCCGCCAATTCGGCGGTGTCGGTCTCTCGCATGGCTGCAGCCTGAGCCGCTCCGCAGGGGGTGGACGGCTGACTGGGTTCCACCGGCCGCAGTTGGTTGTCCGGGCTGCTTGCCGGACGACCGACGCTTGTCGGTACGGGGCTCCGGCTGTTGGCCTGTGCCGGTCGGACTGGACCATTGGGCTGCGCTGGTGGTCTGGGGCAGGTCGTGGGCCAGCCCCGGTTGTCTAGGCGGGGCCGTTGGCCCGTGCTGGTTGGCCGGGCCGGTTGGGCCAGTGCCGGTTGGCCTGGGTGGGTTGGCCCGTGCCGGGGTGGGCTGGGTCGCTTGGCCTGCAGGGATCTAGGGGTGCGGGGCGAAGCGGCTTCAGGCTTGGTGGTGTGTGGTTCAGCGGTTGAGGGCTTTGCGGAGGGCGGACAGGCGGGCGGGGGAGGCGAGACCCGCATGGTAGAGGTGGAACTCGGTGGCGCCTGCCTTGGCGTACGTGGCCATCTGGTCGGCCAGGACCGTGGCGTCGGCCGGGCGGGGCGGGAGGGCGAGGACGTAGGCGCCGATCCGCTGGGGGCCGGTGGTGTTTTCGGTCGGGGTGGTGGCCATGTTGGCCAGGGTGGTGAGGCGGTCCGCGTCGGAGGCGGGGTCGCCCCAGCAGTTGCCGACCAGGACGTCCGCGCCGGGTTCGCCGTTGGGGAGGGCTGCGAAGGCGCCTGCGGCCCACGGGCCGGGGTTGGCGTGGAGGGTGATCGGGGTTTCGGGGGAGAGCTCGCGGGAGACGGTGATCAGGCGTTGGCGTAGGTGGGTGGAGAGGCTGAGCCGTACCTCTTGGATGGCCTGTGCGTGGTCGGCCAGAGCCTGTTCTGTCGTGAGGGGGTTGGGCTGGGTGTCGATGACTTGTTTGACGTGCTCTTGGGTGCCTTCGGGGTAGCGGGAGGCGCAGGCCGTACAGAAGCAGAGGGAGAGGAGGTCGCAGAGGGGGCCGTTCCAGTCGGCTCCGGCGGTCTTCTCGTGCATGTTCTGGTGGCCGAAGCCCATGGGGCCGCAGGATTCGAGGATGAGGCCGTCGGGTTCGCCCACGGTGAGGATTTCGCTGACCAGACGTTCGCAGTAGTCGACGACTTCGGGGTGGGCGGGGCAGAGCGCGTGGGGGTACAGGTCGCCGAAGGCGTTGCGGGTGGCGACGCCCGGATGCTTGCTGCCCAAGAACGAGTTGTGGGTGAGGACGGTCCAGGACAGGACCTTGAGGCCTGCCGCCTTCAGGGCGTCCCGGGCCGTGAGGTAGGCGTCGGGGGTTGTCCATGAGGGAGAGGCGGGGACCAAGGTGCCCCAGGCCTCTTCGCGGATGGGCAGGTAGAAGGCTGAGTGGGATACGTCCAGAACGCGGTGGTTCGGGTGGTACGGCGTGGCGGCGCGGGTGGAGTGGTAAGAGACGGCCAGAGCCACTGCCTCCACACCCAGGTCGGCGATGCGGCCGGGGGCGGTGGGGTCGCCTACGACGTCCCAGGGGTAGAGGTAGGCGATGTTCACCGGGGGTTCCTCTCTGCCGGCTGCCTTGCGGCGGTCGCGAACGGCCTCGGGGTTGTCACCAGTGGCCTCGGGGTGGTCACCAGTGGCCTCGCTTCACCACGAACTCGGGGTCGAAGCGTCGCATGTAGCCGGTGTCGTCTCGGGAGGTGAGTCCGCAGGTCAGGTACTGCTCGTGCATCGTGGCCAGGGCCTCGCGGTCCAGCTCGACCCCCAGTCCTGGACCGTCGGGCACCGGCACCGCCCCGTCCACGAAGCGCAGGGCTCCGGGGGCGACGACGTCCTGGCCGTCCTGCCAGGGAGTGTGGGTGTCGCAGGCGTAGGTGAGGTTGGGGGTGGCGGCGGCGAGATGGGTCATGGCGGCCAGGCTGATGCCGAGGTGGGAGTTGGAGTGCATGGACAGTTCCAGACCGAATGTTCCGCACAGGGCCGCGACCTGGGCGGAGCGGGTGAGGCCGCCCCAGTAGTGGTGGTCGAGCAGCAGTACCTGGATCGCGTCGGAGGCGATGGCCGGTGGGAGGTGTTCGGGGGTGACGACACACATGTTGGTAGCAAGCTTTGTCACGATATTTTGCGAGACATTCGCCATGCCGGAAATCTCGGGACAGGGGTCTTCGAGGTACTGGAGCGCGCCATTCAGCTCGTGGGCCACGCGGATGGACGTCTCGGGGGTCCAGGCGGTGTTGGGGTCCAGCCGCAACGGCACGCCGGGGAACGCCTCGTGCAGCGCCCGGATCGCGGCGATCTCTTCATCGGGTGGGAGAACGCCGCCTTTGAGCTTGATGGAGCGGAAGCCGTACTCCTTGATGAAAAGTGCGGCCTGCTCCACCAGCCCCGCGGGGTCGAGCGCGGCGCCGAAGCGGTCGGGCGTGCCGCCCGGGTGGCTGTCCCACTTGTAGAAGAGATAGGCGCTGTACGGCACCGCCTCCCGCACCCGGCCACCGAGCAGGTCGCAGACCGGGACGCCGGCCGCCTTGCCCCGGATGTCCAGCAACGCCACCTCGAAGGGGGAGAAGATGCGATCGATGCTCTTCTCTTTGGTGGACGTACCGGTCAGGCCGTGGAGGTCGCTGACGACGTCGCCGGCGATCGCGCTGATGCGGGTGTAGATCTCGTTGGTGTGGTGCACGTCCACACCGATGAGGGCGGGCGCGCATTCGCGCATCTTCGTCAGGTGGTCGAGGTCCCCGTAGGTCTCGCCGAGGCCGGACAGGCCGCCGTCGGTGATCACCTCGATGATCGTGCGCAGCGCCCAGGGCTCGTGGACGCCGGCGGCGTTCAGCAGCGGCGGGTCTCGGAACGCGACAGGCGTGACACGGATCTCCTGGATGATCATAAAACCGCCGTCCATATATGTGAACGAAAGACAGGTTTGTGGACAGGTGTCGCAACTGTAAGAATCGCCCTGTGGGGGTGTCAAGCGATAGGTTGTGAAGTGTGATATTGCACTGGGAGGCCAAGCAATGATCTACGGACATGACCCGAGGACCGGCGAGACCGTGGGCGAAGCGCTGCCCGAGACCGACAGCGCTGGCGTCAACACGATCGTCTCCGCAGCCGCAGCCGCAGCCGCAGCCGCAGCCGCAGCCGCAGCCGTCACCGTAGCCAGTCGGGTAAGTAGAGCCGCGGGGGTCGGTGAGGCGAGTGAGGCCGCTGAGGTCAGTGGGGCGAGCGGAGCTGTCGGGGTCGGTGGGGCGGGTGGGGTCGGCGAGGCAAGTGGCGTTGGTGGAGCTAGCGGGGCAAGTACGGCTGGCGGGGCAAGCGGGGGTGGTGGGTGGCGGGGTGCTTCGGTGCATGAGCGGGCTCGGGTGCTTGAGGCCGTTGCTGATGCGTTGATCGCGCGGGCGGACGATCTCTGGGTGGTGGCCGAGCGGGAGACTGCGCTGGGTGAGGTGCGGCTGCGGGGGGAGATCGCCCGGAGTGCCGGGCAGTTTCGGCTGTTCGCGCAGGTGATCAGGGATGGTGGTCATGTCGAGGCGATTATCGACCATGCCGATCCGTCGTTGACGCCGCCCCGGCCGGATGTGCGGAGGATGAAGCGGCCGCTGCCCGGTGTGGTGGCGGTGTTCGCGGCCAGCAACTTCCCGTTCGCGTTCTCGGTGGCGGGAGGGGATACCGCCTCGGCGCTGGCAGCTGGGTGTTCGGTGGTGGTCAAGGCGCATCCTGGGCATCCGCGGACCTCGGAGCTGGTGGCCGAGGTGGTGCGGTCGGCGCTGCCTTCGCCGGACCTGCTTGGGCTGGTGCATGGGATGCGGGCTGGGGCGGGGCTCGTACGGCATCCGGATGTGGTGGCGGTCGGGTTCACCGGGTCGGTTGCGGGGGGCAAGGCAATTCAGGCGCTGATCGACCAGCGGGAAACGCCTGTTCCGTTCTTTGGGGAACTGGGCAGCGTCAATCCGGTGGTGGTGCTGCCTTCGGCTCGGGCGGAGGAGGTGGCCGGCGGGTTCGCGGGGTCGCTGACGTTGGGGGTGGGGCAGTTCTGTACGAATCCGGGGCTCTTGTTTGTGCCGGAGGATGCCGGGCTGCTCGATCGGCTGGCGGCGGCGGTCAGGGAGACCACGGGCGGGCCGATGCTGGCCGAGCGGATCAGGGACGGGTATCTGGGCGGACTGGAGCGGCTGTCTGGGCTGCGGGTACTGGCCGAGGGGAAGGCGGGTGAGGGGGCCTGGGGGGTTACGCCCACGGTCTTTGTCGCCGATATCCGGGAGTTCGCCGACAAGCTGCCTCGGGTGGCCGAGGAGTGCTTCGGGCCTGCGTCGATTGTGGTGACGTATCGGGAAGTGTCGGAGCTGCCGGCCGTACTCGAGCAGCTGGAAGGGTCGTTGACGGCTACCGTGCACGGCACCGTGCCCGAGGAGGCGGCTTCCGTCGCTGAGGTGCTCGGGCGCAAGGCCGGGCGGCTGATCTGGAACGGCTGGCCGACCGGGGTGGCGGTCTGCTGGGCCATGCATCACGGTGGGCCTTGGCCCGCCTCTACCAGTGCGGCCCATACCTCGGTTGGTGCCACGGCCATCGATCGGTGGCTGGCACCGACTGCCTATCAGGACTGGCCGGCTGAGTTGCTGCCGCTCGAACTGCAGGATGGCAACCCGCTGGGTGTCCCGCAGCGGGTGGACGGGCGGCTCCGCACCTGACCGGGCTTGCGTGGCGGGGGTGAAGGGTCGGCTGTGCTCGGGCGCGAAGGACTGGCTGTCCGTCTGTGGTCGGACGCGTGGCGGGGTGAAGGGCTGGCTGTGGTCGGACGCGCGGTGGTGTGGCGGAGTGGCGGTGTGTCTGTGGTGGGACGCACCGTGTAGAAGGGCCGGTTGTGGGTCTGCGGTGGCGTGAAGGAGTGGCTTCGCGTCTGTGGGTCGGACGTGTGCTGGGGGGTGAAAGGGTCGGCTGCGGTTGGACGCGCGGCGGTGTGACGGAGTGGCGGTGTGTCTGTGGTTGGACGCACCGTGTAGAAGGGCCGGTTGTGGGTCCGCGGTGGTGTGAGGGAGTGGCTCCGCGTCTGGTTTTGGGGAGGCGGAGCCGGTTGTTGGGATCTGGGGATTGGCTTACGTGGGGGTGGCTAGGGCTGGTGGGGGTGGCCGATGGCTTGGAGGGCTTCTTCTACGCGGTCTCGGTGGGTCCGGAAGCTGACGATCGACAGGCGCAGGAAGAAGCGTCCGCCCACCAGCGTGCTTGAGAGGAACACGCGTCCGCCCGCGTTCACCCGCCGCAACAGCTCCTGGCTTGCCTGGTCGTCGTCGCCCGGTACACGGAACGCGACCGTGCTCAGCTGGGGCTCCCATGGCACCTCGAAGCCCGCCGCGACCAGTTCCTCGTACGCGTACCTCGCCAGATCCAGCTTCTCGTCGAGGGCCGCGCGGAAGGCGGCCAGGCCGTGGAGTTTGATCGGGAGCCACAGGGCGAGGCCGCGGAAGCGGCGGGTCAGTTCGGGGGAGTACTCGGTGAAGTTCGGGATGTCCTCCTCCGCGCTGAGGTCCTGGAGGTAGTCGGCGCCCACGTGGTGGGCGGCGCGCAGGCGGGCGCCGTCGCGGACCAGCAGGGCGCCGGTACCGTAGGGGAGGAACATGGCCTTGTGCGGGTCGAGCGTGATCGAGTCGGCGGTCTCGATGCCGCGGAAGGCCGCCCGGCCGCGTTCGGTGAGCTGGAAGGGGCCGCCGTAGGCGCCGTCCACGTGGAACCACAGGCCGTGCCGGCGGGCGAGCGCGCCGAGCGCGTCGAGGGGGTCCACCGCGCCGGTGTTGGTGGTGCCGGCGTTGCCGATCACCAGGAACGGCCGGCGGCCCGCGCGGCGGTCCTCGTCGACCAGGGCGTCGAGTGCTTGCGGGTCCATGGAGAGGGTGTTCCGTGTGGGTACGGCCCGCACGTTCGCACGCGGGAACCCGGCGAGCATCGCCGCCTTGGCGCAGGAGGCATGGGTCTGCCCGGTGACGTAGATGACGCCGTCGAGGAAGTTCTCCGGCAGGAGCGCGGTGCGCGCGGTGACGATGGCGGAGAAGTTGGCGAGCGAGCCGCCCGAGGTCAGGACGCCGCGCGCGGCGGCCGGGTAGCCGAACAGGTCGCACAGCCAGCGCAGTACCGTCGCCTCGATCTGGGAGAAGCCGGGCGCGAGGTTCCAGACGGTCACGTACTTGTTGGCGGCGGCGGCCACGAAGTCGGCGAGGACGGAGGCGTAGAGGCCGCCGCCGGGAATGTAGGCCAGGTAGCCGGGTCCGGCCGTGGTGACGCCGGTGGTGGCGCCTCTGGCCACCACGTCGAGCAGCTTGGCGAACGGCTGGCCTTGTTCGGGCGCGGGTTCACGCAGTTCGGCGGCGAGTTCGGCGGCGCCGTCGAAGTCGCTGGCCGGCCGGTCGGCGAGGCCGTTCACATAACTCTGGACGAACTCGAGGGCGGCCATTCCCATCGCGCGCGCGTCCTCGGGAGTAGGTTCAAGGGGGTACGGCATGCGGGCGCTCCTTTCTGGCAGGTCTTGCCATACGCCAGTGTTGTTCAGATTTGAACATTGACATAGGGCCACGTTATAGAGATATGAAGGGTTCTCCAGTCATGTCCACGATGCGAACTTGGGGCCAACTCTGACAAGGAGAAGGACCCCCCATGGAAGAAGAGGGAAACACCCCCGCAATCTCCCGCAAAACCCTTCTGAAAGCAGCCCTCATCGCCACACCGGTGCCGCTGCTCGCGGCGGGGGCGCCCGCTTTGGCCCGCACCGTTTGGGCCGAGGGCGGGCCACTGACCCCCACGCCCTTCTGCGACGACGGCGACGACCCGACGCCGGCGCAGACGGAAGGCCCCTACTTCAAGCCCAACTCGCCCCGGCGCAGCACGATCCCCGGATCCGGCACCGGGCTGACCGTCAGCGGATACGTCTTCGGGCTGGCCTGCCAGCCTCTCGCCAACGTTCTGCTGGACTTCTGGCAGTGCGACACCAACGGCAACTACGACAACGTCGGGTTCAACTACCGCGGCCACCAGTTCACCGACGCGAACGGGGCCTTCAAGCTGACCACGATCGTGCCCGGCCTCTACCCGGGGCGTACCCGGCACATCCACGTCAAGGCGCAGGCGCCGAACCGGCCCGTGCTCACGACGCAGCTGTACTTCCCCGGCGAGCCGCGTAACAACACCGACACCATCTTCAACCCAGCTCTGCTGATGACCGTCCGGACGGTCGGCGGGCGCCGGGAGGCGACGTTCGACTTCGTGCTCCGTGTGCCGGGGGTCCCGCCCACGACCCCGCCGCCCAGCACTCCGCCTCCCAGTACCCCGCCGCCCACCGGTACCTGGGCTCCGGGCGTCGGGTACACAGCCGGTGCAGGGGTGACGTACGGGGGCTCCAGCTACCGGTGCCTGCAGTCCCACACCTCGCAAGCCGGCTGGGAGCCGCCCAACGTGCCGGCGCTCTGGCAGCGCGTGTGAACCATCCGCCGCCGGGCCTTTCGAGCCCGGCGGCGGCCGCCCATCCCTCAGGCTCCGCGCGCTCGCGGTAGCCAGGTCCCGCGAGCACGCCGCCCAAAGCCCCCAGGGCCGCCGCTCAAAGGCTCCCGCGAGCGCGCCTCCCAACAACGCCGCAAGCGCGCGCCCCGGCAACGCCGCAAGGCGCGCCGGTCGAACGCGAACAAGGCGCGAAGACGCCGGTCAAGGCGAACATCAACCGGTCAACGCGAACGAACGCGCGAAGACGCCGGTCAAGGCGAACACCAACCGGTCAACGCGAACATACGCGCGAAGACGCCGGTCAAAGCGAACACCAACCGGTCAACGCGAAAGCCAGAACGCAACACCGGTCAGGCCCCCGCCAGCTCCAACCCAGCCGCGATGATCCGCTCAAGCTCCGCCACATGCTCAGGAGCGGGATCCAGCAGCGGCAGCCGTACACCCCCCACATCCAGCCCACGCAGCCGAACACCGGCCTTGACCAGCGAAACCGCATACCCGGCCTGAACATCCCGCAGCCGGACCAACGGCAGATAGAACCGGGTGAGCAGAGCCCGGGTCAACTCCTCGTCCCCGCCGGTCACCGCCTTGTAGAAGGCGAGGGCGATCTCCGGCGCGAACGCGAACACCGCGCTGGAGTAGAGCGTCACCCCCAGCCCGCGATAGGCGGGTACGGTCAGCTCCGCCGTCGGCATCCCGTTGAAGAACGTGAAGTCCCGGTCAGTGGCCTGCCGGACGGTGAGGATGATCCGCTGAAGCAGATCAAGGTCCCCGAGCCCGTCCTTGAACCCGATCACGTTGGGCAGCGAGGCCAGCTCGGCCACCGCCTCGGGCGTGAACCGGGCGGTGCCGCGCTGGTAGACGATCAGCGGCAGATCCGTCTCGGCCGCCACGTCCTTGACGTACCGGACGAGACCTTGTGTGGGGGAGGAGACGAGGTAGGGCGGGAAGAGCAGCAGCCCGTCGGCGCCGCTCTCGGCGGCGGCCCGCGCGTAGGCGCGCCCGGAGACGCCGCCCGCGCCGGAGAAGACGGGCACGTTGCCCGCCGTCGCCGCGACGCTCGTCTTGACGACCCGCGTGTAGTCGGCCAGGTCCAGCGCGTTGAACTCGCCGGTGCCGCACGCGGTGAACACTCCTCCCGCCCCGGCCGCGACCCCTCGCGCGACGTGCTCGGCGAGCACTGTCTCCGCCACGTCGCCGTCGGCTCCGAAGGGGGTCACCGGGAAGAAGAGAACACCATCAAGACGCATGTACGGTCCTTTCTAGCGAATGCCCTCCCTGCGCAGGGTGGCAATCAGTTTGCGTGTGTGCCGGATCACGGCGTCGATGACCTTGTCGAGCTTGTCGTCGTCCAGGTCGGTGGGCATCGAGCAGCTGATGGCATCGGTCGCGGGGATGCGGTAGTCGACCGCGACCGCGACGCACTTCACACCAGGGGTCCCTTGCTCGCTTTCGAGCGCCCACCCACGTGTGCGGACCTGCTCCAGTTCCTTGGCCAGCTTCCCGTGGTCGGTCAGCGTGTGCGGCGTGTAGCCGACCAGCTCGTCCGGCAGCAGGTCCGTGACCTCGTCGTAGGTCAGCTGGGCGAGCAGCGCCTGGCCGAGCGCGGTCACGTGGGCGGGCAGCCGGCGGCCGACGCGCGGTATCACGCGGTGTGTCCTGCGGCCCTCGCGCGTGGCCAGGTAGAGCACGTGCGCGCCGTCGCGCCGGGCGAAGTGCACGGTGTGCCCGATCTCGTCGCGCAGGTCGTCCAGGGTCTCCAGCGCGAAGGGAAGAGCCTGGTCCTTGTCCAGGTACGCCGTCCCCGTGAGCAGGGCATGCGGGCCGATGCCGAAGGCCGACTTGGCGCCGTCCGTCTCCACCCACTTCAGCTCGACCAGGGTGCGCATGAGCGCGTGCAGGCTGCTGCGGGGGAAGCCGGTCTGTGTCTGCAGTTCCGACAGGGAGAGGCGGTCCGGGGACGCGGCGAGCGTCTCCAGGATGCGAACCGTTCGCTCGGCTGACTTGACCATCGAGGACTCCATAGGGTCCAGGATATTGGATGGCGTTCATATACATGGACACTTAACCCTTGATGGCACCGCTGGTCAGACCGCGCATGAACTGCCGCTGGAACGCCAGGAACGCGATGATCGAAGGAAGCAGCGCCAGCAGCGAAGCGGCCAGCAGGACGCCGATCCCGACCTCCTCGTCGGAACGCAGCGAGCGCAGCGCGATGGGCAGGGTCCATTGGTCGGAGTCCGTGGCCACGATCAGCGGCAGCACGTACTGGTCCCAGATCATGGTGAAGCCGAACACCCCGATCACGCCGATCGCGGGCCGGCACAGCGGCAGGATGATCGTGAAGAACGTCCGCATCTCGCCCGCGCCGTCGATCCTGGCCGCCTCTTCCAGCTCGACCGGGACCTCCTTCATGAACTCGGTCATGACCAGGATGGAGAAGCCCCAGGCGCCGATGGGCAGGATCATCCCGGCGTACGTGCCGATGAGCCGGGTCCCGATGAGCGGCAGTTCGCCGAGCACCGCCGACAGCGGCAGGATGATGACCTCTTCCGGGATCATCATCGTGACCAGCATGAGCAGCAGCACGACCGTCATCCCGCGGAACTTCTTGCGGGCCAGCGCGTACGCGGCGAAGACGCTCACGATCATCTGCAGCAGCAGCCCGAACCCGACGACCACGAACGAGTTCAGCAGGTAGAGGAAGACCTTGCGGTTGCCCGCCTGGATGAAGTTGTCCAGGGAGAAGCTGTCGGGCAGGGAGAAGCGGGTCGGGTCGGGCACCGCGCCGAAGGCGTTGATCAGCAGGCCGACGAGTGGCCCGAGGAAGACGATGACGATGGCGGCGTACAGGATGGTCTTGAGCGTGACCGCGAGCGGCCCGCGCTTGCTCTCCAGTCCGAGCGTGCTGTCGAACCTCATCGCGCCTGCCTTCTGCGCAGCACCTGGACGATCACGGTCAGCAGCAGCGTCGCCAGGAACAGGACGACGGAGGCGGCGGAGGCGAGCCCGAAGCGGTTGTTCTGCAGGCCTTCCTTGTAGATCAGCGTCATGAGCACCTCGGAGGAGCCGTTCGGCCCGCCGTTCGTCAGCACGTACACCTCGACGAACACGCGCAGCCCGCGGATGGCCGCCAGCGTGAACAGGATCCAGAACACCGGCCGCAGCGCGGGCAGCGTCACCCGCCAGAACCGCTGCCACACGGTCGCCCCGTCCACGGCCGCCGCCTCGTAGAGCGTGCGGTCCACGCCGACCAGCCCCGCGACGAAGATCATCATGTCGTACGGCGCGCCGCGCCAGATCATCATCACCATGATCGACCAGAGCGAGCTGTCCTCGCTGGACAGGAACGACAGGGGCCCGATGCCCACCCAGCCGGCCACGGTGTTGAGCAGGCCGTCGGGGCCCGGGTGGTACATGATCCGCCAGACCTCGGCGACCGCCGCGATCGTGGTCACGACCGGCAGGAACGCCGCGGTCCTGACGAACCACAGATAGCGGGCGGGGCCCTCGACCAGCAGGGCCAGCACCAGCCCGAGCACGATCGAGCCGGCCGTGGTCAGGAGGGCCAGCACCGCGCTGTGCCACATGGCCGAGGTGAAGGCGCTGTCGGTGAGGGCGTTCTCGTAGTTCTCCAGCCCGACCCAGCGGTTGCCGAGGAAGGGCCGGACCTCGAAGAAGCTGTCCTTCATCATCACGAAGATCGGGATGAACTTGAAGTACAGGAACAGCAGCAGGGCCGGAGTGAGGAACAGCCAGGGGACCAGCGCTCCGCGCCGCCGGATCCGCTTGTGGCGGCGGCGCGGCTCGGTCCCCGTGCGCGGGGGCGACAACGTGGCGGTCATGACGCTTTCTGGGTCGTCAGTTCCGTGGTGAACGTGGTGTTGAGCTCGTCCAGCGTCGCCTTGACGTCCTTGCCGCAGTCGGCCCAGGCGGCGTTGATGGCGTCGGCGGCCTTCTGGCGGAACGGCGTCCAGTCGGGCACCGGCGGCGTGTAGACGGCGCTCGGGTAGGCGTCGGCGAAGACCTTCCAGCGCGGGTCCTTGCGCTCGGCCGCGAGGTCCACCCCCTGGTTGACGGGCAGGCGGACGATCGGGCCCTCGTTGTCGCCGTTCATGCCGATCTTCTGGCCGGCGACGGAAATGGCGTACTCGGCGAACTTCTGCTGCTCGGGCTCCATCGTGGAGCCGGCCATCAGGTAGACGTTCTCGCCCTCGCCGAGCGTGCCGGGTCCGCCGGACGGGCCCTTGGGCACCTGGACGACCTCGATCTTGTCGTCGCCCACGCTCTTGACGAAGCGGGCCAGGACGTAGGGCCCGACCAGGTAGATGCCGCCCTGGCCCTTCTCGAACACCGTGTGGGTGACGGTGGTGTCGTTGCTGACCGCGCCGGGGTTGACGGTCTTGGCGGTGCAGAACTGGTCCTGCATCCACTTGACCGCCTCGACCGTCTTGGGGTCGCTGACGCTGGAGCTGAACTTGCCGCCGCCGTCGGCCTTGATGAAGTCGCCGCCGTTGGCGTAGACGAGCGAGGAGACGTACCACGAGGCGTAGCCGCGCTTGGTTCCGGCCGGGGCGACGAAGCCGTAGGTGTTGGCCGTGCCGTCGCCGTCGGGGTCCTTCTCGGTGAACGCCTTGGCGAGCGCGGCCAGGTCTTCCCAGGTCTTGGGCGGTTCCAGCTTGAGCTTCTCGCGCCAGTCCTTGCGGATGATCAGTGCGAACGACTGCGCGGAGAACGGCGCCGCGTAGTGCTTGCCGTCGCCCGCCGCGGCCGCCTTCCACGCCAGTTCGGTGACCTTGTCCTGGCCGGCCAGCTTGGCCTTGTCGACCTCGCGCAGCCAGCCCTGGTGCTGCATGTTGCCCAGCCGGGCGGTGTCGTTGATGACCACGTCCGGCAGGTCCTTGGCCTGGGCCTGCTGCTGGAGCTTCGTCTCGAAGTCGTCGAACAGGGAGACGAGCTTGGTCTTGACGCCGCTGGCCTTCTCGAACTCCGCCACGAACTTCTGGGCGGTCTTGTGCGACGGGGAGTTGGGCACCTGACGGATCCAGATCTCGAGGGCGTCCGTACCGGTGCCGGAGCCTGACTGCGATCCACAACCCACCACTGTTACGGCCAGAGCCATGGCAACGCCGGCCCCGATCAGGTTGCGAGACATCAGACCGCCTCCTGTTCACGTATGTGGACGTGTTCTCCAAATGTGGAGCTGGTTCATGTGAACGTAACGACGCACCCGTGTCACGGTCAATATTCAAGGATGTGAATTTCGATCAGACTTGTGTACAACAGTCCTCATGCGCATCCTCGTCACGGGGGCCGCCGGGAAGGTCGGCACCCTCCTCCGGCCCCGCCTCGCCCGCCCGTCCAGGACCGTCCGCCTGTCCGACCTGCACCCGCTGCCGCCCGGCGAGCTGGGTCCCGGCGAGGAGTTCACGCGGGCCGACCTCAACGACGAGCCCGCGCTGGCCGCGGCGATGAAAGGCGTGGACGCCGTCCTGCACCTGGGCGGCCAGAGCCGCGAGCACCCGTGGGCCGACATCGTCCAGGCCAACATCAACGGCACCCACGCCCTGCTGGAGGCGGCGAGGAAGGAAGGCGTGAACCACGTGGTCCTGGTCGGCAGCCACCACGCGGCCGGGTTCCACACCCGCCCCGTCACCGGCGAGGACCTGCCCGACTACGCCTTCCCCCGCCCCGACACCTTCTACGGCGTCAGCAAGGTCGTCATGGAGGCCCTCGGCAGCCTCTACCACGACCGCTTCGGCATGAACGTCACCGTGATCAGGCTCGGCACCTGCAACGACGCCTCCGGCGACACCCGCGGTCTGGCCACCTGGATCTCGCCCGGCGACCTGACCCGCCTGGTCGAGGCGGCGCTGACCGCGCCCGGCTACCACGTGGTGTGGGGCGTCTCCGACAACGCCCGCCGCTGGTGGTCGCTGGAGGAGGCCCAGGCCATCGGCTACGTCTCCCACGACGACTCCGAGACCTACGCCGCCCCGATCCTCGCCGCCCAGGGCGAGCCCGACCTCACCGAACCGCTCCACGACAGGGCGGGCGGCATGTTCAGCATCAAACCCCTGGGCGAAGCCTGGTGAGCTCAGCGCCAGACCAGGCCGAGCCCCGGGTTCCCCGCCGTGCGCAGTTCCCCGTCCACGATCTCCACCGGGTACGGCTCCGCCAGCACCCCCAGGGCCGCGAACGAGGCGTCCTCCACCTCCTCCACCATGCACGGCAGCGGCAACGCCATGGCCACCTGCCCTGACACCTCCGGCAGCAGATGCGGAAAAGTCGGGACATCGAAGGTCCGGGCCAGCTCCGCGATCCGCAGCAGCGGCGTCAGCCCGCCCACCCGCACCACGTTCGGCTGCACCACGTCACAGGCCCCGGCCACCAGCAGGTCGCGGAAGTCGTAGACGGTGTACGCGCTCTCGCCCACCGCGATCGGCACCGGCACCGACTCCCGCAGCCGGGCCTGCGCCCCGATGTCGTCGGCCGGCAGCGGCTCCTCCACCCAGTACAGCCCGAACTCGGCCAGCGCCGCGATCGCCCGCCGCGCGGACGGCAGATCCCACCGCTGGTTGGCGTCGACCATGAGCAGGACGTCCGGCCCGACGACCTCCCGCACCGCCGCCACCCGGCGCACGTCCTCGGCCAGCGAGGGCCGCCCCACCTTGACCTTGACTCCCGGGTACCCGGCCGCCTTCCACCGCCCGGCCTGCGCGACGAGCTCGTCCAGGCTGTAGTGGATGTTGACGCCGCTGCCGTAGACGGGCACCGACGCGCGCCGCCGGCCCAGCGCGTCGGGCAGGCTCGTACCGGCGCAGCGCAGGTCCCACAGCGCGAGGTCCACCCCGGCCATCGCGATCGTGGTCAGCCCGCCGCCGCCGGCCTCGCGCAGGTGCCGCCACAGCAGGTCCCACAGCACGCCGGGGTCGGGCTCGCGGCCGGCGACGAAGGCACGCACCTCGTTCTCCAGCAGCGCCTGTACGGCTCGCGCCCCGATCTGCGGCGTCCAGGAGAACCCGGTGCCGGTGCGGCCGTCGGCCAGCCGTACCTCGACCTTGAGCAGGTGGTTGGAGGGCACGTCGGCGCCCCAAGGACGGCGCAGCGGGACGGTGCGCGGCGAGACGACGACGTCGGTGATCACGAGGCCAGCTCCGTCCGCCAGCTGCGCGCGGCCCGCCACCCGAGCATCCGCTCGGCCTTGCCGCAGGAGAAGACCGTCTCGCCCACCGTGTCGGCCAGCCCGGCCGTGCTCGGCACCACTTTGGGCAGCACCTCCGACAAGGGCTCGCGGGTGAGCGCGTCGGCGGCGCCGGCGAAGAACACCTCCCCGTTGGGGATGTCCGGCAGCCGCTCCAGCAGGGTGATCACGAAGTCGGCCGCGTCGCGCGCGTCGATGTAGTTGAACAGGGAGACTCCGGCCAGCTCGGGCCGGTCGAGGCGCTCGGCCATGGTGTGTCCCTGCTGCGTGGGCGCGCCCTCCCACTCCTCGGGCGCCACGACGTAGCAGGGGCGGAAGACGGCCAGCCGGGTCCGCGCGGTGCGCGCGAAGCCTTTGACGACCTCCTCGGCCACCTGCTTGGACACGCCGTAGGCGTTCCACGGGGCCAGCGGGTGCGCCTCGTCGATCGGCAGGTACGACGGGGTCCAGCCGGGCGTGCCGTACCCGATGACCGTGGGGCTGCTGGCGACGGCGACGCGCTCGACGCCGGAGCGGACGGCGCTCTGGCAGACGTTGAACGCGAGCTGGCTGTTGACCTTGAAGGTGACCGCGTCGCTCCTGCTGAACGGCACCGCGATCGCCGCCAGATGCACCACCGCGCCGGGCCGGAACCGCGTCATGACCTCGAACGCCTCGCCCAGGTCCGTCAGGTCGGCGGGCAGCGTGGCCGCGGCCTGCGCGGGCGTGCCGGGCGCCTGGTCGATGCCGATCACCTCGTGTCCCGCCGCGGCGAGGGCGCTCACCACGCTACGGCCGAGCCTGCCCGCGCTCCCGGTCACGAGCGTACGCGTCATCATCTCTCCTAAAGCAAACGGTTGCATTGACCTTGACGGCCGCAATCGCAACCGTCAAGGTTTGTGGGCAACCGTTTGCAGGGGGAACGCCATGGCGGTGACGATCAGAGACGTGGCCCGCGCCACCGGAGTGCACGTCTCGACGGTCTCCCGCAGCTTCTCCGCCCCGCACCTGGTCAACCCGGCCACCCGCGACCGCGTCCTGGCCGCCGCCGACCAGCTCGGCTACCGGCCCAACCGGGCCGCGCGCGCCCTCACCACCGGCCGCACCATGAACCTCGGCCTGATCGTCGCCGACATCGCCAACCCGTTCTTCCCGCCGCTGATCAAGGCCGCCCAGAGCCACGCCAGGAGCCACGACTACCACGTGTTCGTCGCCGACACCGACGAGGACCCCAGGGCAGAGGAAGAGCTGCTCCGCACCCTCGCCAAACAGGTCGACGGCGTCATCCTGTGCAGCCCGCGCCTGGCCAACGACCAGATCGTCCGGCTGGCGGAAGACGTGCCGTTCGTCGTCGTCAACCGCCAGGTCGAGGGCCTGCCCTGGGTCCTCATGGACGTCGCCCGGGGCGCCGCGCTCGCCTTGGAGCACCTGCGCGGCCTCGGCCACCGCCGCCTGGCCTACGTCAGGGGCCCGGCCGGCTCGTGGACCAGCGAGGAGATGCGCGTCGCCGCCGGGGACGTGCCGGTCATCGGGCCCAACCAGCCCACCGAGCAGGGCGGCATCGCCGCCGCCCGCGCCGTCGCCGACTCCGGCGCCACCGGCGTGCTCGCCTACAACGACCTGGTCGCGCTCGGCCTCATCGAGGGCCTGGCCGACCTCGGCGTACGCGTGCCGGCCGACGTGAGCGTGGTCGGCGTCGACGACATCCTGCCGGGCCGGCTCAACCGGCCCAAGCTCACCACCGTGGCCATGCCCACGGAAGCCGCCGGACGCGCCGCCGTCGACCTGCTCCTGGGCGCGGAGACCGGGCCCGTCAAGCTGCCGACCGCGCTCATCGTCCGCGAATCCACCGGAGAGGCCCCCAGATGATCGAGCTGGCGTCCGGCGCGCTGCGCGCCCGCGTGCTGCCCTACGGCGCCGTCCTGCAGTCGCTGGAGGTCGGCGGCGTCAACGTCGTGCTCGGCCTGGACGACCCCGCCGACTACCTCACCCGCAGCCGCTACTTCGGCGCCGTCGTCGGCCGCTACGCCAACCGCATCGCCGGCGGCCGCTTCGTCCTCGACGGCGTCGAGCACACCCTGCCCGTCAACAACGGCGCCAACAGCCTGCACGGCGGCTTCAAGGGCTTCGACAAGCACGACTGGGCCGTCGCGCGAACCTCCCCGAAGTCCGTGACCCTCAGCCTCACCAGCCCCGACGGCGACCAGGGCTACCCGGGCGAGCTCACCGCCACCGTCACCTACACCCTCGACGGCGACGCGCTCCGCCTCGACTACACCGCGGTCGCCGACGCCCCCACCGTCGTCAACCTCACCAACCACACCTATTTCAACCTCGCCGGCGGCGGCGACGTCCGCGGCCACATCCTGCGCGTCGACGCCGGCCGCTACCTGCCCGTCGACGGCGGCAAGATCCCCACGGGCGAGCTCGCGTCCGTGCGCGACACCCCGTTCGACTTCACCACCCCGACGGTCATCGGGCAGAGGTACGGCGCCGCCTACGACCACTGCTTCGTCCTCGACGGCGGCGTCCGGGTCGTCGAACCCATCTCCGGGCTGGCCATGGAGGTCGCCACCACCGAGCCGGGCCTGCAGTTCTACGCCGGCGGCATGCTCGACCCGACGGCCACGCCGTACGGGCCGTTCTCCGGGTTCTGCCTGGAGACGCAGCACTTCCCCGACTCGCCCAATCAGCCGCGCTTCCCCTCGACCGTGCTGCGGCCGGGCGAGCGCATGGAGTCGAGCACCACCTACCGCTTCACGGCCTGACCGCCTTCAGCACCAGCACCGCCAGGTCGTCGCGGGACGGCTCGGCGGCGAAGGTGTCGACGGCGTGCCGTACCCGCTCGGCGACCGCGTGCGCGCTCAGTCCTCCGCACGTGGCCAGCAACCTCGCCAGCCCGTCGTCGTCGTCCAGCAGCCGCTTGCCCTCGCGCCGCTCGGTCACCCCGTCGGTCACGCACAGCAGCACGTCGCCGGGAGCCAGCTCGAAGCTCTCGTCGAAGAACTCCGCCGAGCCTTCGATGCCCAGCAGCAGCTGCGGCGCGGCGACCGTCTCGACCACGCCGTTCGCGCGCAGCACCAGCGGCGGCGGATGCCCGGCCGAGGCGATCGCGCAGCGCGCGCCGCCCTGCGGCAGCGGCGTCAGCTCCCCGCACAGCAGGCTCAGGAACCGGCCCTCCTCCGCCTCGTCGATCAACGTCGCGTTGAGCCGGTCGAGTATCGCCGCGATCGGATAGCGCTCCTTGGCCAGCAGGCGTACGGCGTGGCGGGCCAGACCGGTCACCGCCGCCGCCTCAGGACCGCTGCCGCAGACGTCGCCCAGCGCGAAACACCACCGGTCGCCGACCGCGAACAGGTCGTAGAAGTCGCCCCCCACGTCCGCGCCCTCCTCGGCCGGCTCGTAGACCACCGCCGACTCCAGGCCGGGCATCGAGGAGGTGGTCACCGGCAGGAGGCTGCGCTGCAGGACCCGCGAGGTGCTCTCCTGGCGGGCGTAGAGCATGGCGGTGTGCAGGTTGAGCGCCACCAGCCGGCACAGGTCGGCCAGCAGGTCGGCCAGCTCGTGGGAGAGCATCGGCTCGGCCCGGCCGAGCACCAGCGCCCCGAGCGACCTGTCGCCGGTCAGCAGCGGGAACGACAGCACCGTCGCCGCCCCAGGAGGCCAGTCGGTCTCGCCCAGCTCCGGCTGCGGCCTGGCCGGCAGCACGCGGCGCAGCTCGGCGTTGTGCCGCTCCTCGCAGTGCCAGACATGGGCCAGACGGGTCGCGCCCGACAGATCGGTCAGATACACCGCCGCCCACTGGGCGAGCTTGGGCACCACGAGCTGGGCCGCCAGCGCCGCGATCAGCTCCTCGTCGTGCACGCCGGCCAGCAGTTCGCCCGCCTCTGCCAGGAACGACAGCCGGCCCCGGTGCGCGCGGTCGCTTTCGGCCAGCCGTTCCCGCTCCACGTGCAGGGCGACCTGGTCGGCGACGTGCTGGAGCCCGGCGGCCAGCGCGCTGTCGAAGCGGCCCGGCTCGGTCGCGGTCACCACGAGATAGCCGTGGACCTCACCGGCCGTGCGCAGGGGCGCGCACGCCAGCGACCTGGCGTGCAGCTGCCGCGCCAGCTCCACGTCCGTGCTCAGCAGATCGTCCACCATGCTCGGGCTCGCGCCCGATCGCGAGAACACCCCCGCGCCCAGCACCCTCACCGGCCCCGCCGTCGCGCCCGCGCCGCCCGCCACGGCGAAGCCGTCGTCGTGCTCGCTCCTGACCAGCACGTACGCGGCGTCCGCCCCGGACGAGGCCTGGATCACCTGGGCCGTGGCCTGCAGGCGCTCCGTCAGCGGACGGGCGCGCCCGAGCACCTCCATGATCCGCTCGCCCGCCTCGCGCCTGAGCGGCGTGGACGGCGGCGCCAGGACGTAGCGGTGGTCCTCGGCCACCACCATCCACACCACCCGGCGGTCACTCGCCCGCCCGCCGGTACGCAGATGGGAGACGTACACGGGAACCAGGCGGCCGTCGCGGTGACGCATCCACGACGCCCCGCGCCAGCGGCCCAGGCCGAGCATGTCGTCCAGCGTCAGCGCGTAGCCGCCGTGGCCGCGCCAGGCGACCAGTTCGGCCAGCGTCATCCCGACCGCCTCGCTCGCCGGCCGGCCGAGCAGCGCCTCGGCTTCCGGGTTCCACAGCAGCACGCGGCCGTGGGCGTCGGCCACGATCACCCCCACGTGCAGCGACTCCACGGGCGCGGCGGCGATCGCGGGGGCGGCGGCCGGTGGCCCGCCCGTCTCCCGCGTACCGTCGTCGTCCATGAGGTCCAGGCGCACCCACACGCGTTTGGCCGAGCGGGAGTAGGTGACCCCCCACGCGTCGGCCAGCATCCCGGCCAGCGCCAGACCGCGGCCGGAGGTGGCCAGGGCACCGGTGGACTGGACCGTGCGCGAGGGGTGGTGGTCGTCCACCTCGATCTCCAGCCGCGGCGGGGTGGCGGCCTCGTCGAGGCGGCAGGTCAGCTCGATCGCCGTGCCCGCGTGGACGACGGCGTTGGTGACGAGTTCGCTGGTCAGCAGCACCGCGTCCGCTTCGACGTGGCTGAGGTGCCATTCGGCGAGAACGTCACGCACGAAGCGGCGTGCCGCGGCCGGGGCATGGGGCGTCCCGTCGAAGGCCGTGCTCGTAACCCGGGCGGCGTCCACGCGTCTTCCTAGAACATCACTCGATGTGGCAGTTCGGTCACACTCAGAGTGGCAGACTGAAGCCGCTGATACTTCCAGTTGCGAAGAAGGCGGCCATGGTCACATCGCTTGCTCCTGGAGCGCTCCAATCCGCCGATCTGCGCCCGTTACTCGTCGCCCTGCACGGCCTGCGCGACGGCAACTTCCGCAGCAGGCTGCCGGTGCCGGACGACCCGGTCCTGGCGGAGCTCGCGGTCGCGTTCAACCAGGTGGTCGAGCGCAACGAGCACATGTCCAGAGAGCTGAACAGGGTCCGCACCGAGGTCGCCAGGCAGGGCCACCTCGACGAGCGGATCAGCCCCAGTCAGGGGGCCGGCTCCTGGGCGGGCAACGTCACCGCGGTCAACTCGCTCATCGACGCCCTGGTGATCCCGGCCGCCAAGGCCACCCGGGTGCTCAACGCCGTCGCGGACGGCGACCTGTCGCAGCGCGTCGACCTGCAGGAGGACAGCCGGCCGCTGCGCGGCGGGCTGCGGCTGATGGGCAAGGCCGTCAACCGCATGGTCGACCAGCTCGCGCTGTTCTCCGGCGAGGTGACCCGGGTGGCCCGCGAGGTGGGCACCGAGGGCCGTCTGGGCGGCCGGGCCAAGGTGCAGGGCATGCAGGGCAGCTGGCGCGACGTGACCGAGGCGGTCAACGCCATGGCCGGGCGGCTGACCGCGCAGGTGCGCGACATCGCGGTGGTCACGACCGCCGTGGCCAGGGGCGACCTGACCCGGCAGGTGACGGTCGAGGCCACCGGCGAGCTGCTGGAGCTCAAGCTCACCGTGAACACGATGGTCGATCAGCTGTCCGCGTTCGCCGACGAGGTGACGCGGGTGGCCCGCGAGGTCGGCACCGAGGGCCGCCTGGGCGGTCAGGCGCAGGTGCGCGGGATGAGCGGGGTGTGGAAGGACCTCACCGACAACGTCAACTTCATGGCGTCGAACCTGACGACGCAGGTGCGTTCGATCGCGCAGGTGACGACGGCCGTGGCCAACGGCGACCTGTCCAAGAAGATCACCGTGGACGCCCGGGGCGAGATCCTGCAGCTCAAGGACACCATCAACACGATGGTGGACCAGCTGTCCGCGTTCGCCGACGAGGTGACGCGGGTGGCCCGCGAGGTCGGCACCGAGGGCCAGCTCGGCGGCCGGGCCGAGGTGAAGGGCGTCTCCGGCACGTGGAAGGACCTCACCGACAACGTCAACTTCATGGCCTCCAACCTGACGACGCAGGTGCGCTCGATCGCGCAGGTGACGACCGCGGTCGCGCAGGGCGACCTCTCGCGGAAGATCACCGTCGACGCCCGCGGTGAGATCCTGCAGCTCAAGGACACCATCAACACGATGGTCGATCAGCTGTCGGCCTTCGCCAGCGAGGTGACGCGGGTCGCCCGCGAGGTGGGCACGGAGGGCCAGCTCGGCGGCCGGGCCGACGTGCGCGGGGTCTCGGGCACGTGGAAGGACCTGACCGACAACGTCAACTTCATGGCCGACAACCTCACCTCCCAGGTGCGCTCGATCGCCCAGATCACCACGGCCGTGGCCAACGGCGACCTGTCCAAGAAGATCACCGTGGACGCGCGCGGCGAGATCCTGCAGATGAAGGACACCATCAACACGATGGTGGACCAGCTGTCCGCGTTCGCCGACGAGGTGACGCGGGTGGCCCGCGAGGTGGGCACGGAGGGCCAGCTGGGCGGCCGGGCGGTGGTGAAGGGCGTCTCGGGCGTCTGGAAGGACCTGACCGACAACGTCAACTTCATGGCCTCCAACCTGACCACGCAGGTACGCGACATCGCCACCGTGGCCACCGCCGTGGCCCAGGGTGACCTGTCGCGGAAGATCACCGTTGACGTGAAGGGCGAGATCCTGCAGCTCAAGGACACCGTCAACACGATGGTGGACCAGCTGTCCGCGTTCGCCGCCGAGGTGACGCGGGTGGCCCGCGAGGTGGGCACCGAGGGCCGCCTGGGCGGTCAGGCCCAGGTCCGGGGCGTGTCCGGCGTCTGGAAGGACCTCACGGACAACGTCAACTTCATGGCCGACAACCTGACCACCCAGGTGCGCTCCATCGCCCAGGTGGCCACGGCCGTGGCCCAGGGCGACCTGTCGCGGAAGATCACCGTGGAGGTGAAGGGCGAGATCCTGGAGCTGACCAACACCATCAACACCATGGTCGACCAGCTCTCCTCCTTCGCCGACGAGGTCACCCGCGTGGCCCGCGAGGTCGGCACGGAGGGCCAGCTCGGCGGGCGGGCGGTGGTGAAGGGCGTCTCGGGCGTCTGGAAGGACCTGACCGACAACGTCAACTTCATGGCCGACAACCTCACCTCCCAGGTACGCAACATCGCCCAGGTCACCACCGGCATCGCCGAGGGAGACCTGTCCAAGAAGATCACCGTCGACGCCCGGGGCGAGATCCTCCAGCTCAAGGACACCATCAACACGATGGTCGACCAGTTGTCCGCGTTCGCCGACGAGGTGACCCGGGTGGCCCGCGAGGTGGGCACCGAGGGCCGCCTGGGCGGTCAGGCGCAGGTCCGGGGCGTGTCCGGCGTCTGGAAGGACCTGACCGACAACGTCAACTTCATGGCCTCCAACCTCACCTCCCAGGTACGCAGCATCGCCGTCGTCACCACGGCCATCGCCAACGGCGACCTGTCCAAGAAGATCACCGTCGACGCCCGGGGCGAGATCCTCCAGCTCAAGGACACCATCAACACCACCGTCGACCAGCTGTCCGCCTTCGCCGACGAGGTCACCCGGGTGGCCCGCGAGGTCGGCACCGAAGGCAGCCTGGGCGGTCAGGCCCAGGTCCGCGGCGTGTCCGGCGTCTGGAAGGACCTCACCGACAACGTCAACTTCATGGCCTCCAACCTCACCTCCCAGGTACGCAACATCGCCCAGGTGGCCACCGCCGTCGCCAACGGCGACCTGTCCAAGAAGATCGACGTGGACGCCCGCGGCGAGATCCTGGAGCTCAAGACCACGATCAACACCATGGTCGACACGCTCTCGTCCTTCTCCTCCGAGGTCACCCGCGTGGCCCGCGAGGTCGGCTCAGAAGGCCGCCTCGGCGGCCAGGCCGAGGTCGAAGGCGTCTACGGCACCTGGGAACGCCTCACCAAGAACGTCAACGAGCTCGCCGGCAACCTCACCACCCAAGTGCGCGCGATCGCCGAGGTCGCCAGCGCCGTCGCCCAGGGCGACCTCAGCCGCAGCATCAGCCTCGAAGCCAAGGGCGAGGTCGCCGAGCTCAAGAACAACGTCAACCTCATGGTCGCCAACCTGCGCGAGACCACCCGAGCCAAGGACTGGCTGGAGTCCAACCTCGCCCGCATCGCCGGGCTCATGCAGGGCCACCGCGACCTCGTCGAGGTCGCCGACCTCATCCTGCGCGAGCTCACCCCGCTGGTCAGCGCGCAGTTCGGCGCGTTCTACCTCGCCGACCTCGACGCGCGCGGCGGCGCGCTCGCCTTCATCGCCGGGTACGGCGCCGCCCACGACCGCGACGTGCTCCCCGACCCCGGCACCGAGGGCCCCGGCCTGATCCGCCAGGCGGCGCTGGAGAAGAAGCGCATCCTGCTCGAAGACGTGCCCGCCGACTACATCAAGGTCCACACCGGGCTCGGCGAGGCCGCGCCCGCCAGCGTGGTCGTGCTGCCGATCCTGTTCGAGGACAAGGTGCTCGGCGTCGTCGAACTGGCCTCCTTCAGCCGCTTCAGCGAGGTCCACCTGGCCTTCTTCGACCAGTTCGTGGTCACGATCGGCGTGGCCATCAACACGATCATCGCCAACGCCAGGACCGAGTCGCTGCTGTCGGAGTCGCAGCGGCTGGCCCAGCAGTTGCAGGGCCGTTCCGACGAACTCCAGCGCCAGCAGGCAGAGCTACGCCGCTCCAACGCCGCGCTGGAGGAGAAGGCGCACCTGCTGGCCACCTCCTCGCGCTACAAGTCGGAGTTCCTGGCCAACATGTCCCACGAGCTGCGTACGCCGCTCAACAGCCTGCTCATCCTGGCCAGACTGCTGGCCGACAACCCCGAGAACAACCTGTCCGCGCAGGAGGTCGAGTTCGCCTCCACGATCCACAACGCCGGCAGCGACCTGCTCCAGCTCATCAACGACATCCTCGACCTGTCCAAGATCGAGGCCGGCCGGATGGACGTGCGACCGGAGAACCTGTCGCTCAGCAAGGTCCTCGACTACGTCGACGCCACCTTCCGCCCGCTCACCGTCGACCGGGGTCTCACCTTCGAGATCGAGGTGCACCCCGGCGTACCGCGGGAGATGTTCAACGACGAGCGGCGGCTGCAGCAGATCCTGCGCAACCTGCTGTCGAACGCGGTCAAGTTCACCAGCAGCGGCGAGGTACGCCTGGCCGTCTCCAACGTCGGCGCCTTCGCCTCCGAGGGCGACGACGGCCACACCCGGCCCGGCGACGTGATCGCCTTCGCCGTCTCCGACACCGGCATCGGCATCGCCGCCGACAAGCTGCCCGCCATCTTCGGCGCCTTCCAGCAGGCCGACGGCACCACCAGCCGCAAGTACGGCGGCACCGGCCTCGGCCTGTCCATCAGCAGCGAGATCGCCCGGCTGCTCGGCGGCCAGATCCACGCCGTCAGCGAACCCGGGCGCGGCAGCACGTTCACCCTGTTCGTGCCCGCCGTCTGCCCCGCGACCAGTGTCACCGTCGAGTCGGGCGGCGCCGAGCCCGCGGCTCTTGAGCCCGCGTGGCTGCCCACCGAGCCGCTGCGCAAGGCCGTCGACACCCGGGCCGCCCCGCCGCCGCAGGCCGAATGGCCGGTCGTCGACAGCGGCGACGAGCTGTGGCAGTCGGCGGCCCAGCTCAGCGCGCTCGTCGACGGCCCCGTCGGCGCCGCCTTCGCCGGCAAGCGGGTGCTCATCGTCGACGACGACATCCGCAACGTCTACGCCCTCACCCACGTCCTCGGCCGCCTCGGCATGGAGGTCATCTACGCCGAGAACGGCCGCGAGGGCATCGAGGCGCTCGAACGCGAGGAGAAGATCGCCCTGGTCCTCATGGACGTGATGATGCCCGAGATGGATGGCTACGAGACGCTCGGCGTCGTACGGCAGATGCCTCGCTTCACCGACCTGCCGATCATCGCGCTGACGGCCAAGGCGATGCCCGGCGACCGGGAGAAGACCATCGCCTGCGGCGCGTCCGACTATGTTCCCAAGCCCGTCGACCTCGATCACCTGCTGGAGGTGATGCGCGGCTGGCTCGACGGCGAGCGCGTCGCCGAAGCGGAGGAGAGTACAGAATGATCCGCCAGGTCAAGATCCTCCTTGTCGACGACAAGGACGAGAGCCTGGTCGCGCTGGAGGCGGTGCTACGGCCGCTGCAGCAGCAGTTGTTCAAGGCCAGGTCGGGGCAGGAGGCCATGAAGCTGATGCTGCGCCACGACTTCGCCGTGGTGCTGCTGGACGTGCTGATGCCCGGCATGGATGGCTTCGAGACCGCCGCCCACATCAAACGCCTCGACCAGACCCGTGACGTGCCCATCATCTTCCTCACCGGAACCGACACCGGCTCGGGCGCCGCCTTCCGCGGTTACGCCGTCGGGGCCGTGGACTACATCACCAAACCCTTCGACCCGTGGGTGCTGCGGAGCAAGGTGGCGGTGTTCATCGAACTGTCCCGCAAGAGCCACATGCTGCGTGAGCAGGCCGCCCTGCTGCGCGACCTGCTCCGCAACGACCCCGACCTGACCCGCAACGCTCAGGCGCTGACCACGTTCGCCGACCGCCTGAAGTCCGTGGAGGACCAGCTGACCACGCTGACGGTGGCGGTCCCGGACGACGACGGCCTCAGGGACGCCATCAAGGACCTGGCCGACCGGGTCCACGCCATGCAGTCCGCCTTCGACACCCTCCACCCCACCCCCTGACCTCGCCCCTCGCCACCCGTGCCGGCTTCGCGTTGCGGCGGGGGCCAGTGGGGTGGGTGGGGGAAAGGGGATTTTTCGGGCGCAACGGCGAGCCTCTGTGCCGTGGCGGGGGTTGGGGACGTACCTTTGGCATCATGGCCACCCGTACGCCGAAAAGCGCACCGAAGGGGCCGGCGAAGCGGTCGAACTCGTCGCGGGCGACCCCTGCCAAGCGGCCGTCCTCGTCGGCGGGACGCCCCAAGGCGAAGGGGACGGGCTCGGCCCGCAAGTCGTCCGTGACCCACCAGGACCCCATCAGCTGGATCTTCACGATGATCGGCAAGCTGATCGTCGGGCTGTGGATGCTGCTGGCCAACGGTATCGGCAGCGCCGCCCGTGCGCTCGGCTCCAGCGCCCGTGAGCTCGACCCTGCCCATCGGCGTGACGGTGTGGGTCTGGCGGTGCTGGCGGGTGCGATCGTGCTGGCCGCCATGACGTGGCGCGACGCCAGGGGCGCGGTCTCCGACGTGGTCAACGCCGTGGTCCAGGGTGTGTTCGGGTCGCTGGCCTGGGCGCTGCCGTTGCTGCTCGGGCTGCTGGCCTGGCGGTTCCTGCGCCACCCCGACCAGAACGCCGACACCGGCCGCATGGTGATCGGCTGGAGCGCGCTGCTCATCGGCGTGCTGGGCGTCATCCACGTCGCGAACGGCGTGCCGTACCCCTCGGGGACCAAGACCGACGGCATGGACAAGGTGTCGGAGGCCGGTGGCATCATCGGGTTCATCGTCTCGGCGCCGCCGCACAGCATTCTGCCGCCGTTCATCACGATCCCGCTGCTGCTGATCCTGTCGGGCTTCGGCGTGCTGGTGATCACGGCCACGCCGGTCCACCGCATTCCGGAACGGCTGGCCGAGCTCAAGCATCTTCTGTTCGAACGGCACGGCCCCGCGCAACCCGGCGACCAGGGCAAGAAGCGGACCAGGGCCAAGAAGCCGGGCGAGCCGGAGGCCGGCGACCTGGTCAAGCCCTATGACACGCCGGTCCTGGCGGAGAAGGACAAGGACAAGCGCGGCGACCATTCGCCGGAGATCGTGCCGGGGCTCACGGACGAGGAGGAGTCGCCGGCCGGCCCGGAGGCCCGCAAGCCGGAGCTGCCGGAGCCGAGCCCGGCTCCGCGCAAGGTGGAGCAACTTGTCCTGTCGCCGCAGGCCGGGCCGTACCAGCTGCCGGATCTTCAGAGCCTCAAGCCGGGGTCGGCGCCGAAGCCGCAGACCAAGGCGAACACCGTCGTGGTCAACGCGCTGACCAGCGTGCTGGAGCAGTTCACGATCGACGCGCAGGTGATGGGCTTCACGCGCGGCCCGACGGTGACGCGGTACGAGATCGAGCTCGGGCCCGCCGTGAAGGTGGAAAAGGTCACCGCTCTCACCAAAAACATTGCTTACGCCGTTAAATCGGCGGATGTCAGGATCTTGTCGCCGATCCCCGGCAAGTCGGCGATCGGGGTGGAGATTCCCAACGCGGACAAGGATCTTGTCGCGCTCGGCGACGTGCTGCGGGCACAGGTGGCGCAGGCCGACCACCACCCGATGATCGTGGGCCTGGGCAAGGACGTCGAGGGGCGCACGATCGTCGCCAACCTCGCCAAGATGCCGCACCTGCTCATCGCGGGCGCCACCGGCGCCGGCAAGTCCGTCTGCGTGAACGGGCTGATCACGAGCATCCTCATGCGCGCCACCCCGGACGAGGTCCGCATGGTGCTCGTGGACCCCAAGCGGGTGGAACTCAGCGTCTACGAGGGCATCCCCCACCTGATCACCCCGATCATCACCAACCCGAAGAAGGCCGCGGAGGCCCTCGACTGGGTCGTGGGCGAGATGGACCGCCGCTACGACGACCTGGCGGCCAGCGGTTTCCGGCACGTGGACGAGTTCAACAAGGCCGTGCGGGCGGGCCAGCTCAAGCCGCCGCCGGGCAGCGAGCGCGTCTACCAGCCCTACCCGTACCTGCTGGTGATCGTGGACGAGCTGGCCGACCTGATGATGGTCGCTCCGCGCGACGTCGAGGACTCCATCGTCCGCATCACCCAGCTCGCCCGCGCGGCCGGCATCCACCTGGTGATCGCCACCCAGCGGCCCTCCGTGGACGTCGTGACCGGCCTGATCAAGGCCAACGTGCCCTCCAGGCTCGCCTTCGCCGTCTCCAGCCTCACCGACTCGCGGGTCATCCTCGACCAGCCCGGCGCCGACAAGCTCGTCGGCCAGGGCGACGCGCTGTTCCTGCCGATGGGCGCGAGCAAGCCCATCCGCATCCAGAACGCGTTCGTCTCCGAGAAGGAGATCGCGGCGATCGTCGAGCACTGCAAGGGGCAGATGCAGGCCGAGTACCGCGACGACGTGGCCGCGGTGACGGTCAAGAAGGAGATCGACGAGGACATCGGCGACGACCTCGACCTGCTGCTGCAGGCGGCCGAGCTGATCGTCACCACGCAGTTCGGCTCGACCTCGATGCTCCAGCGCAAGCTGCGCGTCGGGTTCGCCAAGGCCGGGCGTCTCATGGACCTGCTCGAAAGCCGGAACGTGGTCGGCCCGAGCGAGGGTTCCAAGGCCCGCGAGGTCATGGTGAAGCCCGACGAACTCGCGGGTTTGCTGGCCGACCTGCGCGGCGAGTGACCCCAATGCTTCCCCGCCCGGCGATTACTGGTTGAATATGGACCACTACGCAACGTCGGGGGCGGGGAGGCGTTTGCCGTGCAGGAGCAGAGCATTGGGTCCACGCTGGCGGCGGCCAGACGGGCATCGGGGCTGACGGTAGGTCAGCTCAGCGCGACCACGCGCGTGCGCGAGGCGCTGATCTACGCGATAGAACGCGATGACTTCTCCCTGTGCGGGGGCGACTTCTACGCCAGGGGGCACATCAAGGCGATAGCCAGGGCGGTCGGCCTCGATCCCGAGGCCATGGTCCACCTCTATGACGAGCATCACGGCGGCGTGCCGATGCCGGTGCGGGCGGCCACGATCTTCCAGGCCGACCGCCGGGTGAAGCTGCGCGAGCGGCGCGGGCCCAACTGGACGATGGCGCTGGGGGTGGCGCTGGCGATCGTGGTGGTGTTCGGGGTCGTGCGGGTGATGGGCGGGTCGGGGGAGACGCGGGTCGCCGACGTCACGCCGGTCTCGGCCGCGCCCAGCGTGCCGCCCAACACGCCGTTCACCGAGCCGCCGCCGGTGCCGAAGAAGCCGGCGCCGGCCGTACCCGCGATGAAGGATCTTGTCGTGGTGAAGGTGGAGGCGAAGCGCTCGTCCTATCTGAACGTGCGGGACGCGAAGGGGCGCAAGCTGTTCGCCGGGACACTGGTGGCGGGCAAGAGCTCGACGTGGCGGGCACCGACTCAGATGAAGCTGCTCTTCGGCGATGCCGGAGCGGTCTTGCTGCAGGTCAACGGCAAGGATCTGGGCCAGCCCGGCGGGCGTGGGGAGACGGTGCGGCGCTCGTTCGGGCCATCTGCACCCCGGCCACGGTGAAGGTAGTGGCCAACTCCCGATACCGTAGTGTTCACCATGTCAAAGTCCGTATCGCTGATCACCCTGGGCTGCGCGCGCAACGAGGTCGACTCCGAAGAGCTCGCCGCGCGCATCGAGGCTGCCGGTTGGCAGCTCGGTGACGACGACCCCGATGTCGTCGTCGTCAATACGTGCGGCTTCATCGATTCTGCGAAGAAGGACTCGATCGACACGCTGCTGGCCGCCGCCGACTCCGGCGCGAAGGTGGTCGCGGCCGGATGTATGGCCGAGCGCTACGGCAAGGAGCTGGCCGAGGCTCTGCCCGAGGCGAGCGCGGTCATCTCCTTCGACGACTACGCCGAGATCGGCGAGCGCCTCGACGACGTGCTCGACGGCAGGTCGCTGACGCCGCACACGCCACGCGACCGCCGTACCCTGCTGCCCATCTCGCCGGTGGATCGTGCCAGCGCGCCCAAATCCGCCATCCCAGGTCACGGCGACCTGCCCGAGGGGCTGGCGCCGGCCAGCGGGCCGAGGGTGCTGCGCAGGCGGCTCGACGAGAGCCCGGTCGCCTCGCTGAAGCTGGCCTCGGGTTGCGACCGCCGCTGCTCGTTCTGCGCGATCCCGGCCTTCCGCGGCGCCTATGTCTCGCGCGACCCGCAGGAGCTGCTGGCCGAGGCCGACTGGCTGGCCCATCGCGGGGTCCGCGAGCTCGTGCTCGTGAGCGAGAACTCCACGTCCTACGGCAAGGACCTCGGCGACCTGCGCGCGCTGGAGAAGCTGCTGCCCAAGCTGGCCGCGACCGAGGGCATCGAGCGGGTGCGGGCCAGCTACCTGCAGCCCGCCGAGCTGCGCCCCGGCCTCATCGACGTGCTCTCCGGCACCGAGGGCATCGCGCCCTACTTCGACCTGTCCTTCCAGCACGCCAGCGGCTCGGTGCTGCGCCGGATGCGCCGCTTCGGCGACCCCAGGCGCTTCCTGGAGCTCCTGGACGCCGTCCGCGACAAGGCGCCGGAGGCGGGCGTGCGCTCCAACTTCATCGTGGGCTTCCCCGGCGAGACCGAGGAGGAGTTCGGCGAGCTGGTGGGCTTCCTTGAGGCGGCCAGGCTCGACGTGATCGGCGTCTTCGGCTACTCCGACGAGGACGGCACCGAGGCGGCCTCGCTGCCGGGCAAGCTCGCCCAGGACGTCGTCGACGAGCGGGTGCGGACGCTGACCGAGCTGGCCGAGGAGCTGACCGCGCAGCGCGCGGAGGAGCGCATCGGCACCGAGCTCGACGTGCTCATCGAAGAAGACCTCGGCGACGGCGGCTACGAGGGCCGCGCGGCCCACCAGGGCCCCGAGGTGGATGGTTCCGTGACGGTTCAGGGCATCGGCCTGGTGCCGGGCCAGATCGTGCGCGCGGTCGCGGTCGACGCCGAGGGGGTCGACCTGATCGCGCGTATCAAGGCCGGTCCATGACGAAGGACGAGCGCCGGGTGGTCAGCCCGTGGAACATCGCCAACGTCCTCACGGTCGTCCGGATGGTGCTCGTCCCTTTCTTCGTTGTCTGCCTCTTCCTGCCCGGCATGGGCTGGCGGCTGGCCGCGCTCGGGGTGTTCGCGGTGGCCTCGATCACCGACCATCTCGACGGAGAGCTGGCCAGACGCTACGGCCTGATCACCGACTTCGGCAAGATCGCCGACCCGATCGCCGACAAGGCGCTGACCGGGGCGGCGCTGGTGAGCCTGTCGGTGCTGGGCGAGCTGGGCTGGTGGGTCACGATCGTGATCCTCGGCCGTGAACTCGGCATCACGCTGCTGCGGCTGGTCCTGCTGCGCCACGCGGTCATCCCGGCCAGCTACGGCGGCAAGGTCAAGACGGTGCTGCAGATAGCCGCGATCGTCCTGTACATCCTGCCCTGGGGCTCCGACCCGGTGCGCTGGGTGGTGATGGGGGCGGCGGTGGTGGTCACCGTGGGCACGGGCGTCGACTACGTGTTCCGGGCGATCCGGCTGCGCGGCGTGGCCAGGCGGGTGCGGGGCGAGTGAGCGCCGGCCGCGCCGCCGAGGCCCTCGATCTCCTGGTACGCCAGTCCGCGACCCTGGCCGTGGCCGAGTCGCTGACCGGTGGGCTGCTGGGTTCGGCGTTCACCGGCGTGCCGGGGGCCTCCAGGGCGTTCCGTGGCGGGGTGATCGCCTATGCCACGGATCTGAAGCGGGCGCTGCTGGCCGTACCGGAGGATCTTCTGCGGCGGGAGGGCGCCGTGCACCCCGAGGTGGCGGCGGCGATGGCCCGGGGCGCGGCGAAGCTGTGCGGTGCCACCTACGGCCTGGCCGTGACGGGCGTGGCCGGACCCGACCCGCAGGACGGCAAGCCCGTGGGCACCGTGCACATCGCCGTGAGCGGACCTGGTGACCAGGTTTGGCGGCGAAATCTGGAGCGGGGAGGGTCGAGGCAGGAGATCCGGGTAAGGACGGTGGACGAGGCTGTCGATCTCCTCGCAGGTGTGCTGAAGCGGAGCAATGGGGAACATTCCGGGTGATTACCGTGTTACGTCCCCAGCGAACATGCCAAGCACGGTCTGACGCGGTGTCGGTGGATACGGGTACGGTGGAGCTGTGAGTGAGGTCCGTGAGCCATCAGCAAGCATTGAGCGCCCGGCCGGCGGGCCTGACAAGCCACGTGCGACGCAGCGGCGACGCCCGATGATGACGGCGAGGAGTATGTACGAACCCAAGAAGAAGAGTCCGATCGCGCGAGGCGTGGTGCCGACATCCGCGCCGGGGAGGGAGCGACAGATGATTCTGCTGCGTCAGCTGCTCGGTGACGTGTTGCGGCGGCTGCGGGTGCGTCAGGGTCGCACCCTTCGGGAAGTGTCGACGCTTGCGCGTGTCTCGCTCGGATACCTGTCCGAGGTCGAGCGTGGGCAGAAGGAAGCATCGTCGGAGCTGCTCGCCTCGATCTGCGGTGCCTTGGGTGTGCCGTTGTCGCAGGTGCTTCGTGAGGTGTCCGACCAGTTCGCGCTGGCCGAACTCCAGGCTGCTCCCGTTCTCGCCGACGCGCCCGAGCACGAGCGTCTGCCCCTTTCCGAGTCGGTCCCCGGTTCGATCTCCGATTCGGTGTTCCCCGAGGTGAAGGACATGGTGGCCGCCTAGCGCGGCTGGCAGTTCCCGCACCACAGGATCAGGCGTTCCTGTGGTTGTGCCCCCATCTCCCCGCGGCTGATGCGGGTGCCGCATCGGCGACAGGGTCGCCCGGCCCTGCCGTAGACCCACGTCTGGTTGCCCGGACGGCGGTCGCCTGTGGTCACCGTGCCCGCGTGTGTTTTGTTGGCGTCCAGCAAGCGCTGCGCCAGCGAGACCAGGCTGTCCAGACTCTCGATCTCGCCGACCTTCCGCCATGGCCACACGCCGCGCAGGAAGAGTGTCTCGGCCCGGTAGATCGTCCCGATGCCCGCGAGATTGCGCTGATCCAGCAGCGCCTCTCCGATGCTTCTCTCCGGTCGCGCGCGCAGCCGGCTGACCGCCTCCGCCGCGTCCCATCCCTCTCCGAGCAGGTCCGGGCCCAGATGCCCGATGATCTGGCGCTCGTCCTTGACCAGGTCCACCATGCCGAGTTTGAGGCCCACGGCCTGGTGTTCCGCGGTGGCCAGCACGAGGCGTACCTGGTCGCCGGGTGGCAGGCGGCGGCCCGGTTCCATGATCCGCCAGCTCCCGTCCATGCGCAGGTGCGTGTGCACGGTCAGGCCGCCTTCGACTCTGGTGAGCAGGTGCTTGCCGTACGAGGCCGTGGTGAGGACCGTGCGGCCGGACAGGTCGGCGGTGGCGTGGCGCGGCACGCGGAAGTCCGTGCGCGTCAGCACGCGCCCGTCGAGCGCCTCGCGCAGCCGGGCGGCGGTGCGGTAGACGGCGTCACCCTCGGGCATGTTCGGCCACCCACGCGTCCAGCATCGTGGTGAGCTGGTCGAGCGCGCCCTCCACGCGCTCGCGCTCGCCGGTGGTCAGGAAGTCGAGCTGCAGGCCGGTGTAGGCGGAGTTGACCAGCGTGGAGATGCGCCGGGCGTCCTTCTCCGGTACGCCCCGCTCGCGCAGCAGCCCGGCGACGAAGGCGGAGCGGTCCGACAGCAGCTCCGGCACGTGCCCGGCCAGGCGGCCGCCCGCGACCAGGCCCTCGATCTCGTGGATGAGGCGGGCGACGGGCAGGTTCTCCTCCCGCAGCTGCCAGTCCCAGGTGCGGCGCACGATCGTGCCGACGCTGTCGCCGCCCTCCCATCCCGGCAGGGAGCGCAGCCAGGCGCGGTGACGCTCGTCGAGGCGGCGCATGGTGGCCGACAGGAGCTCTTCCTTGTCGGAGAAGTGATGGGTCAGTACGCGCGTGGACTTGCCCAGATGCTCGGCCAGCGGCCGCATGGACAGCGTGGACAGGCCGTGGTCGGCGAGGTAGTCGACGATCTGGTCGAGCAGCTCGGAGCGGCGCTGCGGGTCGGGCGTCCTGGCCATCCGGATTTCCCTTTGACGCGGGTGGGGTGACACTCGTTACCTTATATGGGTAACGAGTGTTACCTTTATCGAGGGGAGAGTCATGCCCGCGTGGTTGTTCGCGCTGATGTTCACCACGTTCGCCTTCGCCACCGACGATTACGTCATCGCCGGTGTGCTGCCCGCCATCGCCGCCGACCTCGGAGTCAGCGAAGCGGCGGCCGGCCAGCTGGTGACCGTGTTCTCGCTGGCCTTCGCGCTCGGGGCGCCGGTGGCCTCGGTGGTGACCGCGCGCTGGTCGCGCAGAGGGCTGGTCACCTGGGCGCTGCTGGTGTTCGTGGCCGCCAACTGGGCCGCCGCCTTCACCGAGTCGTACGCGCTGCTCATGGGCCTGCGGGTGCTGGCCGCGCTGGCCGCCGCCGCGGTGGTGCCCGCCGCCTACGCCATCGCCACCGCGCTCGCGCCGGAGGGACGCGGCGGGCGGTACCTGGCCCTGGTGATGGGCGGGCTGACCGGCTCGCTCGCGCTGGGCGTACCGATCGGGACCTGGGTCGGCGGCGCCTTCGGCTGGCAGGCCACGTTCGGGCTCGGGGGCGCGCTGGGCGTCGTCGCGCTGGTGGCCGTGCGCTGGACGCTGCCCGAGCTGCCGCCGACGCCGGCGATGCCGATCGCCGAGCGGCTGCGCCCGCTGGCCAGGCGGCCCGTGCTGCTCGGACTCCTAGGCATCGTCGCGATCGTGATGGGCAGCATGATGGTGCTCACCTACCTGGCCCCCTACCTGCGCGACCTCGCCGGGGTGTCGGCGGCGGAGCTGGGCTGGATCTTCGTACTCGCCGGGGTGGCCGGGCTCGCCGGCGGGCAGCTCGGAGGCCGGGCGGCCGACAAGTGGGGCGCCGACCGGGCGCTGCTGGTGGGCGTCGGCGGCTTCACCGCCGTCATGGCGGCCTTCACCGCGTGCTGGCTCGTCCGGCCGGTGCCGCTGCTCGCGCTGCTGCCGCTGCTGGCGGTGTGGGCGGGCGTCTCGTGGTGGATCCCGCCGCCCGCCCAGACACGGCTGCTGGCTCTCGCGGGTACGGCCGGCCCGCAGGCGCTCGCGCTCAACAGCAGCGCGGTCTACGTGGGCGTGTCCGGCGGCGGCGCGCTCGGCGGCCTGCTCCTGGAGGCATGGGGCAGCGCCGTGCTCCCGGCCGCCGCGGCGATCGTCGAGCTGGCCGCGCTGCTGCTGCTCCGGGCGGCGGCCCGCGGCGCGAGCCGGGGGCCCGACCCCGATCCAGGCCACGATCCGGGCCCAGGCCCGGCGCAGGTCCCGGGGTCAGTCCCAGGCGGCGGGGTCGGCGGCTAGCTGGCGGACCCGCTCGGGCAGGGTGCCGGTGGCCACCTGGTCGAGCGTCACCTCTTCGAGGATGGCGCGTTCGGTGGCCCGCAGCGCGATCCAGACGGCCTGAAGCGATTCGGCGGGCCCCCGGTAGCCGACGTGCTCGGGGCGCTCGCCCCGCACGTTGGCGAGGGGGCCGTCGACCGCCCTGATGACGTCGGCGAGGCTGATCTCGCCGGCCGGGCGGGCCAGGACGTAGCCGCCCTCCGGGCCGCGCTGGCCGCGCACCAGCCCGGCGCGGCGCATCTGGAGCAGGATGTTCTCCAGGTACTTGGGCGGCATGTCCTGCTCCTTGGCGAGCTCGCCCACGGTGGTGGGGCCGGCCCCGGCCGCGGCGAGTTCGGCGGCGGCACGGAGGGCGTAGTCGACACGAGCGGAAAGGCGCATGTTGTCGATTATCCCTGGTGGTCAACACTGGTTATGCGCAGGACCACCAAAACGGGCAGGTGGTCGGAGTGCGGCAGGGGCGGCACCTCCGCCGACACGACCGTGAGACCCTCGCTGACGAGCACGTGGTCGATGCGTTCCTTCGGCGCGTCGGCCGGTGAGGTGGGCGGGTCGCCGAGCGCGACCAGCGGGTCCGTCAGGCCCGCCGACTCCAGCACACGCATGCCCGGGTCGCCGCGCCGGAGGTTGAGGTCTCCGGCCAGGACCACGGGCCGCCCGCCCGCGCGCAGGCCGCGGACGATGGCCGCCACCTCGGGCGCCTGGCCTTCGGGCGCCTGCAGGTGGGTGTTGACGACGCCCACCTCCTTGCCGCCCACCTCGACCGTGAACGTCTGGGCCTGGGCGCCGGTGGGGTAGTCGTGCCCGCCCAGCTTGTGCGAGGTCAGCGCGCCGACGGGCAGGTTGGTCAGGAGAGCGTCGCCCCACAGCTCGTCGGCTGCCGGGGCGAAGTAGTAGCTCATGCCGAGGCCGCGGGCGATGCGGGCCAGGTCGTCGTGGCCGCCGTTGAGCAGCCAGCCGCGATCCACCTCGCTGAGCAGGACGATGTCGGGCTTGCGCGCGGCGGCCCAGGAGGCGATCCGGTCGAGCGAGAGGCGGCCGTCGAGGCCGAAGCCCATGCGGATGTTGTAGGCGATGAGCTTGAGCGTGTCACCCTGCTTGGCCTGTACGGCCGGCTCCGGCTGGTAGGCCGTCGCGCCCGCCAGCAGCGCCACCACGACCGCGGCGGCGCTGAGCGGCCAGATGCGGCCGAGGGCGTAAGGCGGCGGACGGTGCCGGTAATATGCCGACAATGCCACGCCGGCGATCAGCAGGCCCGCCACGACGGGCACGACCCGGTTGGGGAAGCCCAGGTTCATGTCGTAGGCGGCGTAGTAGACGAACAACCCCACGAAGAACACGAGCCCGCCGCTCAGCACGGCCGCGCCGGGCCGCCTGGACGGGCCGCCGGGCACCGCCATCAGCACGGCGGCGCCGGCCACGACGGCCCAAGGCTGCAGGAACACCGTGCCCGCCACGCACAACACGCCGAAGGCGATCGCGCTCCAGGACGAGCGCGGCGGCCGGGTGGCCAGGTAGGGGGAGAAGACCAGCGCCAGCACCACGGGCATCACCCACAGCCAGCCGCCGCCCGGACCCGAGCCGGTACGTTGCGCGGTGGCCGACATGCCGGCGACCAGCATCACCGGGCCCGCCAGGAACCACACCGACCACGGGGCCGGATCGGCGTCCGAAGGGCGGAAGCTCCAGGTCAGGGCTAGGAACGCGGCGCACAGCGTGGCGGTCGCCAGCCAGGCGACCGGGCCGTCGCGCCAGACCAGGTCGACGCCGTCCAGCAGGAAGTGGACGGTGAACGACAGGGCCAGGCCGCCCATGACGCCGGGGGCGGCCCAGGATCTGGGCATGGTGCGGGCGCTGCCGTACAGGAAGACGAGACCGGCGCTGACGCCCGCCGAGGCGACGTAGAGCTGCGAGATCTCGGCCTGGAGCAGCAGGCGGGCCAGCACGAGCGCGACCGCGCCACCCGCGAGAGCCCACCTCGGCCTGACCAGAACGGCGAGGAAGGGCAGAATGAACCATACGGCGGCGTAGAGTCCCATCAGCTCGGGTGGCGTCTCGCCCGCGCGGCCGAAGAGCGTGATCAACGAGGGCAGGAAGACACGCAGCACATCGAAGAGCAAAGTGACGCCCAGCCCGAGCAGGAGCGGGCCGCGGGGGATGGTCATGAGCCATCCTCGTGTTCGCCTGCGATGATTCGCAAGAGCTGGAGCGCTAAACTTCCAACAACCTTGACTGAATGACGGTGGGATACAGCGTGGAGCGACGTCCTGGTGTGCCCAGGTTGCTGAGAGAGATCAACGACCGGGCCGCGCTCGACCTGTTGCTGGCCACCGGCCCCATGACGCGGGGCCAGATCGGCGATCTGACGGGGTTGTCCAAGGTGACGGCCTCGCAGACGCTCTCCAGACTGGAGGAGCGGGGGCTGGTCGAGGTCGTCGGCACGCAGGGCGGCGGGCGCGGGCCCAATGCCGCCCTTTATTCGGTGGTGTCCTCAAGCGCGTTCGTGGCGGGGCTGGAGGTCGGGCCGGAGCTCATCTCCACCGTGATCGCCGACATCCACGGCCGCACGATCGCGGAGGTCAGCGTCGACCCCAACGGCCACGACGACCCCGTGCCGGTCGTGCACGGCGCGATCGTCAAGGCCTGCCGCAGCGCGAAGGTCAGCCTGGCCAAGCTGCGCGGCGTCGTGATCGGCACGCCCGGCGTGGTCGACCCGCGCAGCGGCGACGTGCGCTTCTCCTTCGACCTGCCCGGCTGGCACGAGGGCATCCACGAGGCGCTGGCCGGCGACCTCAAGCGCGAGGTCACGATCGAGAACGACGTCAACCTCGCCGCGATCGCCGAGCGTTCCGACGGCGCGGCGCAGGGCATCGACGACTTCGTGCTGCTGTGGGCCAGCCGCGGCCTCGGCCTCGCGGTCATGCTCGGCGGCAAGCTCCACCGCGGCCGCTCGGGCAGCGCGGGCGAGATCGGCTACCTCGCCGTGCCGGGCGTGCCGCTGCCCCAGGACATCCACGCCGTGCCCGGCCGCCTGCCCACGCTGGCGGGCGGCCTGCAGTCGCTCGTCAGCGCCGAAGTGGTCGCCGAGCTCGCCAAGGGGTACGGCTTCGCCGCCGCCTCGGCCGGCGAGGCGGTCCGGGTGGCCGTGGCGGCGGGGGAGCGGGGCGACCCGCTGCTCGACGAGCTGGCCCATCGCCTGGCCCTCGGCGTGGCGGCCGTGTGCGTGATCCTCGACCCGGGGCTGGTGGTGCTGGCCGGCGAGGTGGGCCACGCGGGCGGCGCGGCCCTGACCTCGCGGGTGGAGGAGGCGGTGGCGCGGATCTGCCCCGTCCGGCCGCAGGTCGTCACCAGCACGATGGAGCAGAACCCGGTGCTGCGTGGCGCGGTGCTGGCCGCGCTCGACCAGGCCAGGGAGGAACTGCTCAGTTCCTGAGCAGGTTCGCCAGGGCCTCGGCGGCGACCTCGCAGCACAGCGTGGTCCCGCCGGACGTCGCCACGTGCACGGCGCCTGGCACCTGCTCGCCCGGCACGCCGAGCTCGGCCACGACGGCGTCGGGGACGCGGGCCAGGACGCGGTCGGCCGCGCCGGTCAGGTGGGCGTGGCGGTAGGCGGTCCTGAGGACGATCACCAGGGGGCGCCCGGCGCCCGCGCGCACCGCCTCGTCCAGCTCGGCGGCGCCCGGGGCGCTCAGCCGCAGCACGGTGGTGCCGGGGAGCAGGCGGGACAGGGGGACGCCCAGGCCCCAGGGGGTGACCGGGTCGATGGCGAGGTTGGTGGGGGCGTCCAGCTCGATCACGTGCGGCGGGCCCGATCCGGCGGGCGGACGCCGGACGCTCACGCGCAGCGCGCGTCGCGCGGCGGCCTCCGAGCCGTCGTCGCCGGGCAGCCGGGGGAAGGGGTCGCGGTGGCGGGCGGCCCACGCGGAGACGGACCGGACGCGGGCGGCGGCCTCGGCCAGGCGCTCCTCGGGCAGGGTGCCGTCGTTGACGGCGGCCATGATGCTGTTGCGCAGGAGCCCGACCACGCCGGGCGTGGCGTTCTCCCCGCCCACGCAGAGCGCGTCGGCCCCGGCGGCCAGCGCCCGTACGGCGGTGCCCCCGAGCCCGTACGCGGCCGAGACGGCGGGCATCTCGATGCCGTCGGTGACGATCAGGCCCTCGAAGCCCAGTTCCTCGCGGAGCAGCCGCATCATGATGGGCGCGCTGACCGTGGCAGGGGCGCCGGCGTCGTACGCGGGCACCAGCAGGTGGCCCGTCATGATCGCCTTGACGCCCGCGGCGATGACGGCCCTGTAGGGGACGAGGGCGGTGACGGCGAGTTCCTCGGCGGGCAGCTCGACGGTGGGCAGCGCGTCATGGGAGTCGACGGCGGTGGCGCCGTGGCCGGGAAAGTGCTTGGCGCACCCGGCCACGCCCGCCGCCTGCAGGCCGGTGACCCAGGCCGCGGCGTGCCGGGCGACGAGCTCGGGGTCGGCGCCGAAGGCGCGGGTGCCGACCACGGGGTTGTCCAGGCCCGCGTCGATGTCCACGACCGGCGCGTAGTTGAGGTTCACGCCCGCGCGCGCGAGGTCGCGCCCGATGCCCTGGGCGACGCCCCGGGTCAGCACGAGGTCGTCGGCCGCGCCGAGCGCCAGGTTGCCGGGCCGCGAGCTGCCGGTGAAGGCCTCCAGGCGGGTGACGTCGCCGCCTTCCTCGTCGAGCGCGAGGATCACGTCCGGATTCTCCGCCCGGATTGCCGCCGTAAGTGCCTCTATCTGTCCTTTTTCTACCAAATTTCGCGAATAGAGGGCGATGCCGCCTAAGCCGGTCGCAAGGCGTTTGCGGACCCAATCGGGCAGAGTCGTGCCCTTGAATCCGGGTTGCAGCACGGCGTCGGCAAGCCCGGCCAGCGCGGAACTCTCGGCGTTCCGCGAGCTCACCCATGACGTCATGCCAAGTCCTTGTCTGTGGTCATCACCTGTGTATAGCATCAAACTCGGCTAATAAATAGGAAAGTTTCCTAAGAGTTTGTGAACCTCCCAAATGGTGCTCAAGGAGAGGTCTTCATGCACAGTGCGGTCATGTCGAGGGCGCAGGAGCGCCTGTGGTTCCTCGACCGCCTCTCCAGCGGAGGTTCGTCCTACAACATCGCCGTCGCGGAGCGGCTGACCGGCCCCCTGAACGTCGCCGCCCTGGAGCGTGCCTTCACCGACCTGGCCACCCGCCACGAGGCGCTGCGAACCGTCTTTCCCGAGGCAGAGGGCGTCCCCTCCGCCGTGGTGCGCCCCGCCGCCCCCGTCCCCGTCGAACTGCTCGACGCCACCGAGGCCGACCTGCCCGCCCTGCTGTCCGAACGCTCCAACCGCCCCTTCGACCTGGCCGCGGGCCCGCTGGCCAGAGTGAGCCTGCTGCGCGTCGGCGAGCGGGAGCACGTGCTGGTGTTCGTGCTGCACCACATCATCGGCGACGCCTGGTCGCTGGAGCGGATCCTGTTCCCCGAGCTGTCGGCCCTGTACGCGGCCCACGCCTCGGGCGGACCGGCGCCGGAACTGCCGGTGGCGCCGCCGTACTCGGACTATGCCCGGCGCCAGCGCGAGCAGGACCACGGCGCGCATCTCGACTTCTGGACCGCCGACCTGGGCGGCGTGCCCGCGCTGGACCTGCCCGCCGACCACTCGCGCCCGGCCGCGCCCACCGGCGCCGGTGACCTGGTCATCCACCGCATGCCCGCCGAGCTCTGGACGCGGGTGACGGCGCTGGCCAGGGCCGAGCGGTGCACGCCGTTCATGGTGCTGCTGGCGGCCTTCCAGACCCTGCTGGCCCGGTACTCGGGTCAGGAGGACTTCTGCGTCGGCATCCCCGTCGCCGGGCGCGAGGACGTCGACTTCGAGCAGGTCTTCGGCCCGTTCGTGAACACGCTCGCGCTGCGCGCCGACCTGGCCGGCGACCCGACCGTGCGCGACCTGATCAAGCGGGTGCGCCGCAGGGTGCTGAAGTCGTTCGCGCACCGGGAGGTGCCCTTCGACGAGGTGGTCGCCGCGTTACGCCGGCAGGGCGAGGACGGCACCCTCATCCAGGCCATGCTCAACCTCGACAACCCGGACGAAGGACTGACGGACGGCACTGGCAGCCTCACGCTCGCCGGGCTGGAGCGCACCCCGGTCATCTCGGGGCTGGCCCCTGCCAAGTTCGACCTGGCCGTCGACGTCGTCGTCTACGAGAGCCACCTGCAGTTCATGCTCACCTACGGCAGCGAGCTGTTCGAACCCGCCACCGTCGAGCGGATGGCCGCGCACCTGCGGCGGCTGCTGGAGGAGATGGTGGAGCGGCCCGGCGAGCGGCTGAGCGAGCTGCGGATGCTCACCGCCGCCGAACTGGCGCTGGTGCTGCCCGACCGGCTCGACGGGCTCATCGCCCAGCAGGTCGCCCGCACCCCCGACGCGCCGGCCGTGGTGACCGAGGAGAACCTGCTGTCGTACGCCGAGCTCGACCGGCGGGCCGGCCTGCTGGCGGAGGAACTCGCCGTCGCGCCGGGAGAGCTGGTCGGTATCAGGATGCGCGCCGGGCCCGAGGCGATCGTGGCGCTGCTGGCCGTGCTCAAGGCGGGCGCGGCGTACGTGCCGGTCGATCCGGCCCAGCCGGAGGCCAGGACCCGGCTCATGCTGGACGGCTGCGCCGCGGTGATCTCCGAGACGGGCGTGGAGCGGCTGCCCGGCGGCGCGAGCGAACCCGGCGCCGCCTACGTGATCTACACCTCCGGCTCGACCGGCACGCCCAAGGGCGTCGTCGTCGAGCACCGCACCGCCGCGCGCCTGGCCATGTCCTTCCGCGACGCGCACGGCTTCGGCCCCGGCCAGCGCGTGCTCATGGTGCCGCCGCTGAGCTTCGACGCCTCGGTCGGCGACATCTTCCCCGCGCTGGTCAGCGGCGCCGCGCTCGTCCTGCACCCCGACCCCGCCTCGCTCGGCGGCCCCGCGGTGCTCGCGCTGTGCGAACGGCTCGGCATCACCATGGTCGACACCGCCAGCGCCCTGTGGCAGCAGTGGGTGGAGGACCTGACCGGCCACGGCCCCGTGAACACCGGCCCGCTCACCACCATGATGGTCGGCGGCGAGAGCGTCCCGCTGGACCGGCTGCGCGCGTGGGCCACGCTCACCGGCGGCCGGGTCGCCTTCTACAACCACTACGGACCCACCGAGGCCACGGTCTGCGCGACCGTCTACCGGACCGTCGACGGGGGCGAGCTCACCGGCCGCACCCATCTGCCGATCGGCACGGCTCTGCCGCACGTGCGCGCGTACGTGCTGGACCGGCACGGCCGGCCCACGCCGGTCGGCGTGCCGGGCGAGCTCCACCTGGGCGGCGAGTGCGTGGCCCGCGGCTACCTCGGACGCCCCGAGCAGACCGCCGCCCGCTTCCAGCCCGACCCGTTCCTGCCCGGCGCCACCATGTACGCCACCGGCGACCTCGTCCGCCGCCACGCCGACGGCACGCTCGACTTCCTCGGCCGCACCGACCGCCAGCTCAAGATCAACGGCGTCCGGATCGAACCCGGCGAGGTCGAGAGCGCCTGCCTCGCCCACTCCGGCGTCCGCGAGGCGGTGGTGACCGCCGCGGGCGGCCGGCTGGTCGCCTACCTGACCGGCAACCCGCCCTCCACCGCCGACTTACGCGCCTTCCTCGCCGACCGGCTGCCACCCGCCATGGTGCCCGCCGCCGCCGTCGCGCTGGACGCCCTGCCGCTCACCGCGCACGGCAAGATCGACTTCCGCGCGCTGCCCCAGCCCGAGATCGCCGCCGTCGCCTACGAGAGCCCGCGCACCCCCACCGAGGAGACCGTCGCCGCCGTCTGGGAGGAGGTGCTCGGTGTCCGCGCCGGCCGCCGCGACAACTTCTTCGACCTCGGCGGCCACTCCCTGCTCACCCCGCGCACCGTCACCCGCCTCGCCGACGCCACCGGCGTCCGCGTCGAACTGCCCGTCTTCTTCGCCTGCGCCGACCTGGCCGAGCTCGCCGCCGCCCTCGACGGCCACGCCCCCGCCACCGCCCCGCCCGGCCTGTACGGCGACGCCGTCCTGCCGGCCGACTACGCCGTGGTCCCCGCCCGCCCCCGCCGCGAACCCGGCCGGGTCCTGCTCACCGGCGCCACCGGCTTCCTCGGCGCCCACCTCCTCGCCGATCTGCTGACCCGCTCGACGGCGACCGTCCACTGCCTGGTCAGGGGCGCCGCCCCCGCCGACCGCCTGCGCCGCAACCTCGAAGCGCACGGCCTGTGGCAGGAGGAGTTCACCGACAGGATCGTCCCCGAACCCGGTGATCTGGCCACCGGGCCGATCAGGCCCGCCCGCGAGATGGACCTGATCCTGCACAACGGCGGCGCCGTCGACTTCACCCGCCCCTACGCCCGGCTCAAGGCCGCCAACGTGGACGGCACGCTGGCGATCCTGCGCCTGGCCGCCCGCTCGGCCACGCCCGTGCACCTGGTCTCCACGCTCGGCGTCTACCTGGCGCCGGGGGAGCGGGTGGTGCGTGAGGGCGACCTGCTGCCCGACCCCGAACACCTGCACCTCGGCTACGACCAGAGCAAGTGGGTGGCCGACCGGCTGGCCGCCGCGGCCAGGGAGGCGGGGCTGCCGGTGGCGATCCACCGGCCGGCGCGGATCTCGGGCGACAGCCGTACCGGGAAGGTGCCAAAGAACGACTTCCTGGCCAGGTTCCTGGCCACGTGCGCGCTGCTCGGCACGGTTCCCGACGGCGAACATCTCGACATGGCCCCCGTGGACCATGTCGCGGCGGCCATCGGCCACCTGGCCAGGAGCGGAGCCGAAGGCGACTTCCACTACTACAACCCGGGCACGCTCAGCTCGGCCCAGCTCGCGGACGGCATGGTCGCGCACGGCGTCGCCGTGGCCCTGTCACCCGCGTCGGAGTGGCGGGCGGAGGTGCGCGAGCGGCTGGAGAAGGGCGAGGAGCTGCCGGTCGCCGCCTTCCCCGCCTACTTCGCCGAGTACGGCGACGCGCACGGGGACGAACACCGCCCGCGCTTCGACTGCTCGGCCACCGAGGCCAGGCTCGCCCAGGCGGGGCTGGTGTGCCCGCCCGCGCCCGCCCTGCTCGACGCCTACCTCGACGACCTGATCGACTCCGGAACACTCCCGGGAGGATGTCGTGCCTAGGACCTTCGTCATCATCTGGTCCTCCCAGCTGCTGTCGATCATCACCTCCAGCATCACCGGCTTCGTGCTGGGTGTCTGGGTCTTCCAGCAGACCGGCTCCGCCACCCAGTTCGTCACGATCACGCTCTGCGCGATCCTGCCGGAGGTGGTCTTCGCGCCGCTGGTCGGCTCGCTGGCCGACCGCTGGGACCGGCGCAAGCTCATGATGGGCGCCGACCTGGGCGCCGCGCTGACCACCGGCGCCCTGGCGGTGCTGCTGGCCACCGGCGGGCTGCAGGTCTGGCACATCTACCTCGTCACCGCCGTCGGCGCCGTCTTCGGCACCGCGCAGATGGCCGCCTACCACTCGATGATGCCCCTGCTGGTGCCGAAGGAACAGCTCGGCAGGGCCAACGGCATGATGCAGGTGGCCGACGCCGTCCGCATCGCCTCGCCGCTGCTGGCCGGCACGCTGCTGGTCGCCGTCGGACTCACCGGAGTGGTCGTCATCGACCTGGCGGCCTTCCTGATCTCCCGGGTGGTGCTCCACCTGGTGCCCCTGCCGAAGGCCGTGACCCGGCCCGGCGAGGGCAAACCGGCCGAGCCGTGGCTGCGCGACCTGGCCTTCGGCCTGTCCTACCTGCGAACCAGGCGAGGACTGTTCTGGCTGGTCGTCCTGCTCGCCGCCTACAACCTGTTCTTCGGCATCGCCGGCGTGCTCGTCCAGCCGCTCATCCTGTCCTTCGGCTCGGCCGCCGTGCTCGGCGTGCTCATGGCCGCGGGCGGCGGGGGGATCTTCGCCGGCGGGCTCGTGATGAGCGCCTGGGGCGGCCCGAAACAGCGGGTGCGCGGCATGCTCGTCTTCATGGTCGCGGGCGGCGTGCTGCTGGCCGCCCACAGCCTGAGCCCGTCGCCCTGGCTGATCGCCGTGGTCGCCCCCGCGTTCCTGTTCACGCTGCCGTTCGTGCAGGGGACCGGGATCACCGTCATCCAGCTCAAGACCGCGCCGAACGAGCTGGGCCGCGTGCTCAGCGCGGTCCGCATGGTCACCCAGGCCGCCACCGTCCTGACCTACCTGGCCGCGGGGCCGCTGGCCGACCGGGTCTTCGAGCCGATGCTCGCGCCCGGCGGCGCGCTGGCCGACAGCGTGGGGGCGCTGATCGGCACCGGTCCCGGCCGCGGGATCGCCTTCATCTTCTTGATCGCCGGGGCCGGGCTGCTCGTGCTCGCGCCTCTGGCCTACCTCCAGCCGCGCCTGCGCCGGGTGGAGACGGAACTGCCCGACATCGAGGAGCCCTCGGATGCCGCTCTATCTAGATCCTGACGTACTTCATTCCTTTCGTGATCTGAACCAAGGCCCTGGCGCCATGCTCGACCTGATCGGCGCCATGGCCTTCCGCGCGGCAGGGACCGCCCAGCGGCTCGGCCTCTTCGAGGTTCTGGGCGCCGGCCCGCAGTCCGCCGCGGGCGTGGCGGCGAAGCTCGGCCTGCCCGGTGAGCCTCTGACCGTTCTGCTCGACGCGCTCGTGGGCTTCGGCTACCTGCGCAAGTCGGGTGACCTCTATACGGCGGGCCCGCCCGCCAGCCCGTGGCTCGACCGCAACGCCGACGGCGGGTTCGCGCCCACCCTGGCCGTCTGGCACGACCTGCTCGGCGAGCTGTGGCAAGGGCTGGAGGACGCGGTACGCACCGGGCGCCCGCCCGAGCCGTTCTACCCCTGGCTGGAGCGCAGCCCCGACCGGGTGCGCGACTTCCAGACGATGCTGGCGGGGCTGGCCGGAATGCTGGCCCCCGCGGTGGTCGAGGCCGCCCCGGAGATCGGCGGCAGCCTCCTCGACATCGGCGGCGGGCACGCGATCTACAGCATCGCCTTCTGCCGCGCCGCGCCCGAGCTGACCGCGACCGTCGTCGACCTGCCCGGCGCGCTCACGCAGGGCCGCGCCCACGTCGATGAGGCCGGGCTGGCCGAGCGGATCCAGCTCGTCCCCGGCGACCTGGCCGACCCCATCGACGGCAGCCACGACGCCGTGCTGCTGTTCAACGTCGTGCACGGCCTCGACCCCGAGGCCGGCGCCGACCTGGTCGCCCGTGCGGCCCGCGCGCTGCGGCCCGGCGGCGTCCTGCTCGTCCTGGAACCCTTCGCCGACCCGCCGGACGGCGCGAGGGCGCACGACACCGCCTTGCTGGGCGGCTTCAGCCTCAACCTCGCCGCCACCCAGGGCGGCCGTCTGTACACCTTCGACGAGGTCGCCGGCTGGGCCTCGGCGGCCGGGCTGAGCGGCGTCGAGCGCCTGCCGCTGTCGGCGCCGGGCACCGACGAACTGCTCGTGGCGCGGCGGGAGGCGCAGTGAAGATCGCGATCGTGGGGGCGGGGCCCGCGGGCAGCCTGCTCGCCTGCTACCTGGTCAGGCGCGGCCACCAGGTCGAGGTCTACGAACGCCGGCCGGACCCGCGCCGCTACGACGACGAAGAGGGCCGCTCGATCAACCTCGGCCTGTCGGCCCGCGGCATGCGGGCGCTCACCGACGTCGGGCTCATGGCCGAGATCCAGCCGCTGACCGTGCCCATGCGCGGCCGGGCCGTACACGCGCCCGACGGCAAGGTCGCCTTCCATCCCTACGGCAACCGCCAGACGGAGATCCTGCACTCGATCCGCCGCCGCGACCTGGTCATCAGCCTGGTCAACCAGGCCGACGCGGCCGGCGTGGCCTTCCACTTCGACACCACCCTGAGCGCCCTGCCGGAGGCGGACGCGGTCGTGGGCGCCGACGGCGCGTTCTCCACGGTCAGGACGCTCATGCACCGCGGCGCCCGCGCCGACTTCCGCCAGGAGTACCTGCCCTGGGGGTACAAAGAGCTGACCATCCCCAGGATGCCCAGCCACCACGAGGCGCTGCACGTGTGGCCCGGCGGCGACGACGGGCTCATCGTCACCCACCCGAACCTGGACGGCTCCGCCACCGCCACCCTCTTCCTGCCCTACGACAAGCTCGCCGCCATCACCGACCCGGAGGCGTTCTTCGCCGACCGCTTCCCCGACGCGCTCGCGCTCATCCCCGACCTGGCCAAGGAGTTCGCCGAGCGCCCCGTCGGCCATCTCGTCTCGATCCGCACCGCGCCGTGGCACCACGAGGGCCAGGTCGTGCTGATCGGTGACGCCGCCCACGCCGTCTACCCCTTCTACGGTCAGGGCATGAACTCCGCGCTCGAAGACTGCACCGTGCTCGACGCCTGCCTGGACGAGCATCCCGACGACCTGGCCGCCGCCTTCGCCGAGTTCGAGCACCGGCGCCGGCCGCACACCGACGTCCTGGACGAGCTGTCCAGGCAGAACTTCGTCGAGCTGCGCGAGCGGGTCCGCTCGCCGCTCCACCACGCGCGCAAGCGCGCCGATCTGACGTTGGCGAGGATCTTCCCCGGCCGCTGGGTTCCCCTCTACACCATGGTCTCCCACACCACCACGCCCTACGCGGACGCGCTCGCCAAGGCCAAGCGGCAGGACGCCGTCCTGCGCTGGGCCGCGGCGGGCGCCGCGGGACTCGCCGCCGTCGCCATGCTCGCCAGGAAGGTCCGCTAAACCATGCTCACGGATCCCACCGACCCCACTCGCGCGCTCATCGAAGTGGCCGACCTCGACGGGGACTCCGACCTGGTCAAGATGTACGGCAAGCCGCTGCGCGCCATCGTCGACTGGGCGCGCGCGTACCTGACCCGGCCCCATCCGTCCCTCGGCAGGAAAGGCCCCGTCTGCCCCTACGCCCAGACCTCCCTCGACCGGGGCACCTTCTACCTGGCCGTCTGCCCCGGCGAGCCGACCGTGGAGGAGCTGTCGGGCCTGCTGGCCGGATACCGCTCCTGGTTCCAGCGGCTGGTGGCGCCCGCCGGCGTCTCGCCGCAGTTCCGTACGATCCTGGTGCTGGTGCCCGACCTGCCCCACGCCCGCGCGGCCGACCTGATCGACGCCGCGCAGCTCCAGCTCAAGCAGGAGTATGTGGAGGCCGGGCTGATGATCGGCGAGTTCTACCCTGGGCCGCCGCCCAAGGCGGGACTCTGGAACCCCGACTTCAGGCCGCTCGGCAGCCCGGTGCCGCTGCTGGCGATCCGGCACATGGTCGCCAGCGACTTCCCGTTCCTCAAGGACGATCCCAAGCAGACCGCCGCCTACCTGGAGCGTTTCGGCGACCGCCCGCCGGCGGCGCTGCGCGAGGCCATCGCCGCGATCCGGCCCGGCTGACACCACTTCACGGGGGAAACCACCATGCTGCCTGTCCTGGCCGTCCTGCATGCCGAGGACGTCGCCCTGGAGTTCGTCTCCGTCCTGACCCGGCACCCGGACGACGACGTCCACGTGCTGGTCGGGGTGCCTGCCGCGGCGCTCGTCCTGCCGGGCGGACTGCCCTTGCGCGAGCGGCTCGGCCTGCTCGCGCCGTACGTCGAGCCCGGCCGCAACACCGCCGCCCCGCCCACACCCGAGCAGGTGGCCGAAGCCCTGGCCGCCCTGCGCGCCCCGGTGGTGTGGACCCACTCGCCCGCCGACCACCGCATGCGGCGGGCGCGCCACGGATGGACCGTGGCGCGGAGCGCGGGCGCGGCGCTCTGCTCGGCGGGTGACAGCGCGCACCTGCAGGTGCTCGCCGACCAGGCCGCCGCGCTCACCCCGGCCGAGGTGGCCGCGAAGATCGAGTTCGTGGTACGGCACGGCGCCGCGCTGCTGGCGAGCCGGGTGGCCGAGCGGCTGGTCACCACCGATCGGGTGCCCTCGGTGGAGCGGTTCTTCCGGGTGGACGCCGGGCGGGCCGACCGGCTCTACGCGCTCACGGCCAGCCTCGGGGAGGACGCCGCGCTGGCCGACGACCCGTGGGAGTTTCGCGGCTCGCCGTACGAGATGGCCCGTCTGGACGCCACGGCGGCGTGGGTGGCGCGCTGGTGCGTGCCGGAGGACGGGCCGGTGGTCGAGGTCGGCGCCTGCCAGGGGGCGCTGACCGCGCGGCTGCTGGCCAAGGGGTATGAGGTGCGCGCGGCCGAGCCCAATCCGCTCTTCCGCGACCGCCTGGAACGCGAGCACGGCGTGGCGGCGCTGCCCGACAGCCTGGAGGACCTGGCCGCGCACCGCCGCTGGCCGGCCAAGGTCTACCTGCTCGGCGAGATGCTGTACTACGGGCAGGACCTCGACGTGCTGCACGATCTGCCCGCGGAGGTCCTGCTCATCTCGCTGGCCGAGGAGCGCATGGCCGACACGATCTGGCCATGGGTGCGCGAGCAGGACGTCTGGCGGGTCGCCGAACGCCGCGAACTGGCCCCGCCCGCCCTCGAACAGGTCTGCGACGGCCTGGCCTACGTCCGAAAACGCGGCAGCCGGGGATTGGCGCTGACGCGAAACGGAGCCAGATAGTGAGCTTTCGCACGATTGTGCTCTCGCCACACTTCGACGACGCCGCGCTGTCGGTGTCGGGGCTGCTCAACGCGCTGCCCCGCCCGGCGGTGTTCGTGACCGTGTTCGGCGGCGCGCCGCCGAACGGCCGCGCGCCGTCGGCGTGGGAGCGGTTGTGCGGGTTCACCTCGGCCGCTGAGGCCGCCCGCGAGCGACGGGCCGAGGACGCCAGGGCGTGCGACCTGCTCGGCGTCGAGCAGCTCGTCCTGGACAACCCGGATCTGCCCGCCAACGGCGTACGGCTGGCCGGCCTGGCCGAATTCCTGCGCGCCCACGCCGGCGCGGCCACCAGGATCCTGATCCCGATGGGCATCGGCAACGCCGACCACGCCCAGGTACGCGACCAGGCGCTCGACACCCTGGCCGGGGCAGGGCTGCCCGCGCCGTGGATCTACGCCGACCTGCCGTACGCCTCGGTCGTGCCCGAGTGGGGCACCGAGGCGGCGGCGGGCGCGCTGGCCGAGCATCCCCGGGCGGGCGCGCCGATCAGGGCGTTGTCCTGTGCCATCGCGCCCTGCCGCGCGCCGTCGCTGAAGGGCGAGGCGTGGGTGGCCAAGCGCCGGGCGGTGCTGGCTTACGCCTCCCAGCTGGCGCCGCTGGCCACCGATTTCGGGGAGGTGCTGGCGATGCCGGGGCCCCTTATGCACGAACTGGTCTGGGCGGCTCGCTTCTGACCTCGGTAATGCCAAGGCCTCAAGATACTTTCCACCGATCGTTCCCATGCGGATTTGGGCTTGAGGGGCTGCACGCCAAGAACGCACCAATACTCCCTTTATCTCCTTATATGTGACTTATGCGGTGTTAGCGTCGATTTGTCGGCATATAGGGGCTCCCGTCAGAGGGAGCTTGTTCATGAGGAGGGGAATCATGGCGAATGTCGGCTTCTCGACAGACTGGGATGGCTGGGGCCATGGCCACCGCCGTCGCCACAGGCGGAGGCGTCACCGTAGATGGCGCCGCTGGGGTGGCGGCTGCCGCAGGCGTTGGTGGGGAGGAGGGTGGTGGTGGTAACACACCCTGCCTGAGCACCCGGGAGCCGGCGGTTCTTACCGCCGGCTCCCGCTATGTCCGGCATTCAGGCCGGCTTCCGCTATGTCCGGCGGTTCATGTCGCCGGGCTCTCGCCATGTCTGGCGGTTCTGTCGCCGGGTTCTCGCTGTTTCCCGATGTTCCTGAGCGGGCGCCGGCGCAGCGGCAGGCCGGGGCCGCCCGCGACGAGCAGCCCCGCATGGGCCGTCAGGACGGTGCCGGGGACCTCCAGCCCGTGCTCCTCCCACGCGCCTCCGGGCAGCATGGTCAGCAGCAGGCCGCGCTCGTCCACCGCGAACAGGCGCCCGTTCATCCCGCCGAGGCTGACGGCGCCGCCCGAGGATCCGGCCGGCTCCCATCCGGAGGATCCGAAGGGCTGGCGCCACAGCTCGCCGGTGGCGGTGGCCACGTAGAAGGCGCAGTCGGCTATGGCCAGGCCCACGGGGTTCTCCGGGGCCGGGGCCAGGTCGAGCCAGGCCGTACCGGTGCCGTCGAGTTGCAGGAGGCGGCCCTCGGCGGAGACGCCGTAGAGGGCGACGCCGCGGCCGCCGGCGGCCTCCCTGGGAACCGCCAGGCCGCGGAGGTCGGCGGTGGCGGCGGTGGCGGCCCAGGGCAGGTTCTGGCCGCACAGCTCGCGTCTCAGGAGCCTGCCGCCTGCTCCCGCCGCGTACAGGGTGCGGCCGAACACGGCCATCGCCCGCAGGTCGGCGCTCGGGCCGATGACCTCCCACCGCTCGCTCTCCTCGGCGGAGAAGCGGTCGATGACGTTTCTGGTGATGCGCTCGACGACCGGGTCGTGCAGCGTGTTGCCCCAGTTGACGGTGGCCGCGGTGAAGACCTGGCCGAGACCGCTGGTGAAGACGCCCATGGTGGCCATGCCGCCCTGGCCGTAGGAGGCCCAGTGGCGCAGGTCGGCGGTGGCCAGCACGACGAACGAGGCTGGCGTGCCGTCCCGTGCGGTCACCCGCGGCACCCCGCCCACCTCCTCGAACTCGGCCGCGTCGGTCTCGTAGCCCAGGCAGCCCCGCCCGAACTCGTCCCCGTCGGTCAGCCCGGTCCCCTCGAAGACCCAGTGCGAGGCGAAGCGCGCCGTGTAGGACTCCTCCAGCATGCGCGGCATGTACGGTCCCCACGTCCCCGCCCCGGCACGGAAGCTGACGCCGGTCAGGGAGTTCTCCGGACGGCCGGCGGCCGACCACTCCACCGTGGCCAGGCGCGGATCGGCGACCGGGTCGGCGATGGCGTCCCGGTGGCAGACCATGGTCCGCCCGCCGTCCTCCAGCCGGATCTGCCACCACGCGGTGTTGCCGGCGAAGAAGGCGACGTTGCCGCCCAGGCGGACGAACTCCTCGACGGCGTCGCGCATGCCGGCCGTCCAGTACTCGTCGTGGCCGTTCACCACGAGCACGCGGTGGCGGGTCAGCAGGTCGAGCCCGTCATGCAGGTCCAGGTTGGAGCAGAACGCCACGTCGTAGCCGGCCGGGCGCAGCCAGCGCAGCATGCCCTGCTCCCAGCGTTCGGGGGAGGGGCCGACGCCGGGGCGGTCGAAGCTGACCCTGGCGGCCCGGTGCGGGGACTCGGTCCAGTAGACGCCCTCGCCGGGCACGCCGGACCTGTTGTACGCCTGCCAGGTGGTGAACGGCAGGCTGACCAGGATCGGGGACGTCGCGACGGCTTGCCGTACGACGAAGTAGACCTCGTTGTCGGGGCAGGGACGCCCGCCCGGCAGGCTCTGCGGCCAGGGGATCTCGGCGCCGAACCGGGCCCGGTAGAGGGAGCTGGGCCAGTCCGCGCCGATCTCCAGCTTCCAGTCGCGCGTGGCCGTACCGGAGAAGAGGACGCGCTCGTCGGCGACGTCGGCGACCTCGACGCCGGCGGGCGCGGAGAGCGTGAACCGCAGTGAGGACCCCTGCTCGCAGGATGTGGCGGCTGCGTAGGCGCTGACGGTCATCGGCGGGCCGTCTCGACGAGCAGGGACTCCAGGTCCAGCAGGTAGCGCTCCATGGCGGGGCGCGGCAGGTAGCGGGTGTCGGCGGTCAGCGAGACGCCCTCGCCGGTCACGTGCACGCAGAACCTGCAGTTGAGCATGTCCTGGCTCATCGGCCACTCCAGCGCGCTGTCCTCCAGCGCCTTGTCGAGTTCGGCTGCCGAGCAGGGCGCGGGGCCCGGGTCGGCCAGGCGCATGTCGTTGAAGCAGCAGTTGGGGTGGACGGGTTCGCCCCTGCGCTCGCTCTCGGCGGCGACCACGCGCGCCCGGTCAGCGGGGTCGTGGTAGGCGGAGCGGTAGGCGCGCATCGCGGCGGGTCCCGCGGCGCTCAGCACGTCGGTGAACTCGCCGCTCACGTCCAGCGTGAACAGGCCCTCCTGGGAGAGCGTGCTGACGATGCCCAGGCTGTCGCGGCGGAAGCGGTTGGCCACGATGGGCAGCATCGCGCAGGTGTCGTGGCCGGAGTGCCGGCCGGCGAGCTGGGCGGTGGCGGCCAGCAGGACGGTCGAGGTGGAGGTGTGCCGGGCGTACGCGATCGCGCGGACGGCCAGGCCCAGCGCGGGGGAGCGGAGCATCGCCCGCCAGATGGGCGGCGTGCTCGTCTCGCCGCCCGGCTCGGCGAACATCGTGGCGGGCGCGCGGTGGTGCTCCTCCGCCCAGTGCGCGGCGGCCGCTTCGGCGACCCGGCGGCCTTCGGCGCCGCCCTGCCAGCGGGCCAGTTCGAGCGGCTGCGGGGCGCGGGACCCGGCCACGTGGCCGCGCAGGATCAGCGCGCGCAGGTCGCGGACGGCGATCTCGGCGCCGATCCCGTCGGCGGCGAGGTGACAGAAGACCAGCACCGCGTGGGTGACCGCGTCGCCGTCGGCCACGAGCGCGACGCGCAGCGGCCACTCGGCGGAGTAGTCGAACCGGGTGGCGGCCAGGTCGTCCAGCACTTTGCCCGGGTCGCCCTCGACGACCTCGACGGGCAGGCCGCCCTTGGCGAAGAGCCGTTGCTCGGCCCGGTCGCCGAGGCGGGTGCGCAGGGCGCCGTGCCGTTCCACCAGAGCGCCCAGCGCGCTCGTGACCTCGGCGGCCGAGCGCCGGCCCGGCACCTTGAGCACCCGGCCGAAGTTGAAGTAGTGGTCGTCGGGGGCGGTGCGCTGGATCGCCTCCCAGATCGCACGCTGCCCCCAGGTCAGCGGCGCCGTGCCCGAGTCGCGCGCGGCGAAGTCGGCGCTCATCGCGCGGCCAGCCGCCCGGCCAGCGCGTCGAGGTCGTCGAGCAGCGCCACGCCCTCGTCGGTGAGGTCGATCTCGACGCCGAACTCCGACTCGATCGCGTCGATCAGGCGTAACTGCGCGATGGAGGTGAGTCCGAGCGCGCTGAGCGGTACTCCCGCCGTCAGCGCCTCCTGGGCGCTGATCTCACCGTCGGACGACTCCGCGACGAGCTCGGCGAGTCTTTCCTTGATCATCACTTGCCCGGCCTCCTGGATGGAGAGCACCTTACTGGAAAGATTCTTTACTGTTGAGTGTTCCATGGATCTTCCGAAGACCGCAAGGCCAGCAGTGCAAGGGGTTCGGGGCTTGTCTCCGTCGCGGCAGCGTGCGAGACTGGCGCTCGTTGAAATAAAAGGAAACTTTCCTAATAGAAAGACGTCCGAGCCTGGGGGCGATCGTGAGCGTGACGCTTCCATCCCTTCTCCGCGCGCGAGCCGCCGCGGACCCCGGTCGCGTGGCGATGACCGTCCACGGCACGGGCTCGCTGACCTTCGGTGAGTGGGAGACCAGGTCGACCGACCTGGCCGCCGCGCTGGTCGAACGGGGAGTCCGCGAGGGTGACCGGGTGGGGCTGGTCTATGGCAATGGCGACTGGCTCGACTACGCCGTCGCCTTCTTCGGGGCGGTGAAGGCGGGCGGCGTGGCCGTACCACTGTCCGACCGGCTCGCGCGGGCCGACATCGACGCGATGCTCGCCCACTGCGGCGCGAGCGCGGTCTTACGCCCGGGTGAGGTCCCGCACGTCCTGGCCGCCGCGGCCGCGCCGTCGCTGCCCGCGCCCGGGTCCCTCGCCCAAATCCTCTACACCTCCGGAACCACAGGGCGCCCCAAGGGCGTCTCCGCCACCCACGCCAACCTCGCCCACGGCTGCGGCGGCCGGCGCCGCCCCTTCGCCCACAGCAAGCACCTGGCCCACGCCTTCCCGATCGGCACCAACGCCGGTCAGTGGATGCTGGTCAACGCGGTGGACGCGCACCCCGAGACGGTGACGCTGCCCCGCTTCACACCCGGCCGCTTCGCCCAGCTCATCCAGCACTACGAGGCCGGCACGGTCTTCGTGGTCCCCGCCATGGCCATCGAGATGCTCGCCGCCCGCGTGCACGAGCGCCACGACCTGTCGAGCGTGCTGCTGCTCGGCTCGGCCGCCGCGCCGCTGCCCGCCAAGATCGCCGTGGGGCTCGGCGACGCCTTCCCCCACGCCACGATCACCAACTACTACACCTCGACCGAGGCCGCGCCCGCCCAGACCGTCATGATCTTCGACCCCGACCGACCGTCCAGCGTGGGCCGACCGGCCTCGGGCGGCGCCGTGAAGATCGCCACAGCGCAGGGCGAACCCCTGCCGGCCGGCACCACGGGCGAGGTCTGGATGCGCTCGCCCGCCGCGGTCCGCGCCTACTACGGCGACGCCGCGGCCACCGGCGAGGTCTTCCGCGCCGGCTGGGTCCGCATGGGCGACCTCGGCTACCTCGACGAGGACGGCTACCTCTACCTGGTCGACCGCGAGAGCGACGTCATCAAGTCCGGCGCCTACAAGGTCTCCACCATCCACGTCGAGGACGCCGTCTACCAGCACCCCGACGTCACCGAGGCTGCCGCCTTCGACGTGGCGCACCCGACGCTCGGCAAGGCCGTCGCGGTCGCCGTCGTCGGCCCGGTGACCCACGAGGAGCTGCGGATCTTCCTCAAGGAGCGCCTGGCTCCCCACGAACTGCCCGTCCGCCTCATCTCCCTCGACGCTCTGCCGCGCAACCACAACGGCAAAGTGGACAAACACGCACTTCGAGAGGTTGTTAGATGACCGAAGCGACCTTCACCCAGCACGGCATGTGGATCATGGAAACCATGGGCGCCGGGTCGGCTTACCACATGCCCTTGACCGTCCGCTTCGCCACTCCGCCCGACCGCGAGCGCCTGGCCGCCGCCGTGACCAGGCTCGTGGAACGGCATCCGCTGCTGGCCTGCGCCGTCGAGGAACGCTCCGGCGTGCCCCACCTGATCCCCGCGGCCCTGCGGCCCGCGCTCGACGCGCAGCCCGTCGACGGGCCCTTCGACCTGGAGAAGGGGCCGCTGATCCGCTTCACGCTGGCCGGTGACCGCCTCCTGGTCCTCGCCCACCACCTGGTCTTCGACGGCCAGTCCAAGGACGTGCTGGTCGCCGACCTCGCCGCGTTCTACGAGGGCCGCGAGCCCGCCTCCTTGCCGGCGTTCGACGTCGCCGCCGCCCAGCGCGAGCGCGTGGCCGCCCAGTTGGAGGACGCCAAGGCGTTCTGGTCGGCGCGCTGGCGGGAGCCGGGCGAGGTGGCGGTGCCCGGTGGACGGCTGCGCTCGCGCCGCGCGGGCGAGGGCGGCGTGCTGGAGTTCACGCTGGAACCGCCGGAGCTGCCCGGCCTGACCAGGTTCGAGGTCGTCCTGGCGGCTCTGCACACGCTGCTGCGCTCCTATGGCAACGAGCACGTCGTGACCGCGGTCGACCTGTCCACCCGCACGCCCGCCGAGACCGGACGGATCGGGGCGTTCGTCAACGAGGTGCCGGTCTTCGGCGAACCGTCTCCCGACACGACGTTCGGGGACTTCGCCGCCGGGCTGCGTGCCGAGCTGCGTCTCGTGTACGGCTTCCGCGAGGTGCCCGTGGCGCGTGCCGTACCGGGGATCAGGCCACACGCGTCGCTGGCCCCCGTCAGCGTCAGCTACCGCAAGGCCGGACCCGAGATCCCCGGCTGGCAGGTCGAGTGGCTGGCCTTCAACGAGGCCGTACGCGGCGCCCTGCAGCTCCAGCTCCTCGACGGCCCCGAGGGCCTGACCGCCAGCCTGCGCCACGACCCGCGGGAACTGCCCGACCCCGGCCGCGTCGCCGCCGACCTCCAGGCGCTCCTGGCCCGCATCGAGCCCGGCCGCCCCCTGAAGGAACTGACCCCCTTCCACGACCTGGCCACCGCCGCGCCCGAGGAGTCCAGGCAGGCCGCCGCCGAGGCCACGCCCGGCGACCCGCTGCTCGCGGAGATCACCGCGATCTGGGAGGAGGTGCTCAAGTTCTCGCCGGTGGAGCCGCACGACGACATCTTCGACCTCGGCGGGCACTCGCTGACCATCACCCAGATCATCGCCCGCGTCCGCAAGCGCCTCGGCGTCGAGATCGAGCTGGACGACTTCTTCGACAACCCGACCATCGCCGGGCTCGTCGAGGTGATGCGCCGATGACCACCACGCTCGACCGGGCGATGGTGCCGAAGCTCGACGACGCGGACCTGTCCCTCATGCTGGAGATCAGGGCGTTCGAGCTGAAGCTGCTCGACCTGTTCTCCCAGGGCCTGCTCAACGGCACCACGCACACCTGCCTCGGCCAGGAGTACGTGCCCGTGGCCCTGCGCCCGCTGCTCACCCCCGGCGACCACGTCTTCAGCAACCATCGCGGCCACGGCCACTACCTGGCCCGCTTCGGCGACCTCGAAGGGCTGCTGGCCGAGATCATGGGCCGCGAAGGCGCGGTCTGCGCGGGCGTCGGCGGCAGCCAGCACATCCGCCGCGACGGCTACCTGTCCACCGGCGTCCAGGGCGAGAGCCTGCCCGTCGCCGCCGGTGTCGCCCTGCACCTCGCGCGGGCGGGCTCCGGCGCGCTCGCGCTCGTCTACATCGGCGACGGCACCTTCGGCGAAGGAGCCGTCTACGAGGCGCTCAACATCATCGCGCTCTGGCGGCTGCCCGTCCTCGTCGTGGTCGAGAACAACGGCATCGCCCAGTCCACCCCGATCGCCTCGCACCTGGCCGGCACGATCGCCGGCCGGGCCGCCGCCTTCGGCATCGGCCACCACCTGGTGGAGGGCTTCGAGCTGCAGGGCATCCGCACCGCGCTGGAACCGCTGATCGCGCGGGTACGGCAGGGCGACCCGCTGATCGCGGAGTTCGCCACCCATCGGATCGGCCCGCACAGCAAGGGCGACGACACCCGTCCGCCCGAGGTTCTGAGCGAACTGCGCGACTGGCGCACCCTCTACGCCGCCGCCCACCCCGAGCAGGCAGAACGCCTCGACCAGGCCGCCCGCGCCCGTGTCGAGGCCGTCGCCGCCGACGTCGTCGCCCGTCCGCCGTCCCGATGGGCGCGCCCATGAGAGTCGCAGAGAACCTCAACACCGCCCTCCACACCCTCATGGACACCCGCCAGGACCTGTACCTGCTCGGCGAGGACGTCCTCGACCCCTACGGCGGCGCCTTCAAGGTCACCCGCGGCCTGTCCACCCGCCACCCCGGCCGCGTGCTGGCCACCCCGATCAGCGAGAGCGCGATCACCGGCGTCGCCGCCGGCCTGGCCCTGTGCGGCGACAGCGCCATCGTGGAGGTCATGTTCGGCGACTTCGCCGCACTCGCCTTCGACCAACTGCTCAACTTCGCCTCGAAGTCCGTCTCCATGTACGGCTCCCGCGTACCCATGCGCATGATCGTGCGCTGCCCCGTCGGCGGCGGCAGAGGCTACGGCCCCACCCACAGCCAGAGCCTGCAGAAGCACTTCGTCGGCATCCCCGGCCTCGCCCTGTACGAGATGTCGCACCTGCACGACAACCTCGCCGTCCTCCAGGAGATGCTGGCCCGCGAGGAGCCGTGCGTCCTGTTCGAGGACAAGGTCCTCTACACCCGCCCCATGCACACCGTGCGGCCCCCCTTCACCGTCGAGAACACCGGTGGCGTCGCCCGCGTCTCCCTCGACACCCGGCCCGACTGCGTGATCGTCGCACCCGGCGGTATGGCCCACCGGGCGCTGGCCGCCATGCACTCGCTGTTGATGGAAGAGGAGATCTCCTGCACCCTGCTGGTCCCCTCGCGCCTCTACCCGTTCGACGTCGACGTGCCCGCCGCGCCGCACGTCTTCGTCGTCGAGGAGAGCACCGCGGGCGGCACCTGGGGGGCCGAGGTCGCCCACGCCGTCCACCGGCGGCACTGGGACCGGCTGGCCGGCCCGGTGACGCTCGTCCACTCCGCGGACTCCGTCATCCCCACCGCCGCCCACCTGGAGCGCGAAGTGGTCGTGGACGAGACCGTGATCCACCGCGTCATCAGAGAGGTCATCCGTGGCTGAGCTGCGCGTGCCCAAGCTGAACAACAACGACACCGAGTACATGATCGTCGAGTGGCTGGTTCCCGACGGGACCGAGGTGCACGAGGACGACGCGGTCGTGCTCGTGGAGACCTCCAAGGCGACCGAGGAACTCCCCGCCGACACCACCGGCGTCCTGCGCCACGCGATGAAGGCCGGCGCCTGGTGCCGCCCCGACGAGGTCATCGCCACCATCGGCTCCGACCCCGCCGCGGCCCCCACGTTGGATTCCGCGCGCTCCACCGCCGAGCCTTCCCCGCCCGCCATGCCCTCCGCGGGCTCCGGGCCGTTGGTGACCGCGCCCGCCCAGGTCCTCATCGACCAGCACGGCATCACGCCCGAGCAGGTCGCGAGTCTAGGCGTGCATCTGGTACGGCGGGCCGACGTGGAACGCCTGCTGACCCAGGCGGACCGGCGCGAACTGCCCCGCGTGCAACGTGCCGTCGCCAGGGCCGTGGAGCTGTCCCACCAGACCATCCCGGCCGCCTACGTCGCGGTGCGCATGAACCTGACGCCCGCGCTGGAGCGAGCCAGCGCCCTGACCAAGGAGGTCCGGCGGCCCGTGGGCGTGGCCGAGATCTTCGTCCAGGCGGTCGCGGGGCTGCACGGGGAGTTCCCGCTGTTCTTCGCCAGGCTTGATGGCAACCATGCGGTTCTGTCCGCCACGCCGGACATCGGGGTGACGGTGGACCTGGGGGAGGGCCTGTACGTGCCGGTGGTGCACGACGCGGCCGGCCGTACCCTCAAGGACCTCGCGGGCACGCTCATGAAGCACCGGCTGGCCGCCACGACCGGCGACTTCAAGGAGTCCGACCTCACCGGCGCCAACTTCGTCGTGACCCTGCACACCGAGGGGGAGGTCGAGATGGCGATCCCGTTCGTCTTCCCCGGCACGGCCGGCGCGCTGGCCGTGACCTCACCGGCCGACGGGGCTCCGGCGCTGATCGGGCTGGCCTACGACCACCGGCTCATCAACGGCCGGGACGCCTCGCTGTTCCTCGCCGCGTTACGGACGGCCGTGACCGGCTGGACGGGCGGGACGCTCGCGTAGCGGGCCAAGGTCCCCGGGCCCAGGGGTTCGGGCCCGGAGGGCAGGCGTTCAGGCGGTGCGTGTGAAGCCGCCGCCTGAACGCCGACCTACGGGCCGTTGACCCTTCAGGGCGCCACGGAGTCGGTCGTCGCGCCGGCGCTGGGTCATCCCACGGGTTGTCATCCCACTCGCGGTCAGCCCAGGACCGGGTGTCAGGCGGTGAGGAGTTCGACGGCGGCCATCGCGTTGGCCCTGGCCGCGCCATACGTGGCGATGTAGGCGGCACTCTCGGGCTGCCACACGGGCAGGCCCATCTCGATCACCGTGGTGTCGGGCCGGGCGGTTACCAGCATGGTGACGAGGCGCCGGCTGGCCGTGTGCCGATGGGCGTCCTTGACGACGACGATGAGCGAGCGGCCTCTGGCGCGTTCCAAGATCCCCAGCGGGTCCGCGTCGTCGGGCTTCAGCCTGACCGTCTCCGCCTCGGGCAGTTCCAGGCCCCACGGCACGTCGCCGACGGCGATCGTGGGCGGCGTGTCGAGTTCGACCACGAGGGGGTTGGTGAGCGGGTTCGTGGCGCCGGTCAGGCGGACCGCGCGGCGCGCGGCGGCCAGGCCGACCACGTTCAGCTCGGCTGTGGGGGCGGTGCCGGAGCCGAACCACTCGCGCAGCGCGGCCACCCGGGCCGCGGACTCCTCCAGCCGCTCGACCGGCACGGTGGCGGCGATCTCGGCGATGACGCGCTGGACGTCGTCGTAGCCGGGGACGGGGCCCAGGCACAGCATGTCCGCCCCGGCGGCCAGCGAGCGCGCGGCGCCCCCCGCCAGGCCCACGCTCTTGGTGATCGCGTGCATGTCGAGGGCGTCGGAGACGACGACGCCGTCGTAGCCGAGCTCCTGACGGAGCAGCACGCTCAGCGCGGCGGCGGACAGGGTGGCGGGGGTGTCGCCGGTGAGCGCGGGCACCGCGACGTGCGCGGTCATGATGGACTTGGCGCCTGCCTGGATGGCCGCCTGGAAGGGTGCGAGCTCGCGTTCGTACAGGACGTCCATGGTGACGTCCACGATGGGGATGGCCAGGTGCGAGTCCATGCGGGTCGCGCCGTGGCCGGGGAAGTGCTTGACGCAGGCGGCCACGTTCACCGACTGCAGGCCGCGTACGGCGGCCACGGTGTGGCGGGCCACCAGCGCGGTGTCGCTGCCGAACGAGCGGGTGCCGATGACGGGGTTGTCGTCGGCGGTGTTGACGTCGGCGTCGGGGGCCATGTCCAGGTTGATCCCGCAGGCGGCGAGTTCCGAGCCGATCGCCCGGTAGACCCGGTGCGTCAGCTCGACGTCGTCCACCGCGCCCAGAGCGGCGTTGCCCGGGTAGGGGCTGCCGACGTGGTAGGCGAGACGGGTGACGTCGCCGCCCTCCTCGTCCAGCGAGATGACGGGCTCCCCGGCCGCCCGCAGGGTGCCGGTCAGCTCCGCCACCTGGGCGGGGTTGCCGACGTTGAAACCGAAGAGCGTGACGCCGCCGAGGCCTTGCTCCAGCTCCCTCAGCACCCAGTCGGGCGCGGTGGTGCCTTGGAAGGCGACGAGCAATGTGCCGGCCGCCAGGCGGCGCAGCCCCCGATCACTCTGACTCATATCTCCTCATCACAGAGGTTGGTGAGCTCGCGCCGCGGCCTGTACGGCGGGCGGCGCGAGCCGCTTGCGGGGTGCTAGCCCTTGACGGCCCCGGCCACCAGGCCGGAGACCATACGGCGTTGCACCAGCAGGAAGAAGATCAGGACCGGGATCGTCATCAGTGTCGACGCGGCCATGATGCCGCCCCAGTCCGTCGAGCGCTGTCCGACGAAGAACGACAGCGCCCTGGGCATCGTGAACTTGCTGGAGTCCTCGATCAGCGTGAGCGCGAAGACGAACTCGTTCCAGGCCGTGATGAACGAGAAGATGCTCGTGGCCACCAGGCCCGGCGCGACCAGCGGGAACAGGACCCGCCAGAAGGTGGTGAAACGGCTGGCGCCGTCGATCCAGGACGCCTCCTCCAGCTCCTTCGGGACGGCGGCCACGAAGGTGCGCAGCATCCATACGGAGAACGGCAGCGTCAGGCCGACGTTGATGACGATCAGGCCGAGCAGTTCGTTGTAGAGGCCCATCTGGCGCACGTTCAGGAACAGCGGGATGAGCAGCGCCTCGGACGGCACCATCTGCACGATCAGCAGCAGGATGAGGAAGCTCGTCCGGAAGCGGAACCGGAAGCGCGCGACCGCGGTGGCGGCGAGCAGCGCGAACACGGCTCCGATGATGATCGTGCTCACCGACACGATCACGCTGTTCATCATGTAGGTCCAGATGGAGTTGCCGTTGATGCCCTTGGTGAAGGCACGCTCGACGTGCTCGAGCGTCGGCGGCATCGGGAACGGGATGAACGAGGTGCTGTTGAGCTGGTCGTTGGGCTTGAAGGCAGCCGTGATCATCCAGTAGACCGGGAAGATCGCGAAGAGGAAGACGGCGATGCCGGCCGTGTTGAGGCCGATCTTGCCGAGCCTCTTGCGGGTCACGGGATTCATCGGACGTCCTCCGTCTTCACGATCTGCCGTACGTACACGAACGTGATCAGCAGCAGGATCACGGTCAGCACGACGGCGATGGCCGAGCCCAGGCCCATGTCGGGCGGCGGGCTGAAGGCCTCGATGTAGCTCCACACCGAGAAGTTGAAGGCCTCACGGGGCATGTTGGTGCCGCCGGCCAGGATGAACAACTGGGTGAAGACCTTGAAGTCCCAGATGATGGAGAGCACGACCAGGACCGAGAAGACCGGCCGCAGCAGCGGGAAGGTGATCTTCCTGAAGGTCTGGAAGGCGGTGGAGCCGTCCACTCGGGCGGCCTCGTACAGCTCGCTCGGGATGCTCTTCAGACCGGCCAGGATCGAGACCCCGATGAAGGGGAACGACGCCCACACCACGGTGACGACCAGCACGAAGTAGATGTCGAGCGGGTCGTTCAGCCACGGCACGCCCGCCCACTCCGCGCGTCCGAACAGCAGTTGCGAGAACCAGTCGGGCAGCAGGTTGAGGAACCAGTTGACCACACCAGCGTCGGCGTCGAAGAGCCACTTCCAGACCACGGCGGCCGAGGTCGGCGGAACCGCCCAGGCGGCCATGGTGCCGACGATGACCGTGGTGGACATCTTCGGGCCGAGCTTGTGCAGGAGCAGCCCGACAAGGGTGCCGAGGACCAACGTCAGCGCCACGGTGACGACCGCGAAGATCACTGTGTTGCGGACGGACACGCCGAAAAGGTCGGACTGCAACGCCGCGGTGTAGTTGTCGGCGCCGACGAACTCCGCGGGCAGCGGGTTCCTCGGCCGGATCTGCCGCAGCCCGACCTTGTGGAAGGACATGTCGACCATCTGGTACAGCGGATAGAGCAACAGCACCGCGATGACCAATAGGCCGGGCAGGAGCAGGGCGTACGGGACAAACCGCGGAGGCAGTCCGCTGGGCCGGCGCGGCGGCTTGGCCCGCCGCGCCGAGGCGGAGGCGCGGTGACCTCCGCCTCGGGCGATGGTTGACGTATCACTCATCGTTTACTGCTGGTTGAGGATGGACTCGAGCTCGGTGTTGGCGGCGGCCAGAGCCTCGTCGACGGTCGCCTCGCCCTTGATCACCTTGCGCGCCGCGTTCTGCAGCACGGCCTTGGTGTCGTTGGCCTCAGCCCAGTTGGGGCTGGCCGGGAAGCCCTTGGCGACCGCGAAGGTGTCGGTGAACGCCTTCTGCATCGGGTCCTCGCCGAGCTTGGCCAGGGCCTCGGGGTAGAGCGGGAGCAGGCCCTCCGAGGTGGCGTAGGTGGTGCCGAACTCCTTGCCGGCGGCGAGCTTGATGTACTCGGCCGCGAGCTCGGGGTTCTTGGTGTCCTTCCAGATGGCGATGTCGTTGCCGCCCTGGAAGGCCGGGGCCGGTCCGCTTCCGTCCTTGTTGGGGAGCGAGAAGAAGGCCATCTTCGACTCGTCGATCTTGCCCTTGCTCTGCTCCTTGACGGTCGTGATGTCCCAGCCGCCCGTCACGAACATGCCGACCTTGTTGGCGGCGAAGCGCTGGCCGATCTCGATCGAGTTCAGGTTGAGCCTGGACTTGCCGGACACGCCGTCCTTGGCGACCAGGTCCGTGTAGAACTGGAAGCCTTCCTTGAAGCCGGGCTCGGTCAGCTTGCCGACCCACTTGCCGCCCTCGGAGGCGGCGAAGTCGCCACCTGCCGACCACACGAACGGGGAGAGGGACATGTTGGCGTCGGAGCCGCCGTTGAAGGCGAAGCCGTCGACGTCCTTGCCCTTCTTCTCCTGGATCTTCTTGGCCGCCGCGACGATGTCGGCCCAGGACTTCGGAGTCTCGATCTTGAGCTCGTCGAACCAGTCCTTGCGGTAGAGCACGGCGCGGGTGCCGCCGCCCCACGGAACGCCGTAGATCTTCCCGTCGATCGTCTCGTAGCTCCACAGGTTCTGCGGGATCGACTGGAAGTCGGGGGTCGACTTGGCGAGGTCGGTGATGTCCTGCAGCGCGTCCTGCTTGACCCAGGCGGCGACCTGGTCGTTGCCGAACTCGGTCACGTCCGGGCCCTCACCGGCGGCCAGGGCGGTGGTCCACTTCTTCTGGGCGTCGGGCCACGGCACGAACTCGACCTTGACGTCAGCGCCGGTGAGCTCCTTGAACTTGGTGTTGATGTCGTTCATGAGCTTGGTCGAGACGTCCTTCGGCGTGCCCAGACGCCACATCGTGAGCGTCTGACCCGCGAACTTCTGGCCCGGTGCGGCGCTCGACGCGCCTTCGGACGGTGCCGCGGAGGTCTTCGGCGCCTCGGAGCCTCCACAGGCGGCCACGCCAAGAGCCAGAGCGGCTGTGGTGACCGTAGTGGCTGTGATCTTCGCGATCCTCACAGGGTTCTCCCTTCCATGGTGCTGGCCTACGGTCGGCACCAGGCTGGCTGATCGTCAGTCCGAACGATTGCTGCTAAACTAACAAGAAACTTTATTAAAAGAAACAGACCGTTAGCCGATCGTGACGAGAGGAGGCGCATTCATGAGCCGAAGCCCGGGAACCCCGCGGCTGCTGCGCCGGCTGAACGACAGATCGGCACTCGAACTGCTCCTTTACCAAGGACCGTTGACCCGCGCCGAGCTGGGGGAACAGACGGGACTTTCCAAGGTAACCGCAGGCCAGCTCCTCGCCCGACTGGAAGATCGTGGGCTCGTGGAGGTGGTCGGCGAGCGCGCCGGCGGCAGAGGGCCGCACGCCGCCCTGTACGCCGTGGTTCCGTCGAGCGCCTATGTCGCCGGATTGGAAGTTCTGCCCGACAGCCTGACCGTCGGTGTGGCCGACATCACAGGTAAAATCGTGGTCGAGGTGACGGTCAATCCGCGGGGCGCCAAGGATCCGGTCAAAGCGGTGCACTCTGCCGTACAACGGGCGTGTGCTTCGGCCAACATCAGCCAGTCGCAGCTGCGCTCATTCGTCATCGGCACCCGTGGCGTCGTCGACCCCCGCTCCGGCGACGTGCGCTTCTCCCACGACCTGCCCGACTGGCACGTCGGCGTGCTGGCCAGCCTGCGCCACACCCTCGGCGCCTCGGTGACGATAGAGAACGACGTCAACCTCGTCGCGCTGGCCGAGCACCGCTACGGCGCCGCCGCCGGGCACGAAGACTTCGCGGTCATCTGGGCGGGTATCGGCCAGGGCCTCGGCGTCATGCTCGGGGGACGGCTGCACCGCGGCCTCACCGGCGGCGCGGGCGAGATCGGCTGGCTGCCCGTCCCCGGCGAACCGCTGCCCACCGACGTCCGCCACCCGCAGTCCGGCTCGTTCCAGCGGCTCGTCGGCCACGAGGCGCTTGAGGGCCTGGCCAAGCACCACAAGGTGAGCGGCCTGTCCGTCGCCGACCAGGTACGCAACGGCGGCGACCGCTACCTGGACGAGGTGGCCGCCCGGCTGGCCGTCGGCTGCGCCGCCATCGCCGTCGTCCTCGACCCGGGGCTGATCGTGCTCAGCGGCGACATCGGCCGCGCGGGCGGAGCCCGCCTGGCGGCCAAGGTGGAACGGGCCGTGGCCCGCGTCTGCCCCTCGCCCTCCCGCGTCGTGACCACCGGCGTGGCCGGCAATCCGGTGCTGCGCGGCGCGCTCGTGGCCGCGCTGGAGCAGGCCCGTGAACAGGTCTTCTCCGACACTGTGTGAGAATTTATGCCCATGGCGGCTGACATCGTGCTGATTTCGGACCCTCGGGTGGCGGCGATTCCGGTTCGGGAGAGCGGGGAGCCACTCGCCGACGTACGCGGGCGGCTGCGCGTGGACGACCGGCTGGCCGACGCGATCGGCGCCTACGCGCACCTGCGTTCCGGCCTGCTGGCCCGGCTGGAGAAGGCTGAGAACCTCCTGCCGTCCGGCTACCACCTGCTGATCGTCGAGGGCTATCGCCCGATCCCCACGCAGCGGCACTACTTCGAGGAGTACCGCGACCAGCTCCAGGCCTCCTTCCCGGAGATGACGCCCGCGGAGGCGCACGTCGCGGCCAGCCGCTACGTCTCGCCGGTCGAGGTCGCGCCGCACACCGCCGGCGCCGCCGTCGACCTGACGCTGTGCTCGCCGGAAGGCGTCGAGTACGACATGGGCACCGCCGTCAACGACAACCCCGAGCAGAGCGACGGCGCCTGCTACACCGGCGCCGCCAACATCGGTCCCGAGGCCCGCGAGCACCGCGCCATCCTGGGCAAGGCGCTCGACGAGGCGGGCCTCGTCAACTACCCGACCGAGTGGTGGCACTGGTCCTACGGCGACCGCTACTGGGCCTTCACCACCGGCGCCTCCTTCGCCCTCTACGGGCCTACGCCCTTCTGAGGTTCCCCAGCAGCACGTCGAGGCCGGCGGCGTAGGCGGCCAGCCGCTCCGATGGCATCCCGGCGAACAGCATGGCCGCCGCGTCCGCGCGCCCTTCCTCCATGGCGCGCACCGCCGCCGTGCCCCGCCCGGTCAGCGTGACGAGCGTGGCCCGCCGGTCGTCGGGGTGCGGCTCGCGGGTCACGAACCCGGTGGCCGCGAGGCCGTCCACCAGGCCGGTGATGTTGCGCGCGCTCACCGCCAGGGTGCCGGCCAGTTCCCGCTGCTGCTGCGGCCCGCGCCGGCCGAGCTCGCGCAGCAACTGCGCGCGGGACGGCGTCAGGCCGTCGGCCGCGAGCCTGCGCTCCATCTCCTCGCCGAGCAGTTCGGCCAGCTCAAGCGTCCGCTCGAATATCTCAATGGTCATGTAGTGATGCACCTTCACTATATGCTAGCTTCACGATATGCGGAACCTACCATTTGAGCGCCCTGCCCCGTTCAGCCCGACGCCGGTCCACGACGAGTTGCGCCGTACCGGACCCATCGCGAGAGTCGTGACCGCGGACGGTCAGCCCGCGTGGGTGGTCGTCGGGGCGGCGCTGGCCCGCCAGGTGCTGTCCGACGCGCGCTTCACGATGGCCCCGCCCGGCACGCCCGAGGGGCCCGCCTCGCTGCTCAGCGACGGCGCGCCGCACGCGCGCCTGCGCCGCCTGCTCTCCCGCGCCTTCACCCCCCGCAATCTGGAACGGCTTCGCCCCGCCATCACCACGCTGGCCGGCGAGCTCGTGGCCGAGCTGCGCGAGCGCGGACCCGGCTCCGACCTGGTCTCCATCGTGGGCCGCCCGCTGCCGCTCGGGGTGACCAGCCACATGCTCGGCATCAGCGTCACCGACCGCGAACGCTTCTACACCTGGGCCGACGCCGCCTCCGGCATCACCGGCGGCGGCGAGGGCTTCGAGCGGGCGTGGGGCGAGCTCACCGCCTACTTCCCGAGCCTGATCGCCGCCAAGCGCGCCGACCCGGGTCCCGACCTGCTGAGCGAGGTCATCGCGGTCCGCGACGCGGACGACGGCCGCCTGAGCGACGACGAGCTGTTCACGACCGCCATCTCGCTGGTCTTCGGCGGCTACCTCACCGTGGCCAACACGCTGTCGATCGGCGTCGTCCACCTCGGCGAGGCCGGCGGGCTCGCCCGGATCGAAGACGTCCCCACGGCCGTCGAGGAGATGCTGCGCTACTCCGCCGGCCTCCACGGCGAGGCCTTCGCGCGCTACGCGCAGACGGACATCGACCTCGACGGGGTACGGCTGGCAGCCGGCGACCAGGTCCTCGTCCGCCTGGAGGCCGCCAACCAGGACCCCGACCTCATCCCCGACCCGGCCCGCTTCGATCCCGCCCGCACGCCGAATCCGCATCTGGCCTTCGGCCACGGACCCCACCACTGCATCGGCGCCGCGCTGGGCCGCATGGAGCTGGTCGCCGTCGTCGGCGCGCTGGCCGAGCAGCTGCCCGGCCTGCGGCCGGCCTGCGCGCCAGAAGACGTCCCGTGGACCGGCAACCCCCTCGACAACGGCCCCGCCAGCCTCCCCGTCACCTGGTCTTGAACAAGGCTTGTAATTTTTGAATGGCCGTTTAAACTTCTGAACGTGCCATCAGAAAGCCGGACGTTCATCGAAGAGGCCCGCCGCGCGCAGATCATCGACTGCGCCATCGACGCCTTGGCGACGCTCGGCTACCAGCAGGCGTCCATGACCAAGATCGCCAAGCTGGCCAAGATCAGTCCGGGTGTCATCTCCTACCACTTCGGCGGCAAGGACGAGCTGATCGACGCCGTCGTCACCCACGTGGTCGAGCTCGCCACCGGCCTGATGATCCCCCGCATCATGGCGCAGACCACCGCGGCCGCCGCGCTGACCGCCTACATCGAGTCGAACCTCGAGTTCATGCGCCTGCACCGCAACCCGCTGATCGCCCTCGTGGAGGTCATCCTCCACGAGCGCGACGGCCCCTACTCTGGCCAGCAGGAGATCGCCCTCACCGACCTGGAGAAGGTCCTCGACTGGGGCCAGCAGACCGGCGAGTTCCGCGACTTCGACCAGCGCTCCATGGCGATCGCCATCCGCGGCGCCATCGACGCCGTCCCCACCTACCTGATCAGCAACCCGGACTACGACCTCGGCACGCTCACCGCCGAGCTGACCACCACCTTCTCCCTCGCCACCAGGAGCCCGGCATGACGCCCGCACTGGACATCAGTGGTCTGACCAAGCGTTTCGGCGACAAGCTCGCGGTCGACGACATCGCGCTGACCGTGCCCCAAGGCTCGTTCTACGGCCTCGTCGGCCAGAACGGCGCAGGTAAGACCACCGCCCTGTCCATGGCGGTCGGCCTGCTGCGTCCCGACAGCGGCGGCGCACGGATCTTCGGCCAGGACGTCTGGGCCGACCCCGAGAAGGCCAAGGCGCTGGTCGGCGTGCTGCCCGACGGCCTGGCCATGCCGGAACGGCTCACCGGGCGCGAGGTGCTCACCTACCTCGGGCTGCTGCGCGGCCTGGCCAAGGACGTCGTCGCCACGCGGGCCGAGGAACTGCTGGCCGTACTCGAACTGGATCAGGCGGAGAAGACGCTGGTCATCGAGTACTCCACCGGCATGCGCAAGAAGATCGGCCTCGCCACCGCGCTGCTGCACGCGCCGCGGCTCCTGATGCTGGACGAGCCGTTCGAGGCCGTGGACCCCGTCTCCGCCGCGACGATCAAGACGATCCTGCGCGGCTTCGTCGCGGGCGGCGGTTCGATCGTGCTGTCCAGCCACGTGATGGCGCTGGTCGAGCAGCTGTGCGACCACGTCGCGGTGATCGACAAGGGCCGCGTGGCGGCCGCCGGCCCGCTCGACGAGGTCCGCGGCACGCGGACGCTCGAGGACACGTTCGTCGAGCTCGTCGGCGACCAGGGCAACGGGATCAAGGAGCTGTCGTGGCTGTCGCGCTGACCATGGCCCAGATGAAGATCGCGGTCCTGCGCCACTCCATGCGCGGCGAGCGCGCCCAGATGGCCGGGACCGGCGCCGCCCTCGGCGCGTGCCTCGCCGCCGGCACCGTCTACCTGGGCTTCCAGGGCGCCGACCTGCTCGCCGCCGGCTACGCCGTGTGGATGCTCGGCTGGATGCTCGGCCCCGTCTTCATGGGCGGCGGCGACGAGACGCTCCGCCCCGAGTACTTCTCCCTGCTCGGCCTGCCCCCGCGCCGCCTGGCGACGGGCCTGCTCGTGGCCGCCTTCGTCGGCCTCTCGCCGCTGGTCAGCCTGGTCGCGCTGCTCGGTCTCGTGATCTTAGGGGTACGGCTCGGCGTGGCCAACGCCCTGATCGCGCTGCCCGCGGCGGTGCTGCAGCTGGCCGTGTTCGTGCTGCTGTCGAAGGTGTCGGTGGGCCTGGTCGGCCTCGCCCTGCGTTCGCGGGCCGGGGCCATCGGCTCCGGTCTGCTCAACGGCGCCATCCTGGCAGGGCTCGGCCAGATCTGGGTGTTCTTCTGGGCCTTCGGGCAGATCGGGGTGCCCGCGGCGGTCTGGTACCTGCCGTCCGGCTGGGGCGTCCTGGCCGTGCAGGGCCAGTGGTGGGCGCTGGGCGCGCTGGCCGTCCTCGTCCTCCTGCTGCTGGGCGCATGGGCCGCGCTGCTCAGCCGCCGGGCCGGCGCCGTACGCCCCTCCACCCGCGGCCGCCGCCCCATCACCGCCGCCACCCCCGGCGGCGCGATCGTCGCCAAGGAACTGCGTACCTGGTCCCGGGACCTGGCCCGCAACCACCAGCTGACCTTCGCGCTCTCCTACGGCATCTGCTTCGCCGCCAGCCCCCTGATCCTCGGCTGGAACGGGATGCTCCCCTTCGCCGGCCCGATCTTCGTCGTCATGGCCGCCGCCATGGCCGCCAACCTCTACGGCACCGACGGCACCGCCCTCTGGCTCACCCTCATGACTCCGGGCCCCGGCGACGTACGCGGCCGCCAGCTCGCCTGGCTCTCCACCCAGGCTCCCATCGCGATCGTCCTGACCGTGGCCTTCACCGGCATCACCGGCGGCCCCTGGCCCCTGATCCTCGCCCTCCTCGCCGCCTTACTGGGCGGCGCCGCCGGACTGGTCCCCCTGATCTCCCTCTACGCCCTGGTCCCCGGCACCGACCCCCACCGCCGCGCCGGCAACCCGCTCCGCACCACCGAGGACGACGGCGGTCTGACCGGCCTCGCGTACGTCATGCTCGCCCTGGTGGCGCTGACCGGCGCGCCCGCGGCCCTGATAGCACTCCGATACGGCTGGATCGGCGTGGCCGCCGGCCTCCTCACCGGCGCCCTGTACTACTGGGGGTTCGGCCTGCTGGCGGAACGCCGCCTGCGCACCCATGGCCCCGAACTCCTCAACATCATGCGCACCGGCCGCAAGGCCGAGACCACGGTGACCTCGCGTTACAACTCCCTGTCCAAGAAGCAGAAGACCATCGCATGGTGGTGCCTCGGCTTCGGCGCCATCCCCCTGTTCCCCCAGGGCATCGTGGCCGCCGTCTTCGTCGCCAACGACATGCTCCGCCACACCTGGTTCCTGGCCACCTACATGCCTCCAGGCCTCCGCTACCCGGTAGCCGCAGCCATGATCGCCCTGGGCCTCACCATGTACACCGTGGGCGCCCGAATCCTAAAAGCCCCCAAAAACCCCTAACCCCACACCGCCCACGGACCCCCGCGGACTCCCGCGGACCCCCGCGGACTCCCGCACGCCGATCCTGCCCACGGACCCTGTCCACCGCACATCCGCCCCCGCCCACGAACCCCGCACATCCGCCCCCGCCCACGAACCCCGCACATCCGCCCCCGCCCACGAACCCCGCACATCCGCCCCCGCCCGCGGACCCCCGCGCGCCGCTTCTGCCCACGGACCTTCACCACCGCCCCCGCCCCGTCCACGAACCCCAGCGCGCCATCCCGCTCCCTGGCTCGCGCTCACGGACCCCAGGCTCCGCGCTACCTGGTCGCGCGTCTCAGCCCACGGTCCGTGGGCCCCGGTCCGTCCGCCCGCGGTTGGTCAGCTCGCGGTCTGTCGAACGTGGGTAGGTCGGACCATGGGAGGTCGGACCGGGGTGGGTGGCCCAACGGTGGGCCGGTGGGGTGGGGAGCGAGTCAGGCGACGGTGGCGACGATGAGGTCGTCGACCACGTCCGCGAGGTCGTGGTCGCGCCGGTGGACGCTTCGCTGGCGTACCGCGCCGGAGCCGCGGCGCATCAGCCGGTCCAGGCCCTCCTCGATGAACGGGAGGTCGCCGGCATCGCCGACCGCCCGCCGTACGTGACGGAGGAGACGGCGCGCCATCTCCGGCGCCGGCACCAGTTCGCCCGCCCGCAGGTCGAGACAGGCCCCTTCAAGCCCGTCGCGCGCCGCACGCCAGTACGCGGCGCGCATCACCTCGGCGCCGATCGGCAGCCCGCGATCACCCCGCGCCACATCGCCCAGCGCCGTGACCACCAGCCCCCGGATCAGTCCGATGATCGTGAGGCTGTCGTTGGCGTCGAGCGGCACGTCGGCGACGCGTACCTCGATGGTGGGCAGGGTGGAGGACGGGCGGGCGTCCCAGTAGAGGGTCTTGGCGTCCATGAGCGCGCCCGACTCTGACAGCGCGCCGACCGCCCGCTCATAGTCCGCAAAGCTCGCAAAGTACGGCGGAGCCCCCGAAACCGGCCACCGACTCCAGCTGATCACCCGCCAGGAGGCGTAGCCGGTGTCCCGGCCGACGAAGAACGGGGAGTTGGCCGCGAGCGCGATGAGCGTGGGCAGCCAGGGCCGCAGGTGGTTGCCGACGTAAACGGCAAGCTCCTCGTCGGGCACGTCCACATGCACGTGGAGGGCGCAGATGCACAGTTCGTCCTGGAGAGCCCGGTAGCGCACCTGCCCGTTCTCGTACCGTGGATCGTCGGAGAGCGGAAGCGGCCCCGGCCGGCCCAGGACCGGCATCGCGCTGGCGACCAGCGCCAGCCCGCATTCCTGCGCCGCCTTCGCCACCTCCGTGCGGGCGGCGCGCAGTCTCGCCCCCAACTCGGAGAGGTCGCCCGACGGCGCGGTACGGGCTTCGATCTGGAACTGGCTGATCTCCTGGGTGATGTCCTCACCCATCACGTTCGTCGCTGCGGCCAGAACATCCGCCGCCCGGGGTGCCACATGTCGTGTGTGGGGATCGACGATTAGGTACTCCTCCTCGATCCCGATGAGGGGAGTCACGAGTGGTTTATACCCATTTCAACCCTTACGGCAACGTCACCATCGTGAGCCCGTCCCCACCACCCTCTGACCAGCCCCAACCCCGCACCGAACCTGCCCACTCAACCGCAAGCCAGGCACCCCAAGCCCCGAGCCAAACGCCACCCCAATCCAAGCCCCGCGACACCCCCGCCCTCCCCGCCGCGCCCGCGTTCCCCCCGCCCGCAGTCCCCCGCCCTCCCCGCAGCGCCCGCGTTCCCCCCGCCCGCAGTCCCGCGCCCGCAGTCCCGCGCCCGCCGCGCCGCGCCCGCAGTCCCGCGCCCGCCGCGCCCGCCGCGCCGCGCCCGCAGTCCTGCGCCCGCCGCGCCCGCAGCCCCACGCTCGCAGCCCCGCGTCCCGTGTCTGCGTCCCAAGAACGGGCTATGCGCGCACCCGGCCAAGAACCGCCTCCGGGTCACAGCCACACACGCCTCCAAACCAGCAACTGTTCCTCCCGGGCCCCGGCCCCAGCACACAGACGCAGCGACTACTGGGGACCGCAGTGAGGCCGAGAGCGCCCGCGAACCCAACCTCGAAGGCGACGGCGACCGCCGCCACCCGCGCCGGGGTGGAAACCGCCGCCCCCGTGCCGGGGTGGAAACCTGCCGCCCCCGTGCCGAGGATGGAAGCCGCCCTCTGCCGGAGGTGGAAGCCGCCGCCCCGGTCAGGCGCGCAGGCGCAACCCTCGTGGAGTCGGGTGGAATCCGGCGGACTCCAAGGCCGCGGCCAGCGGCGAGTCGTTGATGTGGCCGCCGTCGGCCCGCTCCACCGTCAGCTTGCCCAGCGCCCCATCCCGCACCGCCAGAGCCAGCGCGTCCACGGCGGGCTGCAGGCGCGTGTCGTCGGCGAAGGAGAGCAGCGTCTTGCCGCCCCTCTCCACGTAGAGCGCCAGGTGCCCGTCCACCAGCACCACCAGGGCGCCCGCCTTCCGGCCTGGCTTGTGGCTGCCGGGATGCGCGGGCCAGGGGAGGGCGGCGCCGTAGGGGCTGGCGGGGTCGGCGGCGGCCAGAACCACGGCTCGCCGGGCCCGCTCGGCTTCGGAACCGCGGCGCGACTCCGGGTGCGGGCCGGGGTGGGGGTCCGGGCGTGGCTCGGGTTCCGCGGACATCGCGCGCATGCGGTCGACCGCGCCGGGCAGGGCGAACTGGGCGCCGCCCAGCCCCTCCACGAAGTAGCCGCGGCGACAGCGCCCGCTCTCCTCGTACGCCCGCAGCACCTGGTAGACAGGCGTGAACCCACCGGGCAGGCGCTCCGAGGTGACCGCGCCCCTGGTGACGACGCCGTGGCGTTCGAGCATGACCTCGGCCTGCGCCTGCGCGCGCTGGGCCGGCTGGTCGGCGGGGGCGGGCAGCAGCCACCAGCGGCCGGCGACCGTGGGCGGCCCGGTACGGCTGGGCAGTACGGCCCGCCGCCGCCGGTTCGTCGCCGGCCGGTGCGCCGGTCGGCCGGTGCCCAGGGCGGCGCGCATCGGCGCCAGCGTGTCGCCGGACACCCGACCCGCCCACACCAGGTCCCACAGGGCAGCGGCCAGCGCCCCGTCGTCCAGCGAGCCCATCTGGTCGGACAACCCGCGGAAGAACAACGCGCCACCCCCGCCGAGCGCGCCGAGGATCTGCTCGTGCAGCGGCGTCAGGGTGATCTCGGCGGGTTCCGGCATGAGCAGGGGAGCCGTGTCGGCGAAGTAGAGGGAGATCCAGCCGTCGCCGCCGGGCAGCGAACCCTGGCCTGACCAGATGACCTCGCCGGCCGCCGTCAGCTCGTCGAGCAGCGCGGGCGAGTAGCCGGGGACGCGGGCGGGGAGCACGAGCGTCTCCAGGGCCGAGGCCGGGACCGCCGCCCCCTGCAGCTGGTCGAGCGCGCCGACCAGGGCGTCCATGGCCCGCGCCGCGCCACCGTCGCGCGCGGCGCCGGAGCCGGGCCCAGAGGCGGGCCCGGAGCCGGAGGCGGGGGAGGTGATGCCGTGCCAGGCGGGCAGGAACCGGGCCAGCGTCTCCGGGGAGACCGGTTCGACCTCCTTGCGCAGCCGGGCCAGCGACCTGCGGCGCAGCATCCGCAGCACACCGGAGTCGCACCACTCCTCGCCCCGGCCGCCGGGACGGAACTCGCCGCTGACCACCCGCCCGGTCGTGGCCAGCCGCCGCAGCGCGTCGGTGACCACGGCGACGCCGAGGCCGAAGCGGGCGGCAGCCGTACCGGAATGGAAGGGGCCGCGGGTGCGGGCGTGTCTGGCCACGAGGTCGGCCAGGGGGTCGGCGACCGGCTCGAGGAAGACGTGCGGGACGCCGACGGGCAGCGGCGCGCCGAGCGCGTCGCGCACGCGGGCGGCGTCCTCGATCGCGACCCACTGCTCCTCGCCGGCGATCCGCACCGAGAGGGCGCGGCGGGCGCTCTCGAGCCCGGCCAGCCAGGCGGGGTCGCCGCCGCGCACGCTGACGTCGGCCGCGAGCAGCGGACCGTGGGAACGCAGCAGGTCGGCGAGGTCCTCCTGGTCGCGCAGCGGCCGGTCGAGCCGGGCCAGCTCCCGCTCGGTGTCGGCGATCACGTCGGGGTCGAGCAGTTCGCGCAGGTCGGCCTGGCCGAGCAGTTCGGCCAGCAGGGAGGTGTCGAGGGCCAGCGCCTGGGCGCGGCGCTCGGCCAGCGGGGCGTCGCCTTCGTACATGAAGGCGCCGATGTAGTGGAAGAGCAGCGAGGCCGCGAACGGCGAGGCCTGCGAGGTCTCCACCTCCACCACCCGCACCTTTCTGGCGGCGATGTCGCGCATGAGCGCCACCAGGCCGGGCACGTCGAAGACATCCTGCAGGCACTCGCGCATGGTCTCCAGCACGATCGGGAACGAGGCGTACTGGCTGGCCACGCCGAGCAGATGGGCGGCGCGCTGGCGCTGCTGCCACAACGGGCTGCGCCGGCCGGGCACCCGCCTGGGCAGCAGCAGCGCCCGGCCCGCGCACTCGCGAAAACGCGCGGCGAACAGCGCGGAACCGCCCAGCTCCTCGGTGACGAGCTGCTCGATCTCCTCGGCGTCGAAGGCGGCCACGTCGGTGGGCGGTTCGGCCAGCGTGTCGGGGATGCGCAGCACGATGCCGTCGTCGGAGTGGACCGCCTGCACGTCGACGCCGTAGCGCTCGCGCAGCCGCCGGTTGATCGCCAGCGCCCAGGGGGCGTGCACACGCGCGCCGTAGGGGGAGTGGATCACCACGCGCCAGTCGCCCAGCTCGTCGTGGAAGCGCTCGACCAGCAGCGTGCGGTCGTCGGGGACGTAGCCGGTGGCCTCGCGCTGCTCGGCCAGGTAGGCCAGCAGATTCGCCGAGGCGAACGCGTCGAGCCCGGCCGCGCGCATCCGCTCCTCCTCCGGCTTGCGCAGGAACTCGCCGATGGCCCTGCCCAGCTCGGCGGGACGGCCGGCGGTGTCGCCGTGCCAGAACGGCAGCTTGCCGGGCTGGCCGGGCGCGGGCGAGACCAGCACGCGGTCGGCGGTGATGTCCTCGATCCGCCAGGAGGTCGCACCCAGCACGAACACGTCGCCGACGCGCGACTCGTAGACCATCTCCTCGTCCAGCTCGCCCACCCGCGAGGCCTTCTCGCCGACGAGGAAGACGCCGAACAGGCCGCGGTCGGGGATCGTGCCGCCGTTGGTGACGGCCAGCCGCTGCGCGCCGGGCCGCCCCTGCAGGGTGCCGGTCACGCGGTCCCACACGACGCGCGGACGCAGCTCGGCGAACTCCTCGCTCGGGTAGCGGCCGGCGAGCATGTCGAGCGTCGCCTCCAGTGCCGTCCGGGGGAGGGTGGAGTACGGCGCGGCCCGCCGTACCAGAGCTTCGAGCTCGTCGACCGTCCACTCGTCGAGCGCGGTCATCGCCACGATCTGCTGGGCCAGCACGTCGAGCGGGTTGCGCGGATAGCGCAGCTCCTCGATCTGGCCCGCCTTCATGCGCTCGGCCACGACGGCGGTCTGCACCAGATCGCCGCGGTACTTCGGGAAGATGACGCCCCTGGAGACCGCGCCCACCTGGTGCCCGGCGCGGCCGATGCGCTGCAGCCCGCTGGCCACGCTCGGCGGCGCCTCCACGCAGGCGACCAGGTCGACGGCGCCCATGTCGATGCCCAGCTCCAGGCTGGAAGTGGCGACCACGGCGGGCAACCGGCCGGACTTGAGCGCCTCCTCGATCTGGGCGCGCTCCTCCTTGGAGACCGAGCCGTGGTGGGCGCGGACGATCTCGGGTATCGCGCCCCTGCTCGCCCCTGCCTGCGCCATCATCTGCGCGGGCATGTCGAAACCGGTCATGTCCAGCGCCTCGGGGCCCTGCTCGCGCTCGTAGGCCAGCTCGTTGAGGCGGGTGCACAGGCGCTCGGCCAGCCGCCGCGAGTTGGCGAAGACGATCGTGGAGCTGTGGGCCTCGATCAGGTCGAACAGCTTGTCCTCGACATGCGGCCAGATCGAGCGGTTGACCGGCTCGGCGAAGTCGTCCTGCGGCTCGCCGGGGCGTGTCTCCATCTCCGTCATGTCCTCGACGGGGACGACGACCTCGACCTCGATCCGCTTGTCGGACGGCGGCTGGACCACCGCGGCAGGGCGGGCGCCGCCCAGGAACGCGGCCACCTCGCTCACCGGCCGCACGGTCGCCGACAGCCCGATGCGCTGGGCGGGCCGCTCCAGCAGGGCGTCGAGGCGTTCGAGGCTGAGCGCCAGGTGCGCGCCGCGCTTGGTCGCCGCCACCGCGTGCACCTCGTCGACGATCACCGTCTCGACGCCGCGCAGCGCCTCGCGCGCCTGGCTGGTCAGCAGCAGGAACAGCGACTCAGGCGTGGTGATGAGGATGTCGGAGGGCTTGGTGGCGAACCTGCGCCGTTCGTCGGCGGGCGTGTCGCCCGACCTGATCGACACGGAGATCTCCGGCACCGGCAGGCCCAGCCGCCGCGCCGTCTGCTTCATGCCCGCCAGTGGAGCGCGCAGGTTGCGCTCGACGTCGACGGCCAGCGCCTTGAGCGGCGAGACGTAGAGCACCTTGGTGCCCTTGGCCTCCTGCGCGCGCGTGGCCAGGCGGTCGAGCGACCACAGGAAGGCGGCGAGCGTCTTGCCCGACCCGGTGGGCGCCACGACGAGCGTGTTGTCGCCGCGGGCGATGGACGCCCACGCCCCCTCCTGGGCGGCGGTGGGCGCGACGAAGGCGCCGGTGAACCATTGGCTGGTCAGCGGGCTGAAATGGGCAAGCGAGCTCACGTGCACATGATGCCTCGCCGCACCGACAGAAAACTCATTGCCGCCGCTCGGGGTGGTTGAGTGACGTCCGAACGGACATACACCGACTGTGACCACCGACCACGCGGCCATCGACGCGCAACGGGACCGGCTGAGGGAGAAGTACCTCTTACCGCACCGGCCGTCCAGCAGCGCCCGCGGCCTGCACCACTTCGCGCTCATCTCCTCGGACGTGGAGCGAACGATCCGCTTCTACCAGGAGCTTCTGGAGTTCCCGCTCACGGAGATCTTCGAGAACCGCGACTACCGCGGCTCGAACCACTTCTTCTTCGACATCGGCAACGGGAACCTGCTGGCCTTCTTCGACTTCCCCGGCCTTGACCTCGGACCGTACCAGGAAGTGCTCGGCGGTCTGCACCACATCGCGATCTCCGTCGACCCCGCGACGTGGGACCGGCTGCGCGGGAAGCTGGAGATGGCCGGCGTGCCGCACCAGATCGAGAGCGGCGCCTCCATTTACTTCAAGGACCCCGACGGCGCCAGACTGGAGCTGCTCGCCGACCATCTCGGTGAGATGTACGGCTCTCGGGTGATGTGACGGTCAGCGCCGCGACGCCCGCCGGGTGCGCGGCCGGCCTGTGCGGGGTTCGCGCCGGATTCCCGCGTGCCGCTCGGATCGATCCGCTTTCTCCTGCTGTACGGCGGAGCGAAGTAAGACGAGCAGATGGCGGCGCTTAGCGCGAAGGGCTCTCTTCCTGGGGGATGTGGGGGGTCTGGGGGATGAAGACTTGGAGGCCTTTGGCATGCGGGTGTCTTACCCATGCCTCAGCTCGTCGATACTTGGTGCATGCGCCTGACCGAATTCTGGAGAAGGATGCGCGTGCACTTCGGTGACGTGTACGCCGACTCATGGGCCCACGACTACGTGCTGGCCCCGCTCGGCGGCCGCACGGTCGTGCAGGCGCTCGCCGACGGCGAGAGCGTCAAGTCCGTCTGGCGGGCGGTCTGCCAGGTCGAGAGCGTCTCACCCAAGCTCCACTGACAGCGTGTCCCTGAGCGACCTGGCGGTCTGATCCAGATCGTCGGCGCTGCCCTGCCCGCCGGGCGACCACAGGAACATCCAGCCCCGGTGCGCGGGCGTGGCGAAGATGATGGTCTGCTTGCCGCTGCGCGGATGCCAGGCCCACAGGACCGGATCGTCGCCGCCGACCATGCGACCCACCAGCCCGTGCGCGGGCAGCAGCTCGGCCAGAGCCTCCAGATGGGTGCGCCGTTCCCCGGTGTACGTGCTCGCCACGTCGCCGCCCTTCGACCGTTGTCCTCAGGATCTCCCCAGCTCACGGGGCCTGGCAACAGGGCTGGCGCAATGCCCGGGAATGTCCTATCGGTTCAGGCACGTGACACCCACGCGTCGCCGGACGGACACTGGCGGCGAGGAGGGTGCAACCATGACAAGCATCGACAGGCGCCGCTTCTTACGCACCGCGGCGATCGGCGCGGCCGCCGGCGGACCGCTCGCCGCGCTCTCCGCGCGCACGGCCGACGCCACGACGATGGTGAAACACCCGTTCAGCGTCGACTACGGCCCGCTCCGTCCCGTACGCGACCGCACGACCGGCCTCGAACTGCTCAAACTGCCGGAAGGCTTCTCCTACGTCTCCCACGGCTGGACCGGCGACCGCATGACCGACGGCCGCCCCACCCCCGCCCTGCACGACGGAATGGCCGCCTTCCGCCCGCGATGGGGTTTCCGGTACGGCGGGGCGCACGCCACCGTCCTGGTCCGCAACCACGAGGTCGGCGACCTGACCGGCGCCTATCTGTCCCCCAACTACGACCCCCAGGCCGGCGGCGGCACCACCAACCTCGCCTTCGACACCCGCAGGGGCGCCTTCCTGGCGTCGTGGGCCTCGCTGTCGGGAACCGTGCGCAACTGCGCCGGCGGACCCACTCCGTGGGGGAGCTGGCTGTCGTGCGAGGAGACCACGCTGGTCAACGGGGAGGTGCGGCACGGGTACATCTTCGAGGTGCCGCATGACGGGGTGTCGGACGCGGTGCCGTACAAGGCGATGGGGCGTTTCTCGCACGAGGCCGTCGCGGTGGACCCCGCGACCGGGTACGTGTACGAGACGGAGGACGCGACTCCCAGCGGGCTCTACCGCTTCCGCCCGCGCGTACGCGGCAAGCTGGGCAAGGGCGGCAAACTGGAGATGCTGACCATCGGCGACGGCCCCTACACGACCTACGCCGACGGGACGGGGACGGTCTATCCGGAGATCGGGTGGGTCGGCATCGACGAGCCTGACCCGGGGCCCGGCGAGACCTCCGTGGTGGAGCAGGGGATCGCCAAGGGCGGCGCCTCCTTCCGCAGGCTCGAAGGCGCCTGGTACCACCATCGCAAGATCTACATCGTCAGCACCAGCGGCGGGCCCGCGGGCCAGGGGCAGGTGTTCGAGTACGACCTGCGGCGCGACAAGATGCGCGTGCTGTTCGCCTCGCCGGACGCCTCGGTGCTGAACAACCCGGACAACATCTGTGTGAGCCCCCGCGGCGGGATCGTGCTGTGCGAGGACGGGAGCGGCGCGGAGTATCTGCACGGGCTCACCACGGACGGCGAGATCTTCCCGTTCGCGGAGAACGCGGTGGTGATCCCGGAGGGCGGCGTGCCCGGCAAGAGCGTCCCGGCCGGGGACTACCGGGGCTCCGAGTGGTGCGGATCGGTCTTCGACCCCAGCGGGAAGTGGCTTTTCGCCAACATCCAGACGCCGGGGATCACCTTCGCCATCACCGGTCCTTGGCGACGTGGTTCGTTGTAGCGTGTTCCGGAGTTGATCGAACAGTCGTTCGGCTACTATGAAACACGCCGGACCGCGACTTCGTGGCGACGGCGGGAAATTGTCGGTGGCAGCCCGTAGCTTTCACTCGACCGACCGACCACGACCCTTCAGGGGAGTTCCCATGGCTATCAACGACCGCGAGAAGGCCCTTGAGACTGCCCTCGCGCAAATCGAGCGGCAGTTCGGCAAGGGCTCCGTCATGCGCCTCGGTGACGACGCCCGCGCGCCGATCGAGGTGATCCCGACGGGGTCGATCGCGCTCGACGTGGCCCTCGGCATCGGCGGGCTCCCCCGAGGCAGGATCGTCGAGGTCTACGGGCCGGAGTCCTCGGGTAAGACGACGGTCGCCCTGCACGCCGTGGCCAACGCCCAGCGCGCGGGCGGCATCGCCGCCTTCATCGACGCCGAGCACGCCCTCGACCCCGAGTACGCCAAGAAGCTCGGCGTCGACACCGACGCGCTCCTGGTCTCCCAGCCCGACACCGGCGAGCAGGCGCTTGAGATCGCCGACATGCTGATCAGGTCGGGCGCCGTCGACATCATCGTCATCGACTCGGTCGCCGCCCTGGTGCCCAAGGCGGAGATCGAGGGCGAGATGGGCGACAGCCACGTGGGCCTGCAGGCCCGCCTGATGTCCCAGGCGCTGCGCAAGGTCGCCGGCGCCCTCAGCAACACCGGCACCACCGCCATCTTCATCAACCAGCTGCGCGAGAAGATCGGCGTCATGTTCGGCTCGCCCGAGACCACGACCGGCGGCAAGGCGCTGAAGTTCTACGCCTCTGTCCGCCTCGACATCCGCCGCATCGAGACCCTGAAGGACGGCACGGAGGCGGTCGGCAACCGTACCCGGGTCAAGGTCGTGAAGAACAAGATGGCCCCGCCGTTCCGCGTGGCCGACTTCGACATCCTGTACGGCGTGGGCGTCTCGCGCGAGGGCGGCCTGATCGACATGGGTGTGGAGAACGGCTTCGTCCGCAAGTCCGGCGCCTGGTACACCTACGAGGGCGAGCAGCTTGGCCAGGGCAAGGAAAACGCGCGCAACTTCCTGAAGAACCACCCCGACATGGCCAACGAGCTCGAGAAGAAGATCAAGGACAAGCTGGGCGTCGGCCCGCGCCTGGACGCCCCGGCCGAGGCCGCCGCTCCGCCGGCCGCCGCTCCGCCGGCCACGGCGCCCGCCGCCCCCACGGGCCGCGCCAAGGCCGCGGCCGCGCCGAAGCCCGGTGACGTCTGATCGGTCGGCACGTGAGCGACGACGACCCGGCACGGGCGCCTCACCCCAACGACTGGGGCGCCTGGCCGGACGGTCCCGCACGGGGCCGCGGCAAGGGCTCCGCCCGTCGCGGCAAGCCCGCGGACGGCTGGCCGGCTTCGCTGGACGAGGTACGCGCCACCCGGCAGCCTCCGGCCCCGCCCGCCGGGCCGGAGCCCGGGGCCTTCGACGAACCCCTCGGTGGTCCGGCTCCCTGGACCAGCTGGGGAGCTGCCGACGCACCGGCCGGGCCCGAGGCGGGCACGGCGGGGGAAGACCGGGGGCTCTTCGCCGAGCCCGCGGGGGAGCCTGATCGAGGGGGGAAGCGGGGATCGCGGCGTGGCGGCCGGCCGGGGCGGGGGGCCAAGGGCTCCAGAGGCTCCGGACGTGGTGGCCGGCGACGGTCCGAGGACGGTTCGGGCGGCGGGTGGCTGCCGGACGGACCGGACGAGGGCAGTGGAGCGGCCGCCGGGCCACCGGCCAATCCCGAGGCGGTGGCGCGGGCCGTCTGCCTGCGGATGCTCACGCTGGCGCCCAAGACCCGGGCACAACTGGCCGAGGCGTTGCGCAAGCGGGAGATACCGAAGGAGGCGGCCGATGCCGTGCTCGACCGGTTCACCGAGCTCGGGCTGATCAACGACGAGGCGTTCGCGGAGGCCTGGGTCGACTCCCGGCACCATGGCCGCGGCTTGGCCCGGCGTGCTCTGGCCGCGGAGCTTCGCCATCGTGGCGTCGACAACGACACGGTCAAGGACGCGGTAGAACGCCTTGACTCCGACCAGGAGGCGGAGACCGCCCGCCGGCTGGTGGATCGCAAGCTGTCCTCCACCCGGGGGCTCGACCCTCAGGTCCGTACGCGGCGGCTCGCGGGGATGCTGGCGCGCAAGGGGTACTCGGGCGGGCTGGCGTTCCGGGTGATCCGGGAGGCGTTGGAGCAGGAGGGCGTGGAGATCGAGGATGACTTCTCCTAGCGGCTGCCGGCACCCGAAGGCTGCCGGGTTGGGACATTGGGGGTCTTTGGGGTGTTGGGCCGGATAACTGTCTGAATTGGTATGTAGTGGTCGGTAGGACACGCTTGATGATGCGTTTGCTTGCTCGTGACTTGTTCGACGCATAACCTCGACGGCAGTGAGGAGTTACTCCGCGCAGCGCGGATTGCCATACCGGTGAACGACGTACGAGCGAGCTCGATTGACCGAGACAGGCGAGGTGTTGGCCGCATGGGCCGACGCCCGGTCGGTCTTGGCTTGATATCGGTCCATACGCCGATCGGGCTGTCCGTGCCGCGCACGTGACCCCTCCCGTTTTTCAGTCCGCGTTTTGAAAGTCTTGTGACGCGAGGAGGGCGGGGAGCGCATGGATCCGCTGGTCGTGGTGTTGCTGGTGGCTGTGCTCCTGTTGGTGTTCGTGACGATGGCGACACTGGTGATAGTGCTGCGGCGCACGTCCGGGCACGTTCCAGGCACGGCGAAGCCGTCCCCCGAGCAGGAGGCCGCCGTCCACGAGGAACTGGAGCGGGCACACCTGGAGGCCGGGGAGATCCGCGCGAAGGCGGAGACCGACGCCGAGGACATTCTGCGCAGGTCGGAGCAGGCGGCGGCGAGCGCGACGCAGATGCGGCGGGAGGTCGAAGAGGAGAGCCGGATCCTGAAGACCGAGCTCAAAGAGCTGCGCACCGACCTCGAACGCCGGGAAGGCCGGCTGGCCGAGCGCGAGCAGCGGCTCGACGAGGAGGCGCGGCGCCAGAGCGAACGCGACCGCAAGCTGGCCGAGACCGAGACGGAGCTGGCCGGGCGGCGCGAGGAACTGCTGCAGGTCGAGGACGAGCGCCGGGCCATTCTGGAGCGGGTGTCCGGGCTGAGCGCGGATCAGGCCAAGTCCGAGCTGGTCAAGGAGATCGAGAACCAGGCCAAGCGCGAGGCGGCGCTGATCATCCGCGACATCGAGGGCACCGCCCGCAAGGAGGGCGAGAAGCGGGCTACCAAGATCGTGACGCTGGCCGTCCAGCGGGTGGCGGCCGAGCAGACGGCCGAGTCGGTCGTCAGCGTGCTGCACCTGCCGGGCGATGAGATGAAGGGCCGCATCATCGGCCGCGAGGGACGCAACATCCGCGCGTTCGAATCCACGACCGGTGTGAACCTCATCATTGACGACACCCCGGAAGCGGTGCTGCTGTCGTGTTTTGACCCGGTACGTCGGGAAACGGCGAGGCTCACCCTCGAAAAGCTCGTGCTCGACGGGCGTATCCACCCGCAACGCATCGAAGAGGCACACGACCGCAGCCGCCAGGAGGTCGCCGACCTGTGCGCGCGGGCCGGTGAAGACGCCCTGGTAGAGCTGGGCATCACGGACATGCACCCCGAACTCACCCTGCTGCTCGGCCAGCTCCGCTACCGCACCTCCTACGGACAGAACGTCCTGAAGCACCTCATCGAGTCCGCGCACATCGCCGGCATCATGGCCGCCGAGCTCAAGATGGACCAGGCGCTCATGAAGCGCTGCGCTCTGCTGCACGACATCGGCAAAGCCCTGACACACGAGGTGGAAGGCTCCCACGCGCTGATCGGCGCGGAGATCGCCCGGCGCTACGGCGAGGACGAGGACGTGGTGCACGCCATCGAGGCCCACCACAACGAGGTCGAGGTCCGGACCGTCGAGGCCGTACTGACGCAGGCCGCCGACGCCATCTCCGGCAGCCGCCCGGGCGCGCGCCGCGAGTCGCTGGAGGCCTACGTCAAGCGGCTGGAGCGGCTGGAGGAGATCGCCCAGTCGTACGACGGCGTGGACAAGGTGTTCGCGATGCAGGCCGGGCGCGAGATCCGCGTGATGGTGAAGCCGGACGCGATCGACGACATCCAGGCCCAGGTGATCGCCCGCGACGTGGCCAAACAGGTCGAAGAAGAACTCACCTACCCGGGCCAGATCCGCATCACCGTCGTCCGCGAATCCCGCGCCACCGAGTTCGCTCGCTGACGGCGCCCTCCGCGAAACCTCCACGCCCCTCAGAAGCAGGGCAAGTCCTCTTGTTTGTTACGGCAGGCCACCGCCACCCCCACCCGCCGACGTGCGCCGGGGCAGGTCGGGGGGGTCGCTTCTCACGTCGGACGTGGCACCCGCCGCAACGGCCCTTCGTCAACCCCTTCCCACGGCCCCGGTTACCCGGACCCCGCATGCCACACAGCTAGACGGTGAGCGTCCAAGGGGGGCTATGAGGCGGGGCCGGGCGGGGGTTCGAGGGCTGAGGTGTTCAGGGGCTGAGGCTCACAGGCGGCGGGCCCGTGGAGAGCGGCGGTGCGGCATGGCCGAGCTGGCGGGGTCGTGAGGCGTGCTCGGGCTGGCGGGGGCAGTGAGGCGTGCCGGGGTGGAGAGGGGGCCGGGGTTCCTTGGGGAGCAGGGGTTGGGGGTTGGGGTTAGGGCTCGTGGAGGGCTGTTAGGAGGTGGTTTGCTTGGGTGGTTATGGGGGGTAGGGCGGCGGCGGGGTTGGGGGAGCGGGCCAGGAGCATGCCGGCTTCGCACAGAGCGCCGAACATCAACTGGCCTCTGATCGCCAACGCGTCGGCGGGGAGCGTGCCGTCGGTTGCCCGCATGGCGTTCAGCAGGACACGCAGGGTGTGGGCGTGCTGGATCTCGCGTACCTCTTCCCAGCCCAGCACCGATGGCGCGTCCAGCAGGACGATGCGGCGGAAGCCCGGGTCGAGGCAGTGTTCCAGGAAGGTGCGGCAGCCTTGCCGCAAGGCCGTCCACGGGTCGGGGGACGCGGCGCCCACCTCTTCCAGGCGGGTGGCGATCTCCTCCTGTTCGCGGGTGAAGGCGGCGCGGAACAGGCCGAGTTTTCCGTTGAAGTGGTGGTAGGCGGCGCCCTTGGTGACCCCGGCCGTGGCGGCCACGGCGTCGATGGAGGTGGCGGCGTAGCCGTACTCGCCGAACAGCTTTCGCGCCGCGCTGATCAGCTGCGACGTGGTCGTGTCCGAGCGCTCCGCCTGCGTGCGGCGCGTCATCTTCGTGCTCCCCATTGACTTGCATACTCGCGGTACGTAACTTCGAAGGCAAGTTACCTACCGTCAGTATGAAACACGGAGGCGAGTCGTGAACATCGCCGTCTACGGAGCCACCGGCCACACCGGCCGCCTGGCCGCCGCCGAATTACGTGCCCGGGGCGCGGAGGTCATCCTGGCCGGGCGCGACGAGGGCAAGCTCAAAGCCATGGCCGACGAACTCGGCGGGGCCCGGGTCCGTCAGGCCGCACTGGACGACCCGGCGGCCCTGCGGGAGCTGGCCGCCGAGGCCGACGTACTGATCCATTGCGCGGGGCCATTCACCCACACCGGACGGCCGGTCGCGCAGGCCGCCGCCGACGGCGGCTGCCACTACGTCGACCACGCGCTTGAGCAGCACCACACGGCCTGGATGTACGCGGAGATGGACGCCCGCGCCCAGAGTTCGGGCATCACCATGGTCACCGCGATGAGCTTCTACGGCGGGCTGGGCGACCTGCTCGCGGGCGCCGTGGCGGCCGGGATGAGCGAGGTCGACCGGGTCACCGTCGCCTACGCGGTGAGCGACTGGATGCTGACGACCGGCGCGAAGGGGACGGCCGAGCTGCTGTTCGCCGACACGCGGCGCATCACCTACACCGACGGCGCCTTCCACGTCGGCGACGTCGAACCGCGCAACGCCGTCTACCCCTTCCCGCCGCCGCTGGGGCCGCGCAGCATGATCGCACCCCTTCCGTCGTCGGACGTCGTCACCATCCCCCGCCACGTGTCCGCCCGCCGGGTGGAGGCGCAACTGACGGCCGACACGTTCAGCGACGAACGCGCGTTCACCAACGAACACGTCGACGCCGCCACCCGCGCCGGATCCCGCTTCACCGTCGCCGTCCAGGTGGTGACGGCCGACGGCAACCGGGCCGGTCAGGCAAGCGGGCGTGACCTGTGGAAGGAGAGCGCGGTGGCCTCGGTGGAGGCCGCCCTCCGCCTGGCCGACGGCCGCGGCCCCGACCGTCCGGGCGTCTACGGCCCCGCTCAGGCGTTCGCCGCCACGCCGTTCTTGCGCGATCTGGAACGGCTCGGCCTCTTCACCCTGACCCTGCCCGAACCCCACACCCCCTCCTGACCACCTCGGGACACGGGCAGAGGGGAGCGCCGAGCGGGAGAAACGCCGCACGAAGAGGGCCGCGTGGGCGCTTTCCTGACCACCCCCGGACACGGGCAGAGGGGGAGCGCTGAACGGGGAACTCCGCACAGGGCGGCACCCGCAGGGCGCGGCGTCACGGAGGGTCGAGGCAGACATGGCGTGGGGCACGCTGTGCGGGGCCGTCGAGCGGGTGGGGTGCTGCGCGGGTGCCCGGCACGGGGTGGCGCCGTGTGGGGAGCGGTGCCACGCCGGACGCGACGGCTGACGAGCGGGTGGAGGCAGCGCGTGGACGACACCGCGCGGGCATCGGATGAGCTGGGTTACTGAGAGAAGGGCGTCACGATGATTCTTGTCACCGGAGCCGCAGGTGGTTCCCAGGGTGGTACCGGGCGCTTGGTCGCCGAACTGCTGCTCGAACGTGGTCACCACGTGAGGGCGTTCGTGCGCCAGGACGACCACCGAGCCGAAGAGCTGAGGAAGCTCGGCGCCGAGGTGGCCGTCGGTGACATCAGGGAGATCTCCCAGGTGGTCAAGGCGTTCCAGGGGGTCTCGCGGGTCTACTTCACCTACCCGGTCACCGCGGGCCTCATGGACGCCACCGCCTCGGTCGCCGCCGCGGCCAAGCAGGCCGGGGTGGAGCGGGTGGTGGAGGTGTCGCAGCTGGACGCCTCACCCGAGGCGTTCACCCCGCGCATGCGCCGCCACTGGCTGTCGGAGCAGGTCTTCGACTGGGCCGGCGTCGGTGCGGTGCACCTGCGGGCCGCGGTCTTCTTCGAAAACCTCAGGGTGGCGGCCGGCGAACATGAGCTGGCCCTCCCGCTGGGCGCGCCGGACACGAAGATCCCGCTCATCGCCGCCGAGGACGTGGCCAGGGTCGCGGCGGGGTTCCTGGAGGAGGCGGGGCCGGTCGACCGGGTCGTACCGCTGACCGGGCAGATGGCGACGGCCGGGGAGGCGGCGGCGGCGCTCGGGCTGGAGTATGTGGACGTCGCGCCGGAGGTCTGGGAGGAGCGGGCGATGGAGCGGTACGGGGACCCGTACACGGTGGATCATCTGACCCATCTGTGGGGGATCTTCCGGTTCATCGGTTCGGGTGACCATCCGCTCTACCGCGTCACCGACGTGATCGAGCGGGTGGGTGGGCGGGCGCCGCTGGTGATCGGGCGGAGCTAGCTGAAGATCTGCTGGTAGAAGGCCAGTTCGGCGGCCAGGGCGGTGGTGCGGGTCTCGGCGCGGCGGAAGCCGTGGGATTCGCCCTCGAACGCCAGGTACGTGCACGCGATCCCCCTCTCCAACAGCGCGTCGGCGAACGCGCTCGACTGCTCCGGGGGCACGATCGGATCCTCCAGCCCCTGGAGCAGCAACATCGGGCAGGAAACCCCGGACACCAGGGCGAGCGGCTCGCGCTCGGCGTAGACGGACTCGTCGGCGCCGACCAGCCACTCCATGTAGCGCGACTCGAAGTCGTGGGTGTGCGCGATGAGCGGGGCCAGCGCGCTGACGCCGTAGTAGGAGACGCCGCCGGCGAACACGTCGGAACGGCAGCAGGCGGCCATGACCGTCCAGCCACCGGCGCTGCCGCCGCGCACCGCGATCTTGGCCGGGTCGGCGAGGCCCTCGGCGGCCAGCCATTCGGCGGCGGCGATCGTGTCCTCGACGTCGACGACGCCCCACTGGCCTTTGAGCCGGTCGCGGTAGGCCCTGCCGTACGCGCTGGAGCCGCCGTAGTTGACGTCGAGCACCCCGATGCCGCGCGAGGTGAAGAACGCCTTCTCCAGGTCGAGCTCCGACTGCGCGTGCCCGGTGGGGCCGCCGTGCACGAACACGACGTACGGCGTGCGGCCCTCCTGCCGCACCTCCGGGTTGGCGGGCGGGTAGAGGAAACCGTGCACGTGCCGTCCGAACCTGCCCTGGAACTCGACCGCGCGGGCCCTGGGCAGGTAGGCGATGTCGGGCAGTTCGTCGATGCCGCGCCGCAGCGCCTCCACCCGGCCGGTGACCGTGTCGATCCTGACCACCGATCTGGGGACGGCGCCGCCGTACCCGAGCCCGATGACGGAGGTGCCGTCGGCGGCGAGCTTGGGCTCCCACCCGTCGTAGGGGACGTCGAGGTCGGTGAGCTCGCCCGAGTCGGGGTCGAGCAGCGCCAGGCGCAGGTCCCCGCGGCCGTGCACGACCGCGAGCCGTCCGTCGCCAAGCGGCAGGTACGGCCGGCCGCCCAGCACCCACAGCGGCCACGCGAACTCCTCCTCGGCGGGGAAGAGCGCCTGTGAGGAGGTGCCGTACATGGTGATCTGGTAGAGGTTCCACCAGCCTGACCAGTCGGAGATCAGGTAGAGGGTCTGGTCGTCCTTCCACTGCGGGGACAGGACGGACTCGGACGAGCCGCCCTTGACCGTCCAGGACGAGCCGTCCTCCAGGCGGAGCACGCGCAGTTCGGTGCCGTTCCAGGGCATGCGCGGGTGGTTCCAGCAGATGTAGGCCAGGTGACGGCCGTCGGGGGAGAGGGCGGGGGCGGCGTAGAAGTCGGCGCCGGTCACCCATTCGCGCGGCTCGCCGCCCTCTAAGGGGACCGAGACGATGGCGCGCACGACCTTGCCGTCGCCGGTGTGGCGCTCGCGTACGCACCAGACCTGGTCGTCGCGGACGAGCAGGTCGGCGTAGCGGGCGCCGTCGTCGGGGGTGAGCGGCCGTGGCTCGCCGTCGAGAAGGTAGAGGCGCTGGTCGGACTGGTGGGTGAAGACGATCCGGTCGTCGGCGGTGACGGCGTAGGGGCGGCCGCCGTACTCGTGGACGCGGGTGCGGGCGTTCCAGGGGGCGGGCAGCAACTCGCTCCGCGCGCCGTCGGCGGCCCTGTGCATGATCGTCGTACGGCCGCCCTCGTCGGGGCGGTCCTCTGTCCACCACACCTGGCCGGACTGGGCACTGGGCCAGCCCAGCCGCAGTGCCGCACGCGCGACGTCGGTGGTGGAGATGGGGGAAGGCCACGGCATAGCCGCATCCTGCCGGAAAACGGCCGCTCGTGAGGGGTGGTCGCGTGGAACCACCCCTCACGAACTCAGCCGATGTTGCCCATGTCGTTGGTCAGGGCCACCGGCTTGGCCGCGGTCTTACGGCTGCGGCGGCTGCGCTTCTCCAGCCAGTTGGCGAACCAGCTGAGCAGCATGTTGAGCCCGATGTAGAAGACGCCGATGAAGATGGCAGCGACCAGCTTCGTGCCGAAATGCACGGAAGGCAGGATCTTGAAGCCCATGTTCAGCAGGTCGATGTAGGTGATGATGTAGCCGAGCGCGGTGTCCTTGAGCAGGACCACGAGCTGGCTCACCACCGCGGGCATCATCGCGGTGAGCGCCTGCGGGAGCAGGATCAGCCGCATCACGCCGCTTTTGCGCATCCCGATCGCGAAGGCGGCCTCCGACTGGCCCTTCGGCACGGCGAGCACGCCGGCCCGCACCACTTCGGCCAGCACCGACCCGTTGTACAGGGTCAGGCCGATCACCAGCGCCAGCAGGCCGTAGTCGCCGCCGCCCATGAGGTCGGGCGCCAGGAACCAGATGAAGAAGATCAGCAGCAGCAGCGGGATGGCGCGGAAGACCTCCACCACCCAGCCCGCCGGGATCCTGATCCACTTGTGGTCGGAGAGCCTGGCCAGGCCGAAGACGGAACCGAAGATCAGCGCGAAGATCGAGGCCAGCACCGCCGCCGTCAGCGTGCCCTGCACGCCGGGGATCAGGTACTGGTTCCAGGTCTCCCATTCGAAGAAGGGCGCCCAGATGTTGCCGGCGAACTGACCCTTGTCGTTCAGCTTGACCACCACGAACGCGGCGATGCCGAGCAGGACGACCACGGTGATCATCGTGTAGATGTTGTTGCGCAGGCGCGCCTTGGGGCCGGGGGCGTCGTAGAGGACGGTTGCCTGCTTGGTCATCGCGCCACCGCCAGTCGCTTGGCCAGCCAGCCGGTGAACCAGCCGATCGGGAGAGTGACCGCCATGAAGGCGATGACGAGCCCGATGAAGATCGGGATGGAGACGCCCGTGGTGTCGAAGGTGTCGTACATCACGAAGGCCGCGTCCGCCAGCAGGCCGCCCGCCTGGGCCACCGTGGTGTTCTTGATCAGGGCGATGACGACGCTGCCCAGCGGCGCGATGACCGCGCGGAAGGCCTGCGGGAGGATGATCAGCCGCAACGTCTGCATGAAGGTCAGCCCGACCGCCCGCGCCGCCTCCGCCTGGCCCATGGGCACGGTGTTGATGCCCGAGCGCAGCGCCTCGCAGACGAACGTCGAGGCGTAGATGGACATGGCCATCACGACCAGCCAGAACGCGTTGTCGTACGGCTCGTCCGAGAACGTGAGGCCGAGCGTGTCGCTGAGGCCCAGTGCGCTGAACGCCAGCAGCAGGGTCAGCGGCGTGTTCCTGACGACGTTGACGACGGTCGTGCCCGCGGCCCGGAGAACCGGGATGGGGGAGACCCGCATCGCCACCAGGATCGTGCCCAGGACCAGCGCGAGGACCGTGCAGATCGCCGACAGTTGAAGGTTGACCAGGAAGCCCTTGAGAAGGTCCGGCCCGTATTCAATGAGTTCGTCCATTGTGCTCCACCGCATATAGCAGCGGCGGCCGGATCACCGGCCGCCGCGACATGGGCGTGTCCTTACGCGCAACCCTCGGCGGGCGGCGCGGCGGTGGGCGCCGTCAGGCCCTTGGCGTCGCCGAACCACGTGGTCCAGATCTTCTGGGCCTCGCCCTTCTGGTACAGCGAGGTGACGGCCTTGTTGACCGCCTCGCAGGTCTTGGTGTCGCCCTTCTTCAGGCCGATGCCGTACTTCTCGTCGGTGAACGGGTCACCGAGGATCTTGAAGTTGCCGCCGGCCTGCTTGGCGAAGCCCGCCAGGATCAGGTCGTCGGTGGTGACCGCGTCGAGGTTCGAGCCGCTCAGCTTCTGCACGCACTCCGAGTAGTTGCTCGCGCCGACCAGCTTGGCCGGAAGGCCCAGCTTGCCGTCCGGCGGCGGGTCGGTGATGCGCTTGTAGGAGTTGGAGCCCGCGGCCTGGCAGATCCGCTTGTCCTTGAGGTCCATCGCCTTGGCGATGGCCGCGTCGTCCGCGCGGACCATGGTGTCCTGGTGGGCGACGATGTACGGCCCGGCGAAGGAGACCTTGCCCTTGCGCTCCTCGGTGATGGAGTACGTGGCGAAGATGATGTCGACGGTGCCGTTCTGGAGCAGCGCCTCGCGGTTCTTGGAAGGCGCCTCCTTCCAGGTGATCTTGACATCCTTGCCGGCGGCCAGTTCCTTGATGACGGCCTTGGCCATGTCGACGTCGTAGCCGACGGGCTCGTTGCCGGTCTTCAGGCCCAGGCTGGGCTGGTCCCACTTCGTGCCCACGATGATCTCGCCGGCACCGGTCACCTTGTCGACCACGGTCGAGTAGCTGCCGCCCCCGCCGCCGCCACAGGCCGCCAGTCCGACCGCGAGTGCGGCCACGGCGCCCGCGGCGCCGATTCGACGCTTGTACATGAGTCTCTACCTCAATCTTCAGTGCGTGAGGATCTTCGACAGGAAGTCCCGCGCCCGGTCGGTCTGGGCGTTGGTGAAGAACTCGTCAGGGGTGTTCTCTTCGACGATCTGCCCGTCGGCCATGAACACGACCCGGTTGGCCGCCCTGCGTGCGAACCCCATCTCGTGCGTGACGACCATCATGGTCATCCCGTCGCGCGCGAGCCCGATCATGACGTCGAGAACCTCCTGGACCATCTCCGGGTCCAGGGCCGAGGTGGGCTCGTCGAAAAGGATCATCTTCGGATCCATCGCGAGCGCTCTGGCAATCGCGACGCGCTGCTGCTGCCCACCCGAGAGCTGCGCGGGGTACTTGTCCGCCTGCGTGGCGATGCCCACCCGCTCCAACAGCTCCATGGCCCGCTTGTCGGCCTGATCCTTCGCCGTGCCGCGCACCTTGGTGGGGCCCAGGGTGACGTTCTCGCGGATCGTCTTGTGGGCGAACAGGTTGAACGACTGGAACACCATCCCGACCTCGGACCGGAGCTTGGCCAGCGCCTTGCCCTCGTCCGGAAGCACCTGCCCGTCAAAGACGATCTTCCCGGCGTCGATGGTCTCAAGCCGGTTGATGGTACGGCAGAGCGTCGACTTCCCTCCGCCCGAAGGGCCGATCACGACCAGGACCTCGCCACGGGAGACGGTCAGGTTGATGTCCCTCAGGACGTGCAGCGCCCCGAAGTGCTTGTTGACGTTCTCCATTTGTACTAGTGGAGACGCGTGCCCGTTCTCCGTCATGGATGCAACCTAAAGGGCGTAAGGACGCTGGTCACTAACCAGGCGGTACCGATCCGATCACATCACGCCACCAAGCTGGAGTTTTAGCCAGTGAGGGGGACGGCGCAAGCCGTACAACGACTACCCTTGAACGTGCGATGACTGTTACCCAGGAGAGCGCCCGCACCTACGAAGTGCGCACATACGGGTGCCAGATGAACGTGCACGACTCCGAGCGGCTGTCGGGCCTGCTGGAAGACGCGGGCTACGTGGCCGCGACCGACGGCCGGACCGCCGACGTGGTCGTCTTCAACACCTGCGCCGTCAGGGAGAATGCCGACAACCGCCTCTACGGCAACCTCGGCCACCTGCGTCCGGCCAAGGTCAAGAACCCGGACATGCAGATCGCCGTCGGCGGCTGCCTGGCGCAGAAGGACCAGGGCGAGATCGTCCGCAAGGCGCCGTGGGTGGACGTCGTGTTCGGCACCCACAACATCGGATCACTGCCGGTGCTGCTGGAGCGGGCGCGGATCGCCGGAGAGGCGCAGGTCGAGCTCAAGGAGTCGCTGGAGGTCTTCCCGTCGACGCTGCCGACCAAGCGCGAGTCGGCCTACGCGGCGTGGGTGTCGGTCTCGGTCGGCTGCAACAACACCTGCACGTTCTGCATCGTGCCGTCGCTGCGCGGCAAGGAGAAGGACCGCCGGCCCGGCGACGTGCTGGCCGAGGTCCAGACCCTGGTCGAACAGGGCGTCCTCGAGGTCACCCTGCTGGGCCAGAACGTCAACACCTACGGCGTGGAGTTCGGCGACCGGCTCGCCTTCGGCAAGCTGCTGCGCGCCTGCGGCTCCGTCGAGGGGCTGGAGCGGGTCCGTTTCACCTCGCCGCACCCGGCCGCGTTCACCGACGACGTGATCGCCGCCATGGCCGAGACGCCCAACGTGATGCACCAGCTGCACATGCCGTTGCAGTCGGGTTCCGACCGGGTGCTGAAGGCGATGCGCCGTTCTTATCGGGCCGAGCGCTACCTCGGCATCATCTCCCGGGTCCGCGACGCCATGCCCGACGCCGCGATCTCCACCGACATCATCGTCGGCTTCCCCGGCGAGACCGAAGAGGACTTCCAGGCCACGCTCGACGTGGTGCGCGAGTCGCGCTTCGCCAACGCCTTCACCTTCCAGTACTCGATCCGGCCCGGCACGCCCGCCGCCACCATGCCCGGCCAACTGCCCAAGGAAGTGGTGCAGGAGCGGTACGAGCGGTTGGTGGCCCTGCAGGAGGAGATCTCCTGGGCGGAGAACAAGAAGCAGGTCGGACGGACGCTGGAGGTGCTGGTCGCGGAGGGTGAGGGCCGCAAGGACGCGGCCACGCTGCGGCTGAGCGGACGCGCGGGCGACAACCGGCTCGTGCACTTCGCGGTGGGCGACGGGGAGGCGCCGCGCCCCGGGGACATGGTGACGGTCGAGGTCACGTACGCGGCGCCGCACCACCTGGTGGCCGACGGCGCCGTGCGGTCGCTCCGCCGGACCCGCGCGGGCGACGCGTGGCAGGCCCGCCAGGGCGTCACCGCGCCCAAGGGCGTCTCCCTCGGCATGCCCACCATCGGCCGCCCCGCGCCGCTTCCCGCGTCCTCCTGCTCAGCCCTCTAGATCCTCTTCTCCGTCTGTTTCGCCGTGGGTCGGTTCTGGGGTCTGTGCGTCCGCCCCTTTTCCGTTACGGCAAGCCACCGCCCCCGCCGCTCGCCGACCCTGGCGGGCGGCCCGGTCCGGCGGCCGGCAGCCGGACGTGGTCCCCACCGCGACAACGCACGCAGACCCCCTGCTCCGGCCCCGGTGCCCTGACCGTAGGCGCCGGGTCAGCCGGGGTTGCCGAGGAGGCGGTCGCAGTAGTCCCGGCGGATGTCCTGGAAGGTGGCGCACGGGTTGTGGCCCGGGTTCGGCGCCGGGTCGGGGGCCTGCTGGGCCGGTTGGGCGGGGGCGCCGCCGCCGGCCGGTGCGGTGCTCTGGGCTGGTGGGTCGCCGGCCGCCGGGGCGCCGCTCCGCGCCGGAGGGCCGGTTGGGCGGGTGCCGTCCTGAGGGGGAGGTCCCGTGGCCAGAGGGGTGTGGTCGTGCAGGGGAGTGCTGGGCAGGGCCGGGGGGAAGCCGTCCGCCGGAGCAGGGCCGAGGCTGGGTGAAGGGGGAGGCGGGGCCGTCCTGCCCGGGGCGGGGATCAGCTGGATCCAGGCGGCGTCGCCGGTGAGGGCTGGGGTCGAGGGCGGTGGGGAAAGAGGCGTTACCCGATAGTGGAGTTCGGGTGATCTTTCGGAAGGCCCGAATGCCAGCAGAATGCCGAATCCGGCCACGGCCAAGACGATCACCACGGATGTGGCGGACGCCAGCCGGCCCCGCCCACCTGGGCGAATGGCTCCAAAACGTGACAAGTCGTGATTCCTCGGTGATTGTTGCGGCGACTGTTGTGCGAGCATTCCACTGCTGCGGCTAGTGTGGTCCATCACCCGCGGAAGCCGGCGAGCTTTCCCGATACGACCGCAGGGAGCTGTCCCCCATGCATCACCCGACCGAGCCGGACAAGCCTGAGATCCTCAACGGACCGGGCGAGGAGCCTCGGCGCGCACGCCGTACCCCCTCCAAGAAGAACAAGACGGTCATCATCGTCGCGTCGGCCCTGGTGGTCGCGCTCGCGGCGGGTGGCGCCGGTTTCTTCCTGGCCAACGGCGACCCATCCCCGGCCGGGGGCACCCAGCCGCAGACCGTCCAGCAGACGCGGCAGCAGCCGGATCCGCGACTGGCGGAGGACGAGGACGCCTCGGTGGGCGATGTCACCACCGACGCTCCGCAGGACGGCGACACCGCCGACGAGAACCTTCCCCAGGACGCCGTCCCCCAGAACCCCAACCCGCAGGTCCCGGCCAAGCCGAACACCGCGGACCCCGCGACGCCCAAGCCCGGAACCGGCAAGCCCGGCACGGACAAGCCGGGGTCGGCGGGCAACGACACCACCGCCCCGGACAACCCGGCGGACGGCCCGGCCGGCGAACTGACCGGCCAATGCGCCGCATCCGGCTGCTGACCCCTGACCATCCCGCTGTGCCGCGCGCTGGAGTGGTCGGGCGGTTCTGGGGGTGAATGGACCTTCTGGGGTGACCTGGTGCGGTCGTAGGTTCCGGGTATGACGAGTCAGAAGGCCGCCGCCCTGCGAGCTCTGCACGTGCCCGGTGATCCCCTGGTCCTGCCGAACGTCTGGGACGCCGCGTCGGCGCGGGCCGTTCAGGAGGCGGGGTTCTCCGTCGTGGCGACGGGGAGCGCGGCGATCGCGCGCGTGCTCGGCTACGACGACGGCGAGGCGACGCCGGTGGCCGAGATGCTGGCCGCCGTGGGGCGGATCGCGCGGGTCGTGGAGGCGCCGGTGACCGCCGACGTCGAGCGCGGCTACGGGCTCAAGCCGGCCGAGCTGGTGGAACGCCTGCTGGCGACGGGCGCCGTGGGCTGCAACCTGGAGGATTCCGACCCCGGCACCGGCCAGATGGTCGATCCGGGGGAGCAGGCGGACTTCCTGGCCGAGGTGCGGGCCGCCGCCGGTGGAGAGCTGGTGATCAACGCTCGCGTCGACACCTTCCTGGGCGGCGCCAGGACGCCGGAGGACGCGGCGGCCAGAGCCCGCCGGTACCTGGAGGCGGGCGCCGACTGCGTCTACCCGATCCTCGCCCCGGACCCCGCCGATCTGGCCGCGGCGATCGACGGTCCGGTGAACGTGATCTACCACAAGGGCTCACCGTCCCTGGCCGAGCTGGCCGCGATGGGGGTGGCCAGGGTGAGCTTCGGGCACGGGTTGCACGCCGCGGCGCATGCCCATGCCGTTCACCTGTTCGGCCGCGTCCGCGAAGGGCACAACCCCTATCTGTAGGTGAACCGCCGTCACGCGTTCGCATAACCTGGCGGCGTGCTTGTCGCCGCGGCAGTCTGCCCGCATCCTCCGCTGATCGTGCCCGAGCTCGCCGGTGCCGCCGCCCCCGAGCTCGACGGTCTGCGCGCCGCCTGCGCGGAGGCCGTGGCCGCCCTGCGTGCCGCCGCGCCCGACCTGCTGCTCGTCGTCGGCGGTGACGACACCACACGCGAGTACGGCCCGCGCTCGGCGGGTTCGCTGGCCCCCTGGGGCGTGGATGTCAGGACCGGCGAGGGCGATCCGGTGCTGCCGTTGTCGCTGACGATCGGCCGATGGCTGCTGGGCGGCGACCCGGACGGCTTCCTGGCGGTGGCAGCGGACGCGAGTCCCGCCCGCTGCCTGGAGCTGGGGAAGCGCCTCGCCTCCGGGTCGCGTGTCGCCCTGCTGGTCATGGCCGACGGGTCGGCCAAGCTGACCGGCAAGTCCCCCGGCTACCTGGACCCCGCGGCGGAGCCGTACCAGAGAAGGCTGGTCAAGGCGCTCGCCGAGGCGGACCTCGCGGCGATCGCGGAGCTCGACCCCGGCGAGGCGGCGGAGCTGTGGGCCGGCGGGCGGGCGCCCCTGCAGGTGCTGGCCGGAGCGGCGGCGGGGGTGGAGTTGCGGCCGGAGCTGGTTCTGGAGTGCGCGCCTTACGGGGTGGGCTACGCCGTGGCGGTCTGGAGCTAGGGGCGCTTCGGGACCTGGACGGTCATGAGGTCGCGGGCCACGATCACGTCGCCGTCGAAGACCGCTCGCGCCTCCTCCAGGAAGACGGGCTCGGCGTCGAGGCCGTAGCGCTCGGAGAAGTGGGTCAGAACCAGGCGGCGCGCGCCCGACTCCTTGGCCACGAGCGCGGCCTCCTGCGCGGTCAGATGGCCGTACTCCTTGGCCAGGGCGGCCTCCGCCGACAGGAACGTCGACTCGATGACCAGCAGGTCCACGCCGTCGGCCAGGGCGAAGACGTTCTCGCACAGGCGGGTGTCCATGATGAACGCGGCCGACTGGCCGGGGCGCGGCGCGCTGCACATCTCCAGCGTGACACCGCCGAGCACGCCTTCCTCCTGCAGGACGCGCACGTCGGGGCCGGTGACGCCGTGCCTTCTGAGGCGGTCGGGGAGCATGCGGCGGCCGTCGGGTTCCTGGAGGCGGTAGCCGTACGACTCGACGGGGTGGGACAGGCGGCGCGCGGTCAGCGGCGGCAGGGTGGCGGTGTCGCCGGAGACGGGGTGTTCGGTGATGGCTTCGGTGTCGGTGAAGACCGCGGCGTGGCGCAGGCGGTTCCAGTACTGCTCGCCGCTGGCCGGGTAGACCGCTTTGACCTCGTGTTTCACGCGGTCGCGTGCGATGCGCTGGACGATGCCGGGCACGCCGAGGCAGTGGTCGCCGTGGAAGTGCGTGACGCAGATCCAGTGCAGCTGGCTGGAGCTGAGCCCGGCGTGCAGGAGCTGGCGCTGGCTGCCCTCGCCGGGATCGAACAGGTAGCCCTGACCATCCCACCGCAAAACATAGCCATTGTGATTACGGTGTCGGGTAGGGACCGCGCTTGAGGTGCCCAGCACGACCAGTTCACGAGAGGACACGATGCTCACCGTCGCCTACGCTCAGCTGCCGACGCCCGTCGGCGCCTTCCATGTGGCCGTCAGCGAGGACGGGCTGGTCGCGACGGGCTGGCGTCCGCTCCAGGTCGGCCTCGACGAGGTTCATGACCCGGATCGTACGGCTTTCGTGCTCGATGAGCTGAAGCTTTATTTCGCCGGTGAGCTCAAGGCGTTCGAGACGCCCATCGACTGGAGTCTCATGGCGGGCTCGCGGCGGGCGGTGCTGCGGGCGCTGCACGGCGTGCCGTACGGGAAGGTCGTCACCTACGGCGAGCTCGCCCGGCTGAGCGGCACGAGCGTGCCCGCACGCGGGATCGGGTCGATCATGGGCTCGAACCCGATCCCGATCGTGGTGCCCTGCCATCGCGTGCTCGCGGCGGCGGGCCTGGGCGGCTTCAGCGGCGGTGTCGGCGTGGAGACCAAACGCTGGCTGCTCACCCACGAGGGCTATCTACAGCCCACGCTGCTGGATCTCTAGCCCTCCTTGCCGTCGATCTTGTCGGCGGCGTCCTTGGCCATGTCGGTGCCCCTGGCGATGTGCTCGTCGTACTTGCCGCCGGTGGCCTCGCTCGCGGCCGTGGAGGCCTTGTCGATGCCCTGGTTGGCGGCGTCCTCGGCCTTCTCGCGCAGGCCGTCCATCATGCCGCCCGCCGAGTCCTGAGCCTGACCGGCGGTGTCCTTGGCCTGTTCGGGGATGTTCTTCAGCTTCTCGTCGTGCCCGCCGAACATCTCCTTGACCTTGTCGAAAATCGACATGTCTTCCCCCGATGTCTCATTGACGGCCCCCCCGAGCCGTCGTCTCCTTCATACCCCTTGTGTTGACACACTTATCGGTGTGCGTACGCAGCCTGTCATCGCCGTCGTGGGGCCCACCGCGGCCGGAAAGTCCGATCTCGCCGTGGATCTGGCCCTCCGGCTGGGGGGCGAATGCATCAATGCCGACTCCATGCAGCTTTACCGAGGAATGAACATTGGAACGGCGAAACTCTCCCAAACCGAGCAAAGAGGTGTTCCTCACCATCTACTGGACATCTGGGATGTGACCGTCACCGCCAGCGTGGCCGAGTACCAGAGGCTGGTCCGGCCGCTGCTGGACAAGCTGGAGGTGCCGATCCTCGTCGGCGGGAGCGGCCTGTACGTGCGCGCCGCCCTCGACGACCTCGACTTCCCCGGAACCGACCCGGCGGTCCGCGCCCGCCTGGAGGCGGAGCTGGCCCAGGTGGGGCCCGCCGTCCTGTACGAGCGGCTCCGGGCCGGCGACCCCAAGGCCGCCGAGGCGATCCTGCCCAGCAACGGCCGGCGGATCGTGCGCGCGCTGGAGGTCATCGAGTTCTCCGGGCGCCCCTTCTCGGCGACGATGCCCTCCTACGAGGCGCTGTACCCGAGTGTCCAGATCGGCCTCGACGTGCCGCGCCCCGCACTGGACGCCCGCATCGAGCTGCGGGTCGGGCGGATGTGGGAGGCGGGCCTGGTCGACGAGGTGCGGGTCCTGCTCGATCAGGGCCTGGCGGACGGCCGTACGGCAGGCCGCGCGCTCGGCTACGCCCAGGTCATGAAATATCTGGCGGGGGAGTGGACCGAGGAGGAGGCGTTCGCCGAGACCGTCCGGGCCACCCGGCGCTTCGCCCGCCGCCAGGAGTCGTGGTTCCGCCGCGACCCCCGCGTGGTCTGGCTACCCTACGACGCGCCCGATCTGCTGGGACTTGCGGTCGATAGGCTTGTGTCATGAAGTTTCTGAAGGGCCACGGTACTGAGAACGACTTCGTCATCATCCCCGACCCGGATGGCGAGATCGACCTGTCGGCCGCGCTCGTGGCCGAGATCTGCGACCGCCGCACCGGCCTCGGCGCCGACGGCGTGCTCCGCGTGGTCCGCAGCAAGATCAGCCCCGAGGTCTCCGAGCAGGCCGGGCAGACCGAGTGGTTCATGGACTACCGCAACGCCGACGGCAGCATGGCCGAGATGTGCGGCAACGGCGTACGCGTCTTCGCCCGCTACCTCGTCGACGCCGGTCTCGCCGAGCCGGGAGAGTTCGGCATCGCCACCCGCGGCGGCGTCCGCAAGGTCCGCCTCCAGGCCGAGGGGGACGTGACGATAGACATGGGCAAGCCCACGGTGTACGGCGAGAGCGTCACCTCCGTCTCCGGCCAGGAGTACACCGGCCTGCACGTCGACATGGGCAACCCCCACCTGGCCTGCGCCATCGGCGACCCCGTCGTCCAGCTCGACCTGACCCACCAGCCGGCCTTCGACCCGGGTGTCTTCCCCAGCGGCGTCAACATCGAGCTGTTCAACGCCGTGGGCCCGCGCCGCGCGGTCATGCGCGTCTTCGAGCGCGGCTCCGGCGAGACCCGCTCGTGCGGCACCGGGGCGGTGGCCACCGCCGTCGCCGCCGCCCACCTGAGCGGCGAGGTCACCGGCGAGTGGATCGTGGAGGTCGCCGGCGGCCGGCTCACGGTCACCCTCGACGAGGAGACCAGCTACCTCAGCGGACCGGCGGTGATCATCGCCTCCGGCGACCTGACCCTTGCAGAATAATGTTCTCCTGAGCGATGCTGGGCGCATGGCTGATCCACTGACCACCGCGATCGAGGTCAAAGCGCCCATCGGCGTCCTGGGCGGCAACTTCATGCTGTCGAGGGAGGCCAAGGCGCTCTGCGAGGAGCACGGCCTCGGCCCACGCGAGCTCTACTTCCGCGGGCGCTGCGGCGTGCTCGGCGAGTGCGAGGCCGACGTGGTCACCTCCGTGGCCGTCTTCTTCCCGCCGGAGCACGTCTCCCAGAGCTGGGACGGCGGCCGCAAGATGCCCGTCGAGCAGGCGGTCGAGCTCTACACCGGCGCCTGCCACGCGTGGGGGCGCCGCAAGCTCGGCGGCTTCGACGGCTGCGCCAGGATCGCCGAGTTGCTCGAACCGGTCGTCGAGAAGGCCTCGCCGGTCGGGGCTCCGCTGTTCGCCGGGTGGCGGGCCGTACCCCTGCCCGATGACGCGCCCGCGCGGGCGACGCAGCTCATGCACGTCGTGCGCGAGCTACGGGGCGGTCTGCATGCCAATGCGGTGATCGCGGAAGGGATGCATCCGCTGGACGCCGTCCTCGCCGCCTCGCACGAGGGCACCCCGTTCGGACGTGCGACCGGCGAGTCGATCGCGCGGTTCTTCACCTGGCCGGAGCCTTATCCGCAGCTCCCCGCCGAGGTGATCGAGCGCAGGGCTAAGATCGAGGAGACGACGGATCGGCTCATGGCTCCGGTATTTTCTGTCCTGAACGCGGCTGAATCGGATGAGCTGATAGGGCTTCTCCGTTTGGGGCACGCCCATTGACCTGGCAGACTGACTGCCCATGGACGTGGACATCTGGGCCTGGGTCGGCGACACCCAGCAGCAGCTTTCCGAGGCGGGCAACGTGGGCCTCGCCATGGCGCTGGGAGACCTCCCCGCACAGGCCTATGAGGGCCGCTATCCCCAGCTCGACGTGATGGCTCCGGCCATCGCGCAGCAGGCGGAGGCGCTCGGGCTGCCCTGGCTCGAGTTCTACGCCCGCTATTGGCATCTCGTGGGCCGGGTGGGCGACCGGGCCCAGGGCGCGGTGGCGATCGGCGACGCGGAGGAACTGCTCGCGTTCGCCCAGCGCGAAGAGGTGCGTGACTGCCCCGCTGCCCCGGCCGCCGTCGAGGCGCTCGCCCTGGCCTGGGCCAACGCCGACGGCCCCGGCTACGCCGAGCAGCGCCTGGAGAAGCTGGGCGCGGTCATCGAGGGCCTGCCCGCCGACCAGCCCGCCTTCACCGGCCTGGTGACGCAGTACGTCGCGGCCCTGGTCGACGCCGGGCGCGCCGAGGAGGCCGTCACCTACGCCGAGTCCGCCGTCGAGCAGCTGCGCGCCGTCGACAAGCCGGCCAGCTGGGAGCTCGGCGCCGCGAGCGCCCACGCGCTGCTGGCCGCGGGCCGCGCCGAAGCCGCGCTGACCGCGCTGCAGGCCGCCGCCGACTTCCCGGCCGACGACCCGCCCGCCAAGCCCCACCGCGACGGTGTACGCCGCGCTCGCATCCTGGCCGAGCTCGGCCGTACCGCCGAGGCCGTGGACGCGCTGCCCGACCTCGACGTCGTGGGCAACCACCCGCGCGACTTCGTCGAGTGGGCGCAGGTCGTGCTCAAGCTGGCCGGTTCCTCGCAGATCACCAACACCTGGCAGCTCGGCCGCGTCCTGCGCCAGTGGATCGACTACTTCAGCATGATGGGCGGCTACCAGGCCCGCGTGGAGCTGGCCCTGGTCGCCGGCGACCTGGCCATCGCGCGCCAGGGCGTGTGGCAGGCGCGGCTGCTGGCCGACCTCGCCGAGCAGTTCTCGGGTGAACTGCGCGACGCGGAGAGCGTCGCCGGGCGCATCGCCGGCCTGCGCGCCGCCGCCGACGCCACCTCCGAGCCGGACGCCCCCGGCTCCGAGGAGGAGCGGGTCGCCTACTTCGACGCCGCCGACGGCTTCAACGCCGACCCCGAGAAGTGGGTCGGCTGGCTGGCCCCGATCTCCGGCTCCGACCTGGAGGCCACCCGCCGCCACACCACCACGCTCGGCTTCCTCGGCTACCCGGCCACCGGCGCCGACATCTACTGGAAGATGTTCGTCGACTCCGGCGACATCGCCACAGCCGACCCCGACGACGTCGCGTACCTGACCACGCTGCTCATCGAGGCCCGCCAGGACGAGCGGCTCGAGCAGATGGCCGCGATGTTGCCGCACGCCGCCCAGCACCTCACCCTCGCCCGCCTGCACAGCGCTCGCGAGCGCTGGGCCGAGACCGTCGCCGAGGGCGAGCACGCCATCGCCGCCGGCGCCGGCACGGAGGCGCGCCGCCTGGTCTCGGGCGCGGCGCAGCAGCTCGACGACAACGCCCGCGGCGCCCAGGTGCTGCTGGAGGTCCTCGACGAGCTCAACGACGAGGACGTCTGGCGCATGGTCGTGATGGCCACCGCCGCCGAGGACTGGGACACCGTCCGCAAGGGCGCGGCCAAGATCGGGATGCCGATCCAGTCCACCGAGGGCCCGATCGAGGAGGAGATGGGCCTGATCCGGGTCATCCTCCCGGCGCCCGACGGCGGTCAGCGGCAGGTGCTGTCCATCCGCACCGGCCCGGCCACGGCGCGCCTGGCGCTGCCGCAGCCGCGTGGCATGGAGTACAACGCCGGCGACCTGGTCGTCTTCGACCCGCAGTTGCTGGAGCCCATCCCCGACGACCCGAAGGAGCAGGAGAACTTCGTGCCGCCGTTCGCGGCCGTGAGCATCCTGCGCCCCGGCGGCTACGTCAGCTACTTCTTCGACGGCGCCGCGCCGTCCGAGAGCGACTGGGCCGAGTTCACCGAGGTCATGGCCGAACGCGGCTGGCCGATGTGGGTCTACTCGGAGGAAAACTACACCGTCACCCACCCGACCTCCGGCGAGACGCTGCCCGGCGTCTACGGCTGGGTCGCCGTCCCGCCGGACGTCGCCGCCACCGATGTCGACGCCCTGCTCGACGACGCCACCGAGCGCTGGTCGCACCCGCTGGCCTGGCTCGACCTGGCCCGCGAGATCGACGTCGAGGTCGAGCGGCACGAGCGCATCGTCAAGGAGTACGGTCTCTGATGATCGACAAGTTCAGGCTCGACGGGAAGGTGGCCATCGTCACCGGGGCCTCGTCGGGCCTGGGCGTGGCCTTCGCCCGCGGGCTGGCGCAGGCGGGGGCCGACATCGTGATCGGCGCCCGGCGGGCCGATCGGCTCGACGGGACCCGGAAGCTGGTCGAGGAAGCCGGGCGGCGTTGCCTGGCCGTCGCCACCGACGTGACCGTGGTCGAGCAGTGCCAGGCCCTGGTCGAGGCCGCTGTGGCGGAGTTCGGGCAGGTCGACGTCCTGATCAACAATGCTGGGGTGGGCACTGCCGTACCGGCGTTGCGGGAGAGTCCCGAGGAGTTCCGGCGGGTGATCGACATCAACCTGCACGGGAGCTACTGGATGGCGCAGGCGTGCGCGCGCGTCATGCGGCCCGGGTCGTCCATCGTCAACATCGGCAGCATCCTCGGTGAGACCACGGCGGGACTACCGCAGGCGGCCTACAGCGCGTCGAAGGCCGGGGTCATCGGGCTCACCCGTGATCTGGCGCAGCAGTGGACGGGGCGGCGCGGGATCCGGGTCAACTGCTTGGAGCCCGGATTCTTCGCCTCGGAGATGACGGAGGAGTACAGCGCCGGGTACCTGGAGCGCATGCTGGAGCAACGGGTGGTGATGGGCCGGGTGGGCGAGGCCGATGAACTCGTGGCGGCGGCGGTGTTTCTGGCGAGCGACGCCTCGTCGTACATCACGGGCGTGACGCTGCCGGTTGACGGTGGGATTCTGCTGACCTGATAGTTTGCTCTCTGATCTTCACGTTTCGGAGGGATTTATGGGCGACATCGACCGTCTTGCGGCAGTTATCAGGGACGACCGGCCTTGGGGTGGGTTTGAGCGCTTCACCCTGAACGAGATGTCGACCGTGAAGATCATCGATGTGGCGCCCGGTCAGCGGCTCAGCCTTCAGCGGCACACGTCGCGGGACGAGCTGTGGGTGGCGCTGGACCCGGGCTGCGTGTTCGAGATCGACGGCGAGCGCACGGAGCCCTCGGTCGGCGACCGGGTCCTGATCCGCGCCGGCCAGACCCACCGCCTCAGCAGCTCCGGCCCCGCCACCCGCATCCTCGAGATCGCCTTCGGCCACTTCGACGAGGACGACATCGAGCGCCTGGAAGACGCCTACGGGCGCTCCTAGTCTTTACGTTCTTTCTGCTAGGGGCTTCCTTCTGTTACGGCAAGCCAGGCTGCCGCCACCCGCCGTCGCCGGTTGACGCCGATCGGGGGGATCGCTTCTCACGTCGGACGTGGTCCCCACCGCAACGGCCCTCGTCAACCTCGTTCTTCGAGCTGAGTGTCTTCCACCTCGCTCGTGCCCTGCGGTGGGCCTGTTGGTCGCTGGGCTGTGGGGGTCCTGGTCTTTCGTGCCGTTCGGCTTGATGTTGATGGCTGTGGGGCTCTTGTTTGGGGGTCGGGTGGGCTCTATGTTCGTTGCGTAGTCCGGTACGTGTTGCGTATTAGGGAACAACCGGAGGGCGCATGGTGTCCCGGCCGCGGTTAGTGATCATTGGAGCCGGCATTGTGGGCTGCGCCCTGGCCGATGAGCTCACCGGGCGGGGGTGGACCGACGTCACCGTGGTCGAGCAGGGGCCCCTGTTCGCGGCGGGCGGGTCGAGTTCTCATGCGCCTGGGCTGGTGTTCCAGACCAATCCGTCCAAGACGATGACGGAGTTCGCCACCTACACGGTCAACAAGTACAGCGGGCTCTCGCTCGATGGGCAGTGGTGCTTCAAGCAGGTCGGCGGGCTGGAAGTGGCCACGACGCCCGAACGGCTCGCGGACCTGCGGCGACGCCAGGGATGGGCCGAGGCGTGGGGTGTGCACGGTGAGGTGATCAGCCCCGAGCGGTGCCTCGAACTGTGGTCTCTGCTCGATCCCGCTCGGGTGCTGGGCGGCTACTTCGTGCCCACGGACGGGCTGGCCAGCGCGTTGCGGTGCGGCGAGGCGCAGGCGCGGCGGGCGATCGAGCGGGGGGCGCGGTTCCTGCCGCACCACACCGTGGTCGGGATCGAACAGCAGGGCGGGCGCGTCACCGGAGTGGCGGTCGAGGTCGGTGCGGAGGGGCTCGAGTACCGGGTCATACCCGCTGATGTCGTGGTCAGCGCGGCCGGGTTCTGGGGGCCGGGCATCGGGGCGATGGCGGGCGTGAGCGTGCCGTTGCTGCCGCTGGCCCACCAGTACGCGCGGTCGGAGCCGCTGGCCGTACTGGAAGGAAATCCTGAAGCGGTGCGGCCCATCCTGCGGCACCAGGACAGAGACCTGTATTTCCGGGAACACGGGGATCAGATCGGCGTCGGGTCCTATGCGCACCGGCCGATGCCGGTCCGGCAGGAGGAGATCGGGCCCAACGGCACCACCATGCCGTCGGTGCAGGCGTTCACCGAAGAGGACTTCGAACCTGCCTGGCGGGACGCCGTCGACCTGCTGCCCGCGCTCAAGGAGTCGGCCTGCACCGACGGGATCAACGGGATCTTCTCCTTCACGCCGGACGGGTTCCCGCTGATCGGGGAGGCGCCGCAGCTCGACGGGTTCTGGCTGGCCGAGGCGGTGTGGGTGACGCATTCCGCGGGAGTGGCCAAGGCGCTGGCGGAGGTGCTGGTCGACGGGCGTTCGAGCTTCGACCTGCACGAGTGCGAGCTGAACCGCTTCGAGCCCGTGCACCTCGCGCCCGCCTTCGTCGAGGAACGCGGCAAGCAGAACTTCGTCGAGGTCTACGACATCATCCATCCGCTCCAGCCGATGGAATCGCCCCGTCCTCTGCGGACCAGCCCGTTCCATCCGCGTCAGCGGGAGCTCGGGGCGTTCTTCCTGGAGGGGGCGGGGTGGGAACGCCCGCAGTGGTTCACGTCCAACACCCCGCTTTCCGATGGCGATCCCGGGCAGCGGGACAACTGGGCGGCGCGGTACTGGTCGCCGATCGCCGCCGCCGAGTCCCGCCACACCCGTGAGCGGGTCGCCCTCTACGACATGACGCCCCTCAAGCGGATCGAGGTGGCGGGGGCCGGGGCGGCGGCGTTTCTGCAGCGGATGACGACGAACAACGTCGACAAGAAGCCCGGTTCCGTGACGTACACGCTGCTGCTCGATGCCGGAGGCGGGGTGCGGTCCGATCTCACGGTCGCGCGGCTGAGCGAGGAGCGGTTCCAGGTCGGCGCCAACGGGAACCTCGACCTCGACTGGCTGCGGCGGCACGCGCCGGGCGATGCGCAGGTCCGGGACATCACGCCCGGGACATGCTGTGTGGGCGTTTGGGGGCCGCGGGCCCGCGAACTGGTGCAGCCGCTCACGGACCTGGACATGTCTCATGAGGGGTTCCGGTATTTCACCTGTAAGCAGGGCTACATCGGGCATGTGCCGGTCACCGCCATGCGGGTGTCGTATGTGGGGGAACTGGGCTGGGAGCTCTACACCACCTCCGATCTGGGCCTCAAACTCTGGGACACGCTCTGGGCGACGGGGCTGCCGATCGCGGGCGGGCGGGCGGCGTTCAACAGCCTGCGGCTGGAGAAGGGGTACCGGTTGTGGGGCGTGGACATGACTCCTGAGCACAACCCGTACGAGGCGGGGCTGGCCTTCGCGGTCCGGGAGGACAAGGACTTCCTCGGCCGGGACGCGCTGTCCAAGGAGATCACGCGCAAGCTCGTGCCGCTGCTGACGGCGGAGGTCGTGATGGGCAAGGAGCCGGTACGGCACGGCGGCGCCACGGTCGGCTACACCACCAGCGCCGCCTACGGCCACACCATCGGCCGCCCGATCGCCTACGCCTGGCTGCCGATCGACCTCACCGCTCCTGGCACGGAGGTGGAGGTCGCCTACTTCGGCCGCCCCGTCCCGGCCGAGGTCGCGGCCGAGCCCCTGTTCGACGCCAAGATGGAGAAGATCCGACGATGACCCGATCGACGGAACCCCCACCCCACCCGACGACACCCGATCAGAACCCCCGAGACCTCGATCGGTCAGACCCCGATCGGTCGGACTCCGGTCGGTTGGACTCGGGGTGGACGGGTTCGGGTGGACGGGCTCGGGTGGGTTGGGCCGGAGGCGGGCGGGCCCCGGCTGGTGCGGGGCTGGGGAAGGGTGGAGGTGGGCGGCGTGAGCCATCCTGAGTTTCTGTGGCGGAATCCCGAGCCGAAGCCCGCCTACGACGTGGTCATCGTCGGCGCCGGTGGGCATGGGCTGGCCACCGCCTATTACCTGGCCAAGAATCATGGGATCACCAACGTCGCCGTCCTGGAGAAGGGCTGGCTGGCCGGTGGCAACATGGCCAGGAACACCACGATCATCCGTTCCAACTACCTGTGGGACGAGAGCGCCGCCATCTACGAGCACTCACTCAAGCTCTGGGAGGGGCTCAGCGACGACCTCGACTACGACCTGCAGTTCAGCCAGCGGGGTGTGCTCAACCTCGCCCACAACCTGGCGGACGTCCGCGAGGGCAGACGCAGGGTCAACGCCAACCGCCTCAACGGCGTCGACGCCGAGTGGCTGGAGGCGGACGAGGTCAAGAAGTTCTGCCCGGTCGTCAACGTCTCGGACTCCGCCCGCTACCCGGTCCTCGGCGCCACGCTGCAGCGGCGGGGCGGGATCGCCAAGCACGATCACGTCGCCTGGGCCCTGGCCCGCAAAGCGGACGCCTACGGCATCGACCTCATCCAGAACATCGAAGTCACCGGCTTCGAAATGGTGAAAAACAGGGTCTCGGCCGTTCAAACGACCAGGGGGCGGATCGCGGCCGGGAAGGTCGCGCTCGCGGCCGCCGGGCACACCTCCGTGCTCGCCGCCCAAGCGGGCATCCCGCTGCCGCTGCAGTCCCACCCCCTCCAGGCCCTCGTCTCCGAACTGCTGGAACCGGTCCTCGACTGCGTCGTGATGTCCAACGCCGTCCACGTCTATGTCAGCCAGGCCCACAAGGGCGAACTGGTCATGGGCGCCGGAATCGACTCCTACAACTCCTACGGCCAGCGCGGCGCCTTCCACGTCATCGAAGCCCAGATGGCCGCGGCCCTGGAGCTGTTCCCGATCTTCAGCCGGGTCCGGGTGCTGCGCACCTGGGGCGGCGTCGTGGACGTCTCGCCCGACGCCTCCCCGATCATCGGCAGGACGCCGGTCGAGGGCCTGTTCATCAACGCGGGCTGGGGCACCGGCGGCTTCAAGGCCACCCCCGGCTCCGGCTGGGTCTACGCCCACACGATCGCCCATGACGAGCCGCACCCGCTGGCCGTACCCTTCGCGCTGGAGCGGTTCACCACCGGCGCCCTCATCGACGAGCACGGAGCCGCGGCGGTGGCGCACTGATGATGCTGATCGACTGCCCGCACTGCGGGCCACGCGACGAGAACGAGTTCGCCTACGGCGGCCAGGCCGGGATCGCCTACACCCCGGACGCCGGCGACGAGGCGTGGGCCGGATACCTGTTCATGCGCGACAACCCCAAGGGCTGGTTCCACGAGCGCTGGTTCCACGCGCACGGCTGCCGGACCTGGTTCTCCGTGACCCGCCACACCGTCACTCACGAGATGAGGCCGCACCCGTGAGGTTCACCTTCGACGAGCGGCCCTACGAGGGGCGGCCGGGCGACACGCTCGCGGCCGCGCTGCTGCGCAACGGCGTGCGCGTGGTCGGGCGCAGCGTCGACCTGGGCCGCCCGCGCGGCGTCTTCTCCGCGGGCCCCGAGGAGCCGAACGCGCTGGTCCGCGTGGGCGCCGACCCCATGCTCGCGGCCACGACGGTCGAGCTGTACGAGGGCCTGGCCGCGTGGAGCCTGAGCGGCAAAGGCCGCGTCGACCTGTCCGAACCGGACGGGCGCCGCTGCGACAAGGGCTACCTGCACTGCGACGTGCTCGTGGTGGGCGGCGGCCCCGCGGGGCTGGCCGCGGCGCTGGCGGCCGGCGAGTCGGGCGCGCGCGTCATCCTGGTGGATGACCAGCCGTTCCTGGGCGGCGACCTGCTCGCCGGCCGGGCCAGGCTGGACGGCGCGCCCGCCCTCGACTGGGTGGCCGAGGTCGCGCACCGGCTCGCGGTGCTGCCCGAGGTGCGGGTGCTGACCAGGACCACCGCGATCGGCTACTACGACGACAACTACCTGACCGCGGTCGAGAGGCGCGGCTCGGGCGAGCGCCTGTGGCATCTGCGTGCGCGCCGCGTGGTGCTGGCGACGGGCGCGCAGGAGCGCTCCCTGGCCTTCCCTGGCAACGACCGTCCCGGCGTGATGCTCGCCTCCGCGGCGCGTACCTATGCCAACAGGTACGGCGTGCGGCCCGGCACCAGAGCGGTGGTCTTCACCTGCGCCGACTCCGGACACGAGGCCGCCCGCGACCTGGCGGCGGCGGGGGTGGAGGTGCTCGCCGTCCTCGACGCCCGCGACGGCGCGGAGATCACCGGCACCACAGCCGACGCGGAAGGGGTGCTCACCGGCGTCCGTACGCGCGGCGGCGGGCTTTTCGCGGCCGATCTGCTGGCCGTGGCCGGCGGATGGAACCCGGTGGTGCACCTGTTCAGCCAGTCGCAGGGCAGGTTGCGGTTCGACGAGGAGCTGCAGGCGTTCGTGCCGCACCTGTCGGCGCAGGCCGAGCGCTCGGCCGGGGCGTGCAGAGGCCTGTACGGCACCGCCGAGGCGATCGCGGACGGCTTCGCCGCCGGCTCCCAGGCGGCGGGGCTGACCGGGTTCGCCGAGCGGGCGAGCCACCACGTCCCCGGCAGCGACGAGCCGCCGCGTAGGCCGCCCGCCGCGCTCTGGGTGATGGGCGACGATCCCGCCGCGTCCTTCGCCGACCTCCACCGCGACGTCACCGTGGCCGACCTGCGGCGCGCCTCCGGCACCGGCATGCGCTCGGTGGAGCACGTCAAGCGCTACACCACCGCCGGCACCGGGGCCGACCAGGGCAAGACGGCGGGCGCGGTGGTCGTGGGCGTCATGTCCGCGCTGCTCGGGACGGCGCCGGGCCAGATGGGGACGACGACGTTCCGCCCGCCGTACACGCCGGTGTCCTTCGCGACGCTGGCGGGGCGCGACCGCGGCGCGCTGTCGGACCCCGTGCGGACCACCGCCATGCACGAGTCGCACCTCGCCAGGGGCGCGGTCTTCGAGGACGTCGGCCAGTGGAAGCGCCCGCGTTACTTCCCCCTCGGCGTGGAGGACATGGACGAGGCGGTGCGGCGTGAGTGCAGGGCGGCGCGTACGGCGGTGGCCGCCATGGACGCCTCCACCCTCGGCAAGATCGACATCAGGGGCGCCGGCGCCGGTGAGTTCCTGGACCGGATCTACACCAGCCTGTACTCGACGCTGGCCGTGGGCGCCTGCCGCTACGGGCTGATGTGCAAGGCCGACGGCATGGTCTTCGACGACGGCACCACGGCCAGGCTCGGGCCCGACCACTTCCTCATGACGACCACGACGGGCAACGCCGCCGCCGTGCTCGACTGGCTGGAGGAGTGGCATCAGACCGAGTGGCCCGAGCTGGACGTGCGGTTCACCTCGGTGACCGACCACTGGGCGACCGTGGCGGTGGCGGGGCCGAAGGCGCGCGAGGTCGTGGCGGCGCTCGCGCCCGAGGCGGCGGAGCTGGCGTTCATGCGGTGCGTGGAGACGCCGGTCGCCGGGGTGGACGGGCGCGTGTTCAGGATCAGCTTCTCGGGCGAGCTGGCCTACGAGGTCAACGTGCCCTGGTGGTACGGCGCCGCGTTGTGGGAGAGCGTGCTGGCCCTGGGGGCGGTGCCGTACGGGACGGAGGCCATGCACGTGCTGCGCGCGGAGAAGGGCTTCGCGATCGTCGGGCAGGAGACCGACGGGACCGTCACCCCGCAGGACCTCGGCATGGAGTGGATCGTCTCGCGCCGCAAGCCGGACTACGTCGGCAAGCGCTCGCACGCCCGCCCCGACACCGCGCGCGAGGGCCGTAAGCGCCTGGTCGGGCTGCGGCCGGAGGCGTTCGTGGAGGAAGGGGCGCAACTGGTCGCGCCCGGCGGTCGCGAGATGCTGGGTCACGTGACCTCCAGCTACACCGGCGCCGTGCTGGCGATGGCGCGTGACGTGGCGCCGGGCGACCGGCTGGAGGCGGTCTCGGGCGGGCGTACGGTGCCGGTCACGGTGGTCGAGCCGGTCTTCTACGACCCGGGCAACGCCCGCCGCGACGGCGACCCGGTCGAGCGCGTCGGCACGGTGGGGGAGTGGCGGCCGGAGAGCCCGGCCGGTCGGTTCGCCCACCGTTTCCTGGCCGCGAGTTCTGAGCGGGTACGGCTGCGCGAGCTGCCGTTCGCACACATGTGGGAGGTACGCGGCCAGGACCCGGGTCAGGGACTGCGCCTGGGTCCCGCCTGGTGGCTGGTGACCGGGGAGAGCGGCATGGATGGCTGGACGGACGTCTCCGGCCAGCGCACCGTGCTGGAGCTGTCCGGCCCGGACGCCGTCGAGGTGCTGGTCACCGGCTGCCCGATCGACCTGCACCCCGCGGTCTTCCCCGGATACGCGCAGACGTTGCTCGGAAAGGCCGGGGTGATCCTGGAACGGACCGCCCCGGACGTCTTCCGCGTCTATGTGCGCTCGTCGTTCACCGGCTACCTGGCCGAGTGGCTGCTGGACGCGCTCAGCCACCCTGGCTCTGGGAGCAGTCCTCCTTCGAGGTGACCGGCGCGTCGGGCGCGGTGTCGGAGACCGAGACCTTCAGCTGCGCGGTGGAGGCCAGGAGGCTGCCGACAGGCGCCCCGCCCGCCTTCTCGTCGACGACCACGCTGCGCTCGCCGAGCAGCGCGTAGCTCTGCCCGTCGATGATCAGCTCGGAGCGCCGGCCGTCCCAGACGCCGCCGACCCCGAGCCCCTTACGGCCCGCCGCGTCCTCGGCGTCCTCGGTGACGGTGATGCCGGGTAGCGTGCCCAGCGCCTTGAACAGCGCGGCCCGCTGCGCCGGCGGCATGTACGCCTCGCGCAGCAGTTCGCTGGCGCCGTCCCAGACCGCGAACTCGGGCGCGATCTGCTTGTCGCCGTTGCTGGGGAAGGTCTTGTACAGCCACGCCTTCATCGCCTCGGCGTCGGTGGGCAACTGCTTGAGCGTCGCGTAGTCCTTGCTCCACGGCCCCTTCGTGCCGCAGGACGTCAGCGGCATGACCGAGACGCCCTTCTCCTCGTAGGCCTGCTTCGGGATCTCCCAGCCGGGATAGGCGACCGGGTCGATGGTCTCGATCTGGAGCACGCCGTCACGCCCCTGGGAGTCCTGCTTCCCGTCGGCCCTGAGCCAGATCTTCCGCTTCGTCCGGTACAGCCAGCGCTCCTCCGTGTTCTCGCCGATCGACTGTGAGGTGTACATGGTCTGAGACTCGGTGACCACGTACTGGTCGTCGCGTGGCTCCAGCTCCTCGACAGCGGCCCCCGCCGCACGGTCGAACACCTGCTCCGCCGACATGAGCGCGATCTTCGGCAGCGCGACGGGCGCGCTCTGCCGCGGGCTCACGCGAGGGGTCTCGGCGGGCAGGAACACGGCCGCGCCCACGCCGACCGCGAGCGCGAGCGCTCCGGCCACGGCGAAGGTGTACGGCTTGCGCCACGCGAGGCGCTTCCTGCCCGCCGCGACCAGCTGATCCCTGGCCATGGCCTTGGTGCCGGGATCGTAGGGGGGGACGTCGGGACGTGCCTGGCCGACCAGGTCGAACTCGTTCATGGGGTGCCTTCCAGGGCGCTGCGGATCTTGGCTCGGGTGCGTGACAGGCGCGAGCGCACGGTGCCCACCGGGATGCCCAGCGCCTCGGACGCCTGCTCGTAGGACAGCTCGGCCCAGGTGACGAGGAACAGCAGTTCCCGCTCGGCCGCGCCGAGCCTGGCCAGGGCGGCGGCCAGGCTGGGGCCGAGCCGTTCCGCGTCCATCCGGTCGACGCTGCGCTGCTCGAACGCCTCGCCCTCCGGCTCGGCCGTGCGGGCGAGCGCCCTGAGCTTCCTGGTCTCGGTACGGCGGTGCTTGGAGATGAGGTTGGCGGCGATGCCGTACAGCCAGGGGCGCGCGTCGGGGCGCGTGAGGTCGTAGCGCCGGCGCTTGCGGAAAGCGACCAGGAAGGTCTCGGCGGTCACGTCGTCGGCCAGGCTCACCTGGTCGGCGCCGAGCCGCCGGGCGGCGTAGCGGTGGATCTCGTCCGCGTGCAGGTCGAAGATGCGGGCGAAACGATCGGGCTCGGCCAGCGACTCCGCGATGACGGCGGCGTCGGCGTCGGCCGTTGGACGACCGGACAGCGCGGCGCTCACCACAGCGTGAGTCTTTCCATGGGGGCTTTCCTTCCGTAGGGCGCGTTCGCGCCCTTCACCCCGTTCTCACCCGCACCGGCCGTTCGGTTCCCAAGATCTTTTTGAAAGGCGAGATCAGGATATTAAGGAATTTGCCCTGTTTAGACTCTAGGGGGAGTCGCTTGACCATTTCTTGGCATGGAGGTTGCGGTGCGCGTACGTCGTCTCGCGGGCGGGCTGGCCGTCGTCGCGGCACTGACCGCCGGGTGCGGAGGGTTGCAGGCCGGCGTGGAGCAGGGGGCCGAGAAGTCCACGACTCCGGTCAAGGCAGGCGAAGCGCGGAAGAAGCTGGACAAGCTCCCGGTCAAGGGGCGGGCGCCGCGCACCGGCTTCGAGCGCGAGAAGTTCGGGCCCGCCTGGGCCGACGTCGACCGCAACGGCTGCGACACGCGCAACGACATCCTCAAGCGCGACATGCGCGAGGAGAAGTTCAAGGCGGGCACCCACGACTGCATCGTGCTCACGGGCGTGCTCGACGACCCCTACAGCGGAAAGACGATCAAGTTCAAGCGCGGCAACGACACCAGCATGGCCGTGCAGATCGACCACGTGATCCCGCTCTCCGACGCCTGGCAGAAGGGAGCCCAGCAGTGGGCGGACGGCAAGCGCAGGGAGTTCGCCAACGACCCGCTCAACCTCATGGCCGTCGACGGGCCGCTCAACAACCAGAAGAGCGACTCCGACGCGGCCACCTGGCTGCCGCCGCGCAAGGGCTACCGGTGCGCCTACATCGCGCGGCAGATCGACGTGAAGGTCAAGTACGCGCTCTGGGTGACGGCCGCGGAGAAGGAGGCCATGGAGCGCGTACTCGACGGGTGCTGAGGCTCAGTCGTCGTTGTCGGCCTTCTCGGTCCTGTTCTTGAGCACCTTGCCGCTGGCCGCGTCCAGCTCCAGCTCGTGCTCGGTGCCGCCCTTGATCAGCTCGACGTCCCAGGTGCCGTCGTCGTCGTGGTCGACCGAGCGCACCCAGGCGCCGGGGACCTGCTTCTTGGCGATGTCGATGGCCTGCTCGACGCCGACCTTCGGGGCGACGGGGGCGTTGACCGAGGCGTAGGCGACGCCGCCGCCCGCGAGCAGGACCACGGCGCCGGCGCCGGCGATGACGATCTTCTTGGTGATGTTCATGGGTCAAGAAAAGCGCGATCAACGGTAAAGCCGCGCTGTGGCAACCCTAAGGCTGGGTTAACCCGAGTACGAGCTCGACCGCGGCCCTCGACACCGTCATCGCGCCGCCCGACGACTCGGCCGTACGGCGGGCGATGTCCAGGCCCAGCCCGGTGGAGCCGCCCGCGCTGGAGCCGCGTTCCTGCAGTTCGGGCGGGAAGCCGGGGCCTTCGTCGGCGACGGTCAGGGCGGCGCCCCTCTCGTGCGGCGCCAGCCGTACGGAGAAGGCGACTCCCTCGGGGGTGTGGGCGAAGACGTTGCCCAGCAGCGCGTCCACGCACGCCGCCAGCTCGGCCGCGCCCACCGCGACCTCCAGCGGCTCGCCGGGCAGTTCGACCGTGAGGGCGCGCTCCTGGTCCTCGGCCAGCACCGCCCAGAACCGCACCCGATCGCCCACCACCGCCGTCGCGTCGCACGAGGCGCGCGGCGGCCGGACGCCCGTGCGGCCGCGGGCCTCGGTGATGACGGCGTTCACCGCGCGTTCCAGGGCGTCGGCGCGCTCGCCGATGCGGGCCGCCTCCTCCGGGTCGCGCAGCGACTCGGCGTCCAGGCGCAGGCCGGTCAGCGGCGTGCGCAGGCGGTGCGACAGGTCCGCCACCGACTCGCGCTCACTGGCGAGCAGGTCGCCGATCCGGCCCGCCAGGTGGTTGAGCGCCAGGCCCACCGACTCCACCTCGGGCGGCCCGCCCGGCTCCGCCCGCGCCTCCAGGTCGCCTCCGGCCAGCCGGTGGGAGACCCGCGCCAGCTCGTCCACCGGCCGCGTCACCCGCACCGCCAGCCGGTCGGCCAGCACGATCCCCAGCACCACCAGCGCGAGCCCGAGCAGCAGCAACGCGAGCCACGCCTCCCGCACGCCCGCGAACAGCTCCGCGTCGCTCACGAACACCCGGATCACCACCGGGCCCTGCGCGGACCTGACCGAGACCAGGACCTCCCTGCCGCCCGCGGCCTCCGCGGTCACGCTGCGCCCCGCGCGCGCCAGCCGGACCGCGTCCGACTCCCGCGCCCGCGCGCCGACGACCCGCCCGTCCGGCAGGAACACCGACACGGGCGCGGACACCCGCTCGACCGCCAGCTCCAGGTCCGGCGTGCCGACCGCCACGACCACCGACTCGGCCGCGCTGGTGGCCCGCGCCATGGCGCCGTTCTCGGCCACCGAGCGGATCAGCAGCGCCATCGGCACCAGCAGCGCGATCAGCACCACCGACGTCGTGGCCGCCACCAGCAGCCCCAGCCAGCGCCTCACGCGGGCCCGACCAGCTTGACGCCGACGCCGCGGACGGTGTGGAGGTAGCGGGGTTCCGAGGCGGTCTCGCCGAGCTTCCTGCGCAGCCAGGACAGGTGGACGTCGACGGTCTTGTCGGCGCCGCCGTACGGGAGCTGCCAGACCTCCGTGAGCAGTTCGCGTTTCGAGACCACCTCGCCCGCGCGGGCGGCCAGGTAGTGCAGCACGTCGAACTCCCGCGGCGTCAGGTCCAGCGGTGTCCCGTCGAGCGCGGCCACCCGCGAGCGCGGATCGACGCTCAGCCCGCCGACCTTCACCGACGCGTCAGGGCGGTCTTCCGAGGTACGGCGCAGCACCGCCTTGACCCGGGCGTTGAGCTGGGCGGCGCTGAACGGCTTGACCACGTAGTCGTCGGCGCCCGCGTCGAGGACCGGGACCATCTCGGCGTCGCCGTCGCGCGCCGTGGCCACGATCACCGGCACCTGGCTGACCGAGCGCAGCATGCGCAGCAGCTCCAGGCCGTCCAGGTCGGGCAGGCCGAGGTCGAGCACGACCAGGTCGGGACGGTCCTGCACGGCCAGGCGCAGGCCGTCGAGGGCGGTGGACGAGGAGGAGACGGCGTGACCGAGCTCGCGCAGGCCCCTGGTCAGGGCGGTGCGGATGGTCACGTCGTCCTCGATGAGAAGGATGGAGGCCATATAACTCCACGTTAACCTGGCGTTAGACCTGGTTGGGGGAGTGTGGGGCCGTGAAGAGACTGATGCTGGCATGGGCGGTGACCGCGCTGGCGGCTACCGGGGTGGCGGTGGCGGTGCTCGGGCTCCTGGGTGGCGTCCTCACCGGCCAGTCCGGAAATGTCATGACGCAGGCCGAAGCCCGCTCCGCGCTCGCCACCCTGCCGTCGGGAACCTCCACCGGAGCCGCCACCCCCGCGCCGACCGGCGGCGGCAAGGTGATCAGGACGGCCGGCGGCACCGTCATCGCCACCTGCTCGGCCGGGCAGGTCAGCCTCCGCAACTGGAGTCCCTTCCAGGGCTACTCCGTCGACGACCCCGAGCCCGGCCCCGCCCCCTCCCTGAAGGTCGAGTTCGACCGGGAGGAAGGCGAGGACGTCGAGGTCGTGGTCCGCTGCCAGAACGGCCGGCCGGTCATCTAGCCTTCCGCGCTCAGCGCCGCCTTGGTCAGCTCGGCCTGGCGGCGAATCTGGCGCATCACGACCGGGTTCAGGTTCTTGGCCTCGAAGGTCGCGATCATCGTGTCCATGACCGCGTGGGCCTGGGCCAGGTCGCCCTGACGGGCCTCGGCGCGGGCCAGGCGCCGCATGACCATGTTGAGCGTGATGTTGTCGATCGAGGCGTCCCTGACGACCACACCGAGCTGCTCGATGCTCTCCTTGGTGTCCGGCGGGCGGATGCGCAGGTTCCTGGCCGGGGTCAGGTCCTTGAACTCCCGCTCCGCGTTGAGCCCCTTCACCATCCGGGCGTAGACGGACAAGGGGTGCGAGCCGTACCGGGAGATCACCTCGTCCAGCGCGTCGTTGCCCGAGCGCAGCGCCGGAGAGTCGGAGCCGAGCAGCGAGAACAGCTTGCCCTGCTCCTCGCCCAGCATCAGCTCGGCCACCCGGTGGTCGTCGGCGGAGACCGGATAGCCGACCCTGACCAGGCAGACGTTGGAGACGATCCGCGAGCCGTCGCCCGCGATGTACTGGGCGCGCACCTGGTACTCGCCCGGCTGCTGGAAGTAGTGGCCGTCGCGGCCGTGGCCGATGTAGGCGCTGCGGTAGGCCGCCGGGTTGTTCTCGTCGAGGCGGACGTCCGGCGAGGCGTCCACGCAATGGCGCATCATCGGGCGGTAGACGACCGTCCGGCCGCCGGGCTGCGTGATGCAGACCTGCGTGAACTCCGTGTCCGGGTGCAGGTGGCTGTGCGTGGTCCGCGCCTCGCCCGTGACGCCGAGCTTCAGCTCCACCACGACCGGCTCGCCGAAGCCGAACGACTCCTTGGCCCGCAGCTCCAGCCGCAGCCCCGACTGGTCCATGACCGGCTGCTCGAACGGGTCGATCTCGGCCGCGCCGGTGCCGAACGCGTTGGCGCCCATCGCGACGTCGCGGAAGAAGCCGTGGCGCAGGTGGACCAGCTCCACGTCGGTGAACTGGAACGGGAAGGCCGACCAGTAGCCCTGTTCGCCGCCGGGGCGGTAGTTCTGCACGTAGTTCATCCACGACAGGTCGCCGAAGCCGCCGTTCGGGCCCAGCGGCTGGGGCGGCGTGGCCAGGTTCTTCTGCCAGGAGTGCAGCAGGTTGAAGGCGTGGCCCAGCTCGTGGACGTACGTACGGAGCTGGGCGCGCTGCGCCTGCGGGCTCTGGCCCTGGATGGCGTCGTAGAAGACGGCCGCGCCCTGCCGCTGGAAGCCGTCGTTGTAGTCGAACATGATGCCCCGGTAGCCGCCCACGTGCTTGCTGGCCACCAGCAGCCAGACCCGCCAGGCGGCGGCGTCGCCGTACCGGCTGAACTGGGTTGTCATCGCATGATGCAGCTCGGCGTCGTCCCAGGCCAGGTCGGCGCCCTCGCCGCCGGTGGGCACGATGCCCGGCTCGGTGACGCGGAGCTCGATCCCGGCCTCGGCGTAGGCGGCGGGGACGCTGAGCTCGCGCGCGGGCGAGCCGGTCGGGCCCGGCAGCGCGCCCGTGTTGTACGACACGAACGGCGCCGTCCCGGCCACCGAGTCCTGCTCCAGAAGGACGGTGCGGAAGTACGGCGAGACGTAGGCGAGCTGGAAGTCGTCCCCGCCCACGTGCGCGGACGCGCCCTCGTCGGTGACCGTGATGCTGACGCTTCCGGTCGGCACGCTGTAGGTGAACCGGCCGGAACCCCAGACGCGGGTCTTGTCGCCCTCGGTCTGGGTGTTCGGCTGGTCGACGCGGAAGGAGCCCACGTACGAGGTGGTCGCCCCGGCCACCGAGAACAGGTCGCCGCTGACCCGTCCGGTGGGTCGTGCTCCGTCGACGTCGACCCTCAGCTCCAGCCGCGAGTCGCCGTTCTGGCCCTGATACAGCCCGCTGATCATGGGGGGCTCCCTCCCGATGGGGGTTACACCGGGGACGTTCCCCTCGCTGAGGGAGCCTGTCAACAGGCCGTTTCAGCGAGCTCCGCGGACCTGGAGGGAGCTGAGGAGTTCCTCGGAGGCCTGGGTGATCGACTCCACCGCGCGGTCGAAGGCCTCCGCGTTGTGCGCGGCGGGCGCGCGAAATCCCGAGATCTTGCGCACGAACTGCAGCGCCGCGGCCCGCACGTCCTCCTCGGTCACGTCTTCGGTGTACGGCGGGCGCAGCGTCTTGATGCTTCTACACATGCCTCAACGGTAATAGCCGATGCGCTGACTGATCTCCCGGGCACCGGCCGCCAGGATCGCGCCGACCTCCGGCAGGCGCTCGGCCGTCAGCCGGTACGACGGTCCCGACGCGCTGACCGCGGCCACCACCGAACCGTCCGAGCCGCGCACCGGCGCCGCCACCGCGTTCAGGCCCAGCTCCAGCTCCTCGACCGTGCCCGCCCAGCCGCGCTCCCTGATCTCGGCCAGGGCGAGACCCTCGACGGTGACGATCGTGGCAGGGGTGTAGCGCTCCAGCTCGCGGGGGAGCGGCAGCGCGCCGAAGGCCAGCAGGACCTTGCCGCTGGAGGTGGCGTGGGAGGGGGTGCGCTGGCCCACCCAGTTGTGTCCGCTGATGGCCGACGGGCCGCGTACCTGGCTGATGTTGACGGCGTGGCCGTCCTGGGGGACCGCGAGGTTGACCGTCTCGCCGACGTCCTCGGCCAGGCGGCGGCAGACCTCCCGGCTCTCCTTGGACAGGTCGAGCTGCGCGGTGGCCGCCCCGGCCAGCCTGACCACCCCGAACCCGAGCCGGTAGCGGCCGCGATCGCCGCTCTGCTCGACCAGGCCGCCCTGTTCGAGGGCGTTGAGCAGGCGGAAGGCGGTGGACTTGTGCACGTCCAGCTCCACGGCCAGGTCCGTCACCCGGGTGGCGCCCTTGCTGGCGAGGATCTCCAGGATCGCGATCGCCCGATCCACCGACTGCACCGAGCTGTTGCTCATGACGCAACACTACTGGGTTCTGTCGGTGGCGGGTGGGAAGCTCTCGCTCATGGAATTCTCGGAAGGCACACCCTGCTGGGTGCAGTTGCTGACGCCCGACGCCGCCGCGGCCAAGCGCTTCTACGGCGGCCTGTTCGGCTGGACCTTCGACGAGCGCGGCGCATGGACCATGTGCCTCGACGGCACCCGTCCCGTCGCCCAGATCACGCAGGCCCCGGGCGAGGCGTGGGAGGTCTACCTGACCACCTCCGACGTCGCCGCGGCCGCGGCCAGGGTTCCGGCCTCTGGCGGCACCCTCCTGGAAGAACCCTTCGACGTCCCCGGCCACGGCCGCTACGCCCGCGCCGCCGACCCGGCCGGGACCCCGTTCGCGCTGTGGCAGCCGGGGGAGTTCACGGGCGGCGGCGTGCACTGGCTCGACCTCAACACGCGAGACGGCGAGCGGATCGACGCCTTCTACGCCGCCGTCCTGTCCTACGACCTTCAGCCGGCGGCCGGCGACTACACGTCGTGGCACTCCGGCGGGCGGCCGGTGGCGGGCCGCCTGGAGATGAACGACTCCGAGTGGGCCGGCGTCCCCGAGCACTGGATGACGTACTTCGCGGTGGCGGACGTGGACTCCGTGGCGGCCTTGGCCGAAGACCTGGGCGGCACCGTGGGCCATGGCCCCGTGGCCTCCCCCCGCGGCCGCCTGGCCATCATCGGCGACCCCGCCGGCATCCCCTTCACCGCCATCACCCCCACCTAATGGGAGCTACCGGGTCGGCCGCGCTGGCAGACTCGGTGTCTGGTAGCCGCCGGTGAGTGAGCACTCTCCTCACCAGGGCCTCGAGTCCTAGGGTCAGATCGTGCCCTCACCGGTGGTCAGGGGGTGGGGCTGAGTTCTGAGCCGAAGGCGGCGGCGATCTTGCGCATGCCGGTGGCGAGTTCGTCCCGGTCCAGGGCGTCGATGCGTTCGGCCGGGCCGGATACCGACATGGCGGCCACCACGCGGTTGCCGTCCTGCACCGGTACCGCCAGGCAGTGCACGCCCAGCTCCTCCTCGCCCAGGTCCATCGCGTAGCCGCGGACGCGGACCCGGTCCAGTTCGGCGAGCATCGCCTGCGGGTCGGTGATGGTGTTGGCGGTCTTGCGGGGCATGCCGGTGCGTTCGAACAGGCTGAGGGCCTCGTCGGTGGCCCGGTCGGCGAGCAGTACCTTGCCGACGGCCGTGCTGTGCGGCAGCACCCGCCGCCCGACCTCGGCGAACATCCGCAGCCTGCGCGGCGACGGCACCTGCGCCACGTAGACGATGAAGTCGCCCTCCAGCACGGCCAGGTTCGCCGTCTCCCCGGACAACTCGACCATCCTCGTCAGGTACGGCTGCGCCCACACCCCGACCATCCGCTCGGCGACGCCGCCCAGCCGGACCAGCCCGCCGCCGAGGGCGTAACGCCGGTCGGACTCCTGCCGCACGTAGCCGCGGGACAACAGGGTCTGCAACAGGCGGTGGATCGTCCCGTACGGCAGGCCCGTCCTGGCCGCGATCTCCGACAGACCGGCTTCGCCGCCGTGCTCGGCCAGCGCCTCCAGCACGTCGAGCGCCCGATCGACCGACTGCACGCTCACCCGCTCACCCCCGCTCGCTCCCCACCCGGCTCCCCGGGCAACTTACTCCCGTTCCACCCGCCTCCAGACCAGCCCGCCCCCGGCCGCCGACGAGGAAAGGTGCGGAGAGGAGACAGTGGGTGGCCGGCCACGGCGGGCTCACAGGCAGACGCCGCGCAGGGACGCGTCGAGGACCTCGGCCGTGTGGGCGACGCGGATCGAGCCGCCCGCCCGCGCCATGGCCGACGCGATCTGCATCGTGCACCCCGGGTTGGCCGACACCAGCACCTCGGCCCCGGTCGACGCCACCGACTTGGCCTTGCGGTCGCCCAGGTCGCGGGCGGCCTCGGGCTGGAAGATGTTGTACGTGCCCGCCGAGCCGCAGCAGATCGCCGCGTCCGGCACCTCGCGCACCGACAGGCCGGGGATGGCCGACAGCAGCGCGCGCGGCTCGGCCCGGATGCCCTGGGCGTGGGCGAGGTGGCAGGCGTCGTGGTAGGCGATGGTCAGGGGGAGGGGGTGGCGGATGGCGGCGGGGCCCAGTTCGGCGAGCCATTCGGCCAGGTCGACGGTCCTGATGGCGCGGGCCCTGGCCGCCCAGTCCGGCCGGCCGGCGAGCAGCTCGCCGTACTCCTTCATGGAGGAGCCGCAGCCGGCGGCGTTGACGACGACGGTGGTGACGCCGGCGCGTTCAAAGGTGCGGATGGTGCGTCTGGCGAAGCGGCGGGCCTGGTCTTCGCGGCCGGAGTGCACGCTGAGCGCCCCGCAGCAGCCCTGGCCGGGCGGGATCACGACCTCGCAGCCCTCCAGCGCGAGCACGCGGGCGGTCGCCGCGTTCACCTGGGGGAAGAACTCGCCCTGTACGCACCCGGTGAGCATGCCGACGACGGCCCGGCGCGGCCCGCGGGCACGGACGCGGCGCGGCAGGCGCTGCCGGCGGGTGACCCGGGGCGCGAGGGCGGCCATGGCGCCGAGGCTCGGGTGCACGCGCTCCAGGAAGGGCGCCATCCGCTCGGCCAGCCCGATACCAGGACGCAACAGCCGCAGCCGCCGCGGATAGGGGAACAGGCTGAACACGATCCCCCGCACCGCACGCTCGCGCGGGTCGCGCACGTGCACGCGTTCGACCTCGGCGCGCGTCTGCTCGATCAGCCGGTCGTACTTCACCCCGGACGGGCACGCGGTCACGCACGCCATGCACCCGAGGCACGCGTCGAAATGCCCGGCCATCTCGGGGGTGACCGGTGTGCCGTCGGTGTGCTGCTTCATGAGGTGGATCCGCCCGCGCGGGGAATCCATCTCCTCGCCCCACAACACGTAGGTCGGGCAGGTCGGCAGGCAGAACCCGCAGTGCACGCAGTCCTTGATCAGCTTCGGGTCCATGTCAGATCCCTCCCACGAACCGGCCGGGGGACATCCTGCGCCCGGGATCGAACCGCTCCTTCACCCGCCGCATCAGCGGCAGCGCGGACACCTCACCCCACCTGTCCATCCGGTACGGCGAAGCCAGCACGCCGACCCGCGCCCCCGCCTCCCGCAGCCCGGCGACCACGGGCCCGAACCCGGCCCCGTCCCCCCACAGGAAGAACCGGCCGGAGACGGGCGATCCGCGCAGAGCCAGCCCCGTTCCCGCCAAAGCGGCCAGAACGCCGCCGACCCGATCGGGCAGGCAGCGCACCTCGGCCAGCGACTCACCCTCGCCGGCCTCACCCCACCAGCCGGGCATCGCGGAGGTGGCCTCCTCCAGGAGCGTCCGTGCGCGCCCGGCGGCGCAGGCACCTTCCACGAGGGCGGCCAGCGTGACCGGTCCGGAGGGGTCCGGCCAGTCGAGTTCGACCGCCGCGGGCTCGGCCTGCGAGGCCGCCAGCCGTACCGCGGCCTCCTGGACCCGCGGAGGCGCCAGGCGCGTGTGGACCCACGCCCGCTCGGTGGGCAGCGGGTGCAGGCGGAACGTGGCCTCGGCGATCACGCCGAGTGTCCCGTACGAGCCGGTGAAGAGCTTGCCGAGGTCGTAGCCGGCGACGTTCTTGACGACCTTGCCGCCGGACTTGGCGATCGTGCCGTCGGCCAGGACGACGGTGATGCCGATGAGGAGGTCGCGCGGCGTGCCGTACCGGAAGGAGCGGGGGCCGGCGGTCCCGGCGGCGAGCAGTCCGCCGACGGTGGCCTCGTCGCGGAAGGGGCCGTCGTAGACGAGCTCCTGGCCCTGCGTCGCGAGCCGGTCGGCGAGCGCCTCCAGCGTCACCCCGGCCTGCGCGCGGACGACGAGGTCGCCGGCGGCGTGTTCGATGATCTGGTTCATGCAGCAGGTGTCGATCAGCACGTCGCAGCGCTCGGGCGGCGCGCCCCAGTCGAGCTTGGTGCCGCCGCCGACGGGCACGGCGGCGAGGTCGGCCTCGGCGCAGGCGCGCAGCAGCGCGGAGATCTCCTCCACGGACTCCGGCAGCGCGACGAAGGCGGGCCGCACGCCGCCGACGGCGTCGAGCGGACCGGCCTCGCGCACGGTGACGCCGCTCTTCTCGAGTGCCTCTTCCAGCATCAGAACTGCTCCGCCTTCCCCGACTCGACCAGGGGATGCACGCCCTTCCGCACGCCTGGCACCTCGCCGCAGAGCCGCGGCGTGGGAAAGACCTTGCCGGGGTTCGACAGGTTTCCCGGGTCGAAGGCGCAGCGGACGAGTTGCATGGTGTCGAGATCGTCGTCGGAGAACATCCTCGGCATATATCGGGACTTGTCCACCCCGACCCCGTGCTCACCCGTGATCGATCCGCCGTTCTCGACGCACAGATCGAGGATCTTGCCCGACACCGTCTCCGCGCGCTCGCCCGCTCCCGGCTCCGCGTCATCGAACAGCACCAGCGGATGCAGGTTCCCGTCCCCGGCGTGGAAGACGTTCGCCACCTTGATCCCGTACTCGGCGGAGAGCCGGTCGATGCTCGCCAGCACCGCGGGCAGGCTCGTACGCGGCACCACGCCGTCCTGCACGATGTAGGCCGGGCTGATCCGCCCCACCGCCGCGAATGCCGACTTGCGCCCCTTCCAGATCGCCGCCCGTTCGGCCGGATCGGCCGCCACCCGCAGCTCGAACGCCTGCGCACAGGTCTCCGTGAGCTGAGCGAACTGCCGCTCGACCGCCTCGGCGGGACCGTCAAGCTCCACGATCAGCACCGCGCCTGCCCCCTCGGGATAGGCGCAGGCCACCGCCGCCTCGGCCGCCTCGATCGACAGCGCGTCCATCATCTCGATGGCCGCGGGAACGATGCCCGCCCCGATGATCGCCGACACGGCCCGGCCGCCCTGCTCGATGCTCTCGAAGGCGGCCAGCACCGTCGTCACCGCCTCAGGGGTACGGCTGAGCTGCACCGTGACCTTGGTGGCGATGCCCAGCGTGCCCTCCGAGCCCACGAACGCCCCGAGCAGGTCGTAACCCGGATCCATCCGGTCGAGGATCACGATGTCCCCGTCGGGGGTGACGATCTCGCAGGCCTCGACGTGGTTGACGGTGAAGCCGTACTTCAGGCAGTGGGCGCCGCCGGAGTTCTCGGCCACGTTGCCGCCGATGGAGCAGATCTGCTGGCTGGAGGGGTCGGGGGCGTAGTAGTAGCCCTGCTCGCGGACCGCCTCGGTGATCGCCAGGTTGGTGACGCCCGGCTCGACGACCGCGCGCCGGTTGGGCAGGTCGATCTCCAGGACGCGCCGCATCTTCGAGGTGACGATGAGCACGCCGTCGGTCCTGGGCAGCGCGCCGCCGGACAGGCCCGTGCCCGATCCCCGGGCGACGAACGGCACGCCGTACCTGTTGCAGAGTTTGACGATCGCGGCGATCTGCGCCGCGGACTCGGCGAGCACCACGACGCCGGGGGTGGCCCGGTGGTAGGTCAGGCCGTCGCACTCGTAGGTGCGCAGGCGTACCGGGTCGGTGATGACCTCGCCCTCACCCGAGGCCACCCCGTGCAGCGCCGTGATGAACTCCGCCAAAGGGGTCATGGCATGCGAGCATAAGCCGGAAGTGTGAGGAACTCCGCGAAATCATCGTCGAGCGCGACCTCCTTGAAGAGCGCCTCGGCCTGCGCGTAGCGCTCGGCGTCGTAGCCGGGCTCCTTCGCGATCTTGGCGAGCTCGTCGGCGATGATCCGCTCGACCAGCTCCTTCGTGACCGTCTCGCCGGTGTCGGCCAGCGCGATGCCGTTGTGGATCCACTGCCAGATCTGCGAACGGGAGATCTCGGCGGTGGCGGCGTCCTCCATGAGGTTGTGGATCGCGACCGCGCCGAGCCCGCCCATCCAGGCGGCCAGGTAGCGCAGGGCGACGTCCACGTTGTTGCGCAGCCCGGTCTCGGTGATACCGCCGGGGGTGGCCGAGACGCTGAGCAGGTCCTCGGCGCTGACCCGCACGTCCTCGCGGGTGCGGTCGAGCTGGTTGGGACGCTCGCCGAGCACGCCGTCGAAGACCTCACGGCAGATCGGCACCAGGTCGGGGTGAGCCACCCACGACCCGTCGAAGCCGTCGCCGGACTCGCGGGTCTTGTCCGCGCGCACCTTCTCCAGCGCGACCGCGTTGACCTCGGGGTCGCGGCGGCTCGGGATGAACGCGGCCATGCCGCCGATCGCGTGCGCGCCGCGCTTGTGGCAGGTGCGCACCAGCAGTTCGGTGTACGCGCGCATGAACGGGGCGGTCATCGTCACCGCGTTGCGCTCGGGCAGCAGGAACTCGCGGCCGCGCGTGCGGAACTTCTTGATCACGCTGAAGAGGTAGTCCCAGCGGCCCGCGTTGAGACCGGCCGAGTGCTCGCGCAGCTCGTACAGGATCTCCTCCATCTCGAACGCGGCCGGGTACGTCTCGATCAGAACGGTCGCCCGGATCGTGCCCTGGGGGATGCCGAGCGTGTCCTGGGCGAGGACGAAGACGTCGTTCCACAGGCGCGCCTCAAGGTGGGACTCCATCTTCGGCAGGTAGAAGTACGGGCCCTTGCCCTTGGCGAGTTGGCGCCGCGCGCAGTGGAAGAAGTAGAGGCCGAAGTCGAAGAGCGAGGCGGCGACCTCCTGGCCGTCGACCAGGGCGTGCTTCTCGTTGAGGTGCCAGCCGCGCGGGCGGACCACAATCGTGGCGAGCTCGCCGTCGGGCTTGAGCGAGTAGCTCTTGCCGCCGGTCTCGAAGTCGATGGCGCGGTCGAGGGCGTTGCGCAGGTTGAGCTGGCCGGCCACGCAGTTGTCCCACAGCGGCGCGTTGGCGTCCTCGAAGTCGGCCAGCCAGACCTTGGCGCCGGAGTTGAGCGCGTTGATGGTCATCTTCTGGTCGACCGGGCCGGTGATCTCGACGCGGCGGTCCTCAAGGCCGGGGGCCGGTGCGGAGACCTGCCACTCGCCCTCCCTGACCGCCTTCGTCTCGGGCAGGAAGTCGAGCGTGCCGCCGGCCGACAGCTCGGCCTGCCGCGTCTGCCTGGCCTCCAGGAGTTCCAGGCGGCGGGCGTCGAAACGCCGATGGAGCGCTGCCACGAAGTCGAGCGCCTCCGGGGTAAGAACCTCGTCGAACCGGTCGAGCATCGGGCCGGTGATCTCCATGGGCCGAAACCCCTTTCCATGCCGTGGAAAACGTGTTCTGGATTATGGAAGTGAAGCTACTTCATGAGGGGTCGAGGGTCAAAGACGGGGGTCGGCTAGGGGGCATCCCGGATGCGGGTCCGGGCACGGGCCGGGAAGATTTGAGCTATGAAAACAATCGTGTTCGCGGGGGCCCTGCTGGCCTCCACGGCCGTCCTCACCGGCTGCGGGCTGGCGAGCATCGGGGGGCCCACCGAGGAGAGCGTCGTCAACTACGACGTCAACGACAAGGTCGCGCTCCTGGATGTCAACTCGGGATCTGGTGACATCGTCATCACCGAGAGTGAGCGATCGGGCATCCGCGTCACGGAGACCCTCCAGTGGCGCAACAACAAGCCGCAGGCCGAGCACAAGGTCGAGGGCGACACGCTGCGCGTCACGTACGACTGCAAGGGCGGCTTCGGCTCCTGCAGCGTCAGCTACAAGATCGAGGTGCCCAAGGGCCTGAAGGTCAAGGCCGACGCCGGGTCCGGCACCATCACGCTGCGCAACCTCACCGGAGAACTCGAAGCCTCCGCCGGTTCCGGCGACATCGAAGCCTCCTCCCTCGGCGGCAAGAAGGTCCTCGCCGACGCGGGTTCCGGCAGCATCGACCTCAAGTACGCCAGCGTGCCCGCCGACGTCAGCCTCGAAGCCGGTTCCGGCGACGTCACGCTCACCCTGCCCGGCGGCTCCTACAACGTCAAAGCCAACGCCGACTCCGGAAACTCCAAGGTCGAGGTCACCAACGACCCGAACGCCGCCAACCGCGTGACCATCGAGGCCGGATCGGGGAACATCAACGTCCTACCCGGATAACCAGGTGATGGCCGTGGGGATGTCGTGCCACCATCTGGGGAAGACACCACGGTGTCCGGACGTTCCCTATTAGAGATGACACGAATGCAGAAATACTCCACGCTCGACCAGATCGAGACCGGCGAGATGGACCTCGAAGAGCGCCACGCGCTCCGCCGCGTAGCGGGCCTTTCCACCGAACTCCAGGACGTCACCGAGGTCGAATACCGCCAGCTCCGTCTCGAGCGGGTGGTCCTCGTGGGCGTCTGGACCTCTGGTACATCGAGCGATGCCGAAAACTCCCTGCTGGAGCTCAAGCTTCTGGCCGAAACCGCGGGATCTGAGGTGCTCGAGGGCCTCATCCAGCGGCGGCAGAAGCCGGACTCGGCAACCTACATCGGCTCCGGCAAGGCGCTGGAGCTGCGCGACATCGTCGACGCCACCGGCGCGGACACGGTGATCTGCGACGGCGAGCTGACCCCGGCCCAGCTGCGCGAGCTCGAAGAGGTCGTCAAGGTGAAGGTCGTCGACCGGACGATGCTGATCCTGGACATCTTCGCCCAGCACGCGCAGAGCCGGGAGGGCAAGGCCCAGGTCGAGCTCGCCCAGCTGCAGTACCTCATGCCGCGCCTGCGTGGCTGGGGTGGCAGCCTGTCCCGTCAGGTCGGCGGCCGTTCCTCCAACGGCGTCGGCGTCGGCGGTCGCGGACCCGGTGAGACGAAGATCGAGCTCGACCGTCGGCGCATCCGCGAGCGGATGTCGAAGCTGCGCAAGCAGATCTCCGGCATGTCCACCTCGCGCGAGGTCATGCGCCACCAGCGCCAGCGCCGCGAGGTGCCGGCCGTGGCCATCGCCGGCTACACCAACGCGGGCAAGTCCTCGCTGCTCAACCGCATCACCGGTGCGGGCGTGCTGGTCGAGGACGCGCTGTTCGCCACCCTGGACCCGACCGTGCGCAAGTCGCGCACGCCGGACGGGCGGCTGTTCACGATTGCCGACACCGTCGGGTTCGTGCGCCACCTGCCGCACCAGCTGGTGGAGGCGTTCCGGTCCACGCTGGAGGAGGTCGCCGACGCGGACCTGATCCTCCATGTGGTGGACGGCTCGCATCCCGACCCCGAAGGGCAGATCGCGGCGGTGCGCGAGGTCTTCTCCACCATCGAGGGCGCGCTCGACGTGGCCGAGGTCGTGGTGATCAACAAGGCCGACGCCGCCGACCAGGAAGTGATCGACCGCATCATGCGGCGCGAGCGCAACAGCATCGTCGTCTCCGCGCGGACCGGCGCCGGCCTGCCCGAGCTCATGGAGCTCATCGAACAGCAGCTGCCCCGCCTGGACCACGAGGTGCGCCTGCTGGTCCCCTACGACAGGGGTGACCTGGTCTCGCGGGCCCACGAGGAGGGCGAGGTCGTCTCCGTCGAGCACGTCGAGGACGGCACGATCCTGCACGCCTGGGTGCTGTCGAGCCTGTTCCACGAGCTGGAGAAGGTCGCCAAGCCGGTCGAACGGGTCTGATCTCCATTTTCACCTGTACGGCTATCGCTATCTCGATTGGGTGAATGCCCAGCGTATGGCGGTAGCCGTACATCTTAAATCCTGACAAATGCGACAGTGGCCTTGATGTGCCTGAGATTGCTACCATTGGCCAAGCCTCAGGAGAGCAAAGGGCACGGGTTGCGGATGATGGCTGCTGCGGGACGAGACGCATGCAGGGGGCGCTGTGACGATTGTGATTTCTTCCGAATAACCCTGTACAGTCGGCCGACCTGTGAAATAACGTAACTGAACTGAAATCGCCGGATCATGCGTCCGGCGATACGGTCACCGCACATCATTGGCGGATGAGAGCAGGAGACCCCATGTCGTCCGGACCCGGACTGGACTCAGTGGGCGCGGCGGGAGCCGTGCGCTCTGTTTCGCGTCCGTGCGTGGCGGTGATGCGGTGACCGTTCGCCTGCTGACCAACATCGGCCGCCTCTGGACCGGCAACGAGGTCCTGAGCAACGCGGCCATCCTCGTGCACAACGACCGCATCGCCTGGGTCGGCCGCGCGCCGGACCTGCCGCAGAGCGTGCCCGGCGTCGTCGACGACATCGTCGACGTCGACCATGTGGAGAACCTCGGCGGCGCCCTCGTCACTCCCGGCCTCATCGACGCGCACACCCACCCCGTCTACGCCGGCAACCGCTACGCCGAACTGGCCATCCGCACCGGCGGCTCCACCTCCTCGGCGATCACCGCCGCGGGCGGCGGCGTGGGCTCCACCGTCACCGTGACGCGCGGCACCGACCCGTGGACCCTCTGCAACGGCGTGCGCGAGCGTCTTCGCGCCTGGCTGCTCAGCGGCACGACCACCGTCGAGGCCAAGACCGGCTACCACCTCACGCGCGACGGCGAACTCGCCGACGTGCGGCTCCTGCGCGAGCTGGAGAAGGAGCCGATGATGCCGCGGGTGCACGTCACCTTCCTCGCGGCCCACGTGGTTCCGCCCGAATACTTCGGCCGCCAGCGCGAGTACGTCGAAGCCGTGGGCGCCTGGTGTGCCGACGCGGCCGCCGCCGGAGCCGACAGCGTCGACGTCTACTGCGACGAAGGCCACTTCACCACCGAGGAATCCCGCTGGGTCCTCGCCTCCGGCCGCAACGTCGGCCTGCTGCCGCGCATCCACGCCGGCCTGTTCAGCCGCCGCGGCGCCGTCCAACTGGCCGCCGAACTCGGCTGCGCCTCCGCCGACGGACTCCACCACACCTCCGACGAGGACCTCGCCATCCTCTCCCGGTACGGCGTGCCCGCCGTCGTCTGCCCGGCCACCGCGCTCCAGCGGGGCAACCTCCCGCCGGTCCGCAAGATGATCAAGCACGGCGTGATCGTCGCCCTCGGCAGCGACCACAACCCCGGCTACTGCGGCATCACCTCGATGTCCCAAGTCATCGCGATGGCCGTCGCCGCCTTCGGCATGAGCGTCAACGACGCCCTTCGCGCGGCGACGCTCGGTGGCGCCACCGTCCTGGGCGCGCCCGACCGCGGCGTCCTCGCTCCCGGCCGCCTGGCCGACATCGTCCAGTGGGACGCCGACCACGAGGGCGCCTTCGCCTGGTCCTTCGGTCTCAAGCCGCGCCGCGTCTGGCGGGGTGGCACCCCCGTTCAGTAGTTAATCTCGGGGTATGCCGCCTTCGGTCGCCGTCGTCACGGACTCCACCGCCTACCTGCCCGCCGTCGAAGGCGTCACGGTCGTCCCCCTTTCGGTCCTCGTCGGCGGAACGGCCCACGACGAACCCGACTTCACCGGCGACCTCGCCACGGTCACGACGTCGCAGCCGTCACCTTCACGTTTCGCCACCTGCTACCGCGCGCTCGCGGCGGCCGGCCATACCGCGATCGTCTCCATCCACCTGTCCGCCGAACTGTCCGGAACCGTGGGCGCCGCCGAACTGGCCGCCTCGACCGCCGGGTTACCGGTCGAGGTCGTGGACAGCCGGTCGCTCGCCATGGGCCTCGGATACCCGGTCCTGGCCGCCGCCCGCGCCGCCGCCCAGGGCGCCCCGCTGGCCACGGTGGCCGAAGCGGCCCGCACCAGCGCCGCCGCCACCCGCACGTTCTTCTACGTCGACACCCTCGACCAACTCCACCGCAGCGGCCGGGTCAGCGCGGCCGCCACCCTGTTCGGCTCCGCCCTCATGATCAAACCCCTGCTCCACATCGAGGACGGCACCATCCAGCCCCTGGAGAAGGTCCGCACGGCTACCCGGGCGGTGGCCCGCATGGAAGATCTGGCGGTGGAGGCCGCGTCCTCGTCACCGGTAGACCTGGCAGTCCAACACCTGTCCGCCCCGGACCGAGCCCACGCGCTGGCCGAGCGCCTCCGCAAACGCCTGCCGGGACTGCGCGAACTCACCTTGGTAGAGGTAGGCGCCGTAGTGGGGGCCCACGTAGGGCCCGGCATGCTCGGCATCACCCTAACCCCCGCCTAACCACCCCCAGACCCCACCACCCATCAGCCGTCCCACTGCCCTGCCCCACAACCCGCCTGTCCCTACGCCTCGCCCCGCGACCCGTTTGTCCCCGAACCTTGGCCCAGGGCCTGCCTGCTTCGGCGCCTTGGCCCGCGACCCGCCTGTCGTCCCGCGCCCTGGCTCGTAACCCGCCTGTCGTCCCGCGCCCTGGCTCGTAACCCGCCTGTCGTCCCGCGCCCTGGCTCGTAACCCGCCTGTCCCCGAACCTTGGCCCAGGGCCTGCCTGCTCCGGCGCCTTGGCCCGCGACCCGCCTGTCCCCACGCTTTGGCCCACGGCCCGCCTGTCGCTGCGTCTTGGCTCACGGCCCGCCTGTTCCTGCGTCTTGGCCCAGGCTCGCATGTTTCCGGCAGCCTTGGCCCGCGACCCGTCTGCCCCTGTGGCATCGACACCCTGCTGGTCAGGCGGCGGGGTTCTGGGGGAGTCCACACTCCTGCCCGACAGGCGGCCTGGGGTGTCAGCGCCCCGTGCGGTTGGCCACGATGGTCTGGACGACGCGTTCGAGCGCGTAGCCCGGGTCGGCGCCGCCGCCCTTGACCTGCTCGTCGGCCACCGCCACCGCCTGGAGTGCCCGTGACAACCCCTCCGGCCCCCAGCCGTTGAGCTGGCGTCGTACCCGATCGACCTTCCACGGCGGCATCCCCAGGTGGCCGGCCAGCTGACCGCCGCGAAGGTTGCGGGGCGCCCCGCCCACCTTGGCCAGCGACCGCAGGCCGCCCGCCATCGCGCTGACCAGCAGCACCGGCGCCACGCCCGTGCCCAGCGCCCAGCGCAGTTGTTCGAGCGCGTCCCCCAGCCGCCCCTCGACAGCCGAGTCCGCCACATTGAACCCGGTGACCTCGGCGCGCCCCTTGTGATACCGCGCGACCGCCGCCAGGGTGATGGTTTTCTCCTGCGTGTCGAACGCCAGCTGACTACACGCGGCAGCCAGTTCACGAAGATCATTACCTACGGCCTCAAGGAGCGCCTGCGCCGCGTCGCCGGCGATGGCGCGCTTGGCCCGTTTCACCTCGGTCTTGATGAAGTCGAGCCGCTCGGCGGGCTTGGTGAGCTTGCTGACGGTGACAACGTTCACCCGAGCCTTCTTCAGCCCGTCGACCAACGCTTTCCCCTTGACCCCGCCCGGATGCATCAGCACCAGCACCGTGTCGTCGGAAGGCTGCCCCGCATAGGCCAGTACCTCGGCGATCACATCCTTGCCCAGATCCTGCGCCGACCGGATCACCACCACCGACCGATCCCCGAACAAGGACGGTGAGGCCAACTGCGTCAGCTCCCCCTGGGTCACCTTGGACCCGACCAGATCGTGCACCTCCGCCCCGGCGTCGGCAGCACGCGCGATGGCGACAACCTCGCCAACGGCCCGCTCAGCCAGCAGCTCCTCGTCGCCTACGACCAGGGTCACGAGTGGTGGATCGGTTGCGGCCATGTCGAGCAGCATGCCATGTCCCAACGACAACCCGGAACTCAATCCACCACCCACCAGAGCGACCGCCACCCCTGCCACGGGGAAGCCCGAGGACGCCGCTCCGGCACCCGAACCGCCTAGGTCGGCGAGAGGTGTCTCGGCCGAGGCGAGCGATGTCTCGGCTGCGGCGAGTGCTGCTTCGGCCGAGGCTAGTGCTGTCTTTCTGCGCGAAGCGGGGTTTCGACTCGCACGCGCTCGGGGGCGCGGTGAAGGCCCGCATGGGCGCACGGGTGCGGTTGCAGATCGGGGAAGAGCATGGGTGGGCCACATGACCAAGCGAGACCTCGTGCTCGGTGGACAGGGGAAGGGCGGAGCGTCGCTGCGTTGTGCGCCACCCGGACCACACCTGCACGAGGTGCGGGCCGGAAGGGAGCGGGTGCTCGGGACAAGACGGCGAGCGCCGCGGTTGGCGGATGCTGGAGGGCGACGTCGTCGTAGCGGTCGGCGGTTTGGTGACGAGAGGGGCGTGAGGGGGAGGCGAGCGCGAGGGGGGTGGGGTGGGTTGGGCGGTGGGGCTAGGTGCGAGGGGTGATGGCCCGTGAGGGCTAGTTGCGGGGAGTGATGGCCCGTGAGAGCTGGTTGCGGGGGTGATGGCCCCGTGGGGGCTAGTTGCGGGGGGTGATGGCCAGGGTGGCGTTGTGGTCGGTTACGGCTAGGTCGCCGGACTGGTCGGTGCGGTAGATGCGGGTGCCGGAGCGGTGGAGGAGGGCCAGCGTGGCCGGTGCGGGATGGCCGTAGGTGTTGTCGGAGCCGACGCTGATCAGGGCTGCTCGGGCGCCGACGGCGGAGATGAAGGCGGGGTCCTGGCGGGCGGAGCCGTGGTGGGGGACCTTCAGGATGTCGGCGGCTGGGGAGGCCGTTCGCAGGAGGTTGGATTGGGCTTCGGTTTCTATGTCGCCGCTCAGGAGGATGGAGCCCGCGTGCCAGCGGACGCGGAGGACGACGCTGGTGTTGTTGATCTCGCTGCCCTCGGTTGCGGCGTGTGCGGTTGGGGGTGTCGCGGGTGGGGCCAGGACGGTGAGCTCGGAGGGGCCGAAGGTCCATTGGGTGCCTGGGATGGCTGTCCATTGGGGGATGTGGTGGGTTGAGAGGGTTCGGGTGATGGGGGGTGGGGTGGCGGAGTGGTTGGTCAGCAGGGCGGCGCCTATGCGGCGGTTCTTCAGGGCTCCGGTCAGGCCGCCGGTGTGGTCGGCGTGGGGATGGGTCAGGATGATCAATGGGATCTCGTGGATGCCCAGGTCGCGTAGGCAGCGGTCCATGGGAGTTGGGTCGGGGCCGGTGTCCACGACCACTGCCCTGCCTGGGCCTGCGGCGATGACCATGCCGTCGCCCTGACCTACGTCGCACATCACCATGAGCCACCTGCGTGGCGGCCACGGGGACAGGGCGGGTGGAAGGACCAGGGCGGCGATCAAGATGCCCGCCAGCACAGCCAGGGTGACGGCTCGGCATCGAGGGTGGCGGAGCAGGGGTACGGCGACGGCCACCGCCATCGCCAGGAGGGCCAAGCCGAGCAGGCCGCCGGGCCACGGGATGGTGGCGAACGGCAGGCCCGCCGCCCACTGTGCGACGGTGATGATCCAGCCCACGGCGTACCCGGCCGGGATCAGCAGGATCCGTGCCGCCTCGACGCTGATCGGGGCCACGACGGATGCGGCGAATCCCAGGAGGGTCGCCGGGGCCACCGCGGGGCCGGCCAGGAGATTGGCGATCACCGCGACCGGGGTGACCTGGCCGGACATCAGGACCAGCACCGGTGTCACGGCGAACTGGGCGGCGGCCGGCACCGCGATCGCCTCCGCCAGCCACCGGGGCAGGCCCCGCCGCGGCCGGAGAAGGCTTGCCGCCGCCTGGGCAACGGAAGACCTTGGGCGTGGGTGGTGTCGCCTGCGTGTGCTTCGGGTTCGAGGGGCTTCCGTGGTGAGGGCGAGGGACGCGGCCGGACGCGCGGTGAGGGGTTGTGCGGTGGTGCTCGGCTCCGTGGTGATGAGGCGCGCGGCGCCGGGTCCTGTGGTGGTGGGGTGTGGGGTGATGGGCTCTGCGGTGGTGGGGTGCGCGGCGCCGGGCCCTGCGGTGATCGGGTGCACGCGTGCTTGGTGCGTCGCGTCGCCTGCTGGTGCGTGATTTTGAACGCCGGGATCTGTGGGCGTGCTTCCTCGGGTGGCGTGTCGGGGGAGGGCAGGCGAGGCGGGGGTTGGTGGAGGTGGGGTGTGGGGTTCGGTGGGGGTGCGGGTGGGCCGGAGCCTGGCGGGGGTGGGAGAGGGGCGAGGGTTGGTGGGTGTGGGTGTGGGTGTGGGTGTGGGTGTGGGTGTGGGGCGGAGTTTGGTGGGGGTGGGACGGGTCTGGGTGTGGGGGGTTGGTGGGGTGGATGGGTGAGCGGGTGGGGGTTGGGTCAGGTGGTCGCGCCATTTGGGGGCCAGGAGGAGGATGCCGGCGGTGGCGGTTACGGAGAGGGCGAAGCCGTAGGAGCGGGCCAGGTCGGGGGAGAAGAGGATCAGGAAGAGGACGGAGATCGACAGGGCGGCCATGCCGTGGCGGGGGCGGCCGGTGGCCAGGGCCAGTGCGGCTGCCAGGCCCATCGCCAGGGCTCTCAGGACGCTGGGGGAGGGGCGGGCCACCACTGCGAAGGCGATCATGGCGGTTGCGGCCAGGAGTGCTCTTACGGGTAGGGGGAGGCCTGTCAGGCGGGACAGGGCCAGGGCCGCGCCGGCGATGATGGCGAGGTTGGCGCCCGATACGGCGGTCAGGTGGGTGAGGCCGGCTTCTTTGAAGTCGGTGGATACCTGGGGGTCCATGCGGGAGGTGTCGCCTACTACCAGGGCGGGGAGTAGGCCGCGTTGGTCTTCGGGGAAGGGGTCGGCGGCTGCTCTCAGGGCGGAGCGCATGGTTCCGGCGGCGGTTTGGATTGTTGAGGGGGCGCCCAGTTGCTGAGGGGCGCCTTGTACCAGGAGGAGGGCGGCTGTTAGGTCGGCCGGATCGGCGGGGGCCAGTTTGGCGGTGATCTTCAGGCGTTGGCTGGGGAGGAGGGTTCGCCAGTGTGGGCCTGTGGCGAAGAGGGTTACCGGGGTGCTCAGGGTTAGGCGGGTTGTGGGGGTTTGTAGGAGTTCTAGGCGGGCTTCTGCTACGACGCTTTCGCCGGGAAAGCGGGGGTTCTTTCGGGTTCGGGGGTCGTTGGTGAGGACTACCTCGGCTGTTGCGGTTAGGCCTTTTCTGGCTAGGTCGGGGATGGGGCCCGTGGAAACCGCGTGGGTGTGGAAGGCCACTGTGGCGGCTGTCGCCGCGGTGCAGGCGGCTATGGCCACTGCGGTGCCTCGCCAGGGGGGTGTGGCGTAGAGCATTGCGGTGGCCAGTGTGGCGACTGCCGCGCAGATGAAGCCGACCTGTGGCGGAGCGCCCAGGAGGATCAGGGCGGTGGCCCAGGTGGCGAGGGCGGGGAAGACGGTGGGGCTATACGCGGACTCGGTCTTTGAGCTCTTCATACTTGCGCGGGCCTATGCCTGTCACCTCCTTGAGCTGGTCGATGCTGGTGAAGCCGCCGTGTGTGTCGCGGAACTCGGCTATGCGGGTGGCCAGGACCTCGCCCACGCCTGGTAACTGCTCCAGTTGGACGGGGGTGGCGGTGTTGAGGTCGACGATCGACGTTGTGGGGTCTGAGGCCAGGGCCGCCGCTGCCGCCTCGGGAGTGCCTACGGCTATTTGCTCTCCGTCTATCAGGCGGCGGGCCAGATTGAGGGGGCTTGGGTCGGTGCCCCTTCGCAGGCCTCCGGCGGCGGTCAGGGCGTCCGTCACGCGGGAGCCGGTGGGGAGGCGGTAGACGCCTGGGGTGCGTACTTTGCCGGTGACGTGGATGGTTACCGAGGCGGTCGGGCGTGGGGTGGTCACCGCTGGGGGTGGTGGGAGTGGGGCGGGGGTGGGGGCTGAACGCCAGAAGGTGAACGCGGCTATCGCTGCTGCCAGGACGCCTATGGCTATGAGGACGCGTACGCCTGTGCGGGTGGGGGCTTGGGCGGCCACTGCCGCGCGGAATGCCTGGAAGGTGGGTGGGAGGTTGCGCTCGCCTGTCCCTGGATGGGTGATCGATCGCAGCCTCGCCTCGGCTATGGCCTGCTCGCTGGTGGGATCGGGGGAGCGCACGGCAGCGACGGTACGGCGGGGCGGGGTGAGGGGGATCGGGCGAACGGGGTTCTGGGGATGGGGCGGGGGCTGTGGACAACGCGACCCAGCCGGCCACCCGGCCAACGGGTCACACGCGGGCCACGAGGGCTCACGGGCCAGGAGGGGGCCAAGGAGGTCGTGAGACTCGCGAGCCGGGCCGATGGGGCCGGCGTGGCACGGCGGGCAAGCGCGGGCGGGTGGACAGCGGGTTGTGGTCGGGTGGGCAAGCGCGGGCCGGGCGGGTGGAGGGTCGTCGGCGTGGCAGGGCGGGCAAGCGCGGGCGGGTGGACAGCGGGTTGTGGTCGGGTGGGCAAGCGCGGGCCGGGCGGGTGGAGGGTCGTCGGCGTGGCACGGCGGACGAGCGCGGGCCGAGGCGGTGAAGGGCTGGTGGGGGGCGAACCCCGGTGGGGGCCGAACGCGGATGGAGGCGAACCCCGGTGGGGGCCGAACGCGGATGGAGGCGAACCCCGGTGGGGGCCGAACGCGGATGGAGGCGAACCCCGGTGGGGGCCGAACGCGGGTGGAGGTGAAGGCCGGTGGGGGCGATCACAGGGGCCGAACGCGGGTGGAGGCGAACGCGGGTGGGGGCGGACGTCGGTGGGGGTGAGCGCTGGTGGGGGGTGGAGGTTAGTGGGGGGATTCGACGTTGTGGAGGAGTTGCTTCAGCAGGGCGTCCAGCGTCACCCGATCCTCAAGCGAAAGCGCCGAGATCATCCCCGACTCCACCACCGCCCGAATCTCCATCGCCTCGGTCCACAACTCACGTCCCCGCTCGGTCAGCTCCACATCCACCCGCCGCCGGTCATCACTGCTCCGCACTCTGCGGATCAGTCCCGACCGTTCGAGCGTGTCGAGCCGTCCGGTCATCCCCGCCGGTGAAAGCAGCAGCTCCGCCGCCAGCGCAGATGGCGTGGCGCTCCCCGCGTGCGCCGCCAGCCGGTGCAGCGTCTCGAACTCGAAGTCCTGCATCCCCACCTCGGCCAGCGCCGCCGCCTTCGTCTGGTGGAGGTGCTTGACCAGCATCTGCATCCGGGTCACCACCCCCTCGACGAGCTCGTCGTAGGGGGCCTTGCCGCGCCAGCGGGCCAGGTGACGGTCGACGGAGTCTTCCACGATTGGATCATACGCCACTAAGTATTTTGTTGACGAAACATTCGCCAGCGAAATACCATCCCAAGCCATGACGAACCGCCTGCTGGCCGGGCGCGCCCTGTCCGCCCTCGCCACCGCCCTGATCCCCACCACCCTCACCCTCGCCGTCCTGCGCACCACCGGCTCCGGCGCCGACCTCGGACTGGTGCTGGCCGCCGAACTCGTCCCGCTGCTGCTGTTCCTGCCCATCGGCGGAGTGCTCGCCGACCGCATGAGGCCGGAACGGGTGGCGCTGGGCGCGGATCTGGCCCGCTGTCTCACTCAGGTCGGCATCGGCGCCGAGTTGCTGCTCGGCGTGAACCGGATCCTCGATCTGGCCGTTCTCTCGGCCGCGGCGGGGGTGGCGATCGCGTTCGGGATGCCGGCCGTACCCCGGCTGGTGGCCGCGGTCGTGCCCGAGCGGGACCGGTTGCGGGTCAACGCGCGCATCGGAGTGGCGACGAGCCTGTCGGCGGTGGCGGCGCCCGCGCTCGCGGGCGGGGTGGTGCTCGTGGCGGGTCCCGGCTGGGCGGCGCTGCTGACCGGGCTGCTGTTCGCGTGCTCGGCACTCACCCTCGGCTCAGTCCGTACGGCAGGCCCGCCCCACCCCGCCCACCGCCGAACCTTCGGCGCCGACCTGCGCGAGGGCTGGCAGGAGGTCAGGCGGCGCCCCTGGTTCCTGACCAGCGTGCTCGGCCACGGCGTCTGGCACTTCGCCGCGGGCCTCTTCCTGACCCTGGGCCCGCTGGCCGTCACGGGCGCGGCCGGTGAGGCCGGATGGGTGCTGATCGTGCAGTGCGGCACCGCCGGCCTGGTCGCGGGCGTGTTCGCCGCCCCCAGGCTGCCCATCCGCCGCCCGCTGGTGGTGGTCCAGGTGAGCGCGGCCCTGTACGTGCTGCCGATGGCCGCGCTGGCGTTCGCCGCCCCGGTGTGGGTGCTGGCGGGGGCCTATCTGGTGGCGATGTTCGGGCTGGGCCTGCTGAGCCCGTTGTGGGAGACGGTCGTGGCCGGGGAGATTCCGCAGGCGGCGCTGGGGCGGGTGCGCTCGTTCGACCAGCTGATCTCGTTCGCCTCGCGGCCGTTCGGGCTGGCCGTGGCGGTGCCGCTGGCCGGGGTGACCGGCGGCACGGGGCTGCTGCTGGTGGCGGGGGTGCTGGTGACGGCGGCCAACCTCGCCGCCGTGGTCAGGACTCCTGCAGCAGCGCCGCTTCCCGAACCACGCCGTCGCTGATCTCCAGCACCCGGTCGGCCAGCGTGATCAGGCTCGGGTCGTGGGTGGCGACCAGCGCCGTCACGCCCTCGCTGCGCACCAGCGCCCGGATGAGCTGCATGATCTGGCGGCCGGTCTGGGAGTCGAGCTGGCCGGTCGGCTCGTCGGCGATGAGCAGTCTCGGCCGGTTGGCCAGGGAGCGCGCGATCGCGACGCGCTGGCGCTGGCCGCCGGACAGTTCGTAGGGGCGCTGGTTGACGTGTTGTTCGAGGCCGACGAGGGCCAGCAGCATGCGTACCCGCCGCTCGCGCTCTTCGACGGGCGTGCGCGCGAGGCGCATGGGCACGCCGACGTTCTCGGCGGCCGAGAGCACCGGGATGAGGCCGAAGGACTGGAAGACGAAGCCGACGGTGTCGCGGCGCAACGCCAGCAGGGCGTCCTCGCTCATGGCCGTGACCTCCTCGCCCGCCACGACGACCCGGCCGGCGTCGGGACGGTCCAGGCCGCCGATCTGGTTCAGGAGCGTGGTCTTGCCGGAGCCCGACCGGCCGCGGATGGCGATCAGCTCGCCGGGGAAGGCCTGGAAGGACACCTCGCGCAGGGCCACGACCTCCTTGGGGCCCGTCCGGTAGACCTTGCGCAGCCCGTCGACGACGACCAGGGGCTCACTCACCGTTGCTCTCCTCTCGCGCGGGCCATACGCCGATGTGGTCGGACTCGAGTTCGAGCCGTACGCGCCGCTCCAGCTCCAGGGCGTTCATGAAGTCGCGGGGCAGCTGGAGGCGGCCGACGCGGTCGAGGACGGCGTACTCCTCGGCGACGATCTGACCCTCGGCGCCCTCGCGGCGCAGCGTCTCGCTGGAGGTGCGGCCGTCGCGGATGCCGATCGTGCGGTCCACCTGCTCGGACACGAGCGGGTCGTGGGTGACGATGACGACGGTGACGCCGAGTTCGCGGTTGGCCTTGCGCAGCGCGTGGAAGACCTCCTCCGAGGTGTCGCTGTCGAGCTCGCCGGTGGGCTCGTCGGCGAGGATGAGCTGCGGGGAGTTGGCCAGCGCCACGGCGATGGCGACGCGCTGCTGCTCGCCGCCGGACATCTCGGACGGCCGGCGGTCGGCGCAGTAGTCGACCCCGAGCAGCGTCAGCAGCTCCACGGCCCGGCCCCTGCGCGCCTTGCCGGCCAGCTTCATGGGCAGCTCGACGTTCTCCTGTGCGGTCAGGTACGGCAGCAGGTTGCGCGCCGTCTGCTGCCAGATGAAACCGACGACCTCGCGCCGGTAGCGCAGCCGGTCCTTGGCGGCCATGGACAGCAGGTCGGTGCCGGCCACCTTGGCCAGGCCCGCCGTGGGGACGTCGAGGCCGGACAGCACGTTCAGCAGCGTCGACTTGCCGGAACCGGAGGCGCCGACGATGGCGACCAGTTCGCCCTTCTGCACCAGCAGGTCAAGGCCCTGCAGGGCGACGACCTCGACACCTTCGGTCTTGTAGATGCGGACGAGGTTGTCACAGACGATGTGCGCGTCACCGCCGAAGGCGGCCTTCTCCTGGCTCGCCTGCGCTTCCAGCTCGGACAGGGTCGGGTTCACGTTCACTCACCCACTCGGAGTACGGAGCCGAGGCTGCGGCGACGGCTGATGGCGGTGTGCGCGTAGGCGCCCAGTACGGCGACGCCGGTCAGCCCGGCGGCCAGGAGCGTAGGAGTCAGCAGGTCGAGGTCGTAGCTCTGGACGTCGAGGTCGCCGGTGTAGGCCGACAGGTCGACGCCGGGGCCGAGCGCGGCGGGCAGGACGAGGCCGAGCGCGAGCCCGGCCAGCGAGGTCAGCACGATCATCGGGGAGATCTCCAGGACGGTCAGCCCCTGTGCCTGACGTGCCGACAGCCCCAGCGTACGCAGGAACGACAGGGCCGCGGCCCGCTCCGCCGCGCTGATCACGAGGGTCACCACGACCGCGACCAGCGCGTACGCCGCGAGCGCCACGGTCACGATCCGCAAGATGGCCAGAACGGTGCCGGTCAGCGCGTCACCGGTGATGGCCGCGCGGGCCTCGGCGGCCCCGGCTACGGTGATCAGCTTGGCGCCGTCGCCGCCCTTGATCGCGGCCGAGACCGCCTTGACGGCCTCCGCCCGCACCTGGGCCGGGTCGGCGTTGCCGCTGATGAGCAGGGTGTTGACGTTGACGCGGGTGCCGGCCCGCTGGTTGGTGTCCAGTGGGACGACGAGGAAGCGGCCCTGGCTGAAGAACCCGGGCACCTTCTCGATGACGCCGGCCTCGCGGACCTTCATCCGGTTCTGCCAGCCGATGTCGATGGTGCCGCGGCCCTTCATGCCGGGCGAGACGAGCGCGGGGATGCCGGCTCCGCCGGGCTGGGCGGGCAGGGTGACCGGGGTGCCGGCGATGAGTTCGCTCCACGCGGCCAGGTCGACGGCGAGGATGTCGGCCCGCTCGGCGGTGAACCCGATCTGCACCTTCCCCAGCTGCGCGGGGACGACCTGGTCGACGCCGGGTGTCCTGCCGATCTGGGTGATGGCCTCGTCGGTGAAGATGCCGGAGTACTCGACGCGGATCGGCGCGCCGGCCTTCTGCCACACGGCGACCTCCTGGGTGCGGACGATGCCGCTGGAGATCAGCGAGGCGAACACCGACACGGCCAGGGCGGGCAGCAGGATCAGGACCGGCAGGACGCTGAAGGAGCGGGCGCGGGCCGCCCTGGTCAGGCCCAGGAAAGGTACGGCGGGCCGGGCCCGTGCCGCCAGCCGTACGATGAGGCGCAGGGGGTAGGGATAGCAGCGCAGGGTGATCAGCGCGGCGGCCAGCGTGAGCGCGATCGGGACGAACAGCAGGAACGGGTCCTGCCCCTGCGTGGCCACGTCGGTGGTGAGCCCGCGGGTGCGGATCAGGTACGCGCCGACCAGGGCGAGCCCGATGACCAGGACTTCCAGCGTGATCCGCTTGGCCGACGGCTTGGCGGTGGCCACGTCGCCGCGGCGCTCGTTCAGGGGCGCGCGGTGCTCGATGGCGGCTCGGGCGCAGGCGTAGCCGATGCCGGTGAGCAGCAGCAGCGCGGGGCCGGCGTGCACGAGCGCGACGGCTGGTCCCGGTACGAGGTAGGCCAGGCCGTACCCGGCGAGGACGGCGGGCAGCAGGGCGGCGGCGGTGAGCCCGCCCGCGGTCGCGATGATCTGGCGCAGCGCGCCGCCGCGCGCCCGCATCAGGCCGAGCGCCTGGTCGATGCGGTCGAGCACGAGCTGCACGCCGAGCACGATGACGCCGAGCGCGACCATGAGCAGCCCGCCCAGTGCCAGGTACATGATCGTCTGCGCGGTGGCCAGCTTGGTGAGGAAGGCGGCGATGAGGTTGGCCAGCTGGGTGTCGAGGCGGTGGGCGAAGTCGCCCTTGGCGTTGAGCGCGAGCGCCTTGTCATACTCCTTGATGGCGGTCTGCACCGCGACGGGGTCGAGCTTGGCGAGGGCGGCGGTGTCGACGGACAGGACCCAGCGGTAGTCGAGCTGACGGGCCTGGCCGCTCAGCACGGCCAGCGCGGCGGGGGGGATGAGCACGGTGACGGACTTCTCGAGGTCCAGCTTGCCCGGCGGCTGCACCTCGTTGACGTTGAGCGCGTCGCCGTTGTGGCTCCACCAGCGGTCGCCGGGGTCGACCGCCTTGAAGATGCCGACGACCTTGATCGCGGCGTAGTCGCTCTCGCCGATGATCTGCCGGGCGCCGATCGTGAGCCCCATCTTCTTGGCCGCGTCGGCGACGACGCCGACCTCGAACAGGGGGATGTCGGTGTTCTCGAAGCGCGTGGTCGAGGGCTTGCCGGGCGCCCGTCCCTCGGTCCACTGCACGCGCCGGTCGGCGTCGGACAGCCAGGCCAGGTTGATGTACCTCATGCCGCCGGTGTTGTGCACCGGGGTGCGCGAGGTCTTGGCGCTCATGTGCGAGGTGCCGGCGCCGGGAGGGCGCACGACGGTCCGCAGCCCGGCCGGGACCAGCTCGCGCAGCTCCACGTCCCAGCGCTCGAACTGCTCGGCGGAGCCGATGTCCTGCCGGATCCCATGGGAGGCGGCGCGCGCGGTGAGGTCGGCCTGCTGCGCGGGGGCGGCGTCGAGATCCTGCGCCATCGCCCGGTTGAAGGCCCCCTGCATCATCCGCGGCATGCCCGCGATGAGCAGGCAGGCGCTCAGGGTGAGGACGGCGAGCATGGCGAGGGCGCCGGGATGCACCCGAGCCAGCCGCAGGGTCTTCATTGGTCCTCCCCGATGCGCAGCACTTGACCGAGACCCTGCCGCCGCATGCTGCGGGCCAGCCCGGCGACGATGGCGAACAACACCACGGCCACCACCACGAGCATGGCCGCCGTGGCCGGCCACGGGATGTCGAGCCGCACGTCCGGCGTGACCGCCGCGGCCTGGCCGGTGAGCACGATGTGCGGGACGACCAGGTATCCGACGGCGACCGCGAGCCCGGTCCCGGCCGCCAGCGACAGCCCGATGACGAACGTCTGCTCGATGGCCAGCAGCCCGAACACCTGACGGAAGCTCACGCCGAGCGCCCGCAGGATGGTGAACTCCGACATCCGCTCGCGCGCCGCCACCGCCGCGTTGACCAGGAAGCCGAGCGCCGCGAAGACCAGCGCCGCCAGGAAGCCGAGGATCAGCGCCCCCTGCAGGCCGCTGCCCAGCGGGTCGTCGCGCAGCTCCGTCGCCAGGCGCCGCTGGTCGAGCGCGGTGACGTTCCAGACGGGGTTGGTCCTGATCTTCTCGTACGCGGCGGTGGACGAGCCACCGGTGTTCAGCCACCATTCGGTCGCCGGCAGCGGGAGCTCGCCCGCGCTGAGCGTGCGGTCCTGCAGTGTCCTCAGATCCACGAGCACGGCAGGCTGCTCCGGCGTGGTCGTGGGCATGCGCTCCACCACGCCGGTCAGCTTGACCTCGATGACCTTCCGCTCGAACGTGATCGGCGCGACCTGGCCCACGGTCAGCTTGAGCGCGGCGGCCAGGTCCGCGGTGAGCACGACGGGCAGCGGCGCGTTGACCGTGGCGCCGGCCGCGCGCGGAGGCAGCAGCATCTTGTCCGGGTCGATGCCCGGGGGCGCCGGCATCACGACCGCGCCCTCGCGGCCGGACTCGATGGTGAACAGCCCTTCCCGGCCGGCCGGGTCCGCGCCCGCCCAGCGCAGGCCGCCGGGGACGCTCACCTCCTGGCCGTCGGCGCGCAGGGCGAGCACGCGGGCCTCGCGGTCGGTCTCGCTGACTCCGGAGATGAAGCCCTCGACGGCCAGCGGGTAGCTGACCTTCCCGCCGCGGCCGGTCAAGGCGGTGAGGTCGAGGGTGGCCTGCCGTACGGTCTTGGCGGTCGCCTCGACCGGCAGCGCGTGGCGTACGCCGAGCGCGTCGGAGAGCACGAGCTGCAGGGGGACGGCTCCGAAGGGCGCCCGCACGTCCACGGTGAGCGTGCGCGGGGTGCCGGGCAGCTGCACCGGCGCGGTCTTGGGCCGGCCGGCGGTGAGCCCGGCGCCGAGCTCGGTGACCGTCTGGGCGGACAGGTCGGAGCGCAGCTGGAAGACCTGGCCGAGCTTGGCGGCGTCGATGGCGATCAGGCTGACGAACGCGTTGTCGACGTCGGCGCGGCCCCGGTAGGCGGGGGCGGCGGCCCGTACGCCGGGCAGCGCGCTGAAGGCGGTGCCCCTGCCGAGGGTGCCGAGTTCGCCGCCGTCCGGGGGTCCGGTCAGCCGCAGGTCCGCGCCGGCCTGGTGGCGGGCCTGGTCGCTCTGCGAGGCGCGCCAGGTGGAGGCGGTGGCCATCGAGACGATGCCGATGGCGATCGCCATGGTCAGCAGCAGCGCCGGTCCCGAGTAGCGCAGCGGCCGCCTGGCCACTTGCCAGGCGCCCAGCGCGGGCGCGAGACTGGCGCGCTTGGTGGTGAACCGTTCGGCGACCTTGGAGATGCGGGGGACCAGGCGCAGGCCGAGCATGCCGCCGGTGAGCAGCGCCAGCGCGGGGCCGGAGATGATCAGCGGGTCGATGCCCAGCTCGCCGCTGGTGGTCGAGGTCACCGGCGCGCCGTAGTGCTGCAGCTGCCAGATCGCCAGCCCGGCCACGACCAGCAGCGCCAGGTCCGCGCCCGCGCGCTCGATCAGGCCGCGCGCGCCGCTGCGGCCGCGTGCCGACTGTTCCTCCACATAGGTACGGCGGGCGCCGGCAAGGGCGGGCAGCGCCAGGAGCACCGCCGACACGAGCGCCACCGAGGTGGAGACCAGGAAGGTGCCGAGGTCGGCGACGGGCGCCAGCCGTACACCTGAGGCCTGGATCCACGGCAGCGTGTTGACCGCGGCCAGCAGCGGCGGGCCGAGGAACGGCGCGATGACCGCGCACGGGACGGCCACCAGCAGCGCCTCGCCGCCGGCCAGGGAGGCCAGCCGCCAGGTGCCGGCGCCGCGCGAGCGCAGGAGCGCGACCTCCATGCGCCGGTGGTCGGCCAGCAGGCGGGCGGTGAGCATGAGCGCGTACGCGGCCAGGAGCAGCAGTTGCAGCACCGGGATGAGCATGGTCGAGCGCGAGACCAGGGCGGCGGTGTCGAGCTGGGTGAGCACGCCGTTGAGCCGGCTGATGGCGGTGCACTCGGAGCAGCCGTTCGAGCGGAGCCGTTCGCGCAGGCCGGTGACGCCGTCGGCCAGCGGGCGCAGTTGCTCGGGGGAGACCTGGCGCAGGTCGGGCAGCGCGGTCCAGGTGGTGCTGACGGTGGTGGCGAAGTGGGTGAGGAAGGTGTCCCGGCCCACCATGAGCGGGCCGTAGGTGGTGTAGGAGCCGGTCTCGACGCCACGGCTGAGCAGGGCTTCGCCGCTCCAGCGGTCGCCGAAGGGGTCGTCGAGCTGGAAGATGCCGACGATCTTCACTTGGCGGGTCTTCTTGTCCACGCGGCCCTGGGTGGTGATGACCTGGCCGACCTTGAACGAGGTGGCCGAGGCGGCGGGCAGCGAGACGACGGCCTCCAGCGGCTGAGCGCCGTCGCGCGGCCAGGCGCCGGAGACGAGTTTGGCCTGCCGGTCGAGGCCGTCGTAGCTGCCGAACCTGAGCAGTTCCGGGCGCTCCTTGCGCTCCTGGCCGGGCATGGCGTAGGAGTCGGAGTGGAAGCTGGCGCCGATCGCCGTCGGCACTCCGGTGAAGAGCTTGCCCACCTGCTCGCGGATGACCTGGTCCAGCTTCGGGAAGGTCTCGCCCTTGACCGGCGCGGTCACCGTGACGGCGGTGTTGCCGAAGGAGGCCGTCTCCATGGTGCGCCGGACGCCGACATCGGCGATGGACGAGGCGTACATGGTCAGCGCCACGAGTGTGGTGGTGGCCAGCAGGATGGAGCCGAGGGCGGCGAGGAGAAGGAGCGGTTCACTGAACGCCCGCTTGACGATCAACGGCCCCCGCATATGACCCCCTTCACCCGTTTAGTGAACTTTTGAGGATCGGCGGAGTCGAGGGCAAGGTGATCTTCATAAGGGATGCGCACCCGATACGCTGCGGCGATGTGCATGTGATATCGAAACTGTGACACAAATCGCACAGGACCTGGACGCTGTTACTCATTCACGCGAAGTATCGCGCCCACGGCCGCCCGGCGGCCCAGCCAAATGTGGACGTATACCCCCAAAACCGACATCAGGGCCAGCGTCGCCGCCAGCAGCAGCGGCCACCACACCTCGGTCCCCGCCACCGCGGCCCCGCCCGCGTACGCCGACAGGTCGATCGCCGGGCCCAGCGCCGGCTCCAGCCCGAGACCCAGCCCCAGACCGGCCAGCGCCGTCAGCAGGATCATCGGCGTGACCTCCAGCACCGTCAGCCGCCGCGCCTGCCCCGCCGACAGCCCGAGCGTACGCAGGAACGACAGCGCCCGCGCCCGCTCCCGCGCGCCCACCACCAGCGCCAGCACCACCGCCGCCAGCGCGTAGCCGCCCAGCGCCAGCGTCACCACGCGGAAGACCACCTGGACCGTCGCCGTCAGCGGCTCGTCCTCGATCGCCCGCAGCGCGTCGCCGAACGTGCGCACCCGCACGCCCGCGCCCGCCGCCCGCGCCAGGTCCGCCGCCGCCACGCCGTCGCCCTCGACGAACAACGTGGTGATCTCCACCTCGCGGCCCATCCGCGCTCGCACGTCCAGCGGCGTCACCACGAACTCCCGCAGGTCGCCCAGCCCGGGGAACGAGGTCACCGAGCCCTGGGGCCGCAGCTTGACCTGCTGGTTCCACGTCATCGTGAGCTCGGCGCCCACCTGGTCGGGCGGCACCAGGGCGGGGATCCCCGGACCGTCGCGCAGCGGGCCCGGCGGCCTGAGCGGCGTGCCGGCCACGATCGCGCGGTAGGCCTCCAGGTCGATGGCCACCAGCGTGGGATGGCGTTCGGCGATCCGCACGGTGGCGATCTGCGCCGGCACCACCCGCTTCACTCCCGGGACCCGGCGCACCCGCTCGACCGCCTCCGGGGAGAACACGCCGGAGGCCTGCAGGCGGGCGTGGGCGCCGACCTCGTTCCAGGCCACGTGCTCCTGGGCGGTCGTGATGCCCGAGGCGACCACCGCGGAGAAGACCGACACGGCCAGCGCGGGCAGCAGCACCAGCACCGGCAGCACCGAGAACGAGCGCGCCCTGGCCGCCAGCGTCAGACCCAGGAACGGCACCGCCCGGCGACGGCGCGCGGCCAGCCGTACCAGGAGGCGGAGGGGGAAGGGGTAGCAGCGCACGGTGATCACCGCGACCGCCACCGTCAGCCCGAACGGCACCAGCACCAGGAACGGGTCCCCGACCGCCAGCCCGCGCAGGCGCAGCAGGAACGCGCCGCCGAGCGCCAGCGCCACCACCGCGGCCTCCGCGGTGATCCGCGCCGGTGAGAGCCGGGCCGCCACGACGTCGGCGCGCCGCTCGTGCAGCGGCGCCCGGTGCCGGGCCGCGAGCAGCGCCGCGGCGCCCGCCACCACGGCGGCGGCGATCAGCGCGGGACCGGCGTGCACGATCGGGGTGAGCGGGCCCGGCACGGCGTAGGACAGCCCGTATCCGGCCGGCGCGGCGGGCAGCGCGGCCAGCGCCACCAGGCCCGTCCCCGCGCCCGCGACCTGCCGCAGCGATCCACCGCGCGCCCGCGCGAGCGCCAGCGCCCGGTCCGTCCGCTCCACCATCAGCTGTACGGCCAGCAGCACCACGCACAGCGAGACCGCCAGCAGCCCGCCCAGCACCACGGTCATCACGGTCTGCGCGGTGGCCAGCTCGCCCAGGAACCTGCCGAGCAGTTCCGGCAGCCGGGTGATGAGGACGAAGCGGTTCCACGGGTCGGCGGCCTCGACGCCGGCCAGCCGGTCGTACTCGGCGATCGCCGCGGGCAGCGCGGGCGCGTCCCGCGCGGTGGCCCTGGCGGTGTCGACGGGGATCACCCAGGCGTAGTGGATCTGCCGCTCCCCGCCGCCGAGCACCGGCAGGCTCTCCGGTGAGATGAGCGCGTCGACGTGCAGTTCGTAGATGTCGCTGCCAGGGATCGGCACGCGGTTGACCGCGCGCACGGCCCGGTTGTGGTCCCAGAAGCGGTCGCCGGGGTCCGTGACGTCGAACAGGCCGGTGACGGTGGCGTCGATGACGCCGACGGTGCCGAGCTGGAGCCGGGTGCCGACCCGGATGTTCATCGCCTCGGCCGCCGACCTGACGATCGCGAGCTCGAAGCGCCTGCCGTCCGACGCGCCCGGGGGCCGGCCGGCCACGTAGCGGATGCGCTGCTCGACGCCGGAGACCCAGGTCGGGTCCACGAACAGCGGGCCGTCCGCCGCCGGCCCCTTCATCACGGGCAGGTTGAACGTGGAGGCCCGCTGATGGCCTGGGCCCACCATCCGGCGCAGGACCGGCGGCAGGATCTCGCGCAGCCGCTCGTCGCGCCGCGCGAAGTCCGCGGCGGTGCGGTGCTCGGGCGGGTCGTCCTGGGTGGAGTACTCGACCGTCAGGTCGGTCCAGTCGGCGGACGCGGAGCCCACCGAGTGCGCGAACGCCCGGTCGTAGGCCGCCTCCATCATCTTCGGCAGCGCCGCCACCAGTAGCGCCGCCGCGGCCACCAGGGCGGCGAGCACGGCCAGCGCCCCGGCGTGCGTCCTGGCCAGGCGCAGCGGGTTCACAGGTCCTCCCTGACCAGCGGCGCCCGGCGGCGCAGGCTGGCCGCCAGCCCCGCGACCACGCCGAACAACACCACACAGACCGCCAACGCCATCGCCAGCGTGGCTGCCCATGGGAAGACCGGCGTCACGGCGGGCACCACGGCCGCCGCCTGCCCGGTCAGCACGATGTGCGGCACCACCAGGTACCCCACCACGACCGCCAGCCCGATCCCCGCCCCCATGGCCAGCCCGATCACGAACGCCTGTTCCACCGCCAGCAACCAGAACATCTGCCGCCCGCTCATCCCCAGCGCCCGCAGGATCGCCAGCTCACCGGCCCGCTCGCGCGCCGCCACCGCCGCGCTCACCAGGAACCCGAGCACCGCGAACGCCAGCGCCGCCGCGAACCCGAGCGTCAGCGCCCCCTCCAGCCCCGCCGCCAGCGGGTCGTCACGCAGCTTCGCCGCCTGCGACGGCAGATCCACCACGCTCGCGCCCCACGCGGGCGTGCGCCGCAACCGCTCCACCGCGGGCGCGGTGTCGCCGCCGCGCGCCGCGGCCCACCACTCGGTCACGGGCTTCGGCGGCAGCGCCCACGCCTGGTCACGGGCCTGCGCCGTGGGCAGATCCAGGAGTACGGCGGGCCGTCCGGCGGCCGTCGAAGGCAGCGCGTCCACGATGCCCGCGATGCGCACCGCGGTGTTGCGGCCCTCGATCGCCACCGCGGTGACCTGGCCGACGCGCGCCTTCATGATGGCGGCCAGGTCTCGTGACACGACCACGGGCAGCGGGTGGCGCCGATCGCTCGGCGGGGCCATCAGATGGCCCTTGCCCAGGGTGACGACCAGTGGCTGTGGGTCCGCGGGAGCTTCGGCGGGTTTGGGGGCCGGTACCTCGATGGTGAAGCCGCCGGGGGTTGGCGTGAGCTTGCCGCCATGCAGGCGGCCGGGGCGCTGGACGGCGTGGGTCCATGGGGCGCCTTTTGGGGCGTTCAGGCCGGTCACGGTGATCCCGGTCGCCGTGCCTCTGGCCGGGACCGGCAGGTCGAACGTCAGTCCGCGCAGGGACAGGGGGCCTGCCGTGCCCGTGCGGCCGTAGAGCGGGCGCAGGTCGATCTCCAGCGTACGCGCGCCGGGCTCCAGGGGTCCGAGGGCGAGCTCCCGCCAGACGCCGAGCCCGTCCACGACGCTGACCTTGGCCGGTACCGGCTCCTCCGCCTCCAGCTGGACGCCGAGCCGGAGATGGTCACCCGTCAACGGGATCACCGGCAGGTCGGGACGTCCGGCGAGCAGCCGTTTCGCCATGTCCGGCACCCGGTCGGCGGACAGATCGGCGCGCAGGCGCAGGATGCCGCCGATCGTGGCCGCGTCCACGCCGAGCATCGTCACGTCCGTGCCGCCGACGTCGGCGCTGCCCCGGTAGACCGGGCTGATCGCGCTCACGCCCGGCAGCGCGGCGAACGCGCCGCCGCGGCCGAGGACGCCGAGCTCGTGGTTCTCGGGCGGGTCGGAGATGCGCAGGTCCGCGCCGGTTTGGTGGGCGGCCTGGTCGTTCTGGGAGGCTCGCCAGGTGGCCGCGGTGGCCAGCGACAGGCCGCCGATCGCCACGGCCATGGTCAGCAGCAGGGCGGGGCCCGCGTACCGCAGCGGCCGCCTGCTCACCTGCATCGCCCCCAGGGCGGGGGCCAGACCCGTCCGCCGGGCGGCGAGCCGTTCGGCGGCCCCGGAGACCAGTGGCACCAGCCGCAGGCTCACCAGCCCTCCGGTCAGCAACGCCAGCGCCGGGCCGGAGACGATCAGCGGATCGACCCCCAGCCCGCCCGCCGCGGTAGCCGTCACCGGAGCCCCGTAGTGCCGGAGCTGCCAGATCGCCAGCGCCGCCACCCCCACCAGCACCAGGTCGGCCCCGGCCCGCTGCACCAGCCCTCTGCGGGCGCGCGCGGTCTGCGTCTCGACGTAGGTACGGCGGGCCCCGGCCAGGGCGGGCAGCGCCAGCAGTACCGCACAGGCGCCCGCGACGAGCGCCGCCACCACGAACGCCCCCAGCCCGGCCCGAACCCCCGCCTCTCCCGCGCCCGCCGCCCCCGCGCCTGCCGCTCCCGCGCCCGCCGCTTCGAGCAGGAGCGGCGCGAGGAACGGCGCCGCCACCGCGCACGGGACCGCCACCAGTAAGGCCTCCGCGCCCGTGAGCACCGCCAGCCGCACGCTGCCCGCACCCCGGGCCCGGAGCAGCGCCGCCTCCATGCGCCGGTGGTCGGCCAGCAGGCGGGCGGTCAGCATCAGCGCGTAGCCCGCCAGCAGGACGAGCTGGAGCACCGGGATGAGCATGGTCGAACGGGCCACCAGCGCCGCGGTGTCGAGCTGGGCGATGACCTCGGGCAGGCGGGAGGTGGCGCCGCAGTTGACGCAGCCCGCCTGGGCCAGGCGTTCCTTCGTCCCGGCGACGTCGGCCGCGAACGCCGCGAGCCGGTCCGGCTGGAGCCCCCGCAGGTCCGGCACCGCCAGCCAGGTGACAGTGACATGGTCGGCGAACCGCTCCAGAAACGTCTCGGGCGCGACCACCAGCGGGCCGTACGTGGTGAAGTTACCCACCTCCGCCCCGCGCACCAGCAGCGGCTCGGCGAACCACCGCTCCCCGAACGGGTCGTCGAGCTGGAAGATCCCCGAGACGCGGACGGTGGCCGGCGCCTTGGCCACCCGTCCCCGGGTGGTGAACGTCCGGCCGGGTGCCAGCCCGAGCGCGGTGGCGACCGGCTGCGAGACCGCCGCCTCCACCACGCTCCCCTGCCGGGGCCACGACCCCGCGACCAGCTTGGCGTGTTCGCCCAGATCCTCGTACAGGCCGAAGGTGAACAGCTCCGGCGTCTTGCGGCCGAGCTGCCCCGGCGCCACGTACGTGGCCGACCTGGCCGTGGCCGTGACCGCCGCGGGCAGGCCCTGGTACGCGCGCTCGACCTGGCCGCGCACCATGGCGTCGATCTGGCGGAAGTTCTCCTTCGTCACCGGGGCGGACAGGACCGCCGCCTTGTCCGGGATCGCGGCGGTGGCCATGGTACGGCGCACGCCCGCCTCGGTGGTCGTGGAGGCGTACATCGTCAGGGCGACCAGGGTCGCGGTGGCCAGGAGGATGGAGAAGAAGGCGGCCAGCAGGAGCAGGGGCTCGCTCAACGCCCGTCTGATGACAAACAGCCCCCGCATGGGTCCACCATCAGGGGAGCGTCGGGGGCGGGCAATGGCGGCGGACTTAATGGTGATCCAGCCGAGATTCCCATGTGATGCGGAAATCGTGACATTCCCTGAAATGCGGGTGCGTCATGAGCAGGGCCAGGTGTTGGATGCCCGAATGATCAACGAGCCCTTGGCGCGTCTCCGCGCCGCCGCCCGGCGCACCCGTGAACTGGCCCTGAACCGGGCGGGCACCGGCCTGGGTCACCAGGACGCCGACGACGACATTGGCACGATCGGCACGGACGGCGCCCTCGGCTTCGACCCCTTCCCGCTGCTCGAAGCCCTTCACCACCACGGCGTCCGGGCCGTGGTGATCGGGCAGGTCGCCGGCATCATGCACGGATCCGCCGAACTGACCGGCGACCTGGACCTGCTCTGGGACGGCCTGCCGGCGCACGCCCCGGCGTTGGCGGCCGCCTTCACCGCCGTCCACGCCCGGCTGATGGACGAAGCGGGCGACGCCGTACCCCTTCACCCGGAGTCGCTTCTCCGCCCCAAGGTTCAGTTCACCTCGCCAGGAGCCGGTGGCGACTGCTGCACCCCGGCGCTCCCCTGGGGCGGCCTTCAGGTCGGAGCGTTCCTCGACCGCGCGATCACCGCGGCCGGACCGGGCGGACTGGAGGTTCACTACGCCTGCCGGGAGGACCTGATCCTGATGCGCCGCGCCATCGGCCGCCCCAAGGACCTCCGCCGGGCAGCGGAACTGGAAGCGGGTCAGAGCGCGACGGAAAAGCGACGGCAGACATGAACCCGGGCGAACTCGCGACGTAGCCGCTCCTCTTCGGCCAGGCCTGCGTGGAGGAACACCGACACCGGGTGCCCGGCCGCGCGCCGGTGAGCGCGCGTTCCGGCTCGCCGGCCGTCGCGTAGACGTGCAGGTACTGGTCGCTCTCGCGGAAACCCATCGCCCGATACCAGCGCAGGGCGTCCGGGTCGTCCCGCGTCCAGGCGTCGATCATGGTCACCGTGGACAGGGCACGGACGCGTGTCAGGGCCTGTTCGAGCAGAGCGCGGCCGATGCCGGCGTGCTGGTGGTCGGGGTGGACCGCGACGGTCTCGATCGTCGCCAGCTCGCCCCGGACGGCGACGTCCATCAGGCCGAGGACGGTGTCGTGCCGGTCGACCGCGACCAGCTCGAAGCCGGGGGCCGCGATGGCGGGCTTCGCCGGGGCGACGTCGTCGAAGTAGGCGGTGCGCAGGAAGGCCAGGACCCGGCAGCGCAGCCAGGAGGGTTCGTCGGCGCGGGCGTAGTCACGGAGAGTGCGGTTCACGACAGGCGGCCCCGAAAGATCACGACCATGATTGTGCTGGGCTCCGCAGGCGAGAACAACCGGTTTTTGGACTACTCTGAAACGAGCGTGCGAGGGCGCTGCCAGTCCGCGGGCAGGGATTTTCCCACCTCAACGCACCAAGCGAGATCAACCTCTTCCGGCCGGGCCAGCGGACCTCGGCGACGATGGAGGTTGCGATGTCCGATCGTCATTTCGAGCTGTCGGCTCATCCGAACGTCGAGTACTACCGCAAGCAGGCCAAACACCTGCGTCACGCGTACGCGGCGGGCGATGCGGCGGCCGGAACCCGGGTCGCCGACATGCTGGGCGAACGAGCCGGCGAACGGTTCCTGCTCAGCGACGCCCAGCACGTGCTCGCTCAGGAACATGGGTTCCGGACCTGGGCCGAGTTCCGCGCCCACCTCGAAAGCCGCGGCACCACAGAAGAACGGCCGGTCTCCCGCCTCATGGGGGTCAGGCCGGGGATCTACGCCTCGATGGCCGGCACCCTCCTCGCCGAGCTGCGCCGCGGCGACCCCGGCGCGCTGCGGCGGCTGCGGGCCCACGTGCCCCGGCACGCCACCGCGACCTCCGCCACGACCGCCGCGCTCCGCGACGCGCGGCTGATCATCGCGCGCGAGCTCGGCCTCCCGACCTGGCAGGAGCTCCTGACGTTCACCGAGAAGTCCCGCCGCGATCTCGGCGAACGGCGCGGCAGACGGCGGCGGCTGCACCGCGAGGCCGAAGCCCTGCTCGCCGGCGACACCGACGGCTTGGCCCACCTGACCGCCGAGCACGCCGACACCCTGCTGCACATGCTCGCCGGCTCCGAGATGATCCCCGGTGCCCGGCTCGGCAGGGAGCTCGGCGTGCCCCGCGCCGCGGTCGCCGTCCTGCTCCGCAAAGCCACCGACCTGAACGTCCCGCTCACCTGGGCCGCCCGCCACAACCGGGTCGGATACGCGCGCCTCCTGCTCGACGCCGGCGCCGACCCCGGCACCCGGGTGCTGGGCGTCACCCCGCTGGAGAACGCCGTCTATCACGGCCATACGGAGGTCGTCGACCTGCTCGCCGTACACGCGATCGTGCCGCAGGCACTCTGGACATACGCAGCCTGCGGCCGCCTGGATCTGGTGCGGGCCTGCTTCGACGCGGACGGCCTGCTCCGGCCGGACGCCGCATCGGCGCGCCCCGACCTCGCCGACACCGGCGCGGGCTTCCCCTCCCGGCTGCCGCCGGCCGACGATCCGGAGGAGATCGTGGGAGAGGCGTTCGTCCATGCCTGCCAGCACGGCCGGATCGAGGTCGTGCGCTGGCTCCTCGACCGGGGAGTCCATCCAGACGTGGCGCCCTACCTCGGACGAACCGGCCTGCACTGGGCCATCACCGGCGGCCGTCTCCCCGTGATCCGCCTGCTCCTGGAACGCGGCGCCGACCCATCCATCCGCGACGACCTCCTCCAGATCGACGCCGACGGCTGGCTACGCATATCCTTCGCCGCCCACCCCCACGATCCAGTGGCCCGCCACCTCCACAATCTGATGGGGTCCGGTCCACACTGAGTGCCCCGCACGCGTCCCCCGCGAACCGGCGGGGGACGGGCTGCCTAGAACCCCCCGGCCCGCAGAGACGGAGAGGTTCCGCCGAAGTGACCACTACCTGGTTCGACGATCCGCCATGGGACGTCGATCCACATGTGCTGACCAGCCGGGGTCACGGTGATGCCGAACCTGCTCGGCGCCGGGCGTCCAGCTCAGGTGCCGCGCCGGCAAGGTAGATCTGGAACCCTCTGGACAGAGCATCGACGACGGCCGCGGGGTCAAGGCGGGCTCGACGGCCCAGCCGCCTTCCGGGGGCGAAGCGAGGGTGGGATCCAACTGGCCGGGCAACGGGCGGGACCGCAGATAGGCAGCCCGAGCGGAGCGAGGCCGACCAGGGTCGAGCCCGCGGCTCGACGGGAAGGACGCGCGAAACACCTTGCCCTTCGGGTACGCGGAAACGCCGCACCCCTACCCGGGGGCACGGCGTCCAGGAAGGCGTCAGGCTACTTGGCAGCCAGCGCGGCGGCCTGCTTGGCGATCGCCGACTTGCGGTTCGCGGCCTGGTTCTTGTGGATGACGCCCTTGCTCACTGCCTTGTCGAGCTGACGGGAAGCCACACGCTGAGCTGCCGCGGCCTCCTCGACGTTGCCCTGCTCGGCGGCCTCGCGGAACTTGCGGACCGCGGTCTTCAGGGACGACTTGACGGCCTTGTTGCGCAGACGAGCCTTCTCGTTCTGCTTGTTGCGCTTGATCTGGGACTTGATGTTCGCCACGAAGAAGCCTCGGTGAGAATCTGGTGATGGATGGGGCGCGCGGGCTCGAGAGAGGGCGCGCCACACGCAGTTGAACAGGCTACCAATAACTCAGGTCGCCGCTCAAATCAACGACTCCGAGCGTAGCCACTCCGTGGTGTACTCGCGCCAGTCCTCCTCCGTCGCCGCAAAGTCTACATACATGGCCAGCCCGTATCGCTCGCGCGGTCCCTTGCTGGTGATGGCCAGGCGGGCGGCCAGCGCCGCGTCGGCCACGCTCTCGGCGGAGTCGCCCCAGGGGATGCCGTGGTCGTGGTAGGCGGGCGCGCCGAGCAGCACGGTCTTGGTGTCGGGCACGAGGTCGAGTGCGAGCTTGGCCTGCCGTACGGCATGCCCGCCGTACAGGGAGGTGAGGGGCATGCCCGAGTCGTAGGCCATGACGGCCACCTGGTCGACGCGCCGGGCCACCTCGCCGAAGTATCCCTGCGACCAATACTTGTCGTGGTCCAGGAAGACCCTGGTCACGGGTCGCATGAGGGGGTAGGGCTCGATCTGCGGCGTCGACGTCGAAAGAAGGTCGGTCAGCGGCCGGGTCCGGTCGAGCAGGTCGAGGAAGCCGGCGTCGTCGGAGCCGATGGGCTCGAAGTTGTAGTGGATGCCGTCGTAGCCGAGGGCGATGACGGCGGTGACGCTGGTGAGGATGTTCTGCCTGGTGGAGGGGGAGCCGAGGTCGAGGAAGCCGTCCACCTTCTGGCCGAGCCAGGCCGAGACACGGACGTCGGGCAGATGCTTGTGCGCCCAGGCCACGAAGCTCTTGGCGGTGGAGATGGCGCCCATGTCGAGGGTTCCGTCGCGTTTGAAGGGGCCGCTGTGGACGTACAGGTCCTTGATGCCGGTACTGCGCAGCCGTACCGCCAGATTCTTGACGTCTTGCTCCGTGCGGCGGCCGTCCACCCACATGTGGCCCATCCACAGAGCGTCGTTACCGGTGCTCTTGGCCCAGTCCGCGGGCTCGCCGGTAAACTGGACTCGGAACGCTGCGGCGACCACGCCGACCAGCACGACCACGATGGCCAAGGCAAGCGCGAGCACGCGCAGGCCGCGGCGGATGACGGTTCGGGCAATCACCCGGGCATGTCACCATGAAAGACGCTTGACCTCAACCCTGTCGAAACGGACTTCGGTGCGCAATCAGCCTGGCCAGACCGACCCCGCGTTGATCCGCAACTTCTGCATCATCGCGCATATCGACCACGGCAAGTCCACGCTTGCCGATCGCATGCTGCAGATCACCGGTGTGGTCGACGACCGTTCGATGCGTGCTCAGTACCTCGACAGAATGGACATCGAGCGCGAGCGCGGCATCACGATCAAGTCCCAGGCGGTGCGGCTGCCGTGGGACGGGCACGTGCTCAACATGATCGACACGCCCGGCCACGTCGACTTCACCTATGAGGTGTCCCGCTCCCTGCAGGCGTGCGAGGGCGCGATCCTGCTGGTCGACGCCGCCCAGGGCATCGAGGCGCAGACGCTCGCGAACCTCTACCTCGCGATGAACAACGACCTGGACATCATCCCGGTCCTCAACAAGATCGACCTTCCGGCCGCCCAGCCGGAGAAGTTCGCCGAGGAGATCGCGGGCCTGATCGGCTGCGACCCGTCGGACGTGCTGCGGGTCTCCGGCAAGACCGGCGAGGGCGTGCGCGAACTGCTCGACCATGTCGTCGCGACGGTCCCGCCGCCCGTGGGCGACGCCGACGCGCCCGCCCGCGCGCTGATCTTCGACTCGGTGTACGACACCTACCGGGGCGTCGTCACCTATGTACGCGTCTTCGACGGCCACCTCGGCAAGCGCGAGCGCATCACCATGATGTCCACGCAGGCCACCCACGAGACGCTGGAGATCGGTGTCATCTCCCCGGAGCCGAAGGTCGCCGACAAGGGTCTCGGCGTCGGCGAGGTCGGCTACCTGATCACCGGCGTGAAGGATGTGCGCCAGTCGCGGGTCGGCGACACCGTCACCTCGGCCGTGCACGGCGCGAAGGAGATGCTGGCCGGCTACGACCACCCGCGGCCGATGGTGTTCTCCGGCCTCTACCCGATCGACGGCGACGAGTATCCGGAGCTGCGCGAGGCGCTCGACAAGCTGCAGCTCAACGACGCCTCCCTGATCTACGAGCCGGAGACGTCGGCCGCGCTGGGCTTCGGCTTCCGCGTCGGCTTCCTCGGCCTGCTCCACATGGAGATCATCCGCGAGCGGCTGGAGCGCGAGTTCGGCCTGTCGCTGATCTCCACGGCGCCCAACGTCGTCTACCGCGTGGAGATGGAGGACGGCAAGGAGCTGACCGTCACCAACCCGTCGGAGTTCCCGACCGGCGGCAAGATCGATAAGGTCTTCGAGCCGGTGACGAAGTCGACGATCCTGGCTCCGGCCGAGTTCATCGGCGCGATCATGGAGATCTGCCAGGGGCGGCGCGGCAACCTGCTGGGCATGGACTACCTGTCGGAGGACCGTGTCGAGATCCGCTACACGCTGCCGCTGGGCGAGATCATCTTCGACTTCTTCGACCAGTTGAAGTCCCGTACCCGCGGCTACGCCTCGCTCGACTACGAGCCCGCGGGCGAGCAGGAGGCTGAGCTGGTCAAGGTCGACATCCTGCTGCAGGGCGAGCCGGTCGACGCCTTCAGCGCGATCGTGCACAAGGACAAGGCCTACACCTACGGCGTCGACATGGCCAAGAAGCTGCGCGAGCTCATCCCGAGGCAGCAGTTCGAGGTGCCGATCCAGGCGGCCATCGGCGCCCGGGTGATCGCCCGCGAGAACATCCGCGCGATCCGCAAGGACGTCCTCGCCAAGTGCTACGGCGGTGACATCAGCCGTAAGCGCAAGCTGCTGGAGAAGCAGAAGGAGGGCAAGAAGCGGATGAAGATGGTCGGCCGGGTCGAGGTGCCGCAGGAGGCGTTCGTGGCCGCCCTGTCGACCGACTCCAGCGCCGCGGACAAGCCCAAGAAGTAGCGGGCAAGCCCGAGATCAGAGCCCGAGCAGCGCGGGCTCCGACGCCAGCGCCCGCCAGCGCGCGGCCGGGTCCGGCACGAGGCGGCGCTCCCGCAGGTCGAGGAGCCCGCCGACGCTGGTCAGCTCGGCCGCCAGGCCGCCGTCCTCGTGCCGGTACTCCTGCACGATCCTGAACGTCTTGCCCGCACCCCACTCGAACCCGCAGCTCACCTCGACCTCGTCGCCGCCGCGCAGTTCGCGGTGGTATCGAATGGTGTTCTCGAGCGTGATCGGGCCCACGCCCGACGCGAGCAGGTCCTCGACGGTGATCCCGGCCGCGCGCAGGCACTCCCATCGCGCGTGGTCGCCGTACTGGTGGTAGACCGCGCCGTTCACGTGGCCCTGCGTGTCGAGTTCATATCCGCGTACGGCGATGCGTACCGCGAAGCTCATGACCGTTCCTCCAGCCAGTCGTGCGATCGCCCGGTGAGGTAGCGCAGGCCGTCCTCGCCGATCGCGATCCAGTCGCCGCGGGCCCAGCCGCCGGTGGTCTGCGGGGCGAAGCCGTGCTTCCTGAACAGCGCCGACGCCTCCTGCTTCGTCAGCCCCCTGCGCCCCCATTCGGCGATGACGCGGGCGGTGCGCTCCGGCTCGTCGGGCTCCTCGGGGCCGCCCAGGGCGGTGGCGAGCTCCTCGAATCCTTTGGCGATCTGCCGGAGCGCGGCCTGCGCCCGTGGGACGTCCATGCTCACAATCGTACTGCGATCGCTAGCGATTGCCTAGCGATGCTGGCGGCTCAGATAGCCCGCGAGCACCGCCGCGCCCACCACGGCCTGTACGGCGAGCAGCACGCCGGAAAACCCCGCCACCAGCGCGATCGCCATCGGAAAGCAGCCGATGACCGCCAGATCGAGCCCGGTAAGACCCCAGAACAGCGGCCCGGTCGGAATCGCGCCCGCCCCCGTGTCGAGGATCGGCATCGCATGGTTCACCGGAGCCCGCCTGGCCATCCGCAACGCCGCGGCGGCCAGCGCGGGCGCCGCCAGCGGCGCGAACCACACCAGCGCCCCCGCGGACCCGGGCAACCACACCAGTGCCGCCCCCATCCACACGGCCGCCAGCACCGCCGGGAGCACCGCCCGCGCCGCGAGCAGCCCGCGCCCCGGCAGCGCCAGCAGGCGGGCCAGCGCCGGGTTGTCGGCGTCCCAGCGCGCCCCCGACACCGCGGAGGCCGCAGCGGCCAGCCCACCGACCAGGACGAGCACCGCCACCAGCGCCACCGCGTCACTTCCGGTCGCCCGGGCCATCAGCGCGGGCGCCGCCGTCGAGCCCGCCAGTACGGCCAGCCGCGCCGGCCGCCGCGCCAGCCGCAGCACCTCCTGCCACGCGGGCGCGAACACCGCGGGCAGGCCGGGCCACGGCCTGCTGCGCAGGCGGGCGCCACGCCAGTGGTTGTCCTCGGCGAGCCAGCTCAGCAGGCTCGGATCCAGGCTCACGGTGGCGTTGGCCAGATGCCCGGCCCTGGCCGATGACGACAGCAGGCGGCGGGCGGGGATGCGCACGAGGGCCGAGCGGGCCTGCCGTACCAGGAAGGCGGAGACGAGGACCGGAACGGCCGACCAGGCGGCCGCCGGCACGTGGTGGCCCGCGACCAGCATCAGGACGACCGCGGCCAGCACCAGCGCGGCGATCACCGCCCGCAGCGCGAGGTCCCACGGGTCGGACGTCTGGGCCAGCACGGCCAGCGCCATCCCGCCCGCGCTCACCGAGACGCCCGCCACGAGCGCGCCGGCCAGCCGCCAGACGAGGAAGTCGGGCGCGCCGGTCACCGCCAGGGCCGCCAGTCCGAGACCGGCGCCGACCACGAGGCTGACCAGCAGCAGCGTCCGCGCGGAACGCCCCAGCACGCCGCGCCGGTCAAGAGGGGACAGCAGCAGCCAGGCCGCGTCCGCCGCCGACACCACGACGGGACCGATCGTGCGCGCCGCCCACAGGAAGCCCGCGAACACGAGCGTCACCAGCGCCAGCCCGGCACCCACCTGCTCCGGCGGTGGCGGCGCGGCCATGGCCTCGAACGCGGCGGAGACGGGCTGGGCCAGCATCGCGCAGCCCATCGCCAGCCCGAACAGCGCCGCGTAGCGGTCGCTCAGGCTCCGCCGCCGCCCGGACCTGGCCCGGACGAGCGCCCTGATCTCGCGCACCCCGGTCATCGTCCGCCCACCCGGGTCGCGAGGGAGACGTGGCGGGCGCGGGCGGCGAGGTCGGGGTCGTGGGTGGCCATGATGACGGTGCCGCCGCCGGCCGTGTACTCCAGCAGCAGGGCGCCCAGGCGCTCGCGGAAGGCGGTGTCCAGGCCGCGTTCCGGCTCGTCGAGCAGCAGGAGGCGGCTGGGCCGTACCAGGGCGGCGGCCAGCGCGAGACGCTGGCGCTGGCCCGTGGAGAGGTTGAGCGGGACGGCGTCCGCGCGCGGACCGAGGTCGAACAGCTCCAGCGCCCGCTCCACGCTCATGCGCGGCCCATCGTGTACGGCCAGCACCAGCTCAAGGTGCTCCCGGGCGGTGAGACCCGGATACCAGGCCGGTTCGTCCCCCGTCACCGCCACCCGCTGCCAGAACGCCGCCACGTCGGCCGGAGGCGCACCGAAGACCGTGACCTCCCCGCTCGTCGGTAGCTGGAGACCGGCCAGGCAGCGCAGCAGCGTGGACTTGCCGGACCCGTTCTCGCCCACGATCGCGACCAGCTCACCTGGTCGTACGACCAGGTCGTGGCCGGTGAGGACGGGATTGCCGCCGAGTTCGACGGTCAGGCGGACAGTGGTCACGAGGGGATCGCACACCGTTCGACCCTACCCGGCGCGGGATTTTTGTCGGTGCCGCACTCTAGCCTTTCGAATCTCGAACATGAGTGCGACAGGAGGTGTGTTGTGATCGCTGCTGAGCGGTATGAGAGGGCGGCCCTGCTGGGTGTCGCGATCGCGGAGGAGACGCGGCGGCTGCTCCGCCTGCATCTGCGCCCGGCCGAGGTGGCCGCCGACGGCACGGTGGGGGTGGAGGTGCCCTATCCGGACGCGGCGGTGGTCCGGGCGGTGCTCGACGTGGCCGCCGAGTGCTTCGGTGAGGAGGGCGACGGGGAGGAGGCGCGGGAGGCGGCGCTGTCGACGTTGTTACAGCTGGCCGACCTGAGGCTGAGCCGGTGACCGCGTGCGCCCCCACCTGACGGGGTCGGTTACCGTCGGAGCCATGCGGCTGATCTCAGTGAACGTGGGGCGGGCGGTCGACGCGGAGTGGGCGGGCAAGCTGGGGCGCACCGCCATCGACAAGAAGGCGGTCACGCGCCGGGTCGGCGTGCGGCGGAACGGGCTGGAGGGCGACGAGCGGGCCGACCAGCCCAACCACGGCGCGCCCACGCAGGCCGTCTACTCCTATGCCCGCGAAGACTATGACTGGTGGGAAGGGGAGCTGGGGCGGGAGCTGCGCGACGGCCAGTTCGGCGAGAATCTCACCACGTCCGGGGTGGACGTGTCGGGGGCGATGCTGGGCGAGCGCTGGCGGGTCGGCACGGCGTTGCTGGAGGTGAGCGGGCCGCGCATTCCGTGCGTGGTGTTCCGCAACTGGATGGACGAACCGGGCTGGCTCAAGCGCTTCACCGACGCCGGCCGGGTGGGCGCGTACCTGAGCGTGGTGGAGACGGGCGAGCTGGGCGTGGGCGACCGGGTCGAGATCGTGGCCCGCCCGGAGGGGAGCGTCACGGTCGCCGAGTCCGTGCTGGCCTACCACGGCGACAAGGACGTCCTGGCGCGCATCCTGGCCTTTCCCGGCCACGGCTCCTACTGGGACCGCCGCGCCGAACGCCTCATGCGCTGAGACGCCGACCGGCGGGGAGCGGCGCACGGGCAGCCCCCCGCTGGTGCGGCCCGTGCGCCGTCCCGCCTCTAGCGCAGGACCCTGTACAGGGCGGAGGTGAGCGAGGCCTTGGCGTCGTCACCGTCGATGGACCACATCATGTAGCCGCCCAGGCCCTTGTGCCGGATGTAGGCGGCCTTCTGCAGCATCACGATCGGGTCGTCGTAGGTCCAGAACTCGTTGCCGTCGTACAGCCACACGGCGCCGGTCCTGACGTCGCGGTAGCGCTTGCCGGGCTTGGCGAGGATGTCCTTGTAGTCCTCGGAGCCCGCCTCCCACTTGCCGGGCGCCGCGCCGGTGGCGGGCTGGTAGACGCCGTCCTTGGCCGGGCCCGCGGGCACGCCGGTCCAGCCCTTGCCGTAGGCGGGCACGCCGGCGACGAGCTTGCGTATCGGTGCGCCGCGCTCCAGGTAGTAGTTGACCGTCTGGTCGAGGCTCTCGCGGATCTCGTTGGGGTCGCGGCGGTCGTTGTAGAGGTTGGAGTGGTGGCCGGTGATCTTGTCCCACGGGCCGTGCAGGTCATAGCCCTGGATGGTGGCGTAGTCCAGGTTGCGGAAAACCTTGCGCACCTCGAGGCCGGCGTCGATGACGCGGGTCGCCGCGGGCAGGAACGCCGTGATCAGGGCGGAACGCTTGTAAGCGTTCATCTGCGACCTGAGCTCGGCGACGAAGGCGGTGAAGTTCTGCTTGTCCTCGGGACGTACGACGTTGCCGGGGGCTCCGGGGTAGCCGGGCCACTCCCAGTCGAGGTCGATGCCGTCGAAGACGCCGGCGCCCGTGCCGTCGGCCAGGCCGGGCAGGTTGCCGCGCAGCCACAGGTCGATACAGGACTTGGCGAGCTTGCTCCGCGATTCCGCGGTGAGGACCGCGTCGGAGAAGTACTTGGAGCCGGTCCAGCCGCCCAGTGAGATCAGGACCTTGAGCTTGGGGTGCTTGGCCTTGAGCTTCTTGAGCTGGTTGAGGTTGCCGTTGAGCGCCTGGCCGGGCGCGTCGGCCACGCCGTCCACGCTCTGCTCGGCGGGCACGGGACGCTGCCAGTCGGCCCAGGCGTCGGCCGAGTAGCACTCGGCCTGCTGGTTCACGAACCCGAAGGCGTAGTTGATGTGGGTGAGCTTGCGGGCCGCCCCGCTGGTCTCCATGTCCTTGACGTGGTAATTGCGGCCGTAGACGCCCCACTGGACGAAGTAGGCGACTCTCTTGTAGCCGGAGCCGTGGGTGGCCTCTGCCGGGGCTGACACCACCGTCATACCGAGTAAGAGGGTGAGAGCGAGCAGGACTTTCTTCACGCGGCGTCTCCTGAATTGATAGGAAACTTTCCTTTAAGATGCCCTGACAGTAGGACGGTGTGATCGGGCAGTCAATGGCAGAAGGCAGACTGGAGGGGTGCCATCCACCCTGCCCGACGGCGATCCCGCGCCCCCGTCCGGAGAGCTGCCCGAGAGCGCCCTGCGCGGCCTCGGCGAGCGCCCGTTCGGCTTCTACGTGCACGTCCCGTTCTGCGTGACGCGCTGCGGCTACTGCGACTTCAACACCTACACCGCCGCCGAGCTGGGCCCCGGCGCTTCGCACCGGGACTACGCCGACACCGCCATCGACGAGGTACGGCTCGCGCGCCGCGTGCTCGGCACGGCCGACCTGCCCGTCGAGACGGTGTTCCTCGGCGGCGGCACCCCCACCCTGCTGCCCGCCGGCGACCTGGCCCGCATCCTGGCCGCGATCGACGAGGAGTTCGGCCTGCGCCCCGGCGCGGAGGTCACCACCGAGGCCAACCCCGAGTCCGTCGACCCCGAATATCTGGCCGAGCTGCGCGCGGGCGGCTTCAACCGGATCAGCTTCGGCATGCAGTCGGCCAGGGAGCACGTGCTGAAGGTGCTCGACCGGCACCACACACCGGGGCGGGCGGCGCAAGCCGTACGGGAAGCTCGGCAGGCCGGGTTCGCGCACGTCAACCTCGACCTCATCTACAGCACCCCGGGAGAGAGCGACGACGACTGGCGGGCCTCGCTGGAGGCGGCGATCGCCGCCGGGCCCGACCACGTCTCCGCGTACTCGCTCATCGTCGAGGAGGGCACCCGGCTGGCGGCCCGCATCAGGCGCGGCGAGCTGCCGATGCCCGACGACGACGTGGCCGCCGACCGCTACCTGATCGCCGACGAACTGCTGGCGAAGGCCGGATACTCCTGGTACGAGGTGTCGAACTGGGCCGATTCCGAGGCCGGCCGGTGCCGGCACAACCTGCTCTACTGGACCGGCGGCGACTGGTGGGCCGTCGGGCCGGGGGCGCACAGCCACGTGGGCGGCACCCGCTGGTGGAACGTCAAGCACCCCGCCGCCTACGCGCAGCGGCTGGCCCAGGGCGTCTCCCCGGCGCACGCCAGGGAGGTGCTGGAGGACGCCGACCGCGAGGTGGAGCGGCTGATGCTGGAGCTGCGGCTGATCACCGGATACCCGCTGGCCGGCGTGGCGCCCGGCGCGAAGCTCGCCGTGGCCAGGGCCGTGGGGGACGGGCTCCTGGAGCAGGAGGCGTTCAAGGCGGGCCGCATGGTGCTGACCCTGCGCGGACGCCTGCTCGCCGACGCCCTGATCCGCGACCTCACGCTCTGACCACCGCCCCAGGGAGGCGGCGTCACAGGAGGGCGGCGACCAGGTCGGCGATCGGGCCCAGCGCGGCGGCGAGGGCGGTGACGGGCGCCAGGCGGGTGCCGAGCCGGTCGAGGGCGGCCGTGACCCGGGCCGGGTCGCGCTCCCCGGGTTCGGCCTCGGCCTCGGCCAGCACCTCCTCCAGGTCGCGGCGGGCCTGCCGGGCCTGTGGCAGCTCGGCCTCGTGCGCCCGCACGAGGGCCAGGAGCGCCTCCACCTGACTCCGCAGCCGCTCCAGTTCCTCCCGCGGGACGGAGCGCGCCTGGCCGGACTGGAAGACCGAGCCCTGGCCGCCGATGTTGCTGCCGGTGAACGTGCCGCCGCTGACGACCGTCCCGTAGTTGGGCGCCCGCGGGTCGGGCGTGCTCACGCGGCCCCCTTGCCGGCGGGCGCGGCGAACTGCGCGCCCTGGCCGCCGATGTTGGATCCGTTGAACGTGCCGCCGTTGACCACCGTGCCGTTGTTGATGACGGCGGCGATCTGCTGCCGGTACGCGGCGGTGTCCACGCCGCGCTGCTCCAGGAAGTCCAGCACCGCGTTGTTCAGCCGCTCCTCCACGAGCTTGGCGTACTTGAACGCGTCCAGCCCTTCGAGGAAGGTGTTGATGCGCGGCTCGGCCCCCGCCTCGCGCAGGCTGACCCTGGCTCCGTAGTCGTAGACCACGTACTTGTCCGGGTCCTCGGGCAGCCGCATCGCCATGAAGATCCGCCGCAGCAGCCGGGCGGGCGCGCCGACGACGTCGCGGGCCAGCGCGAGCGGGGCGCGGCTGAGCGCGGCCAGCACGAGCGCCGCGCCGGCCTCCCTGGGCAGCTCGTCCACCACCCGGTAGGCGCCGCGCACGGGCGGCAGCGCCGTCACGATGAACTCGGTGTAGAGCATCCGGCCCTCGACGGCCAGATGGATGAAGATCGACACGGTGGTGTCGCGGTCCTCGGCGGGCAGCACCTCCTCGCCCTCGACGTCGGTGACGGCCGCGCCGCTGGTGCCGACCACGATCCAGCGGTAGTGGCGGGCGCCCGACTGCGGGTTGCGGATCACCGCCTGGAGCTCCCGGTCGCCGAGGTGGTAGCGGGGCCGGGTGCCGTGCAGGAGCGGGTGCTCGCCGTGGAGCTGGTTGAGGCGGCCCTGCGCGATCACGTGGTCGAGGATGTCCAGGTGGACGGGCATGGCGGGCTCGGCGGCCGTGCGCATCTGGCTGAGCCGCTCGCCCACGAACTCGTGCAGGTCCACCGCGTCCACCATGGCCGGCGCCCGGCCCGCGTCGCCGGTGCGCCGGTCGAGCTCGGCCGCGATCGTCCAGGCCCGCACGAGCTCGCCCGCGCCGACGAACGGGTTCTCGCCGGAGTAGAGCGTCAGGTTGCCGTGCTGCGCGAGCTTGACCTCCGTCATCCGCGGGCCCGCCTCGGCTCCGGTACGGCCCGCGCCCGGCCGCAGCCGCTCCGACAGGATCCGGTAGACGCGCACCCGGTAGGCCAGCACGGTGGCGATGGCGGCCAGGAGCATCAGGGGCGCCATCCAGCCGGAGCCGCTGTCCTCCTCGATCCCCGAGCCGCTCGCGCCGAGATATCTGGTCAGCAGCAGCGCGGGCACGACCACCAGGGCGAAGAAGCCGACCACCAGACCGGCCACGAGGACGGGACTCAGCCGCCTGCGCCGCCCCAGACTGCCGAACCCGCCGGAGGCGAAGGCCGCCAGCGCGCCCAGGACCGTGAGCCACGGCGTCGTGGCCTGGAAGTCGAACAGCAGGGCGAGCAGCAGCATCACCGTGACCGCGGCCTCCCTGAAGGTCAGCAGCGACCGCGAGTAGAGGCAGTGCCGCAGCACGGGGCCCAGGTCGAAGCCGCCGACCGACGGCGCCACCGCGTGGTGGCGGCGCTCGATCAGCGCGTACAGCGCCCGGTCGCGGAAGCCGGGATCCAGGTAGGCGGCGGCTGCCAGGTATCTGGTGGTGTTGCGCAGGCGCTCGTGCACCATGACCTCCCCGTGAGTGACCCGTCCATCGTCACCCGGGGAGCTGGGATCATTCCGGAGAGTGATCGAACCGTGATTCTCCGTATTACTTGATCATGCGGATGCTGATCGGGTAGCGGTAGTTCTCGCCCTTGTTGGTGGCGATGGCCGCCTGGATGTGGAAGATCAGCGAGACGATCCAGACCACCGGCAGCAGCAGGAAGCCGATGATGACGATCGTCAGGACGAAGGAGACGATGTAGCCGATGAACATCGTGATCTGGAAGTTCAGCGCCTCGGCCGACTGGTCGCGGACGTAGGGCGACTCGTCCTTCTTCATCAGGTAGATGACGAGCGGGCCGATCCAGGAGACCAGCAGGCCCAGCAGGTGGGACAGCATGGCCATCGTGGTGTCGTCGGTGCCGGGGCGCGGGCCGTACATGCCGGGGGTGTGGGGCTGGGGGGCCGCCGGGTAGCCGTAGCCGGGCGGGGGCTGCTGGGGGTAGCCGTAGCCCTGGGGGCCCGACGGCTGCTGCCCGTAGGGGTAGTCGGCGGAGGGCGGCTGCTGGGTGTACCCGCCTGAGGGCTGCTGGCCGTAGCCTCCCGAGGGCGGCTGGGCGTATCCGCCCGGCGGCTGCTGGCCGTACCCGCTGGGGGGCTGCTGAGCGTAGCCTCCCGAAGGCTGCTGGCCGTATCCGCTCGGGGGCTGTTGACCGTAGCCACCCGGAGGTTGCTGACCGTAGCCTCCCGAGGGCGGCTGGGCGTGGTCGGGGATGTCGGAGCGCTCCACCCGGCGGGTGGAGTCGTCGTCAGGCTGGGGATGGTCCTGGCTCATGATGCCTCCGTGACAAAGTCGATCAGCTCCTCGACCCGGCCGAGAAGCTCGGGCTCGAGGTCGGAAAAGGTCGAGACGGCGCCCAGGATGCGCCGCCACGCCGCGGCGGGCTCCACCCGCCAACCCAGAGCGGCGATCACGCCCTCCTTCCACGGTACCCCGCGCGGCACGTCCGGCCAGCCGGGGATCCGCAGGACGGACGGCTTCACCGCCTGCCAGATGTCGATGTACGGGTGCCCGACGATCAGCACGTCGGGCGAGCTGACCTGGGCGGCGATCCGGCTCTCCTTGGAACCGGGCACCAGGTGGTCCACCAGGACCCCGAGCCGCCTGCCGGTGGACGGGCCGAACTCCGCGACGATGGCGGGCAGGTCGTCCACGCCCTCCAGGTACTCCACGACCACGCCCTCGACCCGCAGGTCGTGGCCCCAGATCTTCTCCACGAGGGCGGCGTCGTGCACGCCCTCGACGTAGATGCGGCTCTCGCGGGCCACGCGGGCGCGCAGGCCCTCGACGGCGATCGAGCCCGACGCGCTGCGCCTCGTCCCGCCCGCCGCCGGGGCGACCGGCCGCACCAGCGTCACCGGCCTGCCCTCCAGCAGGAACGCCGCGGGCGCGAGCGGGAACAGGCGGCGCTTGCCGAAGCGGTCCTCCAGCGTGACGGCCTCCTTGTCGCAGGCCACCACGGCGCCGCAGAATCCGCTGTCGGCGTCCTCCACGACCAGGTCGGGATCCGCCGGGACCTGAGGGATCTTGCCCTTGCCCGGACGCCGCCAGTTCCCCGCGAGCACATCACCGTCGTACACACGGGGACCGTAGCAAATCACCCGCCCATCGCGAGGCGCTTGCGGTGGCCGCTGCGGCGCACCAGCACGATGACCGTCCACACCACCGCGATGAGCACGCCGACCGCGGGCAGGATGAACAGCGCGGCCACGCCGCCCATGATGCCGCCGGCCGCGGAGGCCAGGTCCTTGCCGACGCCGAAGCGGGTCTGCGCGTCGGGCTCGATCGTGCAGCTGATCTGGTAGTCACCCGCGGCCGGGGCGTTGACCAGCGCGATCAGCTCCCAGCTCGTGCCGTTGAGCTCGACGGTCTGGTTCACGGGAGTGGTGACGAGCTTGGCGTTGCCGTTGATCTGGCACTCCCAGCTGACCTGGGTGCCGCGCGACAGGTAGAGCGCGGGCCGGTCGGCCGGGTCGATGGTGACCGTGGCGGGCTGGCCGGGCTGGAACGTCTTGCTCGGGGCGGCGCCGCTCACGCCGCTGGTCACGCCGCCCGCGAACAGCGCGATGCCGGCGATCACGAACACGACGGCCACGCCCCAGGCCGCGGCGATCTGCCACAGGGGCGGGCGCAGCCGCTTGCCGTCCACCGGCGGGGGGAACGGGGGCGCGCCGCCGTAGGGGGGCTGGCCGAACTGCTGCTGCCCGAACTGGGGCTGCTGGCCGAAGGGGGGCTGGCCGTACTGGGGCTGCTGTCCGTACTGGGGTTGCTGTCCGTACTGCGGGCCCGACGGCGGCTGGCCGTACTGGGGACCTGAGGGCTGCTGGCCCTGCTGGGGGCCCGACGGCGGCTGGCCGTACGGCGGGCCGCCCGGAGGCCCGTACTGGGGACCGCTCTGCGGCGGGGGGCCGTACGGGGGTCCACCCTGCGGCGGAGGCTCGTACGGAGGCTGCTGAGGAGGCTGCCATCCTCCACCCTGCCGGAAATCATCACTCATACCGGCAAGTGTGGCCGTACCGGCTTGCCGTCCGCTAGCACGAGGGTTATCGCACCTTGTGGGTGAGAGCCGTACACTTGGCACTCGGGAACACCGAGTGCCAGACCTGGCGTTTCCCAAGGGAAGAGGTAGGAGGTGCACACGTGCTCGACGACAGGAAACTCGCGGTCCTCCGCGCGATTGTCGAGGACTACGTGTCCACCAACGAACCGGTGGGCTCCAAGGCGCTGGCCGAGCGCCACAACCTCAAGGTCTCCCCGGCCACGGTGCGCAACGACATGGCCGCGCTGGAGGAGGAGGGGTACATCACCCAGCCGCACACCAGCGCGGGCCGGGTGCCGACGGACAAGGGCTACCGGCTCTTCGTCGACCGCCTCTCGCAGATCAAGCCGCTGTCCACGGCCGAGCGCAGGGCCATCGAGACGTTCCTGGCCGGCGCGGTCGACCTCGACGACGTGGTGACCCGCACGGTGCGGCTGCTGGCGCAGCTGACCAGGCAGGTCGCGGTGGTGCAGTATCCGACGCTGACGCGCTCCAGCGTGCGTCACGTCGAGCTCGTGCCGCTGAGCGAGCGGCGGATCATGCTCGTGCTGATCACCAACACGGGCCGGGTCGAGCAGCGCGTCGTCGAACTGCCCGAGGTCATCGAGGATCCCCGGATCGCGCACCTGCGCGCCGTGCTCAACGCCTGTCTCGACGGGTGCGGGCTGGCCGAGGTGCCCGACCTGGTGGCCGATCTGCCGGAACGGCTTCCGGTGGAGGACCGGCCGGTCGTCGCGACGATTCTGTCGGTCCTGCTGGAGACGCTCGTCGAACGGCACGACGAGAAGATCGTTTTCGCCGGTGCGGCCAACCTGGCCGGCGCCGACTTCACCATCGGCCTGCGCGACGTCCTCGAAGCGCTGGAAGAGCAGGTCGTCCTCATGCGCCTGCTCGGCGAGACGACAACGGACACCCCGACCGCGCTCACCGTGCGCATCGGAGCGGAAAACCCCTATCTCCACGGTACGTCCATCGTCGCCACCGGATACGGTTCTGGCGACAACCAACTGGCCCGGCTGGGCGTCCTCGGCCCCACGAGGATGGACTACCCGGTGACCATGGGCGCCGTGCGCGCAGTGGCACGCTACGTCAGCCAGATCCTGGCTGCTTCTTAAGAGGTCGATAAGTGGCAAACAGCGACTACTACAGCACCCTCGGGGTGCGCCGTGACGCCAGTCAGGACGAGGTCAAGAAGGCCTATCGCCGGCTGGCCCGTGAGCTGCACCCGGACGTGAACCCCGATCCCGCGACGCAGGAGCGTTTCAAGGAGATCACGCAGGCGTACGAGGTGCTGTCGGACCCGCAGAAGCGCCAGATGTACGACCTTGGCGCCGACCCCTTCGCCGCCGCCGGCGCGGGCGCGGGAGCGGCCGGTTTCGGTGCGGGCTTCCCCTTCAGCGACATCATGGACGCCTTCTTCGGTACGGCGGGCGGCGGGCGCGGCCCCCGCTCGCGTGCCAGGAGGGGGCGCAACGCCACCATCCGCGTCGAGCTGGACCTGCGCGAGACGGCGTTCGGCACCACGCGCGAACTGGTCGTCGACACGGCCGTGGTCTGCGAGGTCTGCCAGGGCGCCGGCGCGGCGCCGGGCACCCACCCCGACACCTGTGACATGTGCGGCGGCCGGGGTGAGGTCTCCCAGGTCACCCGGTCCTTCCTGGGCCAGGTCATGACCTCGCGGCCGTGCCCCCAGTGCCAGGGCTTCGGCTCCATCATCCGCAACCCCTGCCAGGAGTGCGCGGGCGACGGCCGGGTGCGCACCCGCCGTACGATCAAGGTCCGCATTCCCGCGGGCGTCGAGGACGGCACCCACATCCAGCTGGCCGGAGAGGGCGAGGTCGGCCCCGGCGGCGGCCCGCCCGGAGACCTCTTCCTGGAGATCGTCGAGCGGCCGCACGAGATCTTCGAGCGGCGCGGTGACGACCTCCACTGCACCGTCCAGATCCCGATGACCGCCGCCGCCCTCGGCACCGTGCTGACGGTGGAGACGCTCGACGGCGCGGAGGAGGTCGACGTCCGCCCCGGCACGCAGTCCGGCCAGGTGATCTCCATGTACGGCCGCGGCGTGCAGCGCCTCAACGACTCCGGCCGCGGCGACCTGCTCATCCACGTCAACGTGGAGACGCCGGGCCGCCTCGACCCGGCCCAGGAGGAGCTGCTGCGCGAGCTGTCGAAGCTGCGCGGGGAGGAGCGCCCGCCCGGCAAGTTCGCGCCGGGCCAGCAGGGCTTCTTCTCCCGCCTGCGAGACGCGTTCAACGGCCGCTGACCTCCTTGTACGGCGAGCGGAGGCGGCCATGAGCGTTCCTGTGTTCCTGGCCGGGCGCGAGACGTTCGGCGGCGATGAGACGGTGCTCGACGGCCCGGAGGGCCGCCACGCGGCGGCCGTCAGGCGGCTGCGGGCGGGTGAGCGGGTCGACCTCACCGACGGCGACGGAGCGGTGGCCGAGTGCGTCGTGCGCGAGGCGCTCAAGGACCGGCTGCTGCTCGACGTGCTCAAGCGTTACGAGGTCCCGGCTCCCGCGCCACGCGTGGTCGTCGTCCAGGGACTGCCCAAGGGCGACAGGGGCGAGCTGGCCGTCGAGATGATGACCGAGGCCGGTGTCGACCGCATCGTGCCCTGGGCGGCCGCGCGCAGCATCACCCAGTGGAAGGGCGACAAGGTCGCCAAGGCGCTCGGCAAGTGGCGCGCCACCGCGCGGGAGGCGGGCAAGCAGGCACGGCGCTTCCACGGAGCCGAGGTGGCCGATCTGGCCTCCACCGCTGAGGTGGAGGCGTTGCTCGGACGGGCGGCGCTGGCTCTCGTGCTGCACGAGGAGGCGGCGGAGCCGCTGTCGCGGGTGAGCCTGCCCGCCGGCGGGGAGATCGTGCTCGTGGTCGGGCCCGAGGGCGGGATCTCGGAAGGCGAGCTGGCCGGGTTCGTCGCGGCGGGAGCCGTACCGGCGCTGATGGGGTCCACGGTGCTGCGGACCTCGACCGCGGGAGTGGCCGCGGCGGCGGTGCTGATGGCGCGCACGGGGCGCTGGTGAGACCTCAGCTCACCTGGTTGGAGGTCAGCGGCGTCGTCAGGTCGGTGGGTGGCGCGGGCGGCTGGTCGTCCGGCGGGCACTCCTCCGGCGGGCAGCTGCCGGACGGGATGGGCGTGTCAGTGGGGCCGGAGGGCGTGGGACTGGCCGACGCCGTGGGGCAGTCCTCGCGCGGCGCGGCCTCCTCTTCCGGAGTGGTCGGGCAGGGCGTCGGCGTCGGGGTGACGCTGCCGCTCGGGGACGGCTTCGCCGTCGACTTGGCCGACTCGGTGGCCTGTCCGGGCGACGTCGGCGTGGGCGTCGGGTCGGCGGGCAGGATCGCCGGCTCCGACCTGCTCGGGCTGGGCTTGTCCTGAGGGCGGTTGGTGGAGGAGTTGTCCGGCGGGACGGTCGAGTCCTCCACCGGCTGGATCTGGGTGGGCGTGATGACCCGTTCCCTGAGTGAGGGGACCACCATGACGACGGTGCCCGCGACCAGTACGGCACTGACCGTGGCGGCGCCGATGCGCCACCACAACACGCTGCGCACGCCCCGCCGCTCGATGCGGCCGCGGATGATCTCCAGACCTTCCGGAGACGGCACGACCGCGTCCGCCTCCGCGCGGAGCACACGGCGCAGAATGTCGCCGTACTCGTCGGGCGGCTGGGTCATGACATCTTCTCCAGGACGGATCGCAAGGCGGCCATGCCACGGGCGGTGTGGCTCTTGACCGCGCCCTTGCTGATGCCCATGGCATGGGCGATCTCAGCCTCGGACAGATCCCCGTAGTAACGAAGGACAAGGGCCTCTCTCTGCCGGGTCGGCAGCGCGCGTAATGCCTCGATGACTGCGGAGCGCTCCAGCTCGCCGATGGCGCCGTTCTCGGCGCTCGGGGCGTCTGGCAGGCCCTTGGGCGCGTACTTCTCCACGACGGCTCGGTGACGCAGAACGGAACGGGACCGGTTGACGACAGACTGCCGCAGGTAGGCGAGTGCCTTGTCGGGGTCACGCAGTCTGCGCCAGGCGCCATGGATGGCGACGAACGCGTCCTGCACGACTTCCTCCGCGGTTGCTATGTCGCGCACGAGCAACACGGCGAGACGAACCAATGACCGGAAGTGCGCACTGTACAGCGCGGTAACGGCCACGTCGGCGTCCCATCCGACCGGCACCGCCCCCAGCGACCTGTCGGCCAGAAGGGTTTCGGTGGTCACATCAATGGGACGCTCGGCCTTCCCTGCGGGTTTACGCTCATCCGGTTCTTGAGGTTTTCCCGGTTCCTTGGGATGCATTACCCAGTCGTGTCCTCGCCAGGTGGCCTCGCCCGAGCCTGAATCGTCTTTTGTGCTGAAGTGTCGCACACACACCCTAACCGCGTGGATCTTCCGGCGCACGGTACGCAGGATTACCGATTGGCAACGGGTCGCCTCGATAGGCTACTCCCGTGACCGACTGCCTCTTCTGCAAGATCGTGGCCAAGGAGATCCCGGCCGACGTCGTCCACGAGAGCGACCGCACGCTCGCCTTCCGTGACATCAACCCGCAGGCGCCCACCCACGTGCTCGTGATCCCCAAGGAGCACCACCCCGACGCCGCGGCGCTGGCCGTGGCCGACGACGGGCTGGCCGACGACGTGCTGAAAGCCGCCCACGCGGTCGCCGTGCAGGAAGGGGTGGCCGAAACCGGGTACCGCGTCGTGTTCAATACCGGGGCCGGTGCGGGGCAGACCGTCTTCCACGTGCACGCGCATGTTCTCGGCGGGCGCAACCTGACCTGGCCTCCCGGCTGATATTGACGCGAGCGCGCGGGCCACTCCCGGCTACGATGGGGCCAGAGAAGTACACCCGAATTAAGACCGGGAGGCATCAGGCCCGAGGGCCTGACCCATGTCCGAACTACACGAATCCCGACGCACGGCACCTCCCTCGCGCACTCAGGCCAAGGTGCTGATCCCGGACGAATACCCGATGGTCAGCCTCCTGGGCTCCCGTGACGAGCTGCTGCGCGTCATCGAGGGCGCCTTCCGGGCCGACATCCACGTCCGGGGCAACGAGATCACCATCACCGGGACCCCCGACGAGAGCGGCGCCGTCGTGCGCCTGTTCGAGGAGCTGGTCGAGGTGCTGCGCAACGGCGGCGAGCTCTCGCCCGACGCCGTCGAGCGGAGCATCGCGATGATGAAGATGACCTCCGAGCGGCCCGCAGAGGTGCTGTCGCTCGACATCCTGTCCTCCAGGGGGCGGACCATCCGCCCCAAGACGGCCAACCAGAAGCGCTACGTCGACGCCATCGACAAGCACACGGTCGTGTTCGGCATCGGCCCCGCCGGCACCGGCAAGACCTACCTGGCCATGGCCAAGGCGGTCCGCGCGCTTCAGGAGAAGAAGGTCAACCGGATCATCCTCACCCGGCCGGCGGTCGAGGCGGGGGAGCGGCTGGGCTTCCTGCCCGGCACGCTCTACGAGAAGATCGACCCCTATCTCCGGCCGCTCTACGACGCGCTGCACGACATGCTCGACCCCGAGACGATCCCCAAGCTCATGGCCGCGGGCACGATCGAGGTCGCGCCGCTGGCGTACATGCGCGGCCGTACACTCAACGACGCCTTCATCATCCTCGACGAGGCGCAGAACACCTCGCCCGAGCAGATGAAGATGTTCCTGACCCGGCTGGGCTTCGGCTCCAAGATCGTGGTGACGGGTGACGTCACGCAGGTCGACCTCCCCTCCGGCACCGAGAGCGGCCTGCGCGTCGTGCAGGGCATCCTCTCCGACATCCGCGACATCCACTTCGCGACGCTGACCAGCGTCGACGTGGTGCGCCACCGGCTCGTCAGCGACATCGTCGACGCCTACGGCCGCTACGACGTGCTGAAGCAGCAGGAGCTGAAGTCGGTCAAGCAGCAGCGGGGGCCCAGGCGATGAGAGAGCTACCGGATCTCCCGCTCGCGCGCCCGGCGAAGGAGGGCGCGTGAGCATCGAGATCAACAACGAGTCGGGTGACGAGGTCGACGACGAGACGCTCGTCGCCCTCGCCACCCACGTGCTCGGCGAGATGGGCATCCACCCGCTCGCCGAGCTGTCCCTCCTCATCGTGGACGAGAACACCATGGCCGACCTCCACGAGAAGTGGATGGGCGAGCCGGGTCCCACCGACGTGCTCGCCTTCCCGATGGACGAACTGCGTCCCGGCGGCGGCGCCCGCGGCGACTCCGAGGGCCCGGCCGAGCCCGGCCTGCTCGGCGACGTCGTGCTGTGCCCGCCCGTCGCGGCCAGGCAGGCCGCCGAGGCCGGCCACAGCGCCGCCGACGAGCTGGAGCTGCTGTGCACCCACGGCATCCTCCACCTGCTCGGCTACGATCACGCAGAGCCTGAGGAGCACAAGGAGATGTTCGGGCTGCAGGCCCAGCTTCTCGCGTCGTGGAAAGAGGTGCGCTCCCCGCGGTGAACGCCTGGTTGCCTCTGGCCATCCTCCTCGTGGTGATCGCCGGCCTGATCGCCAGTGCGGAGACGGCGCTGACCCGCATCTCCCGGGTGCGGGCGGAGGAGTTCGTGCGCGAGGGCAGGAGAGGCTCCAAGCGCCTGCAGGACATCGTCACCGACCCGTCCGGCTCGCTCAACCTGCTGCTCCTGCTCAGGCTGAGCTGCGAGCTGGTCGCCACCGTGATCGTGACGTTGCTGTTCATCGACGTTCAGGGCGATCAGGGCTGGGCGTACGTGAGCGCCGCCGCCGTCATGATCGTGGTCAGCTACGTGATCGTCGGCGTCTCTCCCCGTACGCTGGGCCGTCAGCACGCGGAGCCGATCGCGCTGGCCGGAGCCCCCGTCGTCTACGGCCTCACCAAGATCTTCGGTCCGCTGCCCAAGCTGCTCATCCTGCTCGGCAACGCGCTCACGCCCGGCAAGGGTTTCCGCGAGGGCCCGTTCACCTCCGAGGCGGAGCTGCGCGACCTGGTCGACCTGGCCGAGGAGCGGCGGGTCATCGAGCCGGACGAGCGGGAGATGATCCACTCGGTCTTCGAGCTGGGTGACACGCTGGTGCGCGAGGTCATGGTGCCGCGCACCGACATGGTGTTCATCGAACGCGGCAAGACGCTCGACCAGGCCCTCTCGCTCCACCTGCGCAGCGGGTTCTCGCGCATCCCTGTCGTGGGGGAGAACGAGGACGACGTGATCGGCATCGCGTACCTCAAGGACATCACCCGGCGCGTGCACGAGAGCGGCGAGGGCACGGAGAAGGTCGAGTCGATCATGCGGCCGGCCACGTACGTGCCGGAGAGCAAGCCGATCGACCAGCTGCTGCGCGAGATGCAGGCGCGCCAGATCCACCTGGCCATCGTCATCGACGAGTACGGCGGTACCGCCGGGCTGGTCACCATCGAGGACGTCCTGGAGGAGATCGTCGGCGAGATCACCGACGAGTACGACCAGGAGGCTCCCCGGGTCGAGGCCATGCCCGACGGCGCGATGCGGGTGACGGCGCGGATGCCGGTGGACGAGCTGGGCGAGCTGTTCGACACCGAGATCGAGGTGGACGACGTCGAGACGGTGGGCGGGCTGCTGGCACACGCGCTGGGGCGGGTTCCCATCGCGGGGTCGCAGGCGCGGGTGGCGGGGCTGGAGCTGACCGCCGAGAGCCTGGCCGGGCGCCGCAACCGCATCAGCACGGTGGTGGTACGCCGCGTCCGCCCCGAGTCCGGCGAACCCATCCCCGCCTCCGCCGAACAGGACTGACCCCACCCTCCTCATCCACCGAGGTCGGACCGTGCTCTTCGGCAGCGCGGGTGCGGGGTCGCCCACCTTGGCGCGGGCTCGACGGGTCGCGGCCTCTTTGGCGGACGCCGTCGGGAGGCACGTGGCCAGGACGGGCGCGGCCTCCCTTGGCGGCGCTTGCCCGTGGGGTCAGGGCTCGGGGTGGCGCGGCTCCGGGGTTGCCGCCTTGTGGGTGGGTTTTCGCAGGTGGGAGGGCCTGGGAAGTCGTACAAAGTCGTATTAAGTGTTCTACAAGCGAAATGCAAGCGACGTGTCGCAATCTATTCACAGACGCCCAGTGCGGTGGGTGTCGCAGAGGGGTGATCCGGACGCCGGGTGGGGTTCGCGGCGCGAGGTAGCCCCTGGGGGGACGGCAACGTCTCGGTCAGCTAGCCGATCGCGACGTTGCTCGGCGTAAAGGGTGTTCTCGTCCGATAAAACGGGCGAGAGCACCCTTAAGCGTTTCCATGGGTGTCTGATGGCTTCTCCGGTGGATTGCCGCATTCGCGTTCTGGGGAGATCGCCCTCCGGGGGGAACATGGAACGCGGAGTATGGATCATCGTCGGCGCGCTGCTCATGGCGGGGCTGACCGCGTGCGGGGGCGGCACCGTCGACGCGCAGCTCGACATGCGGGCGCAGGAGCGGCTCAAGGAGATCCTGAACAAGGATCCCAAGCTGCCCGACGGATTCTCGCCACGGCCGCAGGAGGCGTGGAGAGTGCCGTTCGCCGCCCGTGACCGGAACTGCCGGGCCGTACTCGATCCGGTGGCGGGGAAGGCGCCGCGGCGGGCGCTCACCGCGCAGGCGGCGGCCAGCTATCCCGGCAACGCGCTGGGGGAGACGGCCGGGGTGGCGCTGGCGCGGTACGCGGGGGCGGAGGCCGAGTGGCACATCGACGACCTCGGCAAGGCGCTGCGGGGATGTCATGCGGTGAACGCCGGTGCAGGGACCGATCTGCGGCTGCGTACGCTGCCGGTCGGCGGCGTGGGTGACGAGGCGGTGGCGGCGGAGCTGGCGGGGCGGCTCAACGGGTATCCGTACGCGCTGAACGTGTTGCTCGTGCGCGAGGGGGACACGCTGGTGTCGCTGGTGCACACCGGGCTCAAGCGGGTCGACCCGAAGCGCACGGAGCAGCTGGCGCGGTCGGTGCTCGGGATGGCCAGGGCCTAACCTAGTCTCCCGTGACTCTCGATCCCGAAGACAGCAAGATCATCACGCTGGCCCGGTCGGCCAGGGCGCGCAACGGCTCGCGCGAAGGCGCCGCCGTACGCGATGAGACCGGGCGCACCTACTCGGCCACCAACGTCGCGCTCGACGCGCTCACGCTCTCCGCCGTGCAGGTCGCCGCGGCCATGGCGATCTCCAGCGGCGCGCGGACCCTGGAGGCCGCCGCGCTGGTCACCGAGGGCGAGGGCCCGAGCGAGGCGGACGCCGCGGTGGTCGGCGAGCTGGGCGGCAGGCTGCTCGTGGCCGGTCCCGACGGCCGGTTGAGGGGCTGACATGGCGATGTCGCCGTTCCTGGCCGAGCTCAGGGCCGCGGTGGGCGGGCGGTTGCTGGTGCTGCCCTCGGTGACGGCGTGTGTGTTCGACGCGGAGGGGCGGCTGCTGCTCGCACGCCACGGCGACGTCGGGAAGTGGGCGACGCCCGGCGGCGGCATCGACCCTGACGAGCGGCCGCAGGACGCCGTCGTGCGCGAGCTGCGCGAGGAGCTGTCCGTGGAGGCTTCGGTGCGCGGCCTGATCGGCGTGTACGGCGGGCCGGACTTCCGCACCCATTACCCCAACGGCCACGAGGTCGCCTACGTCATCGCCGCCTACGCCTGCGTCCTCACCGAAGCCGTCACGCCCACCCCCGACGGCGAGGAGATCAACGACTTCACCTGGGCCCTTCCCGGGGATCTCGCCGCGCTCGACATGACCTCGTGGTCGCCGCACGTGCTGCCCGACGCGTATGCCTGGTGGCGGCAGCACGGTGGCTGATGGGCCACAATCGACTATGTGACTTCGCCAGACAACCATCGCGCCGGTTTCGCCTGCTTCGTGGGGAGGCCGAACGTCGGCAAGTCCACGCTGATGAACGCCCTGGTCGGTACCAAGGTGGCCATCACCTCGTCCAAGCCGCAGACCACCCGGCGCGTCATCCGGGGCATCGTCCACCGGCCCGACGCCCAGTTGATCATCGTCGACACGCCGGGCCTGCACCGGCCGCGCACCCTGCTCGGCGAGCGCCTCGACAGCCTGGTGCTGTCCACGCTCACCGAGGTGGACGTCATCGGCTTCTGCGTGCCCGCCGGTGACGCGATCGGCAAGGGCGACCGCTTCATCGCCGAGAAGCTCGCCGCGGTGAAGAAGACGCCCGTCGTGGCCGTGGTCACCAAGTGCGACCTGGCCTCCAAGGAGCAGATCGCCGAGCAGCTGCTGGCCGTCTCGGAGCTGGGGGAGTTCGCCGACATCGTCCCGGTCTCCGCGACCTCCGGCGACAACCTCGGCGCGCTGGCCGACGTGCTCGTCCGGCACATGCCCGAGTCGCCGCCCCTGTACGAGGACGGCCGCCTCACCGACGAGCCCGAGCAGGTCCTGGTCGGCGAGCTGATCAGGGAGGCGGCGCTGGAAGGGGTACGCGACGAGCTGCCCCACTCGATCGCCGTCGTGGTCGACGAGATGCTGCCCCGTGAGGGCCGCGACGACCTGCTCGACATCTACGCGCACCTGTTCGTGGAGCGTCCCTCGCAGAAGGCCATCATCATCGGGCACAAGGGGGAACGGCTGCGCGACGTGGGCACCAGGGCCCGCAAGCAGATCGAGGCGTTGCTCGGTACCCGCGTCTACCTCGACCTGCGCATCAGCGTCGCCAAGGACTGGCAGCGCGACCCGAAACAGTTGCGCAGGCTGGGCTTCTTCGACTGAGCCCCGGGCGGGGTTGTGGTGCGCGACGCCGGGCGGGCTTATGGTGATCGGGTGGGCGACTACCTTTCGTCGCGGGTGTCGGGCAGGCCGGAACGCAAGGCGCGCAGGGGCTACGCGCTCGCCGTCGTCGCGGCCGGGGCGTTGCTGGTGGTCTGCGCGATCCTGCCCTGGGCGGGGCTCTCGGCACGCAGTGACCTGATCGGCGCGGGCGTCGTCAGGACCGTGCGCGGCATCGACGACGCCTTCGGCGTCTACACCCTGATCGCCGGGCTGGTCGCGGGCGCGTTCGGGGTGGCCGGGCTGATGACGGGACGCCGGCCGTGGGCCGGGCTGGCGGCGATCCCCGGCGGGGTGGCGGCGGCCGTCCTCGTGCTGTTCGTGGCCGGCCCGCGGGACGCGGGCGACCGGATCTCCGTTGACCTGGGCGGATTCCTGGCGATCGAGCCGGTGCTGCAGTACGGGTGGTTCGCCGCCCTGGGCAGCGCGCTGGCCGTCGTGGTCTTCGCCGTTCTCTCCCTGCTCCCACGCCGCGGCTGACCGGGGTGGGACGGCGGGTTTCCCCGCCGCCCCCATGGGTCAGCTGAGCGTGAACGTGGTCAGGACGGCGGCGTGGTCGGAGGTCCACTCGTTGCCGCCGTGGCCGGGGTGGGGCGCCGGGGTTCCGGCGACGACCGCGTCGGAGGACTCGACGCTCAGGCCGCCGGCGTAGTGGACGAAGTCGATGCGGTCCTGCGGTTCGGGGTCGCCGGCGCGGTGGTCGTAGCCGTATCCGCCGGTGAAGGTCTTGTAGACGGGCGACCACGTGTTGCCGGGCGCGGTGACCGGGTTGGGACGGGCGACGCGGTAGGAGTCCTTGAGGCCCGCCTGCTCGGGAACCTTCGAGGTCGGCCACGGGATGCCGGAGCGCCCGCAGTGGGACGACGCCGCCGCGGCGGTGTAGTCGAGGTGCGAGGGGGCGTTGAAGTCGCCGGTCAGGAGCACGGGGTGGGTCCCGGCGGCCTGCAGGTGGCCGCCCATGGCCTGGACGATCGCCTGGATCTGGCCGGTGCGGCCGGAGTTCGCCTCCCGGGTGAGCAACTGCTGGGTGGTGCGGTTGGAGAAGCAGGCGTCGTAGGGGCCGTAGGGGGTGTAGCCGAGGTGGGCGTTCCACAGGACCAGCTCGCGGCCGGTGCGCTCGTCGAGGCGGACGCGCGCGTAGATGCCGGCGAGCCCCGACTGCGACGGCAGCGGGCCGCGCGCGGTGATCGGGTAGCGGCTGATGATGCCCAGGTCGGCGCCGGCCTGGTAGTGGTCCCAGCCGAGCGCCTGGGCGAGCTCCTGCGCCGAGGTCGAGGACGTCTCCTGCAGGCCGACCACGTCCACGTCGCGGTCCAGCAGGAAGCGCAGCTGCTTCTCACGGCCGCCGGAGACCTGACTGCCGCCGTGCCACAGGTTCCAGCTCATCGCCTTCAGCCGGGGCACCAGCGTCTCGCTCGCGCCGCGTACCCGGATCGAGACCGATGCCGTGCTCGTCTGTCCCGCCGCGTTGCGCGCCTCGACGGTGAGCGCCGAGGTTCCGGCCGCGGTGGGGGTGCCGCTGACGCGGCCGTCGGCGGCGACCGCGATCCACGCCGCGCCCGCCTTCTTGGTGAAGGTCAGTCCGCTCGTGTCGCCTTTCACCAGTCCTGTGACGCTCGCACCGTACGGCGTGCCGGCCCGCCCGTTGCGCAGCGTGAAGGGCGAGGTGACGAAGTGCAGGGCGGCGGAGCTGACGAGCTTGAGCCGGGCGGGCTGGGCCAGCCAGGCGTAGCCGTCCTGGGCGAGGAAGTAGACGACGTAGTCGCCGGGCTCCAAACCCTGGGTGGGCAGGGTGGCGGTGCCGCCGGCGTCGGGGGTGTAGACCCAGGTGAGCGACGGGCCCACGAACTGCTCGGCGACGGGGCCGTTGCCGGGTTCGGTGTAGAGGCCGACCCAGTTCTTGGCGTGCGGGCGGGGCGTGGAGTAGGAGAGCCTGATCGGGTCGCCGGCCCGCACGGCGCTCGATTCGAGGGCGAGCGTGCCGTCGGGGGCGGCGGCGCGGGCGGGAACGGTCACGGCGGTCATGGCGAGGAGGGCGGCGGCTAACAGGGGGAGTAGACGCATCGGGGCTCCTAGTGGCTGGCTGTCCGAAGAGAGCATCCACTGGCAAAGTAAAGCCAAGATGTACGCAGTCTGACAAGTATCCACCCTGGTCAAGGGTGGACAAGTGGCACAGCTGTCTAGACAAGCTCCTTGAGGATGTCGCGGGCGAGGGCGGTCAGCTCGGCCGCGCGGCCGGTGGCGCCCTCGGCCGTGTTGACCTCGGCCAAGGCCGTCAGCGCCGCGGCGTCGAGCAGGCGGTCGCCGAGCCGCAGGGCGATGCTCCTGGCCTGTTCGGCGGCGTCGCGGGCGGACGGGACGTCGTGTTGCGCCAGCCGTACCGAGGACAGGGCGAGCAGGGCGTCGGTGCGGCGGTGGCGGTCGCCGAGGCCGGCGAGGTGTTCGGCGGCGGCGCTCAGGTGCGCTGCGGCCTCCTCCGGGCGGCCCGCGCGGCGCAGCACCTCGCCGAGGGCGAGCAGGGTGTCGGCGCGCTCGCGCTCGCCCTCGGCCGCCTCCAGGCAGGTGGTCAGCAGGCGTTCGGCGTCCTGCGGGCGGCCCAGCTCCAGGTGGGCGCGGCCCAGGCGGCGGCGGGTGTGGTGGGCTTCGCGCACGGAGCCCGTGCGGTGGAACAGGCCCAGGGCCAGGCGGAGGCGTTCGTGCGCATCCTGCCAGCGGTGTTCGGCGAGGAGCAGGTCGCCCTCGTCGCGCAGGATCAGGGCCTCGGCCCGGGGATCGCCGGTAGCCTGGGCGGCGGGCAGGGCGTGGGCCAGGACGGTACGCCAGTCGTCGAGGTGGCGGTGGCGCTCCAGGAACGGCGTCAGCAGGTGCGCGAGCTGCCAGCAGTCGGCGTCGAGCCCGGCCCGCCACAGGTCACCGGTCAGGGCGACGAGGAAGCCGCGCTCGGCGGCCAGCCACTGCACCGACTCCTTGATCTCGCGGGTGGCGAAGGCGGCCGCGGGGTCGCCGGAGACCAGGGGGAAGCGGGAGACGCGCACCCTGGCCAGCACCAGCGCGGGCAGCGCGGACAGCCCCGGCGGGTCCGGCTGCTCGCGGGCGAACAACCGGACCAGCTCGTGCATGCGGTAGCGGACCTGCCCGGCCACGTCCACCGTGTGCGCCTCCAGCAGGCCCGCCTCGACCAGCGCCTCGGCCTGGCCGCCGAAGACCTCGGTCACCCAGTCGCCCACATCGGGCGCCGACAGCGCGCCGAGCCCGCGCAGCGTGCGCCCGGCCGCCTCCGGCAGGCCGTCGTAGCCGATGGCGAACGCGCTGCGCACGGTCTGGTCGCCGGCGTGCAGGCCGTCGAGCCGGCGGTGCTCGTTCTCCAGCAGGCCGACCAGGTAGTCGGCGGTCCAGGCGGGCCGGGCGGCCAGCCGTGAGCCGGCCACTCGCAGCGCGATCGGCAGGCCGCCGCAGAAGCGGGCCAGCCGGACCAGCGCCTCGCCGGGCTCGCGGCCCGAGCTTCTGGTCAGCAGTTCCAGCGACTCCTCCGGGCCGAGCACGCCGACCGGCAGCCGCCTGGCGCCGGGCAGACCGGCCAGCGCCGACCGGCTGGTGATGATCGTGGGGGAGGAGGTCAGCAGCGGGCGTACCTGCTCCTCGTCGGTGGCGTTGTCGAGCAGGACCAGCAGGCGGCGGCCGGCCGCGTAGGCGCGCAGCAGCCGCTCGCGGCCTTCGGGTGAGTCGGGGACGGCCTGCGCGGGGCAGCCGAGCCAGCGCAGGAAGTCCTCGAGCACCGCGGCGGGGTCGCCGTTCTCGCGCAGGTCGGCGTAGAGGATGCCGTCGGGGAAGCTCGCGCGCTGCTGCCATGCCGCGTGTACGGCCAGCGCCGACTTGCCCGTGCCCGCCTGGCCATGGACGACCACCTGGTCCCCGACCACCTCTTCCAGCAGCTCGCCCCGGCCGGTGAAGTCGGCCACGTCGCGCGGCAGCAGCACCGGCGGCCCGGCGGAGACGTGCAGGGAGACGTCGTCGTGGAGCATGCGGTGGTAGAGCAGCTGCAGATCGGGGTCGGGCTCGATGGCGTGGCCGCCGTCGAGCTCCTCGCGCAATGCGGCGTAGGCGGCCAGGGCGTCCACGCGCCGGCCGCTGCGGTAGAGGGCCAGCATGTACTGCCCGCGAAATCGCTGCCAGAGCGGGTGCCCGGCGACCAGGCCGCGCAGTTCGGCGAGGACCTCCCGGTGCCGGCCGGCGTCGAGGGCCCGCTGGTTCCTGCGTTCGATGGCCAGCAGGCGCAGCTCCTCCAGCTCCTCGCGCAGCCGGCCGGTCTCCAGCCAGCGCGAGCCGTCGGGGTCGACGTCCTCCAGCGCCGGGCCGCGCCACAGGGTCAGCGCCTCGTCGTAGCCGCCCTGCTCGACCAGGCTCCTGAACCGGTTGACGTCGAGCTGCTCCTCCTCCACGGCGAGCGTGTAGGTGCCGGAGACCGTGGTGATCACGTCCTTGCCGAGGAGCTGGCGCAGGTGGCCGATGTAGCCGCGGACCAGCGAGTCGGAGCGGTCGCCGCCCTCGCGGGGCCATAACAGGTCGCGCAGCCGTCCGACGCTCAGCGGGCGGCGGGCGTTCAGCACGAACATGGTCAGCAGGTCGCGGTGCTTGGGTGCGGTGGGGGTGCGGTCCTCCCCGCCGTCGCGCACCTCTAGCGGCCCCATGATCCGAAATTCCACGCTATTTCCCGCAATCCAGGCGTCTGTGATCTTTTATGGGCACAGAATTTCATATCTGATGGCGGCGCTTACTCCTTCTGACCCACACCGGCTCGGCGGCTACTGGCTGGCGGGCCGGCTCGGCGCGGGCGGGCAGGGGGTGGTCTACGACGCGTACGGGCCCTCCGGGGAGCGGGTCGCCATCAAGGTACCGCGAGCCGACTCGCCCGAGTCCCGGCGGCGGCTGGGCAAGGAGGCGGACGCGGCGCGGCGGGTGGCCGCCTTCTGCACCGCCCGGGTGGTCGAGGTGGATCTCGGCGTGCCGTACATCGTCAGCGAGTTCGTGCCGGGGCGGACCCTGCGGGAGGTGGTCGCGGAGGCCGGGCCGTACGAGGGGGAGGGGCTGCACCGGCTGGCCGTCGGCGTGGCGACCGCGCTGGCCGCCATCCACCGGGCCGGCGTCGTGCACCGCGACCTCAAGCCGGACAACATCATCCTGGGGCCGGACGGGCCGAGGGTGATCGACTTCGGGGTGGCGCGGGAGGACGGGCCCACCACGACGGGGCCGGTGATGGGGACGCCGAGCTACATGGCGCCCGAGCTGTTCACCGGGCGCGGGGCCGGGGCGGCGGCCGACCTGTGGTCGTGGGGGCTGGTCGTGCTGTTCGCGGCGCGCGGGGCCGACGCGGTCGAGACGGGCGATCCGGTCGCGGTGGTGTCCGAGGTGCTCGGGTTCCGGGCCGACGTGGAGGACCTGCCGGAGCCCCTCGGGCCGCTGGTGGCCGCGGCGCTGGCCCAGGAACCGGGACGGCGGCCGCGGGCGCGGGCCGTACTGCTGGCACTGCTGGGGCTGCCGGACGTGGGTGACGCGGACGTGGGTGACGCGGACGTGGGTGACGCGGGCGAGGGTGACGCCGACGCGCCGCTCGCCCGTGGGGGCGCGCTCGCCGCCACGCTCGGCGGGCCCGCCGCCGAGCCCGGCCTCGGCGCGGTCGCCGAAGAGCTGTACGGCGAGCTGTCGGAACGCGAACGGGCCGCCGCGCCCGAGGTGTTCCTGCGCATGGCCGACGGCGAGAGCGTCAGGGAGGTCACCCGCGCCGAACTGCCCGAGGAGGAGGCGGTCGACGGACTGCTGGCGCTGTTCACCGCGTCGGGACTGGTGTCCGCGCCGGGCGAGGGCACGTACGCGCTGGCCAGGCCCGGCCTGGTGCAGGCCTGGCCCAGACTGCGGGAATGGGTGGCCGACAACCGCGACGGCCTGCCCGTGCAGCGCCGGCTGGCCGAGGCGGCGCGCTTCTGGGACGGCCACGGCAGGAAGCCCGCCGACCTCCTGCACGGCTCCCACCTGGACCGCACCCTGCGCTGGGCGGCGGCCGAGCGCCGGGACCTCACGCTGGTGCGGCTGGAGCGCGAGTTCCTGGACGCCGCCACCGCCCGCTCCCGCCGCCAGGTACGGCTGCGCGCGATGCTGGCCGGCGCGATGGCCGTCCTTCTCGTCCTGGCCCTGGGCGGTCTGGCCCTGGCCGAGTACCGCAGGACGGAGGTGGCGGCCCAGCGCGACGCCGCCACCGCCCGCGCGCTGACCCTGCGCGCCGCCGGGCTGCGGGTGAACGACCCGAAGCTGGCCATGCTGCTGAGCGTGGCGGCGTACCGGCTGGATCCCGGCATCCCGGAGACGAGGGCCGCGCTGATCGACTCGCGCTCGCAGCGGTTCACCGACACCTTCACCGACCCCGACGCCGCGTCCGACGTGGTGTACGCCACGAGCCGCGACGGGCGCCTGCTCGTCGCGGTGCAGAACGGGCAGGCGCGGTTGTGGGACGTGCGGGCGCACCGTCAGCTCAGGCAGTTCACGGGCGTCGGGGCCGCGGGGCGGGCCGCGGTCACGACCGACGGGAAGACCCTGGCGCTCCAGGACGACCGTGCGGTGCGGCTGTGGGACCTCGCGTCCGGCCGGCCGATCGGCGGCGCGTTCGCGACGGGCCTGGATGTCACCGATCCCGGCGAGCTGGCCTTCGAGGCCGGCGGGCGGCTGCTGGCCGTCCCCGACGCCGAGGGCGGGCGGCGCTGGTGGACGGTCGAGGACAGGAAGGCGCTGCGGGCGGACCTGTCCGCCGTCGACGGCCGGGGTGCGCGCGGGGTGGTGACACCGCGGCGTGGCAGGGTCGAGCTCTGGGACCTGCGCGCCAACCGGCGGATCGACCTGCCCGGACTGCCGATGACGCGGGACGTCGAGACCGTCGAGATCAGCGGGGACGGCCGGTCGCTGGCGTACACACAGGAGCTCTCGCAGGACACCGAACGCCGGCTTGAGATGCGCGACCTCGTGTCGGGCGCCACGCGCCGTAGCGTGATCCCCGGCGAGACCGCCCGCACCCTCGCCTTCGGCTTCGGCGACGAGCTGATCGCGCACTGGGATCTTCTGGGCGACATGGCGGTGCAGCGGCGTTCGGACGGTCACCAGGTCCTGCGGATGGAGATGTCCGAGGACCTGGAGTACCTCCGCCTCGACCCGGGCGACCGGGCCATCCGCCTGGTGATGAGCGGTGGCGTGATCCACACGGTCAGCCTGGCCGCCCTCCTCGACAAGCCGGTCGTCCGCGGGGACTCGCTGGGCACCGGCGAGTTCGCCCCGGGCGGCCGGCTGCTCGCCACCTTCGCGCGAGGCGAGGTGCGGCTGTGGGACGTGGCACGCGGACGCCCGGTGGGCGCCCCCATCGCCTGGGGCGACCCCACGCTGCAGGGCAAGCTGGCCTTCGACGCCACGGGCCGCCGGCTGGCCGTGGGCACGGACGACGGCGTGATGCTGATCGACACGGGCACGGGGACGAAGCTCACCTCCTTCCGGCCCGCGAACCCCAAGGCGAGCTCGGTCTACGGCCTGGAGTTCAGCCCCGACGGCCGGACCCTCGCCATCGCCACCGGCGGGGTCGACGGGGCGCTGCCCCTTGAACTACGCGACCTCCGGAGCGGCTCGTCGCTCGCCACGGACGTCGAGAGCGAGGGCGTCACCGCCTGGAGTCCCGACGGGCGCGTCCTGATGACCGCCACCGCACTGATCGACCCGCTCAAGGGAGCGCGGCTGGCCCGTCCCCGCATGCTGGGCACGTCGCTGCAGGTCTACGCCTTCAGCCCCGACGGCCGGTACCTGGCCGTCTGGATGACGGGCCGCCTCGTGCTCTGGGACGCCCGGCTGACGGCCAGGATCGACGACCTGCCCGTGCCGCCGGGGTTCGAGGCGACGGGGCTGGCGTGGTCGCGGGACGGCACGATGCTCGCCGCCTACGGCTTCGGCGACCAGATCAGGCTGTGGGACATCGGGACGCGGCAGGCACTCGGGACCGTCTTCGACGGCATGACGGAGTACGGGTTCATGGAGGGGGCGGCGATCGCCTTCGGCGAGGACGGCGGGACGCTCCTCAGCGCGACGCCCGAAGGCGTGCTGCGCACCCACCCGCTCGATGCGGTACGCCTCGCGCGGGCCGCCTGCCAGGCCGCGGGAAGGCCGCTCACCAGCCAGGAATGGATCCGCCACCTACCGGAGGCGGAACCGTTCCCCGTGTGCGCCGATGCCGGTTAGGGCGGCCTGCGCGCGCGTGACGATCTTCTCCAGGTGGTCGCTGTGGGCGCCGCGCCAGTACACCTGGCCGCACTCGCGGCACCGGCCGTACGCGTCGTAGCTGCGCCGGGTGCCGTCGCGCAGGGTGTTCGCCACCTCGCTCTTCGGCACCTCGGCCAGGACGCCGTTGCAGGCGGTGCACCGGGTCCAGGGGCGCAGCGCCGGGGCGAAGCGGTCCAGGAGGTCGCCGAGCTGGAGATCGGCCTTTGCGCCCCGCACGTACGCGCCCAGCCACAGCGCCCGGCGGCGCAGCAGGCCGCGGTCCTGGGTGAGGAGCACCCGGCGCTCGGCGTTGGCCTGGACCACCAGCGCGGGGTCGTCCATGTCGTTGTGGTACGCGGTGTCGATGCCGAGCAGCCGCAGCCGCCTGGCCAGCGTGCCCAGATGGACGTCCAGGAGGAAGCGCGGCTCCGCCGACAGCGGCTGGGGCCTGGGGACCGGGGCCACGTCCACGACGTCGCCGCCGCGCGGCTGGTAGGAGGGGCCCACGCCGGTGCCGGTCACCGTCATCGGGCCCACTTCGGTCAGCGGGATGCCCAGGGACTCCACCACGTGCCCCAGCGTGGACGTGCGGTCCGCCTGCGCCCGCTGCCACTCCTGGCGGCGGCTCGCGGGCAGGAAGAGCCGCAGCTCGGGGGCGATGCGCAGGCGTATGTCCGTCTCGTCCACACGGTCAGGATGCCACGCGGGCCGTCGGGGGATCACCCCCATTTCGGCGGTGCGGATACCTTGGTGGGGTGAGTCTGCCGCGCCGTTCCCTCTTCGCCCTCGCCGGGCTGGCGTTGGCGGGCTGCGCCGCGGGGGAGTGGGAGGGCGGGCGGATCCGGCTGGCCACGGGGTCGGCGGGTGGGCCGTACGAGCAGCTGGGGGATCGGTTCGCGGCGGAGCTGCGGCGGGTCGGCTTCGAGGTCGGCGTGCTCAAGACCGCCGCCAGCGTCGAGAACCTGGAGATGCTCAGCGACGGCCGGGCCGACGCCGCGTTCGCGCTGGCCGACAGCGCCGACCACGCGGTGCGCGTGCGCCGGCAGCCGGTGGCCGCGCTGGCCCGCATGTACATGAACTACGTGCACCTGGTCGTACGGGCGGGCTCGGCGGTCATGGCGCCCCGGGACCTGGCCGGACGGTCGGTCTCCCTCGGCGCGGAGGGGTCGGGCACCGCCGTCACCGCCGAGCGGGTGCTGCGGGCGGCGGGGCTGACCGGCACCCGCCCGCTCAAACTCGGGCTGGACGCGTCGATCAAGGCGCTGCGCGACGGCAGGGTCGACGCCTTCTTCTGGTCGGGCGGCGTGCCCACGCCCGCGCTGGCCGTGCTCGACGACGTGCGGCTGCGCGCGCTGGACACGCTGGTGCCGGTCCTGCGCCGCGCGCACGGCCCGCTGTACGAGCACGCCGCGTTCCCGGCCGGCGTGTACGGCGCCGCCGAGCCGGTGGCCACCGTCGGCACGCCCAGCTACCTGGTCTGCCGCCGCGACCTGGACGTGGAGCTGGCCAGGGAGCTGACCGCGACCTTGTTCGCCAGCCGCGACCGCCTCCAGGCCCCCGACGCCCCGGGCGGCCGCCTCGACCGCCGTTACGCCATCGGCACCGGCGCCGTCCCCCTCCACCCCGGCGCCGCCCGCTACTACCGCTCGGTGTACGGCTAGCGGAAGATCCGCCCGAGCTGGTGGTCGATGAGGGCCACGGCCTGCTCGGGCGTGTGCTGGCCGAGCAGCACACCGGCCTGGAGCCCCTCGGCCCCGGCCAGCAGGAACGCGGCCTCCGCCGGGATGTCTACCTCCGGCCCCACCTGCCCTTGCTCGCGCCCCTGGCCGAGCATGTCGACCAGCAGCCGTTGCAGACCCGGCGGCGTCTCGCGGACCGTCGCGGCCAGGGCGGGGTCGGCGAGCATGTGCACGAAGTACGCGACGAACACCAGGTGCCGCTCCCGGCGTTCGGCATCCAGCGGCAGCAACTCCATCAGCACCCCGCGCACGATCGTGCGCGGGTCGGGCTTCTCGCTGATCCGCTCCAGCCGCCGCCGCGCGCTCTCGCCGGAGACCGTGTTGAGGATCTCCAGCGCGCCGAGCAGGAGCTGGTCGCGGGTGCCGAAGTAGTACTGCAGAAGCCGGGCCGACACCCCGGCCTCGGTGGCGACCTGCCGCAGGGTGACGTGCTCCAGCCCGCCCTTGACGGCCAGCCGCCACACGGCCTCGGCGATCTGGCGGCGGCGCTGGTCGTGGTCGGCGTGGCGGGGCATGCGTCCGTCCTTGGTCGGGGCGAGCTTCGACTTTGGTTTGTGGTGCGATCGTACCAAAACGGATTATGGTGCGATCGAACCACAAAACATGGGGAGGTTTCGCAGTGAAATACACGGCGGTGCAGGTGATCGGGGTCCTACTGCTGGTCGTGGGCGCGCAGGGAGCCATCAGGCTGCTGGTCGACCACACCGAAGGCGGGCTCCTGCAAGGGCTGCCCGGCGGGTTCGCGGCGTGGATGGCCTGCTACGCGCTCGCCGTCGTCGCCGGCGGGCTCTCGGCGGCCTGGGCGGCGCGGAAGGGGAAGGGCAGGTGAGGAGGATCCTGTCCGTCCTGGTGGTGGCCGCCGCGCTGACGGGATGCGGCGCGGCCGTACCTCCCGCAGGGGTGAACGGGCCGGTCGTGCGGACGGCCCAGGGCGAGGTGCGCGGGGCCGAGGTCGGCGGCGTGCGCAGGTTCCGCGCCCTGCCCTACGCCGCCCCGCCCGTCGGCGAAGCGCGCTGGCGCGCGCCCCGGCCGGCGCCCGCGTGGAAAGGCGTGCGCGACGCGACCAGACCGGGCCCCGCCTGCATGCAACTGGAGGCGCCCGACATGCCCAAGGGCACGCCGACCAGCGAGGACTGCCTGACCGTCGAGGTGACCACCCCCGCCCGGCCGGGCGCGAACCGGCCGGTCATGGTGTGGGTGCCCGGCGGAGGCTTCCTCAGCGGCGCGGGCTCCATCTACGACCCCACGCGCCTGGTCGAAACCGGCGACATCGTAGTCGTCACGGTCAACTACCGCCTGGGCGTCTTCGGCTTCTTCGCCCACCCCGAGCTCGGCCGCGAGACCAACTTCGGCCTGCAGGACCAGGTGGCCGCCCTGACCTGGGTGCGGGCCAACATCGCGCGCTTCGGCGGCGATCCGGGCAGGGTGACGCTCGCCGGAGCCTCGGCAGGGGCGATGAGCGTCTGCACGCTCATGACCTCACCGCCCGCCAAGGGCCTGTTCGGGCAGGCCGTCGTCGAGAGCGGATCGTGCCTGATGAGCCATCCGGCCGGCGCGCTCGGCCCGGGGCTGGGACAGGTGTCGTCCTGGCACCCGCTCGGCACCGTCCAGCGGAACGGGCGCGCGCTGGCCGAGCGGATGTCCTGCGCGGACGTGGCCTGCCTGCGCGGCAAGAAGGCGGGCGACCTGCTGCCGCACACGGGCGGCTTCCCGCTCCTGTCGTACGGCACGCCGTTCGTCCCGCGCGAGCCCGCCAAGGTGTTCGCCGCGGGGAAGGAGGCGGCCGTCCCGCTCCTGCAGGGCAACACGCGCGACGAGCACGCCGAGTTCACGCTCTGGGCCTACCCGGGCGGCATCGGCGAGCGCGACTACCCGGCCCTGCTGAAGAAGGCCTTCGGCCCCGCTGCCACCCGCGTCGCGGAGCGCTACCCGCGCCGCGACCATCCCTCGGCCGCCGCGGCGGTGAGCAGGGTGTTCAGCGACCGCGACTGGATCTGCCCCACCTGGAAGTCAGGGCGCCTGCACGCGCGCAAGGCCCCACGTACGCCTACCTGTTCACCGACCCCACCGCGCCCGCGGTCGCCGGGCCGCTGCCCCCGCACATGGGCGAGGTCACCGCGCACGGGGCAGAGACGTTCGCCCTGTTCGACTTCGTGGACGCGCCGGGCAAGACCGCCGGGCAGCGGGCGCTGGCCGAGCGGGTGGTGGGCTACTGGACGCGGTTCGTCCGCACCGGGGACCCGAACGGGGGCGGCGGCCCGCCCTGGCCGCGTCTCGACGGGACCGACCGGGCGCTGGAGCTGGCGCAGGGGGCGGCCCGGCCGTACGACATGAAGGGCGGGCATCACTGCGGGCTCTGGTTCTGAGAACCCAGGCGAACCTCGACGACCAGGCCGTGCGGGTGGGCGGGCAGCAGGCTGAGCGCCGCCCCGCACGCCCTGGCCAGCTCGGCGGCGATGGCCAGGCCCAGGCCGCTGCCCGGCACGTTGGCGTGGGAGCCGGAGCGCCAGAACCGGCCCTGTGCCTCGGCCCGCTCGTCCTCGCCGAGCCCGGGGCCGTCGTCGGCGACCCGGAGCACGCCCTCGTCGAGGGTCACCACTACCCTGCCGCCGGCGGGGACGAACTTCTGGGCGTTGTCCAGCGCGATGTCGGCGATGCGGGCCACCGGCTCGGGAACCTCCGCCTCCGCCGGGATCTCGATCTCCATCGTCAGGCCGCGCGCGGTGTAGACCTCGCGCCAGCCCGCCAGGCGCGGCGCGAGGGCGGTCCGCGCGGTGGCCGCGACCGTGCCCGCCTCGACCTTGGCCAGCGCCAGCAGGTCCTCGACCAGCAGCGCCAGGCGGTCGAGCTCGGCCAGCGTCTCCTCGTACTCGGCCGAGCCCTCCTCGCGCAGGTGCGGCTCCAGGTTCTCCAGACGCAGCGACAGCACGGTCAGCGGGGTACGCAGCTCGTGCGAGGCGTCGGCCACGAACGCCCGCTGGCGCTCCAGCGCGCCGGAGACGGCGTCGGCCATCGCGTTGAAGCGCTCCTCCAGGCGGCGCAGCTCCGACGGGCCGTTGCCCGGGTGCGCGCGGGCGTCGAGCTGGCCCTCGGCGAGCGCCCGCGTGGTGCGGTCGAGCTCGGTGACCGGGCGCAGGATCCAGCGGGCCAGGCGGCGCGCCGCCAGCACCGAGTAGGCCAGCGCGATCAGGGCGCCGGCCGCCAGAGCGCCCCAGACGAGCGTGACGTCCGTGCGGGCGTTGTCGGTGCGGACCTGCAGGAGCACCACGCCGGACAGCTGGGCGTCGCGGCCCGCCGGCTCGGCCAGCAGCACCGTCCGCGGGCCGAGCGGGCCGATGGCCGGCAACTCCTCGGTGGTGCGGCCGGACAGGGCCAGCCTCGTCGCCGCGCCCGTGTCGGCTGTCATCCGCCCGGCCTCGGCCAGCACCCTCCTGTCGCGGCCGAGCACGCGGACGGCGGCGCCGTACAGCTCGCTGTAGCGCTCGATCTCCGCGCTCAGCGCGGAGTGGTCGGCGTCGCGCGCCGACTGGTCGGCCAGCTCGGCGAAGCGGGTGGCGTCCGCGCGGCGGTCGAGCAGCAGCCGGTTGGTGCGGTGCGAGGCGTAGAAGAGCCCCAGCGGTACGGCCAGCGCCGCGATGAGGAAGACGATCAGCGTGGTGAAGGTCACCACCAGCCGGGAGTTCACGCCGTCGAACCCAGGCGGTAACCGGTGCCGCGCAGGGTCTCGACCAGGCCGGGCCGGCCCGTCTTGGCGCGCAGGCCCGCCACGTGCACGTCGAGCGAGCGGGAGGCCGACAGCAGCGGGTCGCCCCACACCTCGTCGAGGATCTCCTCGCGGCTGCGCACCACGCCGGGACTGCGGGCCAGCAGCGCCAGCACGTCGAACTCGCGCCGGGTCAGCGTGATCTGCGCGCCCGCCACGTGCACCTGCCGGGCGTCCAGGTCGATCCGCACGTCCCCGACGGTCACGACCTCGTCGCGCACCGGCAGCGGACGGGTGCCGCGGCGCAGCACCGCCTCCATGCGCGCCATCAGCTCCGCCGTGCGGAACGGCTTGACGAGGTAGTCGTCCGCGCCGGAACGCAGCCCGCGCAGCACCTCCCGCTCCTCGATCCGCGCCGTCACCACGATCAGCGGTACGGCGGAGCTGCGGCGCAACCGTCGCAGCACGTCGAGCCCGTCCATGTCGGGCAGCGTGAGGTCCAGCAGGACGAAGTCGACGCCCCCCGCCAGGCGGAGGGCGTCCACGGCCAGCGCGGCACGGACGACCTCGTGCCCGTGCCGCGACAGTGCCGTGGTCAGTGCCGCCGCGAGCCGGTCGTCGTCCTCGACCAGGAGAACTCGCATGCCGACCAGGTTAGACGCGCTCGGGAACCGCCTCGGCCACGCCGCGCTCACTGCGCGTCAGGGCGGCGTCGCGGGTTTCGCGCATGCTGAAGTACACGACGAGGGAGACGGCGGCGCACCCGGCCACATACCAGTAGAAGCCGGGCTCCATGCCCGCGCCCTTGAACCACAGCGCCACGTACTGGGCGGTGCCGCCGAACAGCGCGTTGGCGATCGCGTACGGCAGCGCCACCCCGAGCGCCCGGATGTTGGTCGGGAACAGCTCGGCCTTCACCACCGCGTTGATCGAGGTGTAGCCGGTGATGATGAGCAGGCCGACGAGCGACAGCAGCAGCGCGCTCCAGAAGCCGCTGACCGACGACAGCGCGTACATGAGCGGCACGGTGCCGAGTGTCGAGCCGACGCCGAAGGTGATCAGCAGCGGCCGCCGTCCGATCCGGTCCGAGAGCGCGCCGGCCGCGGGCTGGATGCACATGAAGATGAACAGCGCGCAGAAGCTCACGGTCGAGGCGGTCGCCTTCGACAGCCCGGCGGTGTTCGACAGGTACGTGGTCAGGTAGGTCGTGTAGGTGTAGTACGCGACGGTGCCGCCCATGGTCAGGGCGATGACCAGCAGAAATTCCCTCTTGTGCGTGAAGAGCGCCTTGAGCGTGCCGCGGTCCTTGGCGTCGTGCGCGCCGGCGGACTCCTCGCCGTAGGCCTCCGTCTCCATCAGGCTGCGCCGCAGGTAGAACACGACCGCGGCGGCCAGGGCGCCGATGATGAACGGGATGCGCCAGCCCCAGGACTTCAGGGCCTCCTCGGTCATGGAGTTCTGCAGGATGATCTGCAGGCCGAGGCCGACGAGCTGGCCGGCGGTCATCGAGACGTACTGGAAGCTGGAGGCGAACCCGCGCCGGCCGGGCGGGGTGGCCTCGGTCAGGAAGGTGGCGCTGGCCGCGTACTCGCCGCCGACCGAGATGCCCTGGAGCAGCCGGGCCACGAGCAGGACCACCGCGGCGGCGCCGCCGATCGTGTCGTACGTGGGCGCGATCGCGATCAGCAGGGCGCTGGCCGACATCAGCGTGACCGTCATGGTCATGGCGGCCTTGCGGCCCTTGCGGTCGGCGTAGCGCCCGAGCAGCCAGCCGCCGATCGGGCGCATGAAGAAGCCGACGGCGAAGATGCCGAAGGTGTTCAGCAACTGGGCGGTGGAATCCCCCTTGGGGAAGAAGGACGCCGCGAAGTAGGTGGCGAAGCTCGCGTAGACGAACCAGTCATACCACTCGACGAGGTTGCCGACAGAACCGCCGATGACGTTCTTCCACGGCATGCGTGCCTTGCTCAACGGGATACCTCCAGGGGGGCGTCTGTGCTGGCCAGAGCCTCTCCGCCGAAGGTTCCTCTGCCAAGGGGGGCGGGCGCATATCTAACCTGCGCTTAACATCGGCGAAACGTCAGACGTCCGTTTGCCAGGTGCTCCACTCGTCGAGCAGCTCGAAGCCCATCGCCTCGTTGATCGCCAGCATGTGGCGGTTGGAGGTGGCGTTCCAGGTGACGACCTGCTCCACCTGCGGCTCGCTCTCGCGCAGCCACAGCAGGTTGGCGACCTTCAGCAGCAGCCCGAGCTTGCGGCCGCGATGGGCGGCGAGCACGGTGGTGTCGGCCTGGCGGGCCCAGCCGTCGGAGCGGTCGGCCTCGATGTAGATGCGCGTGTAGCCCGCGGGGGCGCCGTCGGAGGTACGGCGGGCGATCATGGCGTAGGAGTCGCTTCCGCTGGGCACGATCGACGCCTCGAACTCGCGCATGCGGCCGGTGTCGAAGCGCATCTCCTCGATGTCCGAGCCGCGGGGCGCGTCGTTCATGCCGCCGATGAGCTGGGCGAGATCGGCCAGCAGTTCCTCGGGCGCGGGGCCGGTGAAGCGCTCCAGGTGGTAGCCCTCGGCCTGCGGCAGCATCGCCCTGATCGCCGGCCAGTCGGCCTTACGCAGGTCCAGCGTACGGCGGGCCTCGGGCAGCACGACCTGGCCGCCCATCGCGGCGATGAACGCGGCCCCGCTGCCCGTCTTCTCGGTCTCGCCGACCAGCAGCCTTCTGCCCTCGGCCCTGACCCGCTCCTTCGTGTGCTCGTACAGCGCCCTGCCGACGCCCCGCCGCCGGTGGCCGGGCACGACGAACGCCTCGAACACCACGACGAGATGCGTGTTGTCGAGCAGCGGGTACTGCAGGCCGAGACCGCCGACGATCTGGCCGTCCTCGACCGCGGCCCAGGCCTCGACCCGGGAGCCGGAGTCGCCCTGGCGCATCAGCCACTCGTAGTGGCGCTGTGAGATGACCGGGCCCGGCCGGTGGCCGGTGGCCGCGCGGTAGGCGGTGTACACCTCGTCCAGGGGGCCGCCGAGATCTACTTGCTGGATCGTCATGCCGTCAGGCAAACGCACGCGCGCCTCTTCCCGCCACCGGTTTTACTGCTGGTAGCTCTCGACCTCGCTGACCGGGCGGGCGGCCGCCTCGTCGGGGTTCTCCCCGATGCCCCGGCGGGCCCGGCGCTGCCTGAGCAGGTCCCAGCATTGGTCCAGCGCGACCTCCAGCTCCTTGACCCGCGCGTTCTCCTCCTCCGAGGTCACCTCGCCCGTGGACAGGCGGTCGCGCAGCTCGTGCTCCTCCGCGACGAGGGCGCTGATCCTGGTGAGAATCTCGTTATCCTGCATGATCCTGACTCTAACCGGCGCGTGATAGAACACGCCCTATGCGGGGTATCGCGGTGGTAAGGGAACCTGGTTCGCGCCTGGCCGAGGGCATCGTCACCCATCTCGAACGGCGGGCGGTCGACCACGCGCTCGCCCTGGAGCAGCACGCGGCCTACGTCGGCGCGCTGGGGGAGGCGGGCTGGAACCCGGTCCACGTGCCGCGGGCCGACGACCTGCCGGACGCGGTGTTCGTGGAGGACACCGTGGTGGTGTGCGGGCGGCTGGCCGTACTCACGCGTCCAGGGGCGCCGGAACGGCGGCCCGAGGTGGCGGCGGTCGCGGAGGTCGTGCGGCGCCAGGGGTTGCGCGCCGTGACCGTCGAGGCGCCCGGCACGCTCGACGGCGGCGACGTCCTTCAGGTCGGCGCGACCGTGTACGCCGGACGCTCAGCCCGCACCAACGACGAGGGCATCGCCCAGCTCGCCGGGCACCTGCCCGACCGGCGCGTGGTCCCGGTGGAGTTGCGCGGGGTGCTGCATCTGAAGTCGGCCGTGACCGCGCTGCCGGACGGCACGCTGATCGGCGACCCTTCGCTGGTGGATCTGCCGGACCTGCTGGAGCCCCCGGAGGAGGCGGGCTCGCACGTGGTCGTGCTGGACGAGGAGACCGTGCTGATGGCGGCCTCCGCCCCGGAAACAGCCCGCATGCTGCGAAAGAGGGGACTTCATGTCCTGAGCGTGGATATCTCGGAGTTTGAGAAGCTGGAGGGCTGTGTGACCTGTCTTTCGGTTCTCATCAGGTGAGATCGGGGAGGGCGCACGGCGAGACGTCTGCTAACGTGAATCGCATGCTGCGCGGGCTGCTTCTTAGCTGCCGCGGCGAGGGCCTCTAAAAGCAGGCCGGCTCCCTCGTCGCGGAGCGAGCCATGCGCGTCGGCCGTTCGGACCGACTTTGAGGACACCTCAGATGACCGCTCAGCAGCCCACCTCCATGCCCGTCCGGCGTTACCAGGCGTTCGAGCCCGTCCGGCTCGCCGACCGCACCTGGCCCGGCAAGGTGATCACCAAGGCGCCCCGATGGTGCGCGGTAGACCTGCGTGACGGCAACCAGGCGCTGATCGACCCGATGGACTCCCACCGCAAGCTCCAGATGTTCGACCTGCTGGTCAGGATGGGCTACAAGGAGATCGAGGTCGGCTTCCCCGCCGCCAGCCAGACCGACTTCGACTTCGTTCGCCAGATCATCGACGAGGGGCGCATCCCGGACGACGTGGTGATCCAGGTGCTGACCCAGGCCAGGCCCGAGCTGATCGAGCGCACCTTCGAGTCCATCCAGGGCGCCAGGCAGGCCATCGTCCATCTGTACAACTCCACGTCCACGCTCCAGCGCCGCGTCGTGTTCGGCCAGGACCGCGAGGGCATCACCGCCATCGCCGTCGAGGGCGCCAAGCTCGTCCGCAAGCTCGCGGAGGCCGGCGACGTCGACGTCTCCTACCAGTACTCGCCCGAGTCGTTCACCGGGACCGAGCTGGACTACGCCGTCGAGGTGTGCGACGCGGTCACCGAGGTGTGGCAGCCCACCCCCGACCGCAAGGTCATCATCAACCTGCCCGCCACCGTCGAGATGGCCACGCCCAACGTCTACGCCGACCAGATCGAGTGGATGCACCGCAACCTGAGCAGGCGCGACTCGATCGTCCTGTCGCTGCACCCCCACAACGACCGCGGCACCGCGGTCGCCGCCGCCGAGCTGGGCTACATGGCCGGCGCCGACCGCATCGAGGGCTGCCTGTTCGGCAACGGCGAGCGCACCGGCAACGTCTGCCTGGTGACCCTGGGCATGAACCTGTTCTCGCAGGGCGTCGACCCCGAGATCGACTTCAGTGACATCGACGAGATCCGCCGCGTCACCGAGTACTGCAACCAGCTGCCCGTGCACCCGCGCCACCCGTGGGGCGGCGAGCTGGTCTACACCGCCTTCTCCGGCTCCCACCAGGACGCCATCAAGAAGGGCTTCGAGCACCTGGCCGCCGACGCCGCCGCGGCGGGCGTGCCGGTCGACTCCTTCACGTGGGCGGTGCCGTACCTGCCGATCGACCCCAAGGACATCGGGCGCAGCTACGAGGCGGTCATCCGCGTCAACAGCCAGTCCGGCAAGGGCGGCGTCGCCTTCATCATGAAGGCCGACCACCAGCTCGACCTGCCGCGCCGTCTGCAGATCGAGTTCTCCAAGGTCGTGCAGGCCCGCACCGACGCGCAGGGCGGCGAGGTCACGCCGGCCGAGATGTTCGAGATCTTCCAGGACGAGTACCTGCCCACGCCCGGCAACCGCTGGGGCCGGCTCAGCCTCATGGCCCACCGCCACGAGTCGACCGTGGACGACCAGGATCGCATCGGCGCCGACATCCGCCTCGACGGGGAGATCCGCGAGATCGAGGGCAACGGCAACGGCCCCATCTCGGCCTTCATCGACGCGATCGCCGGCATCGGCATCCAGGTACGCGTGCTCGACTACGTGGAGCACGCGATGAGCGCGGGCACCGACGCCAAGGCGGCCTCCTACCTGGAGTGCGAGGTGGACGGCCGGATCCTGTGGGGCGTGGGCATCGACGCCAACACCACGACCGCCTCGCTCAAGGCGATCATCTCCGCGGTCAACCGCGCCTCCCGCTAGGACACGCGCGCAGGACTCCCCTCCGCGCGATCCTCTCCCAGCGCTCCGCCGGCCCGGCGGAGCGCTCTTTTCATTCACGGGGAATTCATCTACTCTCCTTAGAGAACGACACGTTCTCTAAGGAGGTGTGGCGTGCGGCTCACGCTGACCGGGCTCATGCTGGCCATGCTGCTGGGCGCGCTCGACCAGACGATCATGGCGCCCGCCCTGCCCGCCGTCGCCGCGAGCCTCGGCGGGCTGGACCAGATGCCGGCCGTCGTCACCGCGTACCTGGTCGCGGCCACGGTCGTGATGCCCGTGTACGGCAAGTTGGGCGACCGCTACGGCCGCAAGCCCCTCATGCAGGCCGCCATCGTGATCTTCGTGACCGGCGCCGTCCTGTGCTCGGTCGCCGGGTCGATGTCGCAGTTCGTGGCTTTCCGCGCGCTCCAGGGCATCGGCGGCGGCGGGCTGATGATCGGCGCCCAGGCCATCATCGGCGAGATCGTCAGTCCCCGGGAACGGGGCCGCTACCTCGGCCTCATCGGCGCCGCCTACGTCGTGGCAGCCGTCGGCGGCCCGCTGGTCGGCGGGCTGTTCATCGACACCGTGGGCTGGCGGTGGATCTTCGCGATCTACCCTCCGCTCGGGCTGCTCGCGCTGGTGGTGCTCAGCCGTACGCTGCACCTGCCCAGGCCGGGCGCGCGAACCCCGCTGGACGTGGCGGGCGCGCTCACGCTGGCCGTGGCGGTGGTCGGGATGGTGCTGCTCGGGCAGACCGGAGAGCCGGTCTACCTCGCGCTCGCGGCCGCAGGCGCCGGAGCGTGGCTGATCACGGCGCGGCGGGCGGCCGATCCCATCCTGCCTTTGCGGCTCTTTCGCGACCGGGGCTTCGCCGTACCGGTGGCGATCAGCTTTCTCATCGGGTTCGCGCTGTTCGGCACGATCACCTACATGCCCGCCTACCTGCAGATCGCGCTCGGCACCACCGCCACCCAGGCCGGGCTGCTGGTCACCGCGCTCATGGGCGGCGTGCTGGCCACCACGATCGTCTCCGGCCGCCTGATCACCAGGACCGGGCGCTACAAGCCGTACCCCGTGGCGGGCGCGCTCGTGGCCGCGCTCGGACTCGGGCTGCTGGCCGTGGCCGAGGGCGCGGTGGCGATCGCCGCGGTGATGCTGCTGACCGGGCTCGGCGTCGGGCTCGTCATGCAGGTCATGGTGCTGGTCGCGCAGAACACGGTCGTCCACGCCGACCTCGGGACGGCCACCTCGGCGGTGACGTTCCTGCGGCAGATCGGGGCATCGGCGGGGGTGGCGGTGGTCGGGGCCCTGATCACGCTGCGGCTGGCCGGAGCCGGGTTCGCCGAGGCCGTGCCGCCGGTCTTCGCCATGATGGCGCCGCTGCTCGGGGTGGCGTTCCTGCTCGCGCTCGCGCTGCCCGTACGCCCGCTGCGTACCAGATCCCATGTGGAGGAGAACGTATGACACGCGTCGCACCCCTGCGCGACTTCGGCCGCGCCGACCTCGATCGGGCCGGCGGCAAGGGCGCCAACCTGGGGGAACTGGTCCGGCTCGGGCTGCCGGTCCCGGACGGGTTCGTCGTCACGACCGCCGCGGGCACCGAGATGTCCGGCGGCCTCAGGCGGGAGATCGCCGCCGCCTACGCCGCGCTCGGCGGCGGGCCGGTGGCCGTGCGCTCCAGCGCCACCGCCGAGGACCTGCCCGGCGCCGCGTTCGCCGGCCAGCAGGACACCTTCCTGAACGTCATCGGCGAGGACCCGCTCCTGGACGCGGTCCGCCGATGCTGGGCCTCGCTGTTCACCGAGCGCGCCGTCGCCTACCGGGCCAGGCTCGGCATCCCCGACGCCGACGTGCGCATCGCGGTCGTCGTGCAGAGCATGGTGGAGGCGGAGTCGGCGGGCGTCATGTTCACCGCCGACCCCGTCACGGGCGAGCGCGCCACGCTGGTCGTGGACGCCAGCAGCGGCCTCGGCGAGGCCGTCGTCTCCGGCCGCGTCACCCCCGACCACTACGTGCTCGACCGCGCGGGCCGTCTCACCGCCTTCCGCGCGGGCCGCCGCGAGGTGGTCATCAGAGGTACGGCGGGCGGCGGCACCACCGAGACCCGTGAGGAAGACCGGGCCGAACGCCTGCCCGAGACGGCCCTGCGCGAGCTGGCCGAGCTCGGCGTCCGGGTGGCCGGCCACTTCGGCCGCCCCATGGACCTCGAATGGGCCTACGCGGAAGGTCGGGTCAGCCTGCTGCAGGCCCGCCCGATGACCGCGCTCCCGCCGCCTCCGCTGGGCCGCAGGCTCAACCCCGTCGAACGCCGCATCGCCGGGATCCTGCTGGAGTATCTGCCGGTGCGCCCCTACCCGATCGACATGACGACCTGGCTCCCGCACGGCCCCGCCGGACTGATGGCCAGGGTGGCCGCCGACTTCGGCATCCGGGGCGCGTTCGACGGCTTCCTGAGGGAGGAGGACGGCGTCGTCTACCGGATGGTCCCGCCCACGCCCCGGCCCAGCCCGCGGCTGCTGGGGCTGCCGTTCCGCGTGCTGCGCAAGGCTCGCCGGTTCGACCCGGCCACCTGGACGCGCGACCCGCGCTTCGTCGCCTTCCTGGAACGCGAGCGGGAGCTGGCGGCGATCGACCTGGCGGCGCTGCCGTGGCCGGAGCTGCGGGCCATGCCCCGGCGGGCGCTCGACCTGGTGGGGCCGGTGGCCGACCTGCGCATCGACTACCTGCCGGGCACCGGTCTGGCGCTGGCGCGCCTGCTGGTGACGTTGAAGATGTACCGGCTGGGCAAGCACTTCGGGACGGTGATCACGGGTGGCGGCAGCCGGACGGAGGACGCCAACCGGGGGCTGGAGGAGCTGGCCGCCCATCTCCACGACTCCGACTTCGACCTGAAATTTCAGGCCTTCCTTGCTGAGTACGGGCATCGGGAGACCGCCAGCCCCATCCTCGTCACCCCGCCCACCTGGAGCGACGCCCCCGGCACCGTGCTCGACATGGTCAAGCTGCTCGCGAGCAGCCCCGCCGCGCGAGAGCACGGCCCCGATCCGCTGGAGCGGCTGCTGAGCCATCCCCGGCTGCGCTCGCCGCGGCGCAGGCGGCGCGTCGAGCGGCTGGTCAGGGCGGCGCGGGCCGGGCTCGCCTTCCGCGAGGACAGCCACTTCTCCTTCACGATGCCGCAGCCCATCCTGCGCCGGTCGCTGGTGGAGATGGGCAGGCGGCTCGGGCTGGCCGACCCGGAGGACGTCTTCCACCTGCGGCTGGAGGAGCTGGAAAGCGTCGAGGATCCGGCGGCGGGGCCGTACCGGGAAAGGCTGCGCGCCACGATCGTCGCCAGGGCGGCCAAGCGGGACGAACTGCGGGGGGTACGGCTCATCGACCCCCGCGCGATCTTCCCCGCGCCCAAGGCCGGTGCCGCGCTGGTCGCCGGCGCCCCGGCCGGCGGCGGCACGGTGACGGGGCCGGTCAAGGTGATCCGCGAACCCGGGGAGTTCGGCCGGCTGGCCGCGGGGGACGTGCTGGTCTGCCCATACACGAACCCGTCGTGGACGCCGTTGTTCCAGCGGGCCGCCGCGGTCGTCGTGGACACCGGCGGCACCGGCTCGCACGCGGCGATCGTGGCCAGGGAGTACGGCATCCCGGCTGTCATGGGCACCGGCGAGGGCACCTCGGTGCTGACCGACGGCCTCATGGTCGTCGTGGACGGAGACACCGGCACGGTCGGCAAGGCTCCATAGGATGCATCCATGGTCACCGACCACCGCAAACAGCCCCGCCGCCGGGGCGAGGCGCTGCACGCCGCCATCTTCCAGGCGACGCTCGACGAGCTGGCCGAGGTCGGCTACGCCAAGCTGACCATGGAACGGGTCGCCGAGCGGGCCAGGACCGGCAAGGCCTCGCTGTATCGCCGCTGGCCGACCCGGCTGGAGCTGGTGATGGCGGCGGTCTACTCCGTCCTGCCCGACCCCTCCGACGTGGCCGACACCGGCAGCCTGCGCGGCGACCTGCTGGCCGTGCTCCGCCACACCGCGGCCGCGCTGGACGGAGCCCCCGGCGAGGCCATGCGCGGGCTGCTCAGCGAGGCGCTCGGCGACCGCGGCCGGGGCGCCGCGCTGCGCGAGAACTCCCAGGGCGCGGGGCGCAGGATGATGCACGAGGTGGTCCGCCGCGCGGTCGAGCGCGGCGAGGTCGAGGCCGGCGCGGTCACCCCTCGCCGGCTGGACGTGGGTCAGGCGATGATCAGGCAGTACTTCCTGTTCAACGGGCCGCCGATCCCCGACACGCTCATCGTCGAGGTGGTCGACGAGATCATCGTGCCGCTTCTGGGATGCCCAGCCCCATGAGGGCGGCGTTGTTGAGCATGGCGTGCTCGAAGGCGGTCCTGCGGTTGTCCAGCGTGTTGTTGAACTGGCCGAACAGCTCGAAGCTGACCCAGCCGAACAGGCCGGTCCAGGCGTTGATCGCGCGGAAGACGACCAGGTCGGAGATCCCCGGCATGACGGCGCGGACCAGCGCGGCGTCCTCGGCTAGCGACGGCGGGGGAGCGGGCGCGATGTCGGGGGGATCGAGGACGCCCGCCTCGTGGGCCTCGGACAGGATGCGGCCGAAGACGACCGTGTCGCGGACCGCCGCCTCCACGGTGTCCATCGGCGCCTGGTAGCCGGGTACGGGCGAGCCGTACAGCAGGGCGTACTCGTGGGGGTTGGTCAGCGCCCAGTCGCGTACGGCATGGCAGACTGCCAGCCAGCGGCCCAGGTGGTCGCCCCGCTCGGTGGCGGCGTCGGCCTGTTCCACGCATTCCCCGATCGCGTTGTATCCGTCGATGATCAGAGTGGTCAGCAGGTCGTCCCGGCTGGGGAAGTAGCGGTAGATGGCCGAGGAGACCATGCCCATCTCGCGGGCCACGGCGCGCAACGACAGTCCGCCGGCCCCTTCTGTGGCGAGCTGGCGCCGGGCGATGTCGGCGATCTCCTTGGTGAGCTCGGCTCGGACGCGTTCTCTGGCGGTCCTGCTAGCGGTCATGCTCAGCACGTTACCAGAGCGGTGAGAATAAACGAGAGCACCGCTCTTGACGAAAGGTGCTCTTTTGAGAGAGCATTGCTCTCGTAAGCGAACGGCAGTCACGAAGGTTGGAGTCCCAAAGATGATGAAGAACGCGAACATGGTGCTGATGTTCCTCCTGGAACTCGGCGTCATCGCCGCAGTCGGATACTGGGGCTTCACCGTGAGCTCGAACTGGATCATCAACACGCTCGCCGGGCTCGGCGCGCCGGCCCTCTTCATCGCCGCCTGGGCGTTGTTCGGCGCCGGTGGCGGGGTCAACGCCACCTTCCCGGCCACCGGGATCTGGCGGGGCGTCCTGGAGATCCTCTGGTTCGGCGGCGGGGCCGCCGCACTCTACGCCGCCGGCGCCGCCGCTCCGGCCGCCGTCTTCGCGATCCTCTTCGCCGTCAACGCGACCCTCCGCCTCATCTGGAAGCAGGCCTGATCATGGGTAAGCACGTCATCGTCGGTTCCGGCCAGGTCGGGACCCACCTCGCCGTCAAGCTCCGCGACCTCGGCCAGGACGTCACGGTCGTCACCCGATCGGGCAGCGGCCCGGAAGGCGTCGTCAAGGTGGCTGCGGACGTGGCCGACGCCGTCCGGCTGACCGAGGCGGCCAAGGGCGCGGAAGCCCTCTACAACTGCGTCAATCCGAAGTACCACCGCTGGCTCACCGACTGGCCGCCGATGTCCGCGGCGTTCCTGGCCGCCGCCGAGTCCACCGGCGCCGTGCTGGCCATCCTCGGCAACCTCTACCCCTACGGACCCGTCGACGGCCCCATGACCGAGGACCTCCCGCTGGCCTCGCGCAGCCCCAAGGCCATGGTCAGGGCGAAGATGTGGCAGGACGCGCTGGCCCTGCACGAGGCCGGCCGCATCCGGGTGACCGAGGTGCGCGGCTCCGACTTCTTCGGCCCCGGCGCCACCGACCAGTCGTACCTGGGCGGGCGCTTCATCGACCCGCTCAAGGCGGGCAAGACCATCCAGCTCGTCTGGCCGGCCGACGTGCCGCACAGCTGGACCTACCTGCCCGACGTCGCCGACGCGCTCATCACCGCCGCCGCCGACGAGCGGGCCTGGGGCAAGGCCTGGCACGTGCCCACGAACGAGCCGATGACCTTCCGGCAGATCGGCGCGGGCATGGCCGCCGTCCTCGGCCGCCCCGAGCCCAAGATGAGCGCGCTGCCGTGGCCGGTCCTTCGGGTCGCCGGGCTGTTCAACCCGTTGATCGGCGAGTTCCGCCACATCCGCTACCAGTTCGTCGCGCCCTTCGTGCTCGACTCCAGCGCCTTCCAGCGCACCTTCGACGTCGCGCCCACGCCGATCGACGAGGCGCTGAAGGCTAGCCTGGCCGGATGAAGATTGCCATGATCGGCCTGGGCGACATCGCGGAGAAGGCCTATCTCCCCGTGCTGGCCGCCCAGCCCGGCCTCGACCTCCACCTGTGCACCCGCAACGCCGGAACGCTCGACCGCCTGGGCGCGGTCCACCGGATCGCCAAACGTTTCACCACGGTCGAGCAGGTGGTCGAGGAGGGGCTCGACGCGGCGTTCGTCCACGCCGCCACGAGCGCCCACCCCAAGATCGTGGACACCCTCCTGCGCGCGGGCGTCCACGTCTACGTGGACAAGCCGATCGCCGACAACCTCGCCGACTGCGAGCGGCTGGTGAGCCTGGCGCGCGAGGCCGGACGCTCGCTGAAGGTCGGATTCAACCGCCGGTACGCCCCCGGCTACGCCGGCCTGGCCGAGCTGCCCAGGCACCTGGTGATCATGCAGAAGAACCGCGAGAACCACCCCGACGCTCCCCGCCCGGTCATGTTCGACGACTTCATCCACGTCGTCGACACCCTGCGCTTCCTGGCCCCCGGCGAGGTGAGCGGCACCCGCATCCGCACCCGGGTCCGCGCCGGCCAGGTCGAGCACGTGACGCTGGAGCTGTCCGGCGACGGCTTCACCGCCATCGGCGTCATGAACCGGCTCAGCGGCGCCTCGGAGGAGAGCTGCGAGGTCATGGGCGACGGCGTCAAGCGCCGCGTGGTCAACCTCGGCGACGTCGTCGACTACACCGGGTCCGGCGAGGTCCTGCGCCGCCGTCCCGACTGGGTGCCGGTCTCACGGCAGCGCGGCATCGAGCAGATCACGCTGGACTTCCTGGCCGCCGTGCGCGAGGGCCGCGTCCTGGACGCCGGTGACGCGCTGGTCAGCCACGCGATCTGCGAGGAGATCGTCAGCCACGCCGCATGACGCGGTCGGCCCTGCTCAGCATGCGGGCGAAGGGCTGCGAGTCCAGCGGCGCCAGCACCGTGAACCCGGCCGGGTCCGACAGCGGGCTCGAGGAGGAGACCACGCCCGCCACGGCCCCGCCGTACAGGGCCGGGCCGCCGCTCCCGCCGCCGGACGCGTGACAGTTGTGCGTGACGAGCACTCCCCGGTACGGCGCCGCCTGCCCCAGGCAGTGGTAGAGCCGCGTGCCCGGATAGCGCCGCCCGGCCGGATACCCGAGCAGGTCCAGTGCCCGGCGCCGCGACAGCGTCCCGCGCGCCACCGGCCGCAGCCCGCGCCCGGCCACCGACTCCAGGGTCGAACGCCCCTTCCCGGCGACGCCGACCAGCGCGACGTCGTAGGGCAGCCGGGCGGGGGAGTCCGGCCGGTCGCGCCACCCCGAGGGCACCCAGGTACGCACGGCGGGCCATACGCCCATGGGCGCCCGCCCCCCGTCGTAGCCGGGCATGAACACCAGTCCGCGCAGCGGCCTGCCCCGGTGGTAGAGGCAGTGCGCCGCGGTCAGGACCAGGCTCCTGCTCCGTGACCTCAGGACGGCGCCGCCGCACATCACGGCCGTCCCCGCCACCGGGTCGTGGCCGATCAGCACACCGGTGTCGGGCCGGGCGCGGCCGGCCGGGGCGTACCCCAGCCGGTCGCCGCCGGGGGTGAGCACGTGGGTGGCGGGAACGGCGTCGAGGGGTGGCTCGGCCGTCGGGTTGAGCAGGGTCATGGACAGCAGCAGCCGGAGCACGCCTCCACTGTAGATCGAAGGTGATCATTACCCTGACCTGCGACACTCGCCTTTCAGCGCGAAGAAAGATACTCCGCGCCGAGGGCCCGCAGCCGGGCGTGGGCGGAGCCGTAGGCGGCCGGATCCTTCAGGTGGGCCTTGGCGACCTTGGCGACCATCGTGTAGTTGGTGTCGCACACGTTGCCGACCGGCGCCTGGCCCGCCTGGCTGATGAGCTGGTAGGCGTCCAGCGTCTCCAGCCCGGTCAGCTCGGCCGACCAGGTGACCAGGTCGTGCTGGCTGACGCGGTAGGCGTCCTCCAGGGGGCGGGCCGAGCCCGTGGACATCAGGTGCAGGTCGTCCTCCATGCGCGGCCACGGCGTGCCCACGCCCTTGATCAGGTCGACCGCGACGACGGTGTTCATCGCGGCCTCCAGCGCGGTGCCGCACACCTCGCCGTGGCCCTGGCGGCCGTGCCCGTCGCCGATGGCGAACAGGCCGCCCTCGACGTTGACGCCCAGGTAGACCGTGACGCCGGCGCGCAGCTCCGGGGTGTCCATGTTGCCGCCGTGGGCGTCGGGCGTGATCGTCATCTTGACCTCACCGGCCGCCGGGGCGACGCCGACGGTTCCGTGCATGGGGTCCAGGGGCAGCTCGACGGTGAAGTCGCTCTTCCTGGCCCGGTAGACGGCCACGCCGCGTTCCAGGTCCAGGTCGTAGCGCCAGACCCGTTCCTCCAGCGCCGGATGCAGCATCGCGGTCGTGTGGGTGGCTGTCAGCGCCCCGAAGTGCGGGAACGTCGTGGACATCGCCCAGTCGCGGGCCGGGGTGATCGAGACGAAGTGCAGCGCGATCGTGTCGCCGGGCTCGGCGCCTGCCACGTGGAAGGGGCCGGTCACCGGGTTGAGATAGGGGAACTCGCACACCTGTGACGGCAGGTCGTCCACGGTCCGCACCCGGCCGCCGAAGCAGTCCTCGGTGTAGAGCTCCAGGATCGTGCCGGGCCGTACCTCGCCGACCGGGGCCCGGCCGCCGAAGGTGTAGCTCAGCTCGTCCGGCCCGGGGCGGTAGGGGTGGATGTTCACACGACCTCTTTCGGCAGGCGCGGGCGGCGGCCCACGATGTAGGTGACGGCCAGGACCACCAGGCCCAGCCCGAGCCAGGCGAACCCCAGCCGCTGCGCGGCCACGTTCGCGTTGACGACGACGAAGACCAGGATCGCGAATCCCAGCAACGGGACCAGGAGGTGGGCGATCAGGTTGGAGCTGCGCTGCCGTAGCAGATAGTGGACCACGACGGCGACGTGCAGCAGCAGGAAGGCGGTCATCGCGCCGAAGTTGACCAGCGAGCTCATCAGCGGGATGCCGTCCTCGCGGGTGCTCATGTAGACGCCCAGCGCGAGCGAGAGCGCGGCGACCGCGAGCGTGGCGTTGACCGGGACCTTGTGGCGGGGGTGGACGCGCGACAGGAACGCGGGCAGCTGACGGTCGCGGGCCATCGCGAACAGCAGCCGGGACGTGGCCGCCTGGGCGACGAGCGAGTTGGCGAAGCCCCAGGCGATCGCGGTGGCTACGGCGGTGAGCGTGGCCAGCCAGGGACCGCCGGCGAAGGCCGCGGTGTCGTAGAAGGCGCTGCCAGCCGGGTCGCCCTTCTCCAGCAGCGTGGCCCGGTTGGGCGTGAGCAGCGCCGCCACCCAGGTCTGCGCCACGAACAGCACGGCCGCCAGCGCGAGCGCGGCCACCATGGAACGGCCCAGCCGCCTGCCGTCCTCGCGGCTCTCCTCGGCCAGTGTCGAGATGCCGTCGAAGCCGAGGAAGGACAGCACCGCCACCGACGCGGCCCCGAACACCAGCGGCAGGGTGAACGTCGAGGAGTCGAAGAGCGGGGTCAGCGCGCCCGTCTGCGCCTTGCCCTGGGCCAGCGCGACCACGCCGACCACCAGGAAGATCGCGAGCACGATCAGCTCGGCGACCAGCATGATCCGGGTGATGCGCACGGTCATCTGGATGCCCAGGTAGTTGACCACGGTGTTGAGGGCCACGAAGACCACCACCCATCCCCATACCGGGATGACGGGCACGAAGGAGTTCATGGCCACGCCGGCGACCAGGTACAGGAGGCCGGGCACCAGCAGGTAGTCGAGCAGGATCGCCCATCCGGCGATGAACCCGACGGGGGCGGTGATGCCGCGGCCGGCGTAGGTGTAGACCGATCCGGCCATCGGGAAGGCCCGCGCCATCTGGGCGTACGACAGCGCCGTGAACGCCATCGCGACCATGCCGACGACGTAGGCCAGGGCGACCATGCCGCCGGAGGCCGAGAAGACGCTGCCGAAGATGCCGAACGGCGCGATCGGCACCATGAAGATGAGCCCGTAGATCATCAGATCCGCGAAGCCCAGGGATCGCTGGAGCTCTTGGCGGTAGCCGAACTGCTCCACGGTGGTGGGGGGTGTGGGCATGTTGCCGGTCCTCTCATGGAGCCCCTGTAGGGGCTTGATGATCGCGAGTATCTACCGGCGGTGCATTCACGCGAAAGGGGCAATTATGGACTTATGGGGCTCGTGGGCCGACGCGCCAAGCCCGCCCGGCCGCCTGGCATCGGGGCCGGGCCGGGCATAGCTTGGGTGATATGGCAGTCGACTTGAACCACACGATTGTGCAGAGCCGGAACAAGCGTGCCTCCGCCGAGTTCCTGGGCAGGATCCTCGGCCTCCCGGTGGGCAAGGACTGGGGGCCGTTCACGCCGCTGGAGACCTCCAACGGCGTCACGCTCGACTACATGGAAGCCACGTCGATCCAGCCGAACCACTACTGCTTCATCGTCAGCGAGCCGGAGTTCGACGCGATCTTCGCGCGCATCGAGGAGGCGGGCCTGGAGTTCTGGGCCGACCCGGGCCACCACACCCCCGGCGAGATCAACCACCTGTACGGCGGGCGCGGCGTCTACTTCGACGACCCCGACGGCCACAACATGGAGGTCATCACCGCGCCGTACGCCTGATCCCTACAGCCAGTAGTTGTCATGGCGCAGGTAGAACGCGGCACGCTCCTCGTCGGTCATGTCCGCCGACTCCACCAGGCCCTCGAAGTACCCCTCGCGAGGCGCGCCCGGGGAGAAGTGCAGGAGCATCTCGGCGGGTTCGCCGGACTCGTTCCTGAAGCCGTGGATGCCCCCGGCCGGGACGTGGACCCAGTCGCCCGGCTCGGTCTCCAGCCACTGGTCGCCGTTGAAGATGCGGATCGTGCCGCGCAGCACGTAGAACGACTCCGTGATCGTCTTGTGGAAGTGGGGGCCCGGCCCGCTGGGCGTCGGTCCCATGACCCAGCGGTAGAGGCCGAACAGGCCGCCGGTCGAGGCGCCGGTGGCGATGTAGTGGACCTCGTTGCCGTTGGGGTAGACGAGTTCGGGCGCGTGGCCCGCGGGCCGGTGCAGGGCGCTCTTCTCGCCCTGGTCACCGTGGTAGATCGGATCCGGGTAGGTCATGGTCAGAGCGTACGGGTCAGCTCTTCTTCTTCGCCGACTCACCCCACATGACCAGGCCGGCCCCCACCAGCGCGATGCCCAGGTAGCCCCAGTTCGGGACCTCGGCGACGCGGTGCAGCAGACCCCACTTGGAGTCGAAGAACGTGAGGCCGACGAAGCCGGCCACCCCTTGGATGAGGAGGATGACCCCCACGATTGCTCTCATGGGGCCCAGCCTCGCAGCCGCCCCGGGACCGGAACATCGGTCCCAGGGCGGTCGCGCCACCTACTTAAGTCGCGCTCACGGGTAGAGGCCGCGCATCTGGTGCGCCTCGGCCACCCGGCCCACGCCGATGACGTGGGCGGCCTGGCGCAGCGTCAGGCTCTTCTCCGCGGCCAGCGACTTCACCTCGCCGTACGCGCTCTGCATCAGGTCGCGCAGCTTCATCTCGACCTCGGCGGCGCTCCAGGAGAAGGCCTGCATGTTCTGCACCCACTCCAGGTACGACACGATCACCCCGCCCGCGTTGGCCAGGATGTCCGGCACGACGGTGGTGCCGGAGGCGGCGAGGATCTCGTCGGCCTCCGGGGTGGTCGGGCCGTTGGCCCCCTCGACGATGAGGCGGGCGCGGACCCTCGGGGCGTTCTCCTCGGTGATCACACCTTCCAGCGCCGCCGGGATCAGCAGGTCCACGTCCAGCTCGAACAGGTCGGCGTGGCTCATGGCGTCGGCGTGGCGGTAGCCGTACACGCTGCCGGTCTCGGCGCTGTGGGCGCGCAGATCGGCGATGTCCAGGCCGGACGGCGAGTAGATCGCGCCGCGCACGTCGGAGACGGCCACGACCTTGCAGCCCACGTCGGCGAGGTACTGCGCGGCCGGCGCGCCCACCTTGCCGAATCCCTGCACGGCCACGCTCACGCCCTCCGGCGAGCGGCCGAGCGCGGCCAGGGCCGCGATCTGCACGCCGCGCGAGGTCGCCCCCGCACGGCCGAGGGAGCCGCCGAGCGTCATCGGCTTGCCGGTGACGACGCCGGGCACCGAGTAGCCCGCGTTGACGCTGTAGGTGTCCATGATCCACGCCATGGTCTGCTCGTCGGTGCCGACGTCGGGGGCGGGGATGTCCTTCTCCGGACCGATGAGCGGCAAAATCTCGTTGACGTAGCGGCGGGTGAGCCGCTCCAGTTCGCGGGTGGTCAGCGCGGCCGGGTCCACGGAGACGCCGCCCTTGGCGCCGCCGTACGGGATGCCGACCAGCGCGCACTTCCACGTCATCCACATCGCCAGCGCGGTGACCTCGTGGATGTCGGTGCTGGGATGAAAGCGGATGCCGCCCTTGGCGGGGCCGCGCGATACGTTGTGCTGGACACGGAAGCCCTGGACCACGTCCATGCGGCCGTCCTCACGGCGGACCGGCACGGAGACGGTCAGCGAACGGCGTGGCGTGGCCAGCATCGTGCGCAGCCCGTCGTCGAGACCGAGGTGCTCGGCCGCGTGGCCGAGCTGGTGCAGAGCGGAGTCGAGAGCCTGTTGTCCAGGGGTGATCAGGGCCGGCGTCTTTGACGGCACCATGATGCTCATGGAAGGAAATCCTCCTGTTATGTACGCCCAAATCAGTGGATTAAGCGCCGTTGCTCGATCCATTTGGACGTTCTTGTCGTGATCAGCCTATATCGAGTGGTTTCGAATTGTGTAGGGATTCTGTCCAGATTCGCAGCCGATCCGTTGTGGACAAATCCAAGCGCGTGATCGTCGCTCAGGGAACGTGCCACACTGGCAGGCTGGGTAGAAGCTCTTCGCCGAACTGTCACATGAGGGGGTGGGATGCCCGGGTTGGTGATCGGTCCCATGCTGCGCTACGTCGATGAGACCAGCGCGTCCATATGGGTGGAAACCGACGAGCCATGCCAGGTCACGGTCTCGACACGCGACGGGGAGCACTCCTCGCCGACGTTCACCGTGCACGGCCACCACTACGCCATCGTCGATCTCACCGAGCTGACACGGGACGTGCCGGAGTACCGGGTCGAGCTGGACGGAACCCCCGTCTGGCCGCTGGAGGGCCGCGCGCCCAGCCGGATCCGGTTGATTCCGCCCGAGGGGCCGCGCCGGCTGGCGTTCGGCTCCTGCCGTACCAGCGTGCCCCATGACGCGGCGCACGTGCGCACGCACGGCCCCGACGTGCTGCGCGCCTACGGCGACCACCTCGAGACCGCCGACGACCCCACCTGGCCCGACCTGCTGCTGCTTCTTGGCGACCAGGTCTACGCCGACAACCCCTCGCCCGAGATGCTCGACTACATCCGCGCCCGGCGCACCACCGCGCCGCAGGACGAGATCGCCGACTTCGAGGAGTACGCCGAGCTCTACCGGCTGGCCTGGACCGAGCCGGAGCTGCGCTGGCTCCTGTCCACGGTGCCGACCGCCATGATCTTCGACGACCACGACGTGCGCGACGACTGGAACACCTCCCAGACCTGGCGCGAGACCATGGCCGGCGTGCCCTGGTGGAAGCACCGGGTGATCTCCGGGCTCGGCGCGTACTGGGTCTACCAGCACCTGGGCAACCTCTCGCCGGCCGAGCGGGCCTCCGATCCGCTGCTGCAGGACCTCTTGAAGGGCGCGGGCTCCGAACGCCTGGACGCCTTCGCCGAGCGGGCCGACGCCGAGCCGAGCAGCAACCGGTGGAGCTATGCCCGCGACCTCGGCCACACCCGGCTGCTCATCGTCGACACCCGCTGCGCCCGCCAGCTCACGCCGGGCGACCGGCGCATGCTCGACGACGTCGAGTGGGCCTGGCTGGAGGAGCAGGTCGCGCTGCCGGCCGAGCGGCTGATCATCGGCTCGTCGATCCCGTTCATGCTGCCCGAGGGCGTGCATTCCGTGCAGAACTGGAACGAGGCGCTGTGTGACGGCAAGTGGGGCAAGCCGGTCGCGCGGCTCTCGGAGATGTTCCGGCAGGCATTCGACCTGGAGCACTGGGCGGCGTTCCGGCGTTCGTTCGACGCGCTGGCCAAGCTCCTGCTGAAGACGGGCGTGCCGGTGATGATCCTGTCCGGTGACGTCCACTACTCCTACGTCGCCAAGTCCCGCAACATCACCCAGCTGGTCTGCTCGCCCATCCGCAACCCGCTCAGCAGGCTGCTGCGGCTGGCCAACGTGTTCACCCAGTTCGGCATCGCCACGCTGATCGGGGGGACGCTGGCCAGGCTCGCCCGCATCCCGCGCCCGCCGATCCGGTGGAGGGTGACGCACGGGCCGTGGTTCCAGAACGCGCTGGCCGTCCTGACCTTCCCGAACTCGGTCACCTGGTACGAGGCAACGGACAACACGGTCAAACCCATCGACACTGTACATCTAACATGAAAACCATTATCGTTCGGGTCTTGTGACTCTGGACGCCTACACCCGCACCGCACCCTTCTACGACCTGTGGCACGAGGACGGCCACGTCCCCGAGATCAGGAAGCTCCTGCCGCCTCTCCTCGACGGCGTCACCGGCGGCGTCCTGGAGATCGGCGCCGGAACCGGCCTCATCACCCAGGTCATCGGCGACACCGTGCCCGGCGAGATCTTCGCGGTCGAGCCGTCGCTCGGCATGCGCGCCATCCTGCTCTCCCGCCTGTCCGACCGGCCCTCCCTGCGTGAACGGGTGACCGTCCTGCCCTGCGGAGCGCTCGACGCCGACCTCGACGAGCCCGTCGAGGCCGCCGTGATGATCTCCGTCCTGTACGGCTTCGCGCCCTCGGAACGCCCGAAGTTGTGGGAGACGGTGGCCAGGCAGCTCCGGCCCGGAGGTCGCCTGATCTTCAACTGGCGGCAGCGGCCCGTGGGTGTTCCCGGCCCGCCGGAGGTCATGGGGTCGTATCGGGTGGGGCGGCACACCTACGAGATCCTCGGGCAGGTCGTGTCGGCCACGCCCGAGATGGCCACCTCGCGCTTCTCCTACCGGGTGCTGCAGCGGGGGGTCGTCATCAGCGAGGACATCGTGGACAGCGACGGCTACCGGCCCACCCTGGAGGAGCTGACCGCCGAACTCACGGCAGCCGGCTTCACCCCCGGCCCCGCCCCCGACGGCCTCCTCACCTGGCACCACCCCTAACCCACCACCCGTCCCGGAGGCGCCCGTGCCCCGCCCCCAGGGCGCCCATGCCCACGGGACGCGGGTGCCCGTGCCCCTGTCCCGGGAGTGCCCGTGTCCCCGGGACGCCCGCATGCCCGCGTGCAGGGACGCCGCGTTCCCCTCGCTCCCCGCCACCAGAGGCCCCCGCGCTCGGCCCTCCGCGCTTGGGCTCCCGGGCTTGGGCCCCCCGCGCGGTCCTCGGGTTCGAGCGCGGGCTCGGCCCCTCGCGCTCGGGCCTTTCGGGCTTGGGCTCTTCCGGTCCTCTGGGCTCGGGGTCCCCGCCTTGGGCTTCGTGCCGCGGGTTCCCACGGTCGGGGTTGTCTGTGTCCTGGTGTTTCCGTCCGGTCCCCAGGAGGGCGGGGAAGAATGGGGGAACCGGGGGTCCGGGTGCGGTCGTCCGCCGAAACGGAACCTGAGGCGAGCCGGGAGCCGACTCCGATCCCGCCGGGAAGCTGATCGCCACCCTGCTCCTCAGGCGATCCGCGCCCGGACGCGCAGAAGGCGGCTCACCGGGAGGATCACTCCTGGCGAGCCGCCTCCCGAAACCGGGGCGCCTCTGGTGAGGGGCGCCCCACAGGGCCGTCCGGGCAGGTACGACCTCCCCGGTCGCCCTCGGCGGGCGCACCCCCTCTGGTGAGCGCCGCCTGGAGGCGGGGCCGTTCTCCCGGACGGGTGTGAGGCGGTCGTCCGGGAGGCCCGTATCGGGGTTACCGGAAGGAGGCGATGGCGTCGGCGAGCTGGTCGACGGCCCAGAGGAGGTCCTCCTCGGAGATGACGATCGGCGGAGCCAGCCGGATCGTCGACCCGTGCGTGTCCTTGGCCAGGACGCCGCGGGCCATCAGGGCCTTGGAGACCTCGCGGCCCGTGGCCAGCGACGGGTCGATGTCCACGCCTGCCCACAGCCCGCGTCCGCGTACCGTGACGACGCCCTTGCCGATCAGCTCGTTCAGGCGGGCGTGGAGGACCTCGCCGAGCTGGGTGGCCCTGGCCTGGTACTCGCCGGTGTTGAGGATCTCGATGACGGCGTTGCCGACGGCGCAGGCCAGCGGGTTGCCGCCGAACGTGGAGCCGTGCTGGCCCGGCTTGATGACGCCGAGCACGTCCTCGTCGGCCGCGATGGCGCTGACCGGGACGACGCCGCCGCCGAGGGCCTTGCCCATGATGTAGATGTCGGGCACGACGCCTTCGTGGTCGCAGGCGAACGTCTTGCCGGTACGGCCGAGGCCGGACTGGATCTCGTCGGCGATCATGAGAACGTTGTTCTCGGTGCAGATCTCGCGGATGTGGGTGAGGTAGCCGTCCGGCGGCACCAGGACTCCGGCCTCGCCCTGGATGGGCTCGACCAGGACCGCGACGGTGTTGGCGTCGATGGCCTCGCGGACGGCCTCGGCGGAGCCGTACTTCACGATCTTGAAGCCGGGCGTGTACGGGCCGAAGTTGTCGCGCGCGTCAGGGTCGGTGGAGAAGCTGATGATCGTGGTGGTGCGCCCGTGGAAGTTGTCCTCCATCACGATGATGTTGGCCTGCTCCGGTGCGACGCCCTTGACCTCGTAGCCCCACTTGCGGGAGACCTTGATCGCGGTCTCGACCGCCTCGGCGCCGGTGTTCATCGGCAGGATCATGTCCTTGCCGGTCAGGTCGCCCAGTCCGGTGCAGAATGCGGCGAACTGGTCGTGGTAGAAGGCGCGGCTGGTGAGCGTGAGGTTCTGCAGCTGGGCCTGGGCCGCCTCGATGATCTTCGGGTTGCCGTGGCCGAAGTTCAGGCTGGAGTATCCGGCCAGGAAGTCCAGGTAGCGCTTGCCCTCGACGTCGGTCACCCAGGCGCCGTGCGCCTCGTGGATCACGATGGGAAGCGGGTGGTAGTTGTGCGCGCTGCGCCGCTCGCTGATCTCAATCAGCTCTTGTGTGGTGCTGGTCATTATCTCCCCCTATTACATGTTATGTCCGGGATTTTCTGTTATGCCCGGATTTCGAGCGTGCAGCACTTCGGCCCGCCACCGGCCTTGCGCAGCTCGGCCAGTTCGACGGGGATCACTTCGTAGCCGCGCCGCTTGAGCTCCAGTTGGAGCTCGCCCGCCTCGGAGTTGATGACGATGTGCTCGCCGTCGCTGACCGCGTTGAGACCGAGAACCTCGGCATCGGCCGCCGTGGCCAGGACCGCTTCGGGAAACAGTCGCTTCAGCACCTCCTGGCTGCCCTCGGAGAAGGCGCCGGGGTAGTAGGCGACATTGCGTCCGTCGAGTGAGAATAGCGCCGTGTCGAGGTGGTAGAAACGCGGGTCGACCAGCGACAACGAGATCACCGGGCGGCCGAGGAACTCCTGGGCCTCCTGGTGTGCCCGTACGTCGGTGCGAAAGCCCGTGCCCGCGAGGACGAACTCGTCGAGCGTCAGGAAATCGCCCTCGCCCTCGTTCACGTGCTCGGGGTTCTTCACCTGGTAACCGCGCTCCACGAACCAGCGCAGGTAAGCCGGGCCCTCCGGGCCGCGCTCGGGGAAGGCGAACCGCGCGCCGTACACGCGACCGCCGACCACCGTGGCGCCGTTGGCGGCGAACACCATGTCCGGCAGGCCCTCGATCGGGTCGATCAGGCTGACCTGGTGGCCGAGGGTCTCATAGGCGGCCTTCAGCCCTTCCCACTGCCGCACGGCGACTTCGCGATCGGCGCCCGCCTCGGGGTCCATCCAGGGGTTGATCGCGTACTCCACCGTGAAGTGCTCGGGGCGGCACATCAGGAAGTGCTTGGGCATGCGGGTCTCCGTCATCTTCGTCGGGGGATCCCCTCCGGGCCACCAGGGGTATCTCGGGGGGACGGAGACAGCCTAAGAATGCATGATTATGCAGGCCAAGCGGCTGATATTGCGTGTTGGCGCGGGTCTGTTGCGAGTCTTACCCGGTGATGGGCGATCCGTTGCGTGCGGTCGGTACGGCGGTGTCCACCAGCCTCGACAGCACGATCGAACTCTTGGTCCGCACCACGAACGGCATGGCCGCGATGCGCTCGATGACCCGCTCCACATGGCCCACGTCGGTCGCCCGGATGTGCAGAAGGGCGTCGGCCTCGCCGGTGATCGTCGCAGCCGCCACCACCTCGGGAAACCGCGCCACCGCCAGCGCGATGTCGGAGGGTTTCGTCTTGCCCTGGCAGAAGAGCTCCACGTACGCCTCGGTCGTCCACCCCAGGGCCTGCGGGGCCACCACGGCGCTGAAGCCCGTGATCGTCCCCGCCTCACGCAACCGATCCACGCGCCGCTTCACCGCCGACGCCGACAGACCCACTTGCTGGCCTATTTCCGCGTATGTCGCCCGAGCGTCCTCCATGAGCGCCCCGATGATGTCGCGGTCCAGCCGATCCAGTTCCACGCGACCTGTATACAGCCTCGCCACCCGCCCGGACCCGCCCGCACCCCCGCATTCCAGGAACGCTCCCACCTCCTTTCTTCCACGACCGTCGTGATCACGAAGCCGCAGCCGGACTCCGTTTCGGGGGAGAAGCCGCTTTCGGGATGGGTTGGGCGATTAGTGTGGAGAGTCCAGGGGCACTCGGGAGACGCGGATGGCGTTCTTGGCGCGGCTGTTCAAACGGAGCACAGGGCTGGATCAGGAGCGGGAGGACGCTCACCGGCAAGGTGTACGCGACGCCCGCCAGCACGCGCCGCACGAGTTCATCGACCCCGACTGCCGGCCCGCCTACCTGGGCGAGATCCGGGCCATGGCCCGCGAGCGGATCGCCCGGCTGGACCGCGAACTGGCCGAGGTACGAACCGTCCTGTTACGGGAGGCGGGCGAGGCGCGGCAGGCCGTACTGCGGATGACGGTTGACTTCGCCCGGCCCGCGTCGCCCAACGGGACGCACGCCGCCAACGGCCGGGGGGACGACGAGTTCATCTCGATCGCCGAGGCCAGGCGGCGGCGGGAGGAACGGCGGCGGGCGGCAGAGGCCAGAGACTCCGCCGAGCGGGTGTTCGGGGCGCGGGCCCAGGTGGAACGGCTGACGCGCGAGTGGAACGGCGCGGTGCTGCGGCGCAACCACGACGTGGAGCAGGTGCACGCCTGGGCCCAGCGGATGATCGCCGCCTACCGGAGCGGGGTGATGCGGGCCCATCCACGGCGCGAGGAGATCCCGCCGCTGTGGAAGGGCGAGGTGATCGCCATGGACACCGCCGCCCCGGTCGCGGGGAGCGAGGAGATGGGCGGGCTGCTGGAGGAGGTGGAGCGGCGGGTCGAGCTCTGGCAAGCCGAGGTGAACGGGCGGCGCGAGCTGACCACCGCCCAGACTCCGGAACTCGAAGAGGCTTCACCTGACGAGAAGGGGGACGCGTGAGGCGGCTGGCGGGGGTCGTGGTCGTTGTGCTGGCCGGCGCGGGTGTGAGCGGATGCGGAACGGACGCGCGCGCCCTGTGCGGGACCGTCGTGGACTCCACCTCGTACGCCGAACCGGCCACGTCAAGGAGCGATGTGTCGGCCAAGCTGCCGGAGTTCACCGGCGGCTGCGACTGGATGGGCTTCGCCGCCGTCACCGGCGCCTCGGAGAGCAGCACGTGCCGCGAGACCCCGGTCAAGATCGCCGCGTCGCCGCAGGAGAACCCGAACGACAACCCGGTGGTCGACGAGCGCATCAGGAAGCACCGCCTGGGACAGGTACTGCCGAAGGCGCTCAAGCTGTTCGACTGCCCGGAAGAGGGCAAGGGCTCGGACGTGATCGGCGCGCTGCGCTACCTGGTCAAGCAGATGAACGCCCAGCGCCGGCCGGACAGCGCGCACCGGATCGCCGTCTTCAGCGACCTGATCAACAACCGCGGCGACCTCGACGTCAACAAGCTCGACCTGACCGACGCCGGCAGGAAACGCAAGATCGAGGAACTGCGCCAGGCCCGCCTGCTGCCGGACCTGACCGGGTACGAGGTGGTGGTGCACGGCTTCCTGCGCGCCAAGACCTCGAACCCGGACCGCTTCCCGCTGCTGGAGACCTTCTGGCGGGAGGCCTTCGAGGCCGCCGGCGCCGTCTCCTCCGACCTGCTCTAGTCCAGGACGTCCGCGCGCAACTGGGGGAAGACCTTGGAGACCTTGCCGAGCAGGTACTCGCCGTAGGTCCCGGTGAAGGCCCGCAGATCCTGCCCGTCCCACCGGGCCCGCCCGCCCTCGGTGTACGGCAGCGGCGGCACCTCGCTGTCCCACCCGGGATCGAAGAAGAAGGGGAAGCTGAGCCGTTCGTTCCCGCTCAGGTTGCGCACCCGGTGCGGCGTCGAGCGGTACAGGCCGCCGGTGAGCTTGTCGAGCATGTCCCCGATGTTGCACACGAACGTGCCCGGGACCGGCGGCGCCGAGATCCAGCCATCGGGCGTGTGGACCTGCAGCCCGCCGTTGGCGTCCTGGAGCAGCAGCGTGAGCAGCCCGTAGTCGGTGTGCTCGCCGACGCCCCACCCGTCCGCCTCCGGCTCCGACGGCGGGTAGTGGAAGACGCGGAACAGGACGGTCGGGTCGGCGGTGTACCCGGCGCTGAAGTAGTCGCCGGGCAGGCCCAGGCTGAGCGCGACGCCGCGCATGACGGCCTGGCCGAGCCCGGTCATCGCCTCGATGTAGGCGAGCACCGCCGCACGCAGCTCCGGAACCTGGGCGGGGAACAGGTTCGGCCCGCGCAGGGGCGTGCCGCTCGCCGGCCGCTCGGCGCCGAAGTAGATGCCCTCCTTGAGGTCGGGGCGGCCCGAGGTGAGCTCGCCGCCGACCGGGAAGAAGCCGCGCCAGGCCCGCCCGCCGCGCTCCATGGAGATCTCGTTCTTGACCTCGATCGGCAGCTCGAAGAACGCGCGCGCCGCCGCGTCCAGCCGCTCGATCAGCGCGGGCGGCACGCCGTGCCCCGTGACGTAGAAGAAGCCGCTGGTACGGCAGGCCGCCCCGATCTGGTCGGGGACGCGGCCGGCCGTACCGGAGAGGAGGGGCGCGATATCGATAACCGGCAATTCGCTCACGCAAGCCATTCTCCGTGAATTTCGGCGATTAGCATCGAAGCAGAAGCTGGAGGGGCGATGCGTTTACGCAAACGGCACAAGGACCTTCCCGACGAGCCCGCGCAGGTCGCACGGATCACCCCCGCGATCGCCTATGACGGGGACCTGTACCACCTGCCCGACTGGCGGCGCCGCCGCGCCGAGGAACGCGAGCTGGGCCGCGGCCACGCCGCAGAAGGGCAGATCGACACGCTCACGCTGGAGACCGGCAGCGTCCCGCGCTTCCACGAGCTGGAGGACGAACGGCTGGCCGAGCTGGCCCGCGTCGAGGAGTGCGCCGAGCGCGAGACGCAGCAGGCCAAGGCCGAGTTCGAGGCGCAGAAGATCAGGCTGGCCGAGTCGCAGCGCACCTTCTCCGACCTGCGCAAGGCGCTCGACGACTCCCAGCGCCACGTCGCCGAGCTGGAGCAGCCCAGCAGGCGCCCCGGCGACGGGCGGCCCAGCTCGATCGCGCTGTCCGGCAGCCGCTGGCCGGCGATCCGGCGCTGGCTGCCCGGCGCGCTCCTGCTGCTGCTCCTGCTGATCGTCGAGGTGCCCATCCTCTACCAGGTCATCCTGAGCTGGGGTGACAGCGTCGCCATGACCGCCCTGCTCGCCACCGGCGCCGCCTTGATCATGCTGGTCGCGCCGCACATGTACGGCAGGGCGTTCCGCGCCTGGCAGGAGAACGGCAGCCCGGCCCGCGGACGCTGGCTGCTGTCCGCGGTGGCGCTGGTGTGGCTCGGCCTGATCGTCGCCGTGGCCGTCCTGCGCCGCGACGCCCTGGTCAAGCCGCTGGTCGTGGACGGCCAGGAGATCGGCCCCACCTCCCAGGGCGTCGGCGAGCTGCCCACGATGGTGCTGCTGCTCGCGCTGCTGATCGCCACCGCGCTCATCGCCGCCGACCTCGGCCGCCGCATGCACAACCCGAACGACCGGCGGCTGCGCGAACTGCGTGCCAAGCGCGACCACGACGCCGCGGCCTGCGCGCGGGCCCAGGCCGCCTACCAGCACGACGCCGGGTACGCCGAGAGCATCGGCCAGCACCTCCAGGGCGCCGACCGGCGGCGGGCCGGACGCGTACGCCAGCTCGACAACGGCTTCCACAGCCTGGCCACGGCCTACCTGGGCGGCGTGGTGGAGGGGCTGAAGGACCCGGAGGCGGCCAGCTGGGCCGAGCGCATCATCGCCCGCCGCTGACCGTGCTCCCCCTGACCTCCAGGTGGACGGGCAGGACGCTCGGCGCGACGGGCTGCCCGTCCAGCGCGGACAGCAGCGACCTGGCGAGGGCCAGCGCCAGCTCGGTCACCGGGACGGCGACCGTGGTGAGCGCGGGCAGCGTGTGCCGCCCGGCCTCGCCGTCCCCGAACCCGGCCACCGCGAGGTCCTCGGGAACCCGCAGGCCCGCCTCCCGCGCGATCCCGAGCACCTCCAGCGCCAGCGCGTCGGTCACGGCGAAGACCGCGTCGGGGCGCACCGTGTGGGTGCGCACCGCTTCGGTGCGCTCCGCGTCGCGTCGCGCCGCCTCGGTGCGCGCCGCCTCGGGTTGTCCGGTGAGCAGGCGCCCGGCGTCGTCGGAGACCTCCGCCCTCGGGAACACCTCCAGGAAGCCGCGCACCCGCTCACCGGCCGCCGCGCCGGGACCGGTCAGGACGGCGGGGCGGGAGCGGCCGAGCTCGCGCAGGTGGCGGGCCACCGCGGCGCCGCCGCCCGCGTCGTCGGCGGCCACGACGGGGCCGACGCCCGCGCGCTCGGCGGCCGCCAGCGGGCCGCCGAGCAGCACCAGCGGCACCTCCGTCTCGGCCAGCCGCTCCGCCAGCGGGTCCTGACGGTCGGGCGGCAGCAGGATCATGCCGTCCACGTGCCGTCCCTCCGCCTGCGCCAGGACACGGCGGTGGCTCTGCTCGGAGTCGGCCAGCATGAGCCGCACCTGGCGGCCGCTCGCCTCCAGGACGCTGGTCACGTACTGGACGACCGCCGAGACCAGGGCGGCGTTGTCGTGGCGCGGCCCGGACAGCACCAGCGCCACCGTGCCGGTGCGCCGCGTGACCAGGCTGCGGGCCGCCTGGTTCGGCACGTAGCCGAGCTCCTCGACCGCCGCCTGGACCCTGGCCCTGACCTCCGGGCGGACGGACGCCTCGCCGTTCACCACGCGCGAGACCGTCGCCCTGGAGACTCCGGCGCGCGCCGCCACCGTCTCCAGCGTCGGCCGGGGCGCGGCGGGCAGGCCGTTGCGCGCGATCACCTCGCGGAACCAGCGCGCGCTGTCCCTCTCGGCGCGCCGCTGGGTGGCGAAGTCGACGTGGACCAGGCCGAACGTGCGCCGGTAGCCGTCGGCCCACTCGAAGTTGTCCATCAGCGTCCAGGCGAGGAAGCCGCGCAGCCGTACCCCGTCGGAGATCGCGGCGTGGGCGGCGCGCACGTGCGCCTCGATGAACGCGACCCGCTCGGCGTCGCGCTCGCCGTCGCCGAAGTCCGCGCCGTTCTCGGTGACCATGAGGTCGAGCCCGGGATGGTCGGCGGCCAGCCTGCGCAGCAGGACGGTCAGCCCGCTCGGCACGATCGGCCAGCCCATCGCCGTGGCGGGGCCGGGCGTGGCGGCGAACAGCACGCCCTCGCTGCCGGGGAAGGCGGGCTCGCCCGGCCGGCTGGGCTGCGCCTGGACGACGTGCGGCGCGTAATAGTTGACGCCGAGCACGTCGATCGGCCGCGCGATGAGATCGAGGTCGCCGTCGCGCACGTGATCGAGCCCGGCGTGCCGCTCCACCACCTCCAGCAGCTCCGGCGGATAGGAGCCGCGCAGTATCGGGTCCAGGAACTGGCGGTTGAGCAGCGCGTCGATCCTGGACACCGCCCCGGCGTCCTCGGGCGTCAGCTCCTGGTCCTGGTCGCCGAGCTGGCCAGGCGTGAGCACGGGCGACAGGTTGAGCGCCACGCCGATCCGCCGCGCGCCCGCCTCCCGCAGCGCCCCTGCGCCCAGCCCGTGGGCCAGCAGCATGTGGTGCGCGCTCCTGAACGCCTCGGCCGCCGAGCGCCGCCCCGGGGCGTGCGTGCCGGCCGCGTAGCCGAGGAAGGACGCCACCCACGGCTCGTTGATCGTGAACCAGGTGTCGACCCGGTCACCCAGCCTCTCGTGCACGACCGCCGCGTAGTCGGCGAACCGTTCGGCGGTGTCGCGGCTCGGCCAGCCGCCCCGGTCCTCCAGCGCCTGGGGCAGGTCCCAGTGGTAGAGGGTGGCGTACGGGGCGATTCCCTGGCCGAGCAGGTCGTCGGTCAGCCGTTCGTAGAAGTCTAGCCCGGCCGCGTTGACCTTTCCCGCCCCGTCGGGCAGCACCCTGGACCAGCTCACCGAGAACCGGTACGCCCGCACCCCGAGCCCCTTCATCAGCCCGACGTCCTCGGCGTGGCGGTGGTAGTGGTCGCACGCCTCGTCGCCGGTGCTCCCGTCGGCGATCCGGCCGGGAGCGTGGGAGAAGGTGTCCCAGATCGACGGCCCCCTGCCGTCCTCGGCCGCCGCGCCCTCGATCTGATAGGCCGACGAGGAGACGCCCCACACGAAGCCATCGGGAAATCGCATGACCTCATTGTGCCGAGACTGTCGGAGGCGGCGGCTACGGTGTCGGCCATGAGCGACAGCGACACCCCTTGGGAGCCACCCCTCGCCGGCACCGAGACCGAGCACCTGATCGGCGCGCTCGACCGGCTGCGCGCGACGTTCCGGTGGAAGGCCGACGACCTCGACGCGGGGCAGTTGCGGACCCGGATCGGCGCCTCCGACCTGACCATCGGCGGTCTGCTCAAGCATCTGGCCCTCGTGGAGGACCACATGTTCACGGCCAAGATGAGAGGCGAGCCGGTCGGCCCGCCGTGGGACACCATCGACCGGAGCGGCGACGAATGGCAGTTCGCCACCACCGGCCACACCCCCGAGCAGCTCTACGCCCTGTGGGACGGCGCGGTGGAACGCTCCCGCGCGCGGCTCGGGGCGGCCCTGGCCGACGGGGGCCTCGACCAGCTCGCGCACATCAGCGACCCCGACGGCAACCACGCCAGCGTGCGCAGGCTGGTCTGCGACCTCATCGAGGAGTACGGCAGGCACACCGGGCACGCCGATCTGCTCCGTGAGTCCATCGACGGGCGGGTCGGCGAGGATCCCCCGCCCGGCTGGCGGCCGAAGTCCGGCTGACACGTACCATCGCGGTGACCAGCCGTCGCCACGTGTCGAATCGAGACTCGAATGTCCGGCAGCTCGCACGCGATCGACCTGATCCACACCCGCCAGGACTTCGCCCGCGAGCTGACCGCGTTGCGCGAGCGCGCCGGCCTCACCGTCCGCCAGGTCGCCGCGGCGACGGGGGTGCACGGCGCGCACAGCACGGTCGGCGACTGGTTCGCCGGCCGCGGACTGCCCGCGACGGGCTCGCGCGACCTGCTCGACCGCGTCCTGCGGGCGTGCGGGGTCGACGACGTCGCCGAGCTGGAGCGCTGGGTGGAAGCCTGGCGGCGGGTACGCCGCGCCCCCGGCCCCAGGCCGGCCGGACCGGAACCGTACCGCGGGCTGGCCGGATTCCAGGTCGAGGACGCCGAGTGGTTCTTCGGCCGCCGGGCGCTGACCGAGGAGCTGGTGGAGCGCGTCACCCGCGGCCACGGCCTTCACCTGGTGGTCGGCGCGTCGGGCTCGGGCAAGTCCTCGCTGCTGCGCGCCGGGCTCATCCCCGCGCTGGGCGAGCGGCCCGCGCTGCTGTTCACGCCCGGCACGCGCCCGCCCGATGAGCTGTCCGGGCTCGTGGTCGTGGACCAGTTCGAGGAGGTCTTCACCACGAGCTCGCCCGGCCAGGCGCTCATCGCCGAGCTGGCCGAGGCGGCGAGCGACGGCGCGACGGTCGTCCTGGGCCTGCGCGCCGACTTCTACGCCCACGCCCTGCGCCACCCGCCGCTGCTGGCCGCGGCCAGGGACGGCCAGTTCGCGGTGGGCCCGATGAGCGAGGCAGAACTACGCGAGGCCATCGTCGAACCGGCGCGCAAGGCCCGCGTGGAGCTGGGGGAGGGGCTGGTCGACCTCCTGCTGAGCGAGGTCGCCCCGCGCGCGGGCGCCCACGAGGCCGGGGTGCTGCCGCTGCTGTCGCACGCCCTGTACGCCACCTGGCGGCAGGGCGGCGGACGCCGTCTGACCATCGCCGACTACCGGGCGGTGGGCGGCATCGAGGGCGCGGTCGCGGCCAGCGCCACCCAGGTCTACACCTCGCTCAGCGGGCCGCAGCAGGAGCTGGCCAGGCGGCTGTTCGTCGATCTGGTGCACGTGGCCGCCGACACCGCCGACACGCGGCGGCGGGTGGCCACCGAGCGGTTACCCGAGGAGGTGCTCGACCGGTTCGTGGCGCAACGGCTGATCACCGCCGACACCGACTCGGTGGAGATCAGCCACGAGGCGCTGCTGACGGCCTGGCCGCTGCTGCGGCAGTGGCTGGAGGAGGACCGGGCCGGGCTGGTGATCCGCCGGCAGCTCGCCGACGCGGCGGCCGCCTGGGAACGCGAACACCGCGACCCCGCGCTCCTCTACCGGGGCGCCCGGCTGGCCGCCGCCCGCGAGCTGGCCACGATCCAGCAGGAGGACCGCGCGTTCCTGGACGCCTCGGCCGCCCGCGAGGCCGGTGAGCTGGCCGCCGCCCGCCGCAGGACCCGGCGGCTCTACCAGCTGGTCGCGGGGCTGGCGGCGATGCTGCTGCTCACCGTGGTGGCGACCGTGGTCAGCGTACGCAGCGTGGAGACCGTCAGCGACCAGCGCAACCAGGCGTTGTCCGGCAAGGCCGCCAACGAGGCGGTCGCGCTGCGCGGCACCAACCCGGCGCTGGCCGCGCAGATCGGCCTGGCCGCCTACCGGCTGGCGCCCACGGCGGAGGCCCGGGGGGCGTTGCTCAGCACGTTCGCGACGCCGTACTCGACGCGCATCACCGGGCACACCGGGGCGGTCTACGCGGCCGAGTTCACCCCGGACGGGCGGCTGCTCGCCACCACCGGCACGGACGGCACGGTCCGGTTGTGGGACGTCGGCGCGCGGCACGCGCCACGCCCGCTGGCCGTGCTGCCGGGCTCGGGCGGCCTGCTCGGGGCGGCGATCCGCGGCGACGGGCGGCTGCTGGCCACCGCGGGGCAGGACGGCACCGCGCGGCTGTGGGATCTCGCCGACCCCGCCCGCCCGGCCGCCGCGGCCACGCTCCGGGGGCACGAAGGCGAGATCCGGCGGGTGGCGTTCAGCCCGGACGGGCGGACGCTGGCCTCGGCGGGCGCCGACCGCACCGTCCGGCTCTGGGACGTCACGACGCCGGCTCGGGCCGAGCGGCTGTCGGTGCTGGGCGGGCACGGCGACGGCGTCTCGGCGGCGGTGTTCGCCCCCGGCGGGCGTACGCTCGCCACCACCAGCGGCGACTCGACCGTGCGCCTGTGGGACGTCGCCGACCCGCGCGAGCCGCGGCGGATGGCCGAGGTCCGGCACACCGACCGGGTGCTGGCCGCCGCCTACAGCCCGGACGGCCGCACGCTGGCGACCGGGGGCTTCGACAACACGCTGCGGCTGTGGGACGTGCGCGACCCCGCGCGACCGGTCGCGCTGGCGGCCCTCTCCGGGCACGTCAACGGCATCGTCGCGGTGGCTTTCAGTCCCGACGGGCGTACCGTCGCGACGGGCAGCTACGACCTCACCGTGCGCCTGTGGGACATCGCCGAGCCCCGCTTCGCCGCCGTGCCCCTCACGCTGACCGGGCACACCGACACCGTCTACGCGGTCGCCTTCAGTCCCGACGGCCGCACGCTGGCCAGCGGCGGCCGCGACACCACGGCCCGGCTGTGGGAGGTCAGGGGCCCGGTCCTGTACGGCCACAGCGGCCCGATCCACTCGGCGGTGCCCGGCGCGCGTGGGCGCCTGCTCGTGGCCAACAGCTACCGCCGCGCGCACCTGTGGGACCTGTCCGACCCCGGCCGGCCCGCGCCGCTGGCGACGCTGAAGGAGCACACCGACAACGTCCTGACCGCCGCCTTCACCCCCGACGGCGCCCGGCTGGTCACCGTCTCCCTCGACCGCACCGCCCGCGTTTGGGACGTGCGCGACCCCCGCCGCCCGGTGCGGCTGGGCATGGTGAGCGCGCCGGCCAACACGTTCACGCTGGCGCTGCGGCCCGACGCCCGGGTTCTGGCGGTGGGCGAGGACGGCGGCGTCGTGCGCGTGTGGGACCTGTCCGACCCGCGCGAGCCGGTCGAGACCCGCGTCCTGCGCGCGCACACCGATCGGGTGCTCGGTTTGGCCTTCAGGTCCGACGGACGCGTGCTGGCCAGCGCGGGCGCCGACCGTACGGTGCGGCTGTGGGAGCTGTCCGATCCGCGCCGCCCGGTCGCGCTGTCGACGATCAGCGCGCACGCCAACAGCGTGGCCGCCGTCGCGTTCGCCCCCTCCGGCGACGTGCTGGCCAGCGCGGGCTACGACCACACCGCCCGCCTCTGGGACCTGTCCGACCCGCGCGGCCCGCGGCCTCTGTCGGTCCTGACGGGACACAGCAACAGCGTCAACGGGCTCGCCTTCAGTCCCGACGGCCGCACGCTCGTCACGGCGGGCTTCGACGGTACGGCCCGCGTCTGGGACATCACGCGCCCCCGCAGCCCCGGCCCGCCGGTGCCGCTGGCGGGCCACACCGACCGGGTGAACTCCGTCGCCTTCGGCCCCGGCGGCGCGACCCTGGTCACCGGCAGCAGCGACAGCACGGCCAGGTTGTGGGACATGGATCCGGAACGTGTCGCGCGGCGGCTGTGCGCGCTGGCGACGCCGCGGATCACCGCCGCCGAGTGGCAGCACTACTTCCCGGGTCTGACCTTCGAACCGCCGTGCGGAGATCACACCTGATTTTGACAACCATTTTCATTTTGCCGCATAATGACTCCCATGATGTCAGGACATTTCCGGGTGCGCGCTGTGGGTTTGCTCGCGGGTGCCGGACTCCTCGCCACCGCCGCCTGCGGTTCGGGCGCCGCCGCCCCCGCCGCCGCCGGCGACAAGCCCCGCGTGGTCACGGCCTTCTACCCGCTGCAGTGGCTGGCCGAGCGCGTCGGCGGCGCTGACATCGACGTGTCCGTGCTCACCGCCCCCGGCGTCGAGCCGCACGACCTCGAACTCGGCGCCCAGCAGATCGCCGACCTGGAGGACGCCACCCTGTCCGTCTACATCAAAGGCGTCCAGCCGGCCGTGGACGACGCGCTCGCGCAGCAGGGCGAGCGCGCCTTCGACGCGGCGACCGCCGTGAAGACACTGCCCGCCCCCGAGCACGCCGGGGAAGAAGAGGCGCACGAGCACGAGGTCTCCTACGACCCGCACCTGTGGCTGGACCCGTCCAGGTTCGCCGCCGTCGCAGGGAAGCTGGGCGAGCGCATGGCCCAGGCCGATCCGGCGCACGCACAGGCGTACAAGGACCGCGCCGCCAAGACGGCCGCCGACCTCACCGCGCTCGACCAGGAGATGACCAAGGGCCTGACCAACTGCACCACCAAGACCATGGTGACCAGCCACGAGGCGTTCGGCTACCTCGCCGACCGCTACAAGCTCAAGCAGATCGGCATCACCCTCGACCCCGAGACCGAGCCGTCGCCCGCCCGCATCGCCGAGGTCGCCAAGCTCGCCAACGCCGAAAAGGTGACCACCATCTTCACCGAGGCCCTGGTCAGCCCGAAGGTCGCCGAGGTACTGGCCCAGGAGGTCCACGCCAAGACCGCGGTACTCGACCCGCTGGAGGGCAAGCCGGGCAACGGCGACTACCTCTCCCAGATGCGGCAGAACCTCAAGACACTCCAGACCGCCCTGGGCTGCGCGTGAACACCGTCTTCCAGATGACCGGCGGCCAGGTCACCCTCGACCGCCGCCCCATCCTGCGCGGCGTCGACCTCACCGTGTGCCCCGGTGAGGTCGTCGCCATCATGGGCGCCAACGGCTCCGGCAAGTCGACGCTGGTGCGCGCCCTGCTCGGCCTCACGCCGCTGTCGGGCGGGCAGACTCTCCTGTACGGCGTGCCGCCCGGCAGATTCCGCGACTGGCGGCGCATCGGCTACGTGCCCCAGCGCCTGGCCGTCGGCGGCGGCGTGCCCGCCACCGTCAGGGAGATCGTCGCCTCCGGGCGCATCGCCAGGCAGAGCAGGCTCCGCCGTACCAGCAAGGAAGACCACGCGGCGGTGGCGCGCGCGCTCGCGGCGGTCGACTTGTCCGAGCGGGCCGGCGACCCCGTGCAGTCGTTGTCCGGCGGGCAGCAGCAGCGGGTGCTCATCGCGCGGGCGCTGGCCGGCGAGCCGGACACGTTCGTCATGGACGAGCCCACCGCCGGCGTCGACGCCGACAGCCAGAAGCTGCTGGCCGGGACGCTCGCCACGCTCGTCCGCGAAGGACGCACCGTCGTGCTCGTCGCCCACGAGCTCGGCCCGCTCGAACCCGTCATCTCACGCGGCGTCGTGGTACGCGCCGGGCTCATCGAGCACGACGGACGGCCGCCGCAGCCGGAAGGAGAATGCGCCAAACCCGGACACGAGCACGTCCACCCGCACGCCGAGGAAACCGTCACCGGCCCGCTGACCGACCTCCGCGTCAAACCGTAGCCACCCCCGACCGATTGGCAGTGCACCGTGAGCGACCTTCTCCAGAGGGAGTTCTTCCAGCTCGCCCTCATCGCCGCCCTGCTGGTGGGCCTGTGCGCGCCCGCCGTCGGCACGTTCATCGTGCAGCGCCGCCTCGCCCTGCTCGGCGACGGCATCGGCCACGTGGCGCTGACCGGCGTCGCCCTCGGATTCCTGACCGACACGGCGCCGGTGCTCACCGCCGTGCTCGTCTCCGTCGCCGGAGCCATCGCCATCGAGCTGGTACGGGCGCGCGGGCGTACCAGCGGCGACGTCGCCCTCGCGCTGCTGTTCTACGGCGGCATCGCCGGCGGCGTCATGCTCATGGCCATCGCGCCCGGCGGCAGCAACGCCAAACTCAACTCCTTCCTGTTCGGCGCCATCGCCAGCGTCACCCGCCAGGACATCTGGATCATCGGCGGGCTCGCCGTCGCGGTGCTGGCGGTCGTGGGGTTCTTCGGGAGAGAGTTGTTCGTGCTCTGCCAGGATGAGGAGGTGGCGAAGGCGAGCGGGCTGCCGGTGCGATTCCTCAGCCTGCTGATCGCCGTGACCGCGGCACTGACCGTGGTCATCGCCATGCGGGTGGTGGGGCTGCTGCTCGTCAGCGCGCTCATGGTGATCCCGGTCGCCACGAGCCAGCAGCTGACCAGGGGATTCAAGGCGACGATGGGGCTGGCGACGGTGTTCGGGATGGTGGCGGCGGTCGGCGGTCTGCTCGTGTCCACGGTCTCGCCCAAGGTGCCGCCGGGAGCCTCGATCGTCCTACTCGCGCTCGCCGGCTTCGTGCTGGCCCTCGGGGTCGGTAAGTTCGTACGGCGAGGCCGACCACAGGAGACCACATGACGACCAGACGCGATGCCGTCCACGACACGCTGCGCCGCAGCGCGGGGTTCCGCAGCGCGCAGGACGTCTACGCCGAGATGCGGCAGGATGGGGCCAAGATCGGCCTCACTACTGTTTACCGCGCGCTTCAGGCCTTGGCCGACGGGGGCAAGGTCGACGTGTTGCGTACGGACGACGGCGAGTCCGTGTACCGGGCCTGCGCCACCGACGACCATCACCACCACCTGGTGTGCCGGCGGTGCGGGCGGACGGTCGAGGTGGCCGGGCCCGCGGTGGAGCGGTGGGCTGAGGCGGTGGGCAGCGAACACGGCTTCACCGAGATCACCCACACCGTCGAGGTGTTCGGGACCTGCGCTGGGTGCTCGGCCTGAAAGCAAGGTGCTCCGCGCGTTCCACCGGGCCTGAAAAGGCAAGGTGCTCCGCTTCGCTCCGCGCGTTCTTCCGGTCGGGGCCGGCCCCGACCCCTGGAGGGCCTCGCTGCGCTCGGACCGCCCTCTTGAGGCCCGCCCGTTGCCCAGCCAAGTGGTTGAGCAGTTGGATCCCATCCTGAGCAAAGGTGCTCCGCTTCGCTCCGCGCGCTTTCCTTCAGGGGGCTGACACCCAGGTTTGCCTGGTTGGCTTCACACCACACCCCGGAGCTTCCGCGGCCGTGGAATCGCTTGAAGACGGGCCTCGGACTCCAGGTGGCTTTTGAGCTCTTCCAGGGTTGCGCCGCATCGAACGTTCGACAGTCCGTTCGGAAGGGGCATCAGCATCCGCCGGATCGCGTACCAACCCCCACCGGCAGATGTGACAGCATCAGAGCGGACACGCAACCGAAGGCGTCACGTCTCAGGCATTAGAGGATGCGATGAGAAACGGACCGGGTGAACCTCGACAACGCCGCATGGAGAAAGGCCACTGCCAGCGGCGACAACGGGCAATGCGTGGAAGTCGCCACCCATCTCCCTGGAATCGTCGCAGTCCGCGATAGCAAGGACCCCGAAGGCCCCGCGCTCATCTTCACCGACGGTGAGTGGGCGGCGTCCCTGAACGGGGCGGGCAAGCACGAGTTCGACCTCTGAGCTTCGGCTTCGCAGCGCGGCAACAAGATCGGCCAGGCCGTGGTGGAAGACATCGACTGCCGTACTTCGGCGGTGGCGGCTTCGCTGCCCGGCGTCGGGTGGCGATCTGGTCCACCGTGGCCCTGATCGCGTCGGCCGCCTGCCGTGGGTTGCGATGATCCACCGGTGCCGAATCCGATGACCGTGCGGCGAACGGCGCTACCAGCCGCCCGGATTCACTACCGTGCTGGGCCGCAAGGACCTCCACCTCGCGCTCGACGCGGCGCACGACCACGACATCCCGCTCCCGGTCGGTGAACTCCTGCGGACCGTCTTCGATCATGCCATCGCCGACGGCCGCGGGGCCGACGACTGGGCGGTCATCGCGGAACGGCAGCCGCGGTGACCGCCGTGGGCCCATGACGCGTACGTGAGCGGGATGGCCACGAAGGCGGGCAGGTCGTGGGTTCAGCCGCTCGCGGTCCGGTAGCGCAGCCACACGACGCCCGACCGGTACGGCGTGGCCGCCACCAGCTGCAGGCGGACGGGGCCGACACCGTCGAAGAAGCGCGGGCCCGTCGCCCACAGGGCCGGGTGGATCCAGATCCAGAACTCGTCGACCAGCCCCTGCCGGGTGAGGGCGTGCGCGAACTCGCCGGCGCCGGAGACGATCAGGTTGCCGCCGTGCGCCTTCTTCAGCTCGGGCACAGCCTGGCCGAGCTCACCCTCGATCAGGGCGGCGTTCCACTCCAGCGGCCCGGTCAGCGTGCGCGACGCGACGTACTTCGGCATGGCGTTGATACGGCCGGCGAAGCGCCCCATCGCCGGATGGCCGGTCAGGTGCGGCCAGGCGGCGGCCAGCCCTTCGTAGGTCTTGCGGCCGAGGACCATCGCGTCGGCCAGCGTCAACTGCTCCAGTGAGGCGTTGGCGCTGTCGTCGTCGAGCACCAGCCAGTCCTCGGGCGAGGGCGCCTCGAAGGCCCCGTTGGCGCTGATGGAGTTGTGGACGATTAGCTGTCCCATCGTGCGTTCTCCGTTCTGTGGCTCACCTGAACGCTAGAAGCGCGGACGATCGGGCCGCATCGGTCGAACTACCGGCGCCGGCCTGACGTTCCGGAGAGCTGCGTCGTCGGATTACCGACAGCACGTTGTTGAACGGAGAATGAGATGACTTCGAGCGAATCCGAGTTCAGGACGTTTCTGGAAGGCCGCGTCGACGCCGCCCAAAAAAAGGACATCGACCGGCTCATGTCGCACTACGCCGACGGCATCGTCTATTACGACGTCGTACCGCCGCTCCAGTTCGCGGGCACCGATGACGTCCGCCGCAATTTCGTGCGGTGGTTCGACAGCTACGACGGTCCGATCGGCCTGGAAACGCACGAGCTGAACGTCGCGGTGAGCGGGGACGTGGCGTTCGCGCACATGCTGCACCTGGACTCGGGAGCACGGAAGAGCGGTCCCGAAGGTGAGGTGTGGGTGCGATCGACCGTGTGCTGCCGTCGGTCAGCCGGCAAGTGGCTGATCACGCACGAACACATCTCGGTGCCGATCAGCATTCCCGGCCATTAACGGGTCCCGCTGATGTCGTGGGCGACGTCGGCGAGGTGGATGGTGTCCACCTGCGGGTCGTCGAGAAGCCTCCTGACGTCGCTCAGCTTCCAGCCGTCGAGGAGCAGTCCGTAGACGACGCCCTCCTTGGCCGCCGTCGTGAGCCATTCGTGGTCCAGTTCGAACGCGTAGAGGTCGTCTCCCTCATCGAGCAGCCCCACCCATTCGCGGAACTCCTCCAGCGCCGGGCTGGGCTCCCCCTCGCACTGGTATTGGACCTCCGGCATGTAGGCGTCCTGGGTCATGTTGCGGTTCCAGATGACCGCGTTCATGGAGTCGGGCTCGCTGGAGTCGTCGTAGTAGGACGGATGGTAGATGTAGGAGACGTCCGGGCCTCCGCAGATCCTGTGCGTGCGGTTGAAGGCCATGAGTTGCGTGGTGGTCATCTCGCGGGTGAACCCCACGACGGCGACGGTTTTGAGCGTCTGGGGCAGCGCGTCGATGATCTCTCTGGCCTCGTCCTTGAGGGCCGGGTCGTGGCCCGGCTCCACGGAGTCGATCGCGTCGGCCAGTCTCCCCTCCGGCTTGTCGAGGTGGGGGGCGCTGACGGAGCCGAACACGTTCTCCGTGATCGTGTACTCCGTCCGGCCCGCGCTGGGCCCGGCCCTTCGCGGCTCACCCCGCAGCGTGTGCGTCTTCTCCAGCAGCCCGGAGCCGTCGCTTGAGCCGTAGAGGAAACGTTTGTCGGGATTGGCGATGCGGGCGGCCGTGCCGTACACGCTGGCCGTCTGGTCGGTGCCGAGCTCGACGAACACCCACAGCGCCCGGTCCGCCACGCATGCGGCCAGGGACAGCGCCGTGGTGACGACCAGGACCTTGGTCACCGACCAGGCCACATGCGCCCAGTCAGGCTCTCTCGTCTCCAGCACCGTGCGCTCCATGCGATAGAGATCAAATGGCGGTAAAGCGCACCATAGCGTCCGGATTCTCGGCCGGTACATTACGTGGTGGATGATCGACGATCGTGCCAGGCGCCTCAGATCCGGCGGGACGAGGTGCCGAGCGCTTCGGCCGGTTGCGGGGGGCCGGGTGGCGGGGGTGAGGAGCCGCGGGAGCCGTACAGGACGCCGATGATGATCACCACGCAGCCGGCGAGCTGCCACGGCGACGGACGTTCGTCCAGCAGGAGCGCCGACAGCGCGACCGTCGTCATCGGCTGGATGAGGAGCAGCAGCGCGGTGAGGGCGGCCGGCTGGCGGGGGAGTGCCCAGGTGATGAGCGCCCAGCCGACGACCTGGGGCCCCAGGGCGAGGGCGAGCAGCCAGCCGTGGGCGGGCCAGTCCGGTGTGAAGTCGGCGCCGCCGAACAGCGGGCCGAGGACGGCCACCGAGAGCGTGGCGACCGCGGCGGTGTGCGCGAGGGGGGTCATGGCGTGCGGGCCGGCGGCCTTCATCAGCAGCAGGTACGCGGCGTAGGCGACCGAGGTGGCGAGGCCGAACACGACACCGAGTCCGGGGTCGGCGCCATAGGCGGCGCTGTCGAAGAGGCCGGAGATCAGGACGACGCCGGTGAACACCACCGGGGTGCCGATCATGAGCCGGGAGGAGGGGCGTTCCCGGAAGATCGCCCAGGCGGCGAACGCCACCAGGAAGACCTGCAGGTTGCCGAGTACGGTGGCCAGCCCGGCGCCGACGTACTCGATCGCGGTGTGCCAGAACAGCAGGTCGAGGGCGAAGACGAAGCCCGCGGCCCAGGACAGGTAGCGGCCCTTGGCCGGCAGGGGGCCGAGCCGGCGTCGCTCCAGCCAGGCCAGCAGGAGTAAGGGCGGAACCGCGTAGGCGAGCCGCCAGAACGCCGAGGTGGCCGGTGACACGCCGGACAGGCGTACGAGCGGCCCGGACATGGAGATGACCAGCGCGCCCACCACCGCGATCAGCACGATACGGCGATGTGCACTCACCGAGGACCCCCGCCCGCCCGTTGTAGAGATACGCTTCGTCCACGCTATGAGCAGGCGTAGACAGGAGTCAATATGCCGTTTGGCCATGACATGGTGCACTCGCTGGCCACCGTCGTCGAGCTTGTGAACACCTCGCCCTCCACCGGGGGCGACGACGGGCTGGCGGATCTGGGCGACCTGCAGGCCTTCGTCGAGTCGCGGCAGGTCAGCGGCATCGGCGTGCTCACCCCGCGCGACCTGGGCCAGGTACGCATGCTGCGGGAGGCCTTCCACCGGGTGTTCCTCGCCACCGACCAGACCGTCGCGGTCCGGCTGCTCAACTCGCTGCTGGCCGACACGCGTATCACGCCCCGGCTGGCCGAGCACGACGGACATCCGCTGCACATGCACTACTTCGCGCAGGACGCCGTGCTGTCCGAGCACGTGGCCGCCGACTGCGGGGTGGCGCTGGCCCATCTGCTCGTCGAGGGCGAGTGGGAGCGGCTGCGCACCTGCTCGGCGCCCGACTGCGACCGGGTGTTCGTGGATGAGTCCCGCAACCGCTCGCGGGTCTACTGCGACAGCCGTACCTGCGGAAACCGCATGCACGTCGCGGCCTACCGCGCGCGCCGCCGCGCCTGACGGACTCCGGGGGTCCGCGTGGCGCGGGCCCCCTCCCGTCTCAGCGGGCGACTTCGTTGGGTACGGCTCCGCCGTACCTTCTGTCGCGCTTGGCGTAGATTTCGCAGGCCTCCCACAGATCGCGCCGGTCGAAGTCCGGCCAGAGGCGGTTGAGGAAGACCATCTCCGCGTAGGCCGACTGCCACAGCAGGAAGTTGGAGAAGCGCTGCTCGCCCGATGAGCGGACGAACAGGTCGACCTCGGGGACGTCCGGTTCGTCCAGGTAGCGAGCGAAGACCTTCTCGTTGACCTTGCCGGGTTTCACCCGGCCTGCGGCGATGTCGGCGGCCAGTTTCACCGCGGCGTCGACGATTTCGGCCTGGCCGCCGTAATTGACGCAGAACTGCAACGTCAGCGTCCGGTTGCGCTCGGTCATCTCCTGGGCCGTCTCCAGCTCGGAGATCACGCTCTTCCACAGCCGCCCCGGCCGGCCCGCCCAGCGCACCCGCACGCCCATGGCGTTGAGCTCGTCGCGGCGGCGGCGGATCACGTCGCGGTTGAAGCCCATGAGGAAGCGCACCTCGTCCGGCGAACGCTTCCAGTTCTCCGTGGAGAAGGCGTAGGCCGACAGATAGGGAACGCCCAGCTCGATCGCGCCCTCGATCACGTCGAACAGCGACGCCTCGCCCGCCTTGTGCCCCTCGGTGCGCGGCAGCCCGCGCTGCTTGGCCCAGCGGCCGTTGCCGTCCATGACGATCGCCACGTGCCTGGGCACCAGCTCACGGGGGATCGGCGGCGGCGTCACGCCGGAGGGGTGGGGCGTCGGGGGACGGACGTTCAAACCGGTTCTCTTTCTACGTGTCGGAGCGAGCGGATGCCGTGCTCCAGGTGCCACTGCAGGTAGGCGGCCACCAGCCCGCTGCACTCGCCGCGGTGGCGCGGCAGCGAGGCGTCGGCCGCCGCCCAGTCGCCCTTCAGCAGCGCCGTCATGAGCCCGATGGTCTCGATCGACGGTACGGCGGAGCCCGCCGGTTTGCAGCCGCCGCAGACCACGCCACCGGCCACGATCGCGAACGCCCTGATCGCCGGGGCACGGCACCTGGCGCACGCCTCCAGCGCCGGAGCGTACCCGGCGACGGCCAGCGAGCGCAGGAAATACGCGTCAAGGACCAGCCTGGCTTCGTGTTCGCCCTCGGCCAGCGTGCGCAGCCCGCCCACCAGGAGCAGGAACTGCCGCAGCGCCGGCTCCTTCTCTCCGTGGGTGAGCCGGTCGGCGGTCTCCAGCATCGCGCTGCCCGCGGTGTACTTCGGGTAGTCGATCGCCAGCGCCTCGCCGTACGGCCTGAGCGTCTCGGCCTGTGTGACGACGTCGAGGGAGCGTCCGACGTGCAGTTGAAGATCTACGTGAGTGAACGGTTCGAGGCGCGCCCCGAACTTGCTCGTGGTGCGGCGCACGCCCTTGGCGACCGCCCTGACCTTGCCCGTGCGCTTGGTGAGCACCGTGATGATGCGGTCGGCCTCGCCCAGTTTCTGCGTGCGCAGGACCACGCCCTCGTCACGATAGAGACTCACGAGGACATCCTATTGGGGCACAGGGGTGGACCGGCTTTACTCAAGGCTCACTAGACTTTGACGTCTGTCCCCGCATTACCCGTTGTTCAACCCCCCGCAACTGCCTCGAAAGGGAGTCATGACCCGCGTGGTCCTGCTGGGCTCTTCGCCCGGCCCCGACACCGCTCCGACCGGCCTTCGGCTGGCCGCGCTGCCCGGCAACCCCACGGTTGGCGAGAGACTGCGCGGTCAGATCCTCTCCCTGGATCCGCAGCCGGCCACGATCGAGCCCCACGACGTGGCCGCCGCTTTGCGTGCCCTTGCCGACGTCGCAGAATCCGCAACGGACAACCTTCTCATCCTCCCGGCCAACTCCGTCATCCACGACGAGCTGATCTACCAGATCACCAAGGCCAAGCGGGGCGCCCTCGCGCTCGTGGCCAAGGAGCCGCGGCCGGACAACGGTGAGGACACGCAGGAGGACAGCGCCGCCGACATCGTCCCGATCGACGAGGCCGAGCCCGAGATCGGCGACCGCACCCTGGAGGGCCTGCCCGTCCGTGCCCGCGCCGGCAAGTCCCGCATCGTCTCCGTCGGCACCGCCACCATCGCGGTGACCAGGCCCAACACGGTGCTGCTCGGCCCGCTCCACATCAAGGCGCAGCACCTGCCGGTGCTCGCCGAGACCTGCCGCGAGCTGGCCGACCTGGCCGGCGGCTTCGGCCCCGACGACGACCTGGCGCAGCTGGTCGCGTTCGGGCTGGTGCGCAAGGGCGTCTCGGTCGGCATCCGCGGCCGCCGCGACCTGTTCTTCCGCCGGGTCTCCACCCAGGAGGAGGCCAACGAGGCCGGCTCCGAGATGGCCGGCATGAACGAGGACCGTGCCAAGCTCGACAACGCGGTCAAGGGCGCCGACGGCTTCTTCACCACCTACTTCGTCTCGACGTACTCGCGTTTCATCGCCCGCTGGGCGGCGCGCCGCGGCCTGACCCCCAACCAGGTGACGCTGATCTCCATCCTGCTCGGCGTGGCGGCGGCGGGCTGTTTCGCCACCGGCCAGCGGCCGTGGATGGTCGCCGGCGGCGTGCTCATCTACTTCGCCTTCGTCTTCGACTGCGTCGACGGCCAGGTGGCCCGCTACGCCCGCAAGTTCGGCGTGCTGGGCGCGTGGCTGGACGCCACCTTCGATCGGTTCAAGGAGTACGTGGTCTTCGCCGGCCTGGCCGTCGGCTGGGTGGTCTCCGGCAACGGCGACGACATCTGGATCCTCGCGCTGGCCGCGCTCGGCCTGCAGTCGGTGCGCCACCTGCTCGACTTCTCCTTCGGCATCTCCAACCGCCGCAAGCCCCCCGCGCAGCTGCCCACGCTGGCGCTGGACGCCCCCGACGACCGCAAACTCCGCAAGGACCTGGAGAAGCGCAAGATCGAGCGCAGCCAGGGCATCCGCGGCCTGCTGAAGATGTGGACCAAGGCCGGGCGCTACCGGGCCGTCCACTGGGCCCGCAAGATGGTCGTGTTCCCCATCGGCGAGCGGTTCGCGGCCATCGCGATCACCGCCGCCCTCTTCGACGCCCGCGTCACCTTCATCACCCTGGTGGCCTGGGGCACCGTCGCCGCCGCCTACACCCTCACCGGACGCCTCATGAGGTCGCTCGCATGATCACTCAGCCGCAGGCCGCCGCCACCCCCACACCCGACCCCGACGAGGAGCGGCGCCGTATCCAGACGGCCCGTCTGCTCGCTTACCGCGACGACGGGCTCCTCGTCCACGCCGTCGCCGGCAAGATCGGCAAGGGCCTCCCTCCGGTCCCCGCCACGCTCGCCGCGCTGCTGGTCGTCATCGCCCTGGGCGTCGCCGGGCTGCTGAAGCCGGGCCCGATGCTCTTCGTGGCGCCGCTGGTCGTGGTCCTGCTGGTGCTGCCCACCGCCCCGCGCGACCACCTGGGCCGCTTCGACTGGCTCACGCCGCCGCTGCTGCGCGGCACCGAGTTCCTGACCGTGATCCTGGTGGGCCTGGCCGCCGACGCGCCGAAGTGGCTGCTGTTCGTGCTGGTGTACGTGGTCGGCTACCACACCTACGACACCGTCTACCGCACCCGCCAGAGCATCTGGCCGCCCGCCTGGGTCTTCCACGCGGGCCTCGGCTGGGAGGTGCGGCTGCTGATCATCGGCGCCGGCGCCGCCCTGGACATTCTGCTGCCGGTGCTGGCGGTGCTCACGGCGTACCTGTTCGTCCTGTTCGCGGTGGAGAGCGTCACCTCGTGGGTGCGCCTGGACAAGGCCTCCGCCCAGGCGGGCGCCGACGCCGAGCAGGACCTGGAGGCCTCCCCGGAAGAAGCTCAGGAAGCCGCCACCGGAGAAGCCGACAAGGGCTGATTCTCCGGTACGGCAGGCCGGACGGGACCAGGCGCGGCGACGACGCCGGGCCCCGTCCGCCCTTCGGACACAACCAGACGTTGTGCGGCTAGCATCGGGCGGCGTGGATCTCGATGCTGTGCGCACCTTCGTGGCCGCCGCGGACGCGGGGCGTTTCCAGGACGCCGCCGACGAGTTGTCGATCACCCAGCAGGCCGTGTCCAAGCGCGTCGCCGCACTGGAGCGCGACCTCGGGGTGCGGCTGTTCACGCGTGCCGCGCGCGGAACCCGGCTCACCATCGACGGGCAGGCGTTTCTGCCGCACGCCCGCGACCTCCTGCGGGCGGCGGAGCGGGCGGTCGCCAGCGTACGCCCCGGCAGCCGCGCGCTGCGCGTCGACGTGATCGGCCGGCGGCTCGCCCCCGCCGCTCTGCTGGGCGCCTTCCACCGCGCGCGTCCCGAGATCGAACTCGACGTCGTGACCCTCTTCGACGCCGACGCGGCCCTCGCCGCCCTCGCGTCCGGCACGATCGACGCGTCCTTCCGCGCCGTCACCATGCCCGGCCGGCGGCTTCCCGGCGACATCGAGGCCGCCCGGGTCCACGACGAACCCATCCAGCTCGTCACCGGCCCCGCCCACGACCTCGCCGCCGCCCGCACGGTCACGCCCGCCGGCCTGGCCGGGCACCGGATCTGGATGCCCGGCATCGTCCCCGGAACCGAGTGGGCCGCCTACTACGCCGACCTCGCCGCCGCGTTCGGGCTCACGATCGAGACCACCGGGCCCGACTTCGGGACCGAGCCGCTGCTGGACACGATCGCCGACTCCCGGTCGCTGGCGACGTTCGTGGGGGAGCAGACCCGGCTCGTCTGGCCCGCCGACCAGGGGCTGCGGCGCATCGCCGTACGTGGTCCGATGCCGGTCTATCCGCACTCGCTGACCTGGCACCGCGACAACGCGCACCCGGCACTCGCCGCCCTTCGCGACCACTTCGGTTCCAGGTGGTCCGGCGGCCAGGACGGCGAGGTCTGGACACCTGCCTGGGCGCATCGGGGCTGACGCCTTGGTAACGCCGAGGCCCGCATCGGCGCTCTTCGCGCCGGTGCGGGCCTCGTGGACGGCGGTTCTATCGCTGGTGGCCGGCCTCGGCCGTGGTCTTCAGGGCACTCAGCCAGGCCTCCAGGCCCTGGCCGAGGAACTGGGTGGCGAGCGGGACGTCGGATTCGATCTGCTCGCCGGCGTGGGTCTCCTCGGTGCGTACGAGGACACCGCCCTTGACCTTTTCGAACGTCCAGACGTGGACGCCCTGGTCGATGCGCAGACCCTTGCCGATCGCGGGCCCGGTCCAGCGGATGCACCGATCCTTCTTCACCTGCTTCACCGTGGAGGTGATGACGAGTGTGGTGGGCGGGCTGACCGGGGTGGCGGGCACCGGGGTGGTCCAGCGGAACTGCGAGTGCTTGCGGAACGGGCCCTTGTCCAGGCGCTTCATGGTGGCGACGGGCTTCTGCCACCGGGGCCAGCGCTCCACGTCGGTCTGCAGGCTCCAGATGGTGCGCAGGGGCGCCTTGATCAGGATCTCGCTCCGGTAGCGGACCTTGGCGCCGGGGTCCACGCCCGCGCCGCGGCACGTCAGCCCGGCGGGGCCGGGCTGACGCGCGGTGGCGGCCTGGGCGGCCGAGACGTTGCCCGCGAGGACGGCGGCGGCGGTGGCGACGGAGACGGTGAGGGCGGCGAAGCGGGTGCGGTTCGTGGACATGGTGGTTCCTTTCGGGGCGTCTGATGGGGAGCGGTCAGCCGCGGCGGGCGCGGAAGATGGCGAGGATGAGCGCGGCGGACGCGACGACGATCAAGGCGACGAAGCCGGGGTGGATGTCCTTGGACATGCTCGGCGCGCCGTCGGGACGCGCCTGCCAGATGACGAACGGGATCGTCCACGCGGCGGCCACGGCCGCGGCCGTCCACCGGACCAGCCGGTCGTGGCCGCTGCGGAGCGCGCCGACGAGGGCGATGACGACCGGGATGACCGCCAGCATGGCGAACTGGCCGATCACCATGATGGGAACCGCCCAGGCGGAGATGGTCACCGCGAGCGGAGTGCGGCGGATGGTTGCGGTGGTCATGGCGCTCCCTCTGTTCCGTTAGGGCTTCATGCTTACGTTAGAAGTTATAACTAGCAACGGAAGAAGGCGTCAATAGATTTCGTGATACCTTCTAACGAAATCTTCACGATGTAAGGTGGCTGGAGATGGCGGAGACGATGACCCCCCGCGAGCGCTATCGGGCCCAGGTACGCGCGGAGATCAAGGAACACGCCTGGGAACAGATCGCCACGACAGGCGCCTCCGCGCTCTCCCTCAACGCGATCGCCAAACAGATGGGCATGAGCGGCCCCGCCCTCTACCGCTACTACGCCAGCCGCGACGACCTGATCACCGAGCTCATCAGGGACGCCTACCGAAGCCTCGCCGACACCGTCCAGGAAGCCGCCGCGGCCGGTGCCGACCTGGCCGGGCTGGCACACGCGATGCGCGCCTGGGCGTTGGAGGACCCCCAGCGGTACCTGCTGATCTACGGCACCCCCGTCCCCGGCTACCGGGCGCCCGACGACATCACGCTCATCTCTTCCGAGATCATGACGGCCCTGCTCGACGCCGCCGTCAAACTACCCGCGCACGCCCCCGCGACGCCGCTCGACGCGCACCTGGCCGACCACCGCGACTGGGCCGCCGGCCACTCCGCCCCGCCCGAGGCGCTTCACCGGGCCCTGAGCTTCTGGACCCGCGTGCACGGCGTCCTCTCCCTGGAACTCGCCGGCCACTTCAACGGCATGCGCATCGACACCGCCCTGCTCTTCGAGGCGGAACTGAACGACCTCCTGGCCCCCTGACCGATCACGGCTCCAGATGGGCGAGGTCGAGCCGGGCCGGCCGGTCGCGGTCGGACAGGATGTCGATCGCGGCGATCCTGCCGCCGGAGACGGTGAAACTCATGATGGACACCAGCCGGCCGTCGATGGTGTTGACCAAGCCGGCGAGGCCGTTCACGAGCGCCGGGCGGGTGGTGGTCCGAGCGCGCCAGCCGTAGCCACGGCTCCTGGACCGCGTCCTCGGCCTCGCTCAGCGAGCCGAGCATACGGTAGGCGACCGCCCTCAGATGAGGGCGGTGCCCTTCGAACCGGACAGCCAGCGCGTCATGGGTCGCGTACCTCTCTCTCATACAGGTGACGTGTCGAACCGAGAAAGGGTGACCGGTCACCTCTGACCCGCGCTCACCGTCATCCCGGGAAAGACACTCGGGAAAGGTGGCCGCGATGAGCGGGACGGATCGCTGACCGGCGTCTACTCCTCCACCAAGGGCGCCGCGACGCTGGTGGTGGCGGTGCTGGCCCAGGAGGGAGTTCTCGACCTGGACCAGCCCGTGGCCCGGCACTGGCCGGAGTTCGCCGCCGCGGGCAAGGACACGATCACGCTGCGGGACGTGCTCACCCACCGCTCCGGCGTCATCGGAGTCGACGGCGGCCTGTCCGCCGCCGAACTCGCCGACGACGCGGTGATCGCGCGCCGCCTGGCCACGCAGCGCCCGTACTGGCGGCCGGGCGCGGCCTACGGCTACGGCGGCTTCGTCTCCTTCGCCATGGTCGGCGAGGTGGTCCGTCGGGTGACCGGGCAGACGCTGCGGCAGGTCTACGACGAGCGCATCCGGATCCCGTACGGGCTGGACCTCTACCTGGGACTGCCGTCGTCCGAGGAGGCCCGGTTCCGCCCGATCCAATGGTGGACGGCGACGCCTGAGCAGGAAGCCGCGTTCTGGACGAACGTCCCTGGCCCGCACAGCCTCCCGGGCATCGGATACGGGCTCAACAGCACGCCTCCGCTCGACCAGGCGGCCTTCGCCAACGACCGTACCGTCCGCGCGAACGGCCAGGCGTCGGCAGCGCCCGCGGCCTGGCCGCCCTGTACGCGGCGGTCCTGTGGGGCGTGAACGGGCGTCCCCCGCTACTCGAGCCGGACACCGTCGCCGAGTTCGCCCAGCCGCGCTCCGTCGGCGCCGACCTGGTCCGCGGCGACCAGGGCAACTACGCGCTCGGATTCCAGGCCAAGGGGCTGCGCTACCCGTTTCTCAGCGCGAACGCGTTCGGCCACGACGGCTCGGCCGGCTCCGAGGCCTTCGCCGACCCCCGCACCGGCATCGTCCTCGGCTACACCCGGCGCCGCTTCGGCTTCGGCTGGTCCTACCCCGAACACGACCGCCTCGCCGCCGCCCTGCACCGCGCCGTCACCTTCGTCACGCGCGATCCGTCATAGCGGCGAGACCACCGTTCGGAAAGGAACCCACCACCATGACCGCCATCGAGCCGCAGTCGCGCCTGTCCAACCCTCTCGCGCTCATCCCCGAGCTCAAGGACATCGGCGGCGCCCTGTACAAGGCGACGGGCAACGGCACGATCCCGCAGACCACCATCAGCCTGGTCCAGTTGCGCGCCGGGCAACTCGCCGGCAGCACGTACCTGACCGTCCTGCACACCGGCGGCTTCTTCCTCCCTCTGGCCCTCATCGGCAAGCCACTACCGGGCGTCTCCCCGTCGGACCAGTGGAGGCAACTCTAGGAGCCTGCCACCACAGTGATCACGAGTGAACCCCGGCCGATCGCCGGCCGGCAGAAGCTCGACCTGCGTGACCGCGTGCACGAATTCCATCCTGACGGGCGGTACCGGCTTCACCCCTTCGGGTGAGGCGGGACAGGTTCCGCCCGGCCTAGCTTCGGGAATGTGCGTTTCCTCCGTCTCATACTTCGCGGCGTCGTCATGCCCATCGGCCGGACGGCCCCGGCCTGTGCCGGTGACCGGGAGCCGATCGACGGGTCGTCCGTCGAGGCGATCGCCCGCGGCCGGGATGGGGACGACCACGCGGTGACGCCCCGGACGCCGTCCCGTATCGCGTCCTTGAGCGAGTCGATGACGGCGATCATGCGGCTGACGGGCCGGATCTCCGTGGACGACCAGGTCATCGAGGTTCTCCCCGAGTTCAAGATGGCCGATCCGCGCTACACCAAGATCACCGTATGTTCATCGAGCTAAATCCTCGCCCGCACGAATCGAGGTCATCATGACCGCGTCTCCCACGCGCTCCCGTTCCGCCAGATCAACTACTTTCGATGTCACGTGGTTCTTCACGATCGCCGTTCTGCTGTGTTTCGCGTTGTCCGTTCCGATGGTCTTCCGGCTCGTCTCGACGGACTTCAACAACCTGATCACGCCGATCCTGCAACTGACCCCGCTGCTCGCGGCGATCATCATGTGGCTTGCCCGACGACCCGGAACGTTCCGAGAGACGTTCGCCACCAGGTGGCGCGGCACACCCAAGTGGGCCGGCATCGGCATCGGCCTCATCGCCGCGATCGCCGCGATCCAGACCGCCATCGCCCTGGCATCGGGGATCTGGCAGCTCAACCCGCTCGACCAGATCCTCGTGGCGGCCATCTGGATCGTTCCGGTCTTCCTCATGCAGTCGGTCTTCGCCATCGGTGAAGAGTTCGGCTGGCGCGGCTGGCTGGCGACACGCGCCGCGTCATGGGGATTCTGGCCGCTGGCCCTTGTCAGCGGCCTGGTCTGGATCGTCTGGCACCTGCCGGTCCTCGCCGTCATCGGCGATCGACCCCTTTGGGACCTCGTCATCTACTACGCGGGCATGCTGCCATGGGCGCCGATGTTGCTCGCGCTTCGCTGGCGGTCGAGGAGCGTCTGGCCCGCGGTCTTGACGCACGGAGCGATCAACAGCGTCCGGGTGTATCTGCTGCAATCCGTCCCCAACGCAACGGATCACCTGCTCATCGAAGTGATCGGCTGGGTGCTCACGCTCGCCGCCGCCGTGTGGCTGATGCGCCCGAGCCGGACGCAGCTCGTCCGCGGGGAGGTTTGATTCCTTGCACCTTCTGGTGCGGCCAGGCATCGGGCCCAATGGCGCGAAGCGCCAGTTCGCGTAGGTCCATTGGCGTGAAGCGGCTGGTTGCCCGGTGGGATGCCGGACGGTGTCGGGGGCACCGGAGCACCGTTCGGCATCCCGTCATCATCCCGGAGTGCGTCCACCGGCCGAGCCGAGGCCGGTGGCCGGGGTGACGTCGAGGCGGTGCTCGCCGGCATAGACGTTCATCGACTCCCCCCGCAGGAAGCCGATCAGCGTCATCCCCTCCTCGGCGGCCAGTTCCACGGCCAGGGAGGAGGGTGCCGAGACCGCGGCCAGCACCGGTATCCCGGCCATGACCGCCTTCTGCACCAGTTCGAAGGAGGCGCGGCCGGAGACCATCAGGACGGTTTCGCGCAGCGGCAGCAGGTCGCCGCGCAGGGCCCAGCCGAGGAGTTTGTCCACGGCGTTGTGCCGGCCCACGTCCTCGCGCACGCACCTCGCCTCGCCGGCCGGTGAGAACAGGCCGGCCGCGTGCAACCCGCCGGTCCGGTCGAAGACGCGCTGGGCCGAGCGCAGCCGATCCGGCAGGGCGGTGATCGTCTGGCGGCTCAGCCTGACGGGGTCCTCGCGCGGCGTCCAGCGGGCCACGGTGCGTACCGCCTCCAGCGACGCCTTCCCGCAAACGCCGCAGGAGGAGGTGGTGTAGAAGTTGCGGGGCTCAGGGCGGGGTACGCCGGGCGCCAGCCGTACATCCAGGACGTTGTACGTCTGTGTCCCGTCGGCCAGGGCGCCCGCGCAGTAGCGGATGGCGGCGACGTCGGCGGCGCGGCCCACGGCGCCTTCGCTGACGAGGAATCCGGCGGCCAGGTCGAAGTCGTCCCCGGGGGTACGCATGGTGACGGTCAGCGGGGTGCCGTCGAGGCGGATCTCCAGGGGTTCCTCGGCGGCCAGGGAGTCGAAGCGGCGGGTCGTGGTGTCGCGCACGCGCAGGATGGGGCGCTTGATCGTCACTCTAGACATAGCCGTACCCGAAGCGTCCCTTCACGCAGAGGTTGCCGTGGGTGACGGGGTTGTCGTGGGGCGACGTCACCTTGACGATCTTGTTGTCCTGGACGTGGAGGGTGAGGTTGCAGCCGACGCCGCAGTAGCTGCAGATGGTGGTGGTCTCGCTCTGGCGGTCCTCGTCCCAGGTGCCTTCGGCGCGCATGTCGAATTCGGTCTTGAACGACAGTGCCCCGGTCGGGCAGACCTCCACGCAGTTGCCGCAGTAGACGCAGGCCGAGTCGGTGAGCGCCGCGTCCCATTCGGTGGAGATGGTGGCGTCGAAGCCGCGTCCGGCCACGGAGATGGCGAAGGAGTTCTGCCACTGCTCGCCGCAGGCGTCCACGCACTTGTAGCAGAGGATGCATTTGCCGTAGTCGCGTACGTAGAGGTCGTTGTCCACCTTGGCGGGCTGCTCGACGGTGGCCGCGTCCTCGCCGAACCTGGCCGGGTCGGCCCCGTACTCGGCCATCCATTCCTTGGCCCGCGGGGTGGTGGACAGGTCGGTGGAGGAGGCCAGCAGTTCGAGGACGATCTTGCGGCTGTGGCGGGCGCGCTCGGTGCCGGTGGCGACCTTCATCCCGGCTTCTGCCTTGCGCGAGCAGGCCGGGGCCAGCGTGCGCGCGCCCTCGACCTCGACCACGCAGACGCGGCAGGCGTTCTTCGGGGTGAGGGTGTCGCCGTGGCAGAGCGTCGGGATGTCCTTTCCCGCCGTCGCGCAGGCGTCGAGGAGCGTCGCTCCTTCAGGCACGCGTACGGCTTCGCCGTCGATCTCGACGTCGATCAGCCGCCGGGGGGGCTGCAACGGGATCACTTGAAGACTCCCAACCGGTCGATGGCGGATTCGACCGCGTTCCAGGCGGTCTGGCCGAGCCCGCAGATGGAGGCGTCACGCATGGTCTGGCCGACTTCGCGCAGCAGGACCAGGTCGGAGTGGTCGACGCGGCGCGAGAGGCGGTGCAGCGCCTCCTCCTGCCGCACGGTCCCGACCCGGCACGGCACGCACTGCCCGCACGACTCGTCGCGGAAGAACTCGGCGATGCGCAGCAGGATGGCTTTGAGGTCGACGTCGTCGCCGAGGACGAGCACGACGCCGGAGCCCAGGGTGGCACCGGCCTGCCGGGTGCCCTCGAAGGTCAGCGGGATGTCGAGGTCGGTGACGAACGCCCCGGCCGCGCCGCCCAGCAGCACCGCCCTGACCGTGCCGGTGGGCTCGGCCAGGTCGAGAAGCTCCCTGAGCGTGGCGCCGAAGGGCAGCTCATAGACCCCAGGTTTCACGATATTTCCGGATACGCAGAACAACTTGGGCTCCGCTCCCCGATAAGCCGACGGCCCCCTCTCCAGAATCGGCAGCACGTTGACCAGCGTCTCCACGTTGTTGACCACGGTCGGCTTGCCGAACAGGCCCTTCTCCACCGGGAACGGCGGCTTGCTGCGCGGCTCGCCGCGCCGCCCCTCGATGGAGTTGAAGATCGCCGTCTCCTCCCCGCAGATGTACGCCCCCGCCCCCCGCCGGAGCTCGATGTCGAAGGAGAACCCCTGGCCGAGGATGTCCGCGCCGAGCAGGCCCCGGGCGCGGGCCGTGGCCATGGCGTTCTCCAGCGCGTGCCGCGCCCGCGGATATTCGCCTCTGATGTACAGGTAGCCCTTGGCGCACCCGGTGGCGTAGGCGGCGATCGTCATGGCCTCGATCAGCGCGTACGGGTCGCCCTCCATGATCACGCGGTCCTTGAAGGTGCCCGGCTCGCTCTCGTCGGCGTTGCAGACCAGGTAGCGCGGATGGTCGGGCTGGCGGGCCGTGGCCTCCCACTTGCGGCCGGTCGGGAACGCGGCGCCGCCCCTGCCGACCAGCCCTGAGTCGGTGACCTCCCTGATCACCCCGGCGGGGCCGAGCTGGAAGGCGCGGCGCAACGCCTGGTACCCGCCCTGCGCCCGGTAGTCGTCCAGGCTCAGCGGATCCACGACCCCGACCCGCCGCAGCAGCACGAGACCGTCCTGCCCGGCCTGCGGCACCGCCGCCGCCACGGGCGGCTCACCGGCCTGACCCGCGGAATAGGGGGCGTCCACCGTGGCCGAGGCCGGATCGCCCGCCGTCAACGTCAGGCAGGCAGGTGCCCGCTCGCACAACCCGAGACACGGGCTCTCCTGCCAGGACTTCCCCGGCGGTCCGAGCCGGTCCGCGACGGCCTGCCGTACCTCGGAAGCGCCCTGAGCGTGGCAGGCCAGGTCCGTGCAGACGTGCAGCACGGAGGCGGGCCGCTCGGACAGGGAGAACAGCGAGTAGAACGACGCCACCCCGAAGGCCTCGGCGGGCGGCACGGTCAGCCGGCGGCAGATGTAGTCGAGCGCGCCCTCGCTGATCCAGCCCATCCGGTCGTTGACCGCGTGCAGCGCGGGCAGCAGCAGGTCCCGCGCCGGTTCGGCGCGGGTGGCGGAGCGCAGGTCGGCGGCGGTTCTGTCGCCGCCGTCCCACGCGGTGGCGGGCGGCCCGAGCAGCGCGTCGACGGCGGCGCGCTCCTCCGCGGTGGGCTCGGCGTCGCGGAAGCGCAGGTCCATCAGCCCACCGCCACAAGCTTCTCGACGCGTACGGCTGCCGCCTTGAACTCGGCCGTCCCCGCGATGGGACAGGTCGCCTCGATGGTGAGGGCGTTGGTGTCGACCTCGTCCGGGAAGTGCATCGTCATGAAGACCAGCCCCGGCCGCAGCGCGGGGTCGATGAAGACGGGCGCGACGACCGAGCCGCGCCTGGAGGTGATCCGCACCTCCTCCCCGGCGGCGAGCCCGAGGCGCAGCGCGTCCTCCGGGCACAGTTCGATGGTCTCGCCGCGGCGCAGCGGCGAGGCGAACCCGGAGGACTGGACGCCGGTGTTGTAGGAGTCGAGCCGCCGTCCGGTGGTGAGCCGGAGCGGGTACTCCTCGTCGAGCAGGTCCACCGGCGGTGAGTGACGCAGCACGGCGAACGGCGCCGGCGTGCCGCGCCTGGCCGGGTCGCTCTCCCAGAGCCGCCCGTGCAGGTAGGGCGGTTCGACGGAGTCCTCGGACGGGCAGGGCCACTGGATGCCCTGCAGGTCGGCCAGCCGCTGGTAGGTCATGCCGGCGTGGGCGGGGGAGAGGGCGCGCAGTTCGTTCCAGACCTCTTCGGCGCCGTCGTAGTGCCAGTCGTGGCCGAGCCTGCGCGCCAGTTCGCACATGATCCAGATGTCGTCGCGGGCCTCGCCCGGCGGGTCGAGCGCCTTGCGGACGCGCTGGACGCGGCGCTCGCTGTTGGTGAACGTGCCGTCGCTCTCGCACCAGGCGGCGCTGGCGGGCAGGACGACGTCGGCCAGCTGGGCGGTCTTGGTGAGGAAGATGTCCTGGACGACCAGGTGGTCGAGCATGGACAGGCGTTTGACGCAGGCCAGCGAGTCGGCCTCGGACTGGACGGGGTTCTCGCCGATGAGGTAGCAGGTGGTGACCTCGCCCTCGGCCATCGCCTCCAGCATCTGGGTGAGATTAAGACCATATTTCGGCTGAATCCCGATGTTCCAGGCTGACTCGAAGCGCCGCCGTACCGTCGGATCCAGGATGTCCTGGAAGCCGGGCAGGCGGTTGGGGATGGCGCCCATGTCGCCGCCGCCCTGCACGTTGTTCTGGCCGCGCAGGGGTGACAGGCCGGAACCGTAGCGGCCGACGTGGCCGGTCAGCAGCGACAGGTTGATCAGCGCGCGCACGTTGTCGGTGGCGTTGTGGTGTTCGGTGATGCCGAGCGTCCAGCACAGCTGGGCGCGGTCGGCGCGGGCATAGGCGTGGGCCAGTTCCTTGATCGCCTCGGCCGGCACGCCGGTCACCTGCTCGGCGGCGGTGAGCGTCCACGGCTCGACCGAGGCGGCGAACTCCGCGAAGCCCGCCGTCGCCCGCTCGATGAACGCCTTGTTGTGCAGGCCGGCGTGGATGATCTCGCGGGCCACGGCGTGGGCGAGGGGGATGTCGGTGCCGACGTTCAGGCCGAGCCAGCGGTCGGCCCACTGTGCGGTGCCGGTGCGCCTGGGGTCGACGGCGAACATGCGGGCGCCCTTGTGGATGCCCTTGAGCACGTGGTGGAAGAAGATCGGGTGGGCGTTCCTGGCGGCCGAGCCCCACATCACGATGACGTCGGTGTCCTCGACCTCCTGGTAGGAGGAGGTGCCGCCACCGCTGCCGAACACCGCCGACAACCCCGCCACGCTGGGGGCGTGGCAGGTGCGGTTGCAGGAGTCCACGTTGTTGGTGCCCATGACCACACGGGTGAATTTCTGGCCTATGTAGTTCATCTCGTTGGTGGAGCGGGCGCACGACAACATCGCGAAGGTGTCGGGGCCGTGCCGGTCGACGGCGCGCCTGAAGCCCTCGGCGGCGCGGTCGAGCGCCTCGTCCCAAGTGGCCTCGCGCAGCACGCCGTCCTCGCGCACCAGTGGATGGGTCAGGCGGTCGTAGCTCATGATCCCTCCATTCTGTATACAGCCTACGGTATGCCTGGCTAGGCCGTAGGAGCAACGTTCTCGTTCAGCAGGTCGCTCACCGCGTGGATCGCACGCAGCACCGGCACCTCGGCGCCGGTCAGATCGGCCAGCTCGACCACCGCGGCCAGCAGGACGTCCAGTTCCAGCGGCTTGCCCTTCTCCAGGTCCTGCAGCGTGGAGGTCTTGTGCTCGCCCGCCTTCTCCGCGCCGCGCAGCCGCCGTTCGATCGACACACCCGGATCGCACCCGACCCTTCCCGCCACCTCGACGGTCTCCCGCATCATGGCCATGACCAGTTCGCGGGTGCCCTGGTGGCGGGCGATGCCGGCCATGGTGGCGCGGGCCAGGGCGCTGATCGGGTTGAAGGCGATGTTGCCCATCAGCTTGATCCACACATCGCGCCGGACGTCGGCCTCGACCGGGCACTTGAGCCCGCCCTCGACCGCGGCCCGGCTGAAGGCGGCGCACCGGGCGCTCAGCTGCCCGCCCGGCTCGCCGATGGAGAACCGGGTTCCCTCCAGGTGCCGGATGACGCCCGGCGCCTCGATCTCGGTGGCGGCGTAGACGACGCAGCCGATCGCGCGCTCCAGCGGCAACGCCGCGGTGACGGCCCCGTCCGGATCGACGCTCTCGATGCGGTAGCCCCGGTAGGGGCCGTTGAGCCCGTGGAAGTACCACCACGGGATGCCGTTCTGCGCGGCGATGATGCTCGTGGCCTCGTGCAGCAACGGCTTGATCATGGGGCCCGCGGCGGCGTAGCTGTTCGCCTTGAGGCCCAGGAAGACGTGGTCCACCTGGCCGACGTGGGCCGGATCGTCGGTGGCATGGGGGTGGGCGACGAAATCGCCCCGGGGGCTGAGCACCCGTACTCCCTCGCGGCGGATGGCCGCAAGGTGCTCGCCTCTCGCGATCAGATGCACCTCGACTCCCGCCCTGTGCAGGGCGGCTCCCACGTACGCGCCGATGGCGCCGGCGCCAAGAACAGCGACTTTCATGCTGCGCTCCGTTCTCGCGTCGGAATCTGCATTCGGTATACAGTATGGAAAAATGCCGGTCAAGGAGCCGCCCCATGAGCACGCTGTCCTGGGAGCGGGCGCGCGCCCTCGCCGCCGCCCGCGCCCGCCCGCCCGCACCGGCCGATCTCCCCCTCGCCGAGGTGTACGGCTGCCGCCTGGCCGCACCCCTCCGCGCCCTGGTCCCGGTGCCGGGCACGGACGTGTCGGCCATGGACGGCTACGCGGTCTGCGGCCCGCCGCCCTGGCGCCTGATGGGCAGAGTGCTGGCCGGGGGAGCGGCGTACCCGTCGCTGGCGGACGGCGAGGCCGTCGAGATCGCCACCGGAGCCCCGGTGCCCGCGGGCTCGGCGGCGGTGCTGCCCTACGAGGCCGCCGACGCCGACGGCAAGTGGGTCAAGGGCCCGGCCGAGGCGGGACGGCACATCAGGCGCCGGGGCGAGGACATCCCCGAGGACGCCGTGGTGCTCGGCGCCGGGACCGTGGTGACCCCGTCCGTGCTGGGGCTGGCCGCCGGGCTGGGGCACGACCGGCTGCGTGTGGTGCCCAGACCCGCCGTGTCGGTGCTGGTGACCGGGGACGAGGTGGTCTTCGCGGGCGTGCCGGGGCCCGGCCGGGTACGCGACGCCATCGGGCCGATGCTGCCCGGCCTGGTCGAGTGGGCGGGCGGCCGCCTGGCCGGCGTCGCCAGGCTGCCCGACGGCGAGCGGGCGCTGCGCGAGGCGCTCGCGAGCCAGGACGCCGACGTGGTCGTGGTCTGCGGGGCCTCGTCCAAGGGTCCGGCCGACCATCTGCGTGCCGTGCTGCGGGGCGCGGAGATCCTGGTCGACGGGGTGGCCGTGCGCCCCGGGCATCCGCAGATCCTGGCCGGGCTGGAGTCGGGGGCCATGCTCGTGGGCCTGCCGGGGAACCCCTTCGCCGCGCTCGGGGCGGCCCTCACGCTGCTGGTGCCGTTGCTCGGCCGGCCGTACCGGGGCGAGATGAGCGCGCTGGCGGGGCCGGTGCGGGCGCATCCGCGCGACACCCGCCTGGTGCCGGTCCGGCGCTCGGAGGAGGGCGCGGTTCCCGTGGGGCGCGACCGGCCGGGTTCGTTGTGGGGAGCGGCGCTGGCCGAGGCCCTGGCGGCGGTGCCGCCGGGGTGGTGCGGCGGGCCCGTGGAGTTGATCGAGTTGCCGTAGAGGTCTGGACAGGCCGTTCACAAGGGAGTAACCATTGGCGTCATACGGTATGCAGTATGCGGGAGACAGTCGCCGAGAAGGGTGCACGATGTCGGAAACGATCTCTGGCGGTCATCTGGTAGCCAAAGCGCTCAAGGCCGAGGGCGTGGATGTGATCTACACGCTGTGCGGCGGGCACATCATCGACATCTACGACGGTTGCGTCGATGAGGGCATCGAGGTGATCGACGTTCGTCACGAGCAGGTGGCCGCGCACGCCGCTGACGGCTACGCGCGCATCACCGGCAAACCCGGCTGCGCGGTGGTCACCGCGGGACCGGGCACGACCGACGCGGTCACCGGCGTGGCCAACGCCTTCCGCGCGGAGAGCCCCATGCTGCTCATCGGCGGCCAGGGCGCGCTGAGCCAGCACAAGATGGGCTCACTCCAGGACCTGCCGCACGTGGACATGATGACGCCGATCACGAAGTTCGCCGCCACGGTGCCGAGCACCGAACGCGTGGCCGACATCGTGTCGATGGCCTTCCGCGAGTGCTACCACGGCGCTCCGGGCCCGTCGTTCCTGGAGATCCCGCGCGACGTGCTGGACGCGAAGATCCCGCTGGAGAAGGCGCGCATCCCCAAGAACTACCGGGCCTCCACGCGGCAGGCCGGCGACCCGGAGGCGATCGAGCGCCTGGCCGACATGCTCGCCCACGCCGAGAAGCCGTGCATCCTGCTCGGCAGCCAGGTCTGGACCTGCCGGGCCACCGACGCGGCCATCGACTTCGTCAGAAGCCTGAACGTGCCCGCCTACATGAACGGCTCCGGGCGCGGCACACTCCCGCCCGGCGACCCGCACCACTTCCAGCTCTCGAGAAGGTACGCCTTCACCGAGGCCGACCTCATCATCATCGTCGGCACGCCGTTCGACTTCAGGATGGGGTACGGCAAGCGCCTGTCCCTGGCCGCCACCGTGGTCCAGATCGACCTCGACTACCGCACGGTCGGCAAGAACCGCGACATCGACCTGGGCATCGTCGGCGACGCCGGGCTCATCCTGTCGGCCGCGGTCCAGGCGGCCAGCGGCCGGATCAGCGACGCCGCCGCCAGGCGCAAGGAGTGGATCGAGGAACTGCGCGCGGTCGAGACCCAGTCCTACGACAAGCGCCTGCCCAGGCAGCTGTCGGCGAGCACGCCCATCGACCCCTACCGCCTCGTCCACGAGATCAACGAGTTCCTGACCGAGGACACCATCTACATCGGCGACGGTGGCGACATCGTCACCTTCTCCGGCCAGGTCGTGCAGCCCAAGTCGCCCGGCCACTGGATGGACCCGGGCCCGCTGGGCACCCTCGGCGTCGGCATGGCGTTCGCGATGGCCGCCAAGCAGGCCCGCCGTGACAAGGAGGTGCTCTGCCTGTTCGGCGACGGCGCCTTCTCCCTGACCGGCTGGGACTTCGAGACGATGATCCGCTTCGACCTGCCGTTCATCGGCGTCATCGGCAACAACTCCTCGATGAACCAGATCAGGTACGGCCAGGCCGCCAAGTACGGCGAGGACCGCGCCCGCGTCGGCAACACGCTGGGCGACATCCGTTACGGCGACTTCGCCAAGCTGCTCGGCGGCCACGGCGAGGAGGTCCGCGACCCGGACGAGATCGCCCCGGCCCTGCGCAGGGCCCGCGAGTCCGGCAAGCCCTCGCTGATCAACGTGTGGGTCGACCCCGAGGTCTACGCCCCCGGAACCATGAACCAGACGATGTACAAGTGAGGCTCAGATGAAGGCTCTGGAAGGCGTCCGCGTCCTCGACATGACCCACGTCCAGTCCGGGCCGTCGGCCACCCAGCTGCTCGCCTGGCTCGGCGCCGACGTGGTCAAGCTGGAGGCGCCCACGGGCGACATCACCCGTCAGCAGCTGCGCGACAAACCCGGCGTCGACAGCCTCTACTTCACGATGCTCAACTGCAACAAGCGCAGTATCACCCTCAACATGAAGTCCGAGCGGGGCAAGGAGTTGTTCACCGAACTGGTGAAGGGCGCCGACATCCTGGTCGAGAACTTCGGGCCCGGCGCGGTCGACCGGATGGGCTTCACCTGGGAGCGCCTGAGCGAGCTCAACCCGCGCCTCATCTACGCCTCGATCAAGGGCTTCGGCGCCGGGAAGTACGCCAAGTTCAAGGCGTACGAGGTGATCGCCCAGGCCATGGGCGGCTCGATGACCACGACGGGCTTCGAGGAGGGGCCGCCGCTGGCCACGGGCGCGCAGATTGGCGACTCGGGCACCGGAGTGCACGTGGTGGCGGGCATCCTCGCCGCCCTGTACCAGCGGGAGGGCACCGGGCGGGGGCAGCGGGTGCAGGTGGCGATGCAGCACGCCGTCCTGAATCTGTGCCGGGTGAAGCTGCGTGACCAGCAGCGGCTGGCGCACGGGCCGCTGCGCGAGTACCCGAACAGGAGCTTCGGCGACGAGGTGCCGCGCTCGGGCAACGCCAGCGGCGGCGGCCAGCCCGGATGGGCGGTGCGCTGCGCGCCGGGCGGCCCCAACGACTACATCTACGTGATCGTCCAGCCGGTCGGCTGGCGGCCGATCGCCGGCATCATCGGCCGCCCCGAGCTGGCCGACGACCCCGAGTGGGCCACCCCTGAGGCCCGGCTGGGCAAGCTCGACAAGATGTTCCAGCTCATCGAGGAGTGGACCATCCGCCACGACAAGTGGTCGGTGCTCGACCGGCTCAACGCCGAGAACGTCCCGTGCGGCCCGATCCTGTCGACCAGGGAGCTGGCGCAGGACGAGAGCCTGCGCGAGGAGGGCATCGTCGTCGCGGTGGAGCACCCGGAGCGGGGCGAGTTCGTCACCGTGGGCAGCCCGCTGCAGCTTTCCGACTCGCCGGTGGACGTGCGCACCCCGCCCCTGCTCGGCGAGCACAACCAGGAGATCTACGGTGCGCTCGGCGTGAGCGCGGGCGAGTTGGCCGAGCTGAAGACGAACGGAGTCATCTGATGTCCGCGAGGGAAGTCATCGAGAAGGCGCTGGCCGAGGGCCGCACGGCCCTGACCGCCCCCGAGGGGAGGACGATCTGCGAGGAGTACGGCATCGCCACCCCGGGAGAGGGCCTGGCCACCACGGCCGAGGAAGCGGTCGAAATATCAGCAAAAATCGGCTTCCCCGTGGTCTTGAAGATCGTCTCACCGGACATCCTGCACAAGACCGAGGCCGGCGGCGTGCTCGTGGGGCTCAAGACCCCCGAGGAGGTCCGCGAGGGCCACCAGAAGATCATCGCCGGCGCGCTCGCCTACAACCCCGGCGCCCAGATCGACGGCGTCCAGGTCCAGCAACTGGTCGGCGGCGGCCACGAGGTCATCGTCGGCGCCGTCACCGACCCCACCTTCGGCAAGGTCGTCGCCTTCGGCCTGGGCGGAGTCCTGGTCGAAGTGCTCAAGGACGTGACCTTCCGCCTGGCCCCCGTCTCGGGTGATGATGCCCTGACGATGCTCGACGACATCAAAGCGGCGGAGGTGCTGCGTGGGGCGCGCGGTGCCGAGCCCGCCGACCGCGCCGCACTCGCCCAGCTCATCGAGCGCGTCGGCAGGCTGGTCGACGAGCACCCCGAGATCGTGGAGATCGACCTCAACCCCGTCTTCGCCAGTGCCTCCGGGGCCGTCGCCGCCGACGTGCGCATCCTCGTCGGCGCCGCGCCCGCGCCGGTCGAACGCCTGCCGAGGGAGCGCATCCTCGCCCAGATGACCCGCATCTTCAAGCCGCGCGCCATCGCCGTCATCGGCGCCTCCGCCGAACAGGGCAAGATCGGCAACTCGGTCATGCGCAACCTCATCAACGGCGGCTACCAGGGCCAGATCTTCCCGATCAACCCCAAGGCCACCGAGATCATGGGACTGCCCGCCTACAAGAGCATCGCCGACGTCCCCTACGACGTGGACGTCGCCGTCTTCGCCATCCCCGCCGCCTTCGTGGCCCCCGCGCTGGAGGAGACGGGCAAGAAGGGGGTCGCGGGAGCGATCATGATCCCGTCGGGGTTCGCCGAGACCGGCAACCTCGACGGCCAGCGGGAGATCGTCGAGATCGCGCGCCGGCACGGGGTGCGGATGCTCGGGCCCAACATCTACGGCTACTACTACACGCCGGAGAACCTCTGCGCCACGTTCTGCACGCCGTACGACGTGAAGGGCAGTGTCGCGCTGACCTCGCAGAGCGGCGGCATCGGCATGGCCATCCTGGGCTTCAGCCGTACCACCAAGATGGGCGTCTCGGCGATCGTCGGCGTCGGCAACAAGGCCGACGTCGACGAGGACGACCTGCTCACCTTCTTCGAGCAGGACGACAACACCCGCGCGGTCGCCATGCACCTGGAGGACCTCAAGGACGGGCGCGGCTTCGTCGACGCCGCGCGCAGGGTCGTCAAGAACAAGCCCGTCATCGTGCTCAAGGCCGGGCGTACGGCGATGGGCGCGCGGGCGGCCGGTTCCCACACCGGGGCGCTGGCCGGCGACGACAAGGTCTACGACGACATCCTGCGCCAGGCCGGAGTCGTGCGCGCCCCCGGTCTCAACGACATGCTGGAGTACGCCAGGGCGCTGCCGCTGATGCCCGCCCCGCAGGGGGAGAACGTCGTCATCATCACCGGAGCGGGCGGATCCGGCGTGCTGCTGTCCGACGCGTGCGTGGACGCCGGGCTCACGCTCATGGACATCCCGGCCGACCTGGACGAGGCCTTCCGCGCCTTCATCCCGCCCTTCGGGGCCGCGGGCAACCCCATCGACATCACCGGCGGCGAACCGCCGTCGACCTACGAGAACACGGTCAGGCTCGGGCTGTCCGACGGGCGCGTGCACGCGCTGGTCCTCGGGTACTGGCACACGATCGTCACCCCGCCCATGGTCTTCGCCGAACTCCTCGCCCGCGTGGTGGCGGAGGAGCGGGAGAAGGGCAACGTCAAGCCGGTCGTCGCGTCCCTGGCCGGTGACACCGAAGTGGAGGAAGCCTGCGCGTACCTGTTCGACCACGGAGTCATCGCCTACCCGTACACGACTGAGAAGCCGGTGGCCGTGCTCGGCGCGAAGTATCGCTGGGCCAGAGCGGCCGGACTGCTGCGTTAAGAGCCGGACGCGGCAGGCGAGGGGGCACATCGGGGCAGCCCACAGGAACCAACCTTTCCCCCCAGGAGGTCCTTAGGTGGACACATCCAAACCATCGGCGGCCGCGGCGCCGCCGGTTGAGGACGAACGCGTATGGAAAGCGGGCCGGCTGGAGCCGATGCCCATCAGAAAACTGCCCGACGCGCCCCCGTCGGTGCACATTCTCGGGCCGACCGTCTTCCTGGTCGCCCTGGGCGTGGGGATGGGCGAGTCCTACATGTGGCCCAGGCTCGTCCTGCTGTTCGGGCCGGAGATCAGGTGGTTGTTCCTGATCGGCGTCACCCTGCAGGCCGTCGTGATGCTGGAGATGGCGCGGTACGCGATGGCGACGGGGGAGAGCATCTTCTCCGGCGCCGCCCGCGTGTTCAAACCGATCATGTGGTTCTTCTTCGTGACGGCCATCGCCGTCTACATCTGGCCCGGCCACCTGTCGGCGGGCGCGGCGGCCTTCGAGGAGATCACCGGCATTCCCTGGGTGGTCACCGCGGTCATCGGGCTCATCCTGGTCGGGGTGGTCTTCTCCCTGGCCAAGGTGATCTACAACGTGCTGGAGAACCTGCTGTCGGTGCTCATCGGCGTGCTCGTGCTCAGCACCGCGGTGGTCGCGGCGATGGTCGGCTCCTGGGGTGACGTGGTCTCCACGATCACCGGCATGTTCTCCTTCGGCTACCTGCCGCCCGAGGCGCTGTCGGCCGCGTGGTTCCCGGTCATCGTCGGGGCGTGCGCGTTCGCCGGGCCGTCCGGGATGCAGCAGATGTGGTACACGCTGCACCTGCGCGACTCCGGCGCCGGCATGGGCGCGCACATCCCGCGCATCCGCGGCCTGCGCCACGCCGGCGAGGAAGAGGCGATGCCGGCGCGCGGCTTCATGTTCGACACCGACGACCCCGCCGAGATGGCCAAGTGGAAGGGCTGGCGGCGCTGGGTCACCTTCGACGCGCTGCTGCTGTTCTGGGGCGTGACCATGCTGGTCACGATCTCCTTCACGGTCATCGCCCAGGCCGCCGTCCGGCAGAACCCGGGGGTGCGCACGATCATCTCCGGCGACGACCGGGAGGTGGCGCTGACCGCGATGTCGAACGCCGTCTCCTCGGCGGGCAGCTCGGTGCTCGGGGTGGTCTTCCTCGGGTTCATCGCGCTGATCGGACTCAACGCCACGCTCGGGCTGTTCGACTCGTTCTCGCGCGGGCAGGCCGACATGACCTACAACTTCGTGCCCGGCGCCCGCAAGCGGAAGATGTCCCACCTGTACGCGGGCTTCCTCTGGGGTGTGATCATCTTCGGCATCCTGATCCTGCTCTTCGGCCCGGCCGACGGGCCCAGCGGGATCCTGGACACGCTGGCGTTCCTGTCGACGTTCGCCATGGGCGCCTACTGCGTGACGCTGCTGCTGGTCAACAACCGCATGCTGCCCAAGCCGATCCGGCCGAAGTGGTGGACCAACGTGATCGTCGGCTTCGGCGCGGTGTTCTACCTGGGCATGCTCTTCTACAGCCTGTTCGCGTTCGGCGTGGTCGTGGACTGATGGCGATCCGGCACAGCCTCGAACCCGCCCTGCCCGGGGCGGCGATCGGAGCCGTCGCCGGCGTGGCCGCCGGGGGGCTGACCCTGCTCGCGGGGCAGCCTCTCGGACGGGCCGCGCTGTCGGCGCTCGCGCTGGCCGTACCCCTGGCGCTGTGCGGCGGCGCGTACGGCCTGCTCATCGGACGCTGGCTCTTCCGGCCCGGGGCCTTCGCACCTGTCGCCCTGTTCTGGATGGTCGCGTTTCCGATGTCCAGACTCATCCAGGAGAGCCTGGCCGGGGTGGGGATGCGGGACGGCGTCCTGTTGTTCCTGGCCTACCAGGCGATGGTGAGCGTCGGCTTCGCCATCGGCTTCGTGTGGCTGCACGAACGCCTGACCGTGAGGAGACGATGAACCTGCCCGTATGGGTCTGGCTCGCCACGATCGGCGGCTTCGGCCTCATCCTCGCCCTCGACTTCTCCCTCGTCGCCCGCAACCCGCGCGAACCCTCCTTCAAGGAGTGCGTCGGCTGGGTCTCCTTCTACGTCGCCCTGGCCGTGCTGTTCGGCTTCGGGCTGCTGATGTTCTCGGGGCCCGCGCACGGCGGGGAGTTCTTCGCCGGCTGGATCACCGAGTACTCCCTCAGCGTCGACAACCTCTTCGTCTTCCTGCTGATCATGAGCCGGTTCCGGGTGCCGCGGCAGTACCGGCAGAAGGTGCTGCTCATCGGGATCGTGCTGGCGCTGGTCATGCGCGGCGGCTTCATCGCGGCCGGCGCCGAGGCGGTGACCCGCTTCGACTGGCTCTTCTACGTCTTCGGCGCCTTCCTCGTCTACACCGCGTGGAAGCTGATCGGGCACGAGGAGGAGGAAGCGGAGTTCTCCGAGAACATCGCGCTGCGGATGGTACGCCGCGTGCTGCCGGCCACCGACACCTACCACGGCGCCCGCCTGACCGTGCACCACGGCCGCCGCATGGTGACCCCGATGCTCATCGTCATGGTCGCCATCGGGACCACCGACCTGTTGTTCGCCCTGGACTCCATCCCGGCCATCTTCGGCCTGACCAAGGAGCCCTACCTGGTGTTCACCGCCAACGCCTTCGCGCTCATGGGGCTGCGGCAGCTGTTCTTCCTGATCGGCGGGCTGCTGGACCGGCTCGTCTACCTGAGCAAGGGGCTGTCGGTGGTGCTGGCGTTCATCGGGGTGAAGCTCATCCTGGAGGCGCTGCACCACGACGGGGTGTCCTGGGCGCCGGAGATCCCGATCGTGGTCTCTCTCGGCGTCATCCTCGGGACGCTCGCCGTCACCACCGTGCTCAGCCTGCTGAAGTCCCGTGCCGTTCGGGACGAGGAGCCGGCTGAGCGCTGACACGGCCGCGGGCGGGCGCGGCCGGTCCGCTCGCGGCCTAGACGCCTTCGAGCTTCGCTACGAGCCTGGCCAGCAGGTTACTTGTCTCCATCTGATTGGCCTTGATGTCGTTGATGTCATCTCTCATGATGGCCATGGATTTCTCCATGTTGCCTACCGACCGCTGAAGGACGCCGATGTCGCCCTTCATCACGACGATGTCGCTCTTCATCACGACGATGTCGCTCTTCATCTCGGCAATGTCGGCCTTGACGACCGTCATGTCCGCTTTCAGATCGGAGATGTCGCTTCGCATCTCCTTGATGTCGGTTTCAACGCTGTCCATGCGTTGTTCGAGGTACGGCATGGAAACAAGGGTACCGGCGGGGCTGTCACGGTCGAGGGGATCTGTGGATATCGCGGTCGGCGGTCCACAGGCGCAGGTAGCGGTCGGCCTGCTCGGCCGAGTAGTGCTTTCTGAGCGCGGCGCTCAGGCCGACGCCGAAGGAGCGTCCGTCTCCGCTCTGGCCCATGGGATCACCGCGGAGAAAGCTCAACAACGCCTTCATCGTCACGTCACCTCCTGTCCGGTGTCTTCCTCTGCCCGAGGAGGGGTCTGGTAATCGGCGGGTCAGCCGGTGCGGCGGCGGCGCCGTACCGGCTTGGGGGCGGGTTCGACGGGCTGGCCCGCGCGCGACTCCAGGTAGGAGGCGCGGGTGTGCTCGGTGTGCTCGCGCATGATCCGCGCGGCGGTCTCCTCGTCGCGGGCCTCGATGGCGTCGATGAGCGCGGTGTGCTCCTCCCACGAGGTCATGCCGCGCCGCCTGGCCACGGGCGTGTGGTACCAGCGCACCCGCCTGGCCACCTGGGCGGCCAGCTCGGCCAGCACCTTGTTGCCCGACAGCGCCGTCACGAGCGCGTGGAGCTCGGAGTTGGTGGCGACCGCGCCGTCGACGTCGTCCGACCGCACCGCCGCGACGCCGCGCGCGCACAGGGCGCGCAGTTGCCTCACGCCGTCCTCGCCGGCGTTCTGCGCGGCCAGCCGCGCCGACTCGGTCTCCAGCAGCGTGCGTACGGCGAGCAGCTGGTCGGCCTCTTCGAGGGTCGGCACGTGCACGAAGGCGCCCTGGCCGGGGAAGAGGTCGACCCAGCCTTCGCCGCTGAGCTGCTGGAGCGCCTCGCGCACCGGTTGCCTGGAGACGCCGAGAAGCTCGGCCAGCTCGCTCTCGACCAGGTGCTGACCGGGCTTGAGCTGGCCGGAGACGATGAGCTCCTGGATGGCCTCGATGACGCTCTCGCGGAGCGTGGCGGGGCGGGGAATCTTGGCCGCGGTCTGACCGGCCTGATCCGACAGCAACATGTTCGCGGCTCCACTAACGGTTTGTCGTCGACTGCCTACAGCATACAGTTTGCGCTTCTCGCCTTTCCGGTGAGCCTCATCACACGGGGATCGTGACCGGCCTGCCGGGCGCGCGCAACCGCCGGGCGGCCAGCGCGGGCAGCCCCGCGCACGCGGCGGCGAGTAGGAGCGCGGGCGTGGCGGACCCGGACAGAGCGAGCCAGCTCAGCGCCACCGCCACCAGCCCGGCCGCGGCCTTGGCGCTGTAGACGACCGGATGGATGGTGCCGGTGCCGGCCACGCCGAAGTAGTCGCGGACCAGGCTGGCGACCAGCGGATAGAAGGCCCCGCCGCCCAGGCCCGCCGCCACGGCCCCCGCCCAGAGCCCGAGAGAGGCGCCGGTGCTCGCGTGGGCGGCCAGGAGGAGCTGGCCCAGCGCGAGCAGGATGAGCACGACGGCCAGCACCGCCGTACGGCCCAGCGCCTCCGAGCACCGCATGGCCAGCGCCCTGCCCGCCCCGTTGAGCCCCACCAGGATCGCCACCGCGCCCCAGGCGCCCGACGCGGCCACGATGACCACGTCGGCGATCGAGACCGCCCCCGCGCCCACCAGGATGGCCGCCAGCACCGGCAACGCCCTGGTGCGCAGCGCCTGGGCCAGCGAGAACTCGCGGAGCGCCCCGGGCGTGCGGCGCAGGACGGCGGCGTCGAGCGCGTACGAGCGGGGGTCGACGGTGTCGGGCCACCACAGGGGAGGCGGCATGCGCAGGTGCCGGGCGGCGGTGCCGATGACCAGGGCGGCGACGGCCCCGGAGGCCAGGAACGCCTGGGGGAGCGTGCCGGGGAACAGGCCCGCCCACAGCAGCAGCGGCAGCGCCCCGTAGCCGAAGGCGCCGGTCACCAGGCCGACGCGCAGGGCGGGCCGTTCCGGGTGCCAGGCGGCGACGGTCTCGCCGCACACGCCGTAGACGAGTCCGGCGCCCAGGCCGCCGAGCACGGCGTACACGGTGAGGAAGGGCCAGGAGCCGCCGAGGCCGAGGGCGAGGAGGCCCGCGGTGGTGAGGACGGCGCCCGCGGTGAGCGAGAGGCGGCGGCGCAGCAGGGCTCCGGCCGCCTGGCAGACGATCCACACGCCCAGCGGGATGAGCGCGGCCTGGTCGCGGGTGAGCAGGGCGGCGTAGCCGTACTGGAGCGGGGCTATGGCCGCCATCGAGGCCCAGGCGAGCCAGAACGTGCGGGGACGGTCGGCGGGCACGGGGCCGGGCAGGTACGCGCGGCCACGCCAGTCTCGAATTGCATTCTCCATACTGTATGGAATATCCACACAATCGGATCCTTGTCGAGCCTCTGGACGAGGAATATTCCATACGGTATACCGTCTACAAAGGAGGCTCGCATGGACCTGTACGAGTACCAGGCGAAGGAACTCTTCGGTCGCCACGGCATCCCGGTCCCCCTCGGCGACGTGGCCCGCACCCCCGCCGAGGCCCGCGCGATAGCAGCCGAGATCGGCGCTCCCGTCGTCATCAAGGCCCAGGTGAAGACCGGCGGCAGAGGCAAGGCGGGCGGCATCAGGGCCGCGCCGGGGCCGGGGGCCGCCGAGGAGGAGGCCGGGCACGTCCTCGGGATGGACATCAAGGGACATCTCACCCGCGCCGTGCTCGTGGAGGTGGCCACGGTGCCCTTCGAGGAGTACTACGCCGCCTTCCTCGTCGACCGGGCGGCCGGGTCGTTCCTGGCGATGGTGTCGGCGCAGGGCGGCATGGAGATCGAAGAGCTGGCGGAACGCGACCCCGGCGCGCTGGTCAGGCTGGCGGTCGACCCGGTCGCCGGCGTGGACGCCGGCGTCGCCCAGCAGCTCGTGGCCAAGGCGGGCCTGCCCGAGGCGGCCGCGGCCACGCTGCAGCGGCTGTGGGACGTCATGGTGGCGGAGGACGCCCTGCTGGTCGAGGTCAACCCGCTCATCCTCACCACCGACCAGCGGATCGTGGCGCTCGACGGCAAGGTCACCCTGGACGACAACGCCGCGTTCCGGCACGAGCGCGTACCCGAGGAGCTGACCGGCGGCCTGGAGGACCGCGCCCGCGCGAAAGGGCTCAACTACGTCAAGCTGGACGGCCGCGTGGGCGTGATCGGCAACGGCGCCGGGCTGGTCATGAGCACGCTCGACGTCGTCGCCGGGGCCGGCGCCGGCCCGGCGAACTTCCTCGACATCGGCGGCGGGGCCTCCGCTCAGGTCATGGCCGACGGACTGGAGATCATCCTGTCCGACCCGGACGTGCGCTCGGTTCTGGTCAACGTCTTCGGCGGCATCACCACCTGCGACGCGGTGGCCACAGGCATCGTCACCGCGCTGGAACTGCTGGGTGAACGCGGCCGGGCCCGGCCCATCGTGGTCCGGCTGGACGGCAACAACGCCGAGGTCGGCCGGCGCATCCTCAGCGACGCCCGGCACCCGGCGGTCCGCCAGGTGCCCACCATGGACGGCGCCGCCCAGCTGGCGGCCAGACTCGCGGCAGGTGCGTGATGGCGATCTTCCTGACCAAGGACAGCCGCGTGCTGGTCCAGGGCATGACCGGCTCCGAAGGCGCCCGGCACACCGCGCGCATGCTGGCCGCGGGAACGAACGTGGTGGCAGGGGTGACGCCCGGCAAGGGCGGGCGCACGGTCGACTTCGGCGAGCGTACGGTTCCGGTCTTCGGCTCGGTCGCCGAGGCCGTGGGCGAGACCGGCGCCGACGTGTCCGTCGTCTTCGTGCCGCCGCGCTTCACCGGCGCGGCCGTGGAGGAGACGGTGGCGGCGGCGGTGCCGCTGTGCGTGGTGATCACCGAGGGCGTGCCCGTGCACGACGCGATCAGGTTCCGCGCCCTGGCCCGCGGCGGGACCCGGATCATCGGCCCCAACTGCCCCGGCCTGATCAGCCCCGGCCAGGCGTCGGCCGGGATCATCCCCGCCGACATCACCACCGCCGGGCGCATCGGCCTGGTCTCCAAGTCGGGCACGCTGACCTACCAGCTCATGTACGAGCTGCGCGACCTGGGCTTCTCCACCGCGGTCGGGATCGGCGGCGACCCGGTCATCGGCACCACGCACATCGACTGCCTCCAGGCGTTCCAGGACGATCCGGGCACCGACGCGATCGTGATGATCGGCGAGATCGGCGGCGACGCCGAGGAGCGGGCCGCCGCCTACATCTCCGCGAACATCACCAAACCGGTCGTCGCCTACGTGGCCGGCTTCACCGCCCCGGAAGGCAGGACGATGGGCCACGCCGGCGCGATCGTCTCCGGTTCCTCGGGTACCGCGCAGGCCAAGAAGGAGGCGCTGGAGGCGGCCGGCGTGCGGGTCGGACGTACCCCGTCGGAGACCGCGCGGCTCCTGCGGTCGGCGCCGGCCGTGACATGAGGCGCGTCCCCTGCGTGGAGGCGGTGGTCGCGGTGCTGGAGTCGGAGGGAGTGACCACCGTCTTCGGCGCCCCGGGCGCCACGATCCTGCCCCTGTACGCCGCGCTCCGCCACAGCTCCATCCGGCACGTCACGGTACGCCATGAGGAGGGCGGCGCCCACGCCGCCGACGGCTGGGCCAGGGCGACGGGCGACGCCGGCGTCTGCGTCGGCACCTCGGGCGCCGGGATGGTCACCGGTCTCCACGCCGCGCTGGCCGACTCCGTCCCGATGATCTGCGTCACCGGCCACACGGCCGACATCGTGGAGGTCGCCAGGCCCGTCACCAAATGGGCCGTCCAGCTCAAGGAGCCCGCCCAGGCGCCGTGGGTCTTCCGCGAGGCGTTCAGGATCGCCCGCTCCGGCCGGCCCGGCCCGGTCCTCGTCGACCTGCCCATCGACGTGCAGCGCGGCACCTGCCCGTACGACCGCGCACTGGACGCGCCGCTGCCGGTCGCGGTCCCACGCCCGCTGCCGCGGGTCGTGCGCGCGGCCGTCGACATGGTGTGTACGGCCAAGCGGCCCCTCATCCTGGCCGGAGGCGGCGTCGTCACCGCCGGGGCCTGCGGCGAACTTCTCGAACTCGCCGAGCACCTCCAGATCCCCGTCCAGGTCACGCTCATGGGCAAGGGCGCCTTTCCCGAGGACCACCCCCTGTTCGCCGGCCTGCCCGGGATCCAGGCGCAGACCCGCTGGGGCAACGCCGCGTTCCTGGCCGGCGACCTGGTGCTCGCCGTCGGCGTCCGCTTCGGCGGGCGGCACACCGGCGAGCTGGACGTCTACCGCAAGGGCCGGCGCTTCATCCACGTCGACATCGAACCCACCCAGTTCGGCAGGGTCTTCGAGCCGGACTTAGGGGTGTTCGGGCATGCCAGGCCCGTATTGGCTGAGATGGTGGCGGAGGCGCGCAGCCGTACTGCGGCCCTGCGACCCGGCAAATGGGTGCGCAGGGTCGGCGAGTTGCGCCGCACGATGGCACGCCGCGACGACTTCGACGACGTGCCGATCAAGCCGCCCCGCGTGTTCAGGGAGATCAACGCCTTCTACCCGCGCGACACCACCTTCGTCACCGCGATCGGGCTCCACCAGATCTGGTCGGGCCAGTTCCAGACCACCTACCTGCCCCGCCGCTACCTCGTGTGCGGGCAGGCCGGGCCGCCGGGCTGGGAGGTGCCCGCAGCGATCGGCGTCAAATGCGCCCATCCGGAACGACAGGTCGTCGCGATCGTCGGAGACCACTCCTTCCAGTGCCTGATGGAGGAGGTCGGAGTGGCGGCGCGGTACCGGGTCCCGTTCGTCATCGTGATGATCAACAACGAGTGCCTCGGGCTGATCAGGCAGGAGGAGCTCCCGTACGACACGAACGACGCCGTGGATCTCCACGACGGCGAAGGCGGAGCCGACCACGTCAAGGCGATGGAGTCCTTCGGCTGCCCGGCCCGCCGGGTCGAACGGCCGGGCGACATCCGCGACGCCCTGGCCTGGGCGTCCGCCGAGGCGGCGCACAAGCGGCTGCCGGTGCTGGTGGAGGTCATGGTCGAGCGGGAGGCCAACGCGGCCATGGGCCCCGCGCTCGACGCGATCAAGGAGTTCGAGCCGCTGCCCGAGCTCGTCACCGTCGACTGGTCGGACTAGGAGGCCAGATGCGGATCAAACCGGGCACAGCCTGGCAGGACACTTACGACAGATGCTGTACGGCGGCGCCGGAGGCGTTCCACGACGACAGGGTGCTCAACCACTGGGGCGGCTTCTGGCACCGCGACGGCCGCCCCGACAACCCGGTCTTCTCGCCGATCGACGGCACCGCCATCGCCGTCCCGCCCAGGCTGGACCGGTCGGGCGCGGGCCGCGCGGTTGCCGGCGCCGAGTCCGAGCACCGGCAGTGGCGGCACGTGCCGGTGGCCGAACGCAAGGCCCGCGTCACGGCCGCCGTCGAGGCGATGGCCGGGCACCGCGACCTGCTCGCGATGCTGCTCGTGTGGGAGATCGGCAAGCCGTGGAAGACGGCCTGCGCCGACGTGGACCGCTGCCTGGACGGCGTGCGCTGGTACGTCGGGGAGATCGACCGCATGACCGCCGGGCGCACCCCGCTGCCCGGACCGGTCAGCAACATCGCCAGCTGGAACTACCCGATGAGCGTGCTCATGCACGCGATGCTGGTCCAGGCGCTGGCCGGGAACGCGGTGATCGCCAAGACGCCCACCGACGGCGGGCTCGCCTGCCTCACGCTCGCCTGTGCGCTGGCCGTACGGGAGGGGCTGCCGTTCACGCTGGTCAGCGGGGGCGGGGCGGCGCTGTCGCCGGTGCTGGTGGGCGGGCGCGCGCTGGGGTGCGTGTCGTTCGTGGGCGGCAGGGACGCGGGGGCCCAGGTGGCGACCTCGCTGGCCGACGTCGAGCGGCGGCACGTACTGGAGCAGGAGGGTCTCAACTGCTGGGGCGTCTGGGAGTACTCGGGGTGGGAACTGCTCACGCGGCAGATCCGCGCGTCCTTCGACTACGCCAAGCAGCGGTGTACCGCGTATCCGCGGTTCGTCGTACAGCGTGAGCTCTTTCCGGACTTCCTGGCCGCCTATATGGAAGCGGTGGGGTCGTTGCGGTTCGGGCATCCGCTGGCGGTGGAGTCGCCGGAGGACCCGTTGCCGCAGCTCGACTTCGGCCCGCTCATCAACGCGGCGAAGGCGGCCGAACTGGCCGGCCAGGTGGACCAGGCGATCGCACGAGGCGGCGTGCCGTTGTACCGGGCGAGGTTGTCAGACGGGCATTTCCTGCCGAACCAGGATGTTTCCGCCTACTTCGCGCCGACGGCGATCCTCAACCCGCCCCGCTCCTCACCCCTGCACCACGCCGAGCCGTTCGGGCCCGTCGACACCATGATGCTCGTGGACACCGAGGCCGAGCTCCTGGCCGCCATGAACGCCAGCAACGGCGCCCTGGTCGCCACCCTGTCCTGCGACGACGAGGAGACCTTCGCCCGGATCTCGCCCGAGGTGCGCGCCTTCAAGGTCGGCCACAACAAGCCGCGTTCGCGCGGGGACCGGGACGAGCTGTTCGGCGGCCTGGGGGCGTCGTGGCGCGGCGCCTTCGTCGGCGGCGATCTCCTGGTCCGAGCCGTGACCACAGGCCCGGAAGGCGAACGCCTGCCCGGCAACTTCCCCACCTACACCCTGCTGGCCAGCTGACCCCACCCCGCACCGCCGCCCGGCCGCGCCACCCGCGACCGGGCGGCGGAGGGTGCGGTCGGTCAGAAGGCGCCGAAGCGGCTGGCCACGACCAGCAGCAGGAACGTCAGCATGGCCACCCGCAGCAGCTTGCCGCCGGTGCTGAGCGACGGCCACGACAGGTACGCCAGAAGCCCCACGAAGGCGACCACCGGCAGCACCGCCACCCCGCCCAGCCAGTTCTGCACGGCGAACCCCGCCAGCAGCAACACGACCATGACCACCGGCGTGATCCAGCGCGGAACCTGCGTGAACAGATAGGCCATAGGAGTGGCGCTGCGCTGCTCCACCGCCTTGCGCAGGCCGGTCGCGCCGGGCGTGAAGAACCGCTCACCGGGCGGCAACGGGCGCTTGGCCTTGGCCGCCGCCCTGGGCTGGGCCAGCGGATGCCTGCGGTCATTGTCTTGGGCCACGGCCCGAGCCTAACCCCCCACCCCCCAACCCCGCCCCCCACCAACCCCAACTCCCCGGCCCACCCACCCCGCACCCAACCTCCGGGACCTCGCCTCCCTCCGGCCACCCTCCGCGCTCCCAGGGCGCTGGCCAGGCGAGCTGCCCTCCTCTGAGGCGGGCAGCGAGTCCACGGGAGGAGGGCAAGGCGTGCCGGGACAACGGGGGCGGGGCGCGTGACAGGAGCTCATGGGGTCCCTAGGATGGGCGGCACGGCGACTCCCAGCGCCGCACCTCCTGAAAGCGAGCATCCACGCTGCCCGCCGAGCACCACGGAGGCAAAGGGGACGCAGGCGCCTCGGGGGACGAATCTTCGGCATAGCCCAGAGCATCGCGGCGGCCGGGGTCGGCGGGCGTGGACCGGGCCCCTGCGCGACCGCGGACACGGACACCGGTTATGACCGACAAGAAGCAGCTCAAAGCCCGCGTCCGGGCACGCATGGCGAAGACCGGCGAAAGCTACACCACCGCCAGGCGGCACACGCTCGGCGCCCAGGCGACGCCCGGCGATCACGGGTGGGAGTTCAAGGGCGGGCAGCATCCCAGCACGGCGGTCGTGTCGCGGCTCACGGGGGTTCCCGAGCCGCTGGTGCTCCTGGCGGGCGGCGGGATCGGGGCCGGGTACATCCTCTGGGAGTTCAAGCGGCACAACAGCGCCGCCCTGGTCATGGCCTTCCTCAACCAGTGGCAGTACTACGACCGCTGGATGACCAAGACGCTCGACCGGCTCGGCGTGCCGTACACGCACCACACGACGGGCGGCGCCAAGGGGGCGGCGCGGCGGATGGCGGAGGAACTCGACGCGGGGCGGCCGTGCGTGGTGCTGCCCGACCGCTATCACATCGGGTACTGGCGGCTGCCGAAGGAGCTCGACGGGTACGGCGGGCACCCCGTCATCGCCTACCGCAGGTCCGGCGGCTACGTGCACGTCGACGACCGGGGCAGCGGGCCGATCCTGGTGCCGGAGGACCGGATGGAGGCGGCCAGGGGGCGGGTCACCTCGTACAAGAACAGTCTGTATGTGCTGGGGGAGCCTCCTGCGCGGGTCGACCTGGCGGGGGCGGTGCTCGAGGGGCTCAGGGACTGCGCGGAGCACCTGTCGTCGGCGTCCGACTCGTTCTCGCTGCCCGCCTGGCGCAAGTGGAGCCGCCTGCTCACCGACGAGCGCAACGCCAAGGGGTGGCCGAAGGTGTTCGGGGACGGCACGCGGCTGGCCGGGGCGCTGCTGTCGATCTGGGAGTGCGTCGAGCCGGTGGGCATCGACGGCGGGAATCTGCGCGATCTGTTCGCGGACGGGCTTGACGCGGCGGCCGGGCTGCTCCAGAGGGAGGAACTGGGGGAGTCGGCGACCGAGTTCCGGCGGATTCATGGGATGTGGCATGAGATGGCGGAGACGGCGGTGCCGTACGAGGAGTTCGGGCGGATCCGGGAGCTGACGGTGGCGGTCCGCGAGGCGGTGCTGTCGGACGGCGCGGCCCGCGAGGAGGACGCGGCGGAGCTGTGGCGGCTGCGGGCGGAAGCCGATCGCGCGCCGAGAAAGGTGGATTTCTCCGCAATCGCCGAACGGGTGAGCGCGATCCACGCGGCGGAGTCAGCCGCGATCGCGCGGCTGCGGGAGATCGTCTGACATTCTAAGAAGGTGCTCGCCGTCATTCGCTACATGGTTCCGGAAGCTCAGTCCCAAGAGTTCCTCAAGCAAGGTCAGAACATCGTCGACACCCTGCGCGCCCAGCCGGGATTCCTCCGCGGGAGGCTGGCGCGTTCCGTCGATGAGCCGAACCTGTGGGCGCTGGTGAGCGAATGGGAGGGCGCGGGCTACTACCGCCGCGCCCTTTCAGCCGCGAAGATGGCGATGTATCCGTTGATGATTCTCATGGTCAACGAGCCGAGCGCCTTCGAGGACATCTACGTATCCGGACAAGAGGAATAGTCGCGCGCGAGGGCGACCGGACGTCCCCTAAGCTGGGACCTCATCCGTTTCCCCTCGCCGACCTCCAGCCGGAAAGAGACCCATCCTCATGGCACGCCGTACAGACGTCATGGACACCATCGTCAGCCTCGCCAAGCGCCGCGGGCTCGTCTACCCGTCGAGCGAGATCTACGGAGGCCTCCGTGCGTCATGGGACTACGGTCCGCTGGGCGTGGAGCTGAAGAACAACGTCAAGCGGCAGTGGTGGCAGTCGATGGTGCAGGCCCGCGACGACGTGGTGGGCCTCGACTCGTGCGTCATCCTGGCCCGTGAGGTGTGGCAGGCCTCCGGCCACGTGGAGACGTTCACCGACCCGCTGACCGAGTGCCAGTCGTGCCACAAGCGGTTCCGGGCCGACCACCTCATCGAGTCGTACGAGGAGAAGAACGGCAAGGGCCCCGAGAACGGCCTGGCCGACATCACCTGCCCCAACTGCGGCAACAAGGGCGCCTTCACCGAGCCGCGGCAGTTCAGCGGCCTGCTGAAGACCTATCTCGGCCCGGTCGAGGACGAGTCGGGCCTGGCCTTCCTGCGCCCCGAGACCGCCCAGGGCATCTTCATCAACTACCTCAACGTGCAGCAGTCGGCGCGCAAGAAGATCCCGTTCGGCATCGGCCAGATCGGCAAGTCGTTCCGCAACGAGATCACGCCGGGCAACTTCATCTTCCGCACCCGCGAGTTCGAGCAGATGGAGATGGAGTTCTTCGTCAAGCCCGGCAGCGACGAGGAGTGGCACCAGTACTGGATCGACGAGCGCTACCGCTGGTACTCCGACCTGGGCATCAACAAGGACAACCTGCGCCTGTACGAGCACCCCCAGGACAAGCTGTCCCACTACTCCAAGCGCACCGTCGACATCGAGTACCGCTTCAACTTCACCGGCACGGAGTGGGGTGAGCTCGAGGGCGTCGCCAACCGCACCGACTTCGACCTCACCGCCCACGGCAAGGCCTCCGGCGTCGACCTGTCCTTCTTCGAGCAGGACACCGGCGAGCGCTACGTGCCCTACGTCATCGAGCCCGCGGCCGGTGTCGACCGCGCCACGCTGACGTTCCTGCTCGACGCCTACACCGAGGACGAGGCGCCCAACGCCAAGGGCGTCATGGAGAAGCGCACGGTCATGCGCCTCGACCACCGCCTCGCGCCGGTCAAGGCCGCGGTGCTGCCGCTGTCGCGCAACGCCGACCTGTCGCCGAAGGCCCGCGACCTCGCCGCCCAGCTGCGCCGCCGCTGGAACGTCGAGTTCGACGACGCCGGGGCGATCGGCCGCCGCTACCGCCGCCAGGACGAGATCGGCACGCCGTTCTGCATCACGGTCGACTTCGACACCCTGGAGGACCAGGCGGTGACGATCCGCGAGCGCGACTCGATGGCGCAGCAGCGCATCGCGCTCGACCAGGTCGACTCCTACCTCCGCCAGCACCTCAACGACTGAGGTCCCGACAGACATACGAGGGCGTCCGGCTCCCCGCCGGGCGCCCTCCCGCGCTTCTCCGGTACAACGCTTCCGGCACGGCGCTTTCCGGTACGGCGGGCCGCGGCGTCAGAGCCCTCGTGGTCCGGGCGGTCACGGGTTCGTGGGGGTCACGGGCTGCCGGGGTCCGGAATGGTCAGGGGCTTGCCGGGGCGATCAGGGTGCGGGCCGGGTCCCAGGTGGTGTGCCGCAGGAGGCGGGACCGCATGCCCGCCCACCCGGCCGGCCCGGCGATCACCACCCACGCGTCCGGCCCGCCCGAGGCGAACCGGCGGGCCTGCCGCAGCCACGAGGCGGCCTCCTCCGGCCAGCTCACGACCTCGCCCACCACCCCGCCCCCGGCCTCCCATTCCCGGACGAACCGTTCGGCCGCCGCCACGGACCCGGGGTCGCGGCCGTGTCCCACGGTGACGCTCACCACCCCGGGAACCTGCCACTTCAACAGCCCGGCGAGCTCCGCCACGTCCCGGACCTGTCCTGGCTCAACCACTTTTCCTCCACTTCCGGTACTTCTCGGGCAGGCACACCGCGCACGGCCGATACCCCGCCGCCAGCGCGGTCGGTTCGTCGGCGAAGAAGACCCGGTGCCGGACGTACCCGCCCGCGGCGATGGCCCGCAGCGCGGACGGGCAGTCCAGCCGCCCGTAAATGCGCCGTCGCCGATATCCGCCGAGCGTCCCGGGCGCCGGGCCGAGGTAGGTGCGGCCGTCGGCCCCGGTCAGCGCGTACGCGCGCTCGGCCGCTGTCATGTGGCGTCGTGGAAGACCAGGCCCAGGGTGTGCCGCAGGCCCGAGCGGACCGTGCTCACGCCGTGCCGCACCGGTGCGGCCGACCAGCCGCGGGCCGATCTCACCGGGCGGTCGCGGGTGGTGAACACCAGGCCGTGGCCCTGCGGCAGCATGGTGACCGTGCCACGCGACTGGGCCCGGGGCCGCTGCTCCACCAGCAGGAACTCGCCGCCGGTGTAGTCGGCGCCGGGCACGTCCAGGCCGACGACCACCTGGAGCGGGAAGACCAGGTCGCCGTAGAGGTCCCGGTGCAGGGCGTTCCAGTCGCCCTCGCCGTACTTGAGCAGGATCGGTGTGGGTTTGACCTGACCGGCGGCGTGGCAGCGTTCCAGCCACTCGCCGAACTCCTCCGGCCACGTGGCAGCCCATCCGAGGCGGGCGGCCCACTCGCGGGCGATGGGCAGCAGCCTGGGGTAGAGCGTCTCCCGCAGCGCCGCCACCACCTCGGGGAACGGCTCCCGGAAGTACCGGTACTGCCCTGAACCGAAGCGGTAGCGGGCCATGTCGATCGTCGAGCGGAAGCGGGCCACGTCGTCGTACAGACCGGCGATCTCCCGGCATTCCGCCGCCGTCAGCAGCGGGCCGGTGAGGCCGCAGCCGTGGGCGTCGACCTCGCGGGCGACCGCGGGCCAGTCGGTCGCCGCGACCCGGTCCCGGATCGCGGCGTCGGATGTTCTGTCCTGGATGTCGGTCATGATCGTCCTTCAGATGAGCGCCGGCTGGAGGGCGCCCTCGTGGGTGAGCAGGAACCGCTTGCGCTCGATCCCGGCCGCGTAGCCGGTCAGCGCGCCGCCCGCGCCGATGACGCGGTGGCACGGCCGTACGATCAGCAGGGGGTTGGCCCCCACCGCCGCGCCGACCGCGCGGATGCGGTCGCGCGGCGCGCCGATGCGCGCGGCGATCTCGCCGTAGGTGGTCGTCTTCCCGTACGGCACGGCCGCGACCTCGGCCCAGACGCGGTGCTGGAACGCGGTCCCGGACGGCCGCAGGTCGAGGTCGAAGGCGGTGCGCTCGCCGGCGAAGTACTCGGCGAACTGCCGCACGGCCTCGGCGAAGGGCGCGTCGTCCCTGGTGGCCCCGCTCGGCACGGCCGCGCCCACCTTGACGGAGGTCAGCGCCCCGCCGGTGCCGGTGAGGACGATCTCGCCGATCGGGCTGTCGATGGTGGTGTAGATGCTCATGTTGAGTAGAACACCGGCGAGGGCGGAATGGAGGCGCGGTTTTCGGACTTCGTGCTGGTCACCCGGCCGCGGGAGGCGGCGGCTACTCGACCGGGCCGGGTGACGTCCCTCAGCTGAGGTGGCTGCCGAACCAGCCGAGCAGCCGATCCCACGCCCGCGCCGCGGCCGCGGGGTTGAAGCGCTGGCCGGTGTCGTTGAAGAACGCGTGCCCGGCGCCCTCGAACGTGGCGATCTCGTGCGTGAGACCGGCCTTCTCCAGGGCCGCCCGCGCGGCGTCGCGGGTGGCGTTGACCCGGTCGTCCTGCTCGGCGTAGACGCCGAGGACGGCGGCCTTCGTGCCGGTCATGTCGGCGCCCGCGGGCAGCGGGCCGTAGAACGGGACCGCGGCGGCCAGGCGCGGCTCGGCCGACGACAGCAGCAGCCAGGTCATGCCGCCGCCGAAGCAGAAGCCGACCATGCCCAGTTTGGCGCCCTTCGCCCGGTTCTGGAGCTCGCCCAGCGCGGCCTTCATGTCGGCGACGAACCGCTCCGGCGTGATCTCGCCCAGCTTGGCGGTGGCCTGCGCGGTGTCGGTGAAGGAGGCGGTGCCGCCGTCGCGGGAGAGCAGGTCGAGGGCGAGCGCGGAGTAGCCGCTCGCGGCCAGGCGCCCGGCGACGGATCGGGTGTGGTCGTTGAGACCGCGGTTCTCGTGGATGACCAGGACCGCGCCTTTGGGGCTCGCGGCCGCCGCCCAGGCGCCCTGGAGGGCCACGCCCTGCGGGCCGGGGAACGTGATGGCCTCGGTCGGCAGGGGAGAGGGGCCGACGGGTGTCCCCGAGGGACTCGGCTGCGCGCGCGTCGGGGCCGGGGTCATGCCGGTGGCCGGTGTGCCGGTGGGCGGGTCGGCGCCGCAGGCGGTCAGCAGCGCGCCGGCGGCGGGCAGGGTGAGCCCGAGCAGGCCCAGCCGCCTCAGGGCCTCGCGGCGCGGGATGAGTCCCTCGGCGTGGTCGAGGGCCACCTCTTCCGCGAGATACCGCTTGAAGGGTGACATCATGTCCGGACCGTACGCCGGGCCACCGAAAGCTCAGATAAAGGCCGCGCCGGGCAATCCTCAAAGCTCGGGATGGGCCTCAAGGGTCGAGGCAAGCGCCAAGCTCGGGACAACCCGCAGAGCTTGGGACGAGCCGCAAGGGTCCGGCGAGGCCGTTGCGCCGGCGGTGGGTCGTCCTGTCTTCTCCGTACAAGGGGATCGGCGCGGGATATAGCCCTCTAGGGGGCCTGTCAGGCGAAAAATCGTATAAAGGTGTGCGTTACGGCAGCTTTCGCGGGTGCTTGGTGACATGGGCGATGACATCGGGAGTCGTCCTGATGCCCATCCCGCGAAAGGAACAGCATGTCGCTTCGCATATCGCGTCCGGCCGATGCTTCCGGGGCCCGGCGGGCACGCCTGCCACGCCTGGCGGCGCTGGCGCTGGCCGGTGGGGCGGTCCTGGCCACCACCGGCGCCGCCCACGCCGCCGCCCCCGCACCCGCACCGATCGAGCTCAGGCTCGTGCTGAACGACTGCCCCGACGGCAAGGTCCAGCCGTGACCCAGGCGCCGGACGATGCCCGGGAGGACACCGCCCTGCTGGAGAGCGCGCTCTTCGCCGTCAAGCGGGTGATCGTCGGCCAGGACCACATGGTCGAGCGCCTGCTCGTGGCGGTGCTGGCGCGTGGCCACTGCCTGCTCGAAGGCGTCCCCGGCATCGCCAAGACGCTCGCCGCCGAGACGACGGCCCGGGTGGTGGGCGGCACGTTCGCCAGGATCCAGTTCACGCCCGACCTGGTCCCGTCGGACATCGTCGGCACCCGGATCTACCGCCCCTCCACCGAGAGCTTCGACATCGAACTCGGCCCGGTCATGGCCAACCTGCTGCTGGCCGACGAGATCAACCGCGCCCCGGCCAAGGTGCAGTCGGCCCTGCTGGAGATCATGGCCGAGCGGCAGGTGAGCATCGGCGGCGTCACGCACCCGGTGCCCGCGCCGTTCCTGGTGCTGGCCACCCAGAACCCCATCGAGTCGGAAGGCGTCTACCACCTGCCCGAGGCGCAGCGGGACCGGTTCCTCATGAAGATCGACGTGGGCTATCCCAGCGAATCGGAGGAGCTGGCGATCGTCTATCGCATGAGCGTGGACCCGCCGCGGGCGCGGGCGATCCTGGACCCGGCCCGGGTGATCGCGCTGCAGCGGCGCGCCCACCGGGTGTTCGTGCACCACGCGGTCGCCGAGTACGCGGTCCGCCTCGTCTACGCCACCCGGGCTCCGGCCCGCTACGCCGTACCCGACGTGGAGCGGATGCTGGCCTTCGGCGCCAGCCCGCGCGCCACGCTGGGCCTGCTGGCGGCCGGTCGCGCGCTGGCCCTGCTGCGCGGCAGGGAGTACGTCCTGCCGGAGGACGTCAGGGACGTGGCGCACGACGTGATGGCGCACCGGCTGGTGCTGTCGTTCGACGCGCTGGCCGAGGGGGTCACGCCCCGTCAGCTGGTGGACCGCGTCCTGGCGGCGGTCCCGACGCCGGTGATCGCCCCGCAGACGGGCCTCGCGGCGCTCGGGCGGGGGGAGTCGGCGGCATGAACCTTCACGGGTACGAGCGGGCCGAGCCCGCGCTGCGCCGCCTGGAGCTGACGATCACCCGGCGGCTCGACGGCCTGCTGCAGGGCGACCATCTCGGCCTGCTGCCCGGTCCGGGAAGTGAGCTCGCCGAGGCGCGGCCGTACCAGGCGGGTGACGACGTGCGGCGGATCGACTGGAACGTGACCGCGCGCACCGCCGAGCCGCACGTACGCGACGTGGTCGCCGACCGTGAGCTGGAGCTGTGGGTACTGCTGGACGCCAGCGCCAGCATGGACTTCGGCACCGCCGCGATGGAGAAACGGGACCTGGCCCTGGCCGCGACGGCCGCGATCGGGTTCCTGACCCAGCGGACCGGCAACCGGATCGGCGCCCACCTCCTGCACGGCTCCGGCCTCAGGGCGCTGCCCGCCAGGACCGGCCGGCCGCACCTGATGGCGCTGCTGCAGGAGATCTTCACGATGCCGCGGGCCAGGCCGGGGACGAAGGCCGCCGCCCTGGGTACTGCGGCGCGTCGGCTGGGCCGAACCGTGGTGCGGCGCGGGCTGGTCGTGGTGGTGTCCGACTTCCTGGACCCGCCGGAGACGTGGGAGCCGGAGTTGCGGCGGCTGGCCGTACGCCATCAGGTGCTCGCGGTCGAGGTGCTGGACCCGCGCGAGCTCGCGCTGCCCGACGTGGGGCTGCTCACGCTGATGGACCCGGAGACGGGCCGGCGGCGCGAGTACGCGACGGCCGGCGCCCGGCTGCGCCGCCGCTACGCCGAGGCCGCCGCCGGGCAGCGGGCCGGGATCGAGACGGCGCTGCGCCGGGCCCGCGCCGCGCACCTGCGGCTGCGCACCGACGGCGACTGGGTGCGCGACCTGGTGGAGCACGTGCTGCGCCGGCGCCGGCTGGCCCAGCTGGGCGCGCGTGGGTCCGGGCAGGGAGGGGGCGGCGCCGCATGACGCTGATCTCTCCGGTCTGGCTGTGGTTGCTCGTGCCGGTCGCGCTGCTCGCGCTCGCCTACGTCCTGATGTCGGTACGGCGCAGCGCCTACGCCGTCCGCTTCACCAACCTCGACCTGCTGGACAAGGTGGCCCCGAAGCGCCCGCGCTGGCGGCGGCACGTTCCGGCCGGGGCGCTGCTGGGGATGTTCGCGCTGCTCGTGGTCGGCTTCGCCCGGCCCACGGCGGAGGTGCAGGTGCCCAGGGAACGGGCCACGATCATGGTGGCGTTCGACGTGTCGGCCTCGATGGGCGCCACGGACGTGGCCCCCGACCGGTTCACGGCGGCGCGGGCGGCGGCGACGCAGTTCGTGCGCGGGCTGCCGGAGCGCTTCAACCTCGGGCTGGTGACGTTCTCGTCGGAGGCGTCGGTGGCGGTGCCGCCGACCACGGACCGGCAGGCTGTCTTCAACGCGCTGGACCGCCTGACCACCTCCTCGGGCACCGCGATCGGCGACGCGGTCCACTCCTCGCTGGAGGCCATCGCCGGCGTGGACCGCGAGGCGGAACCGCCGCCCGCGCACATCGTCCTGCTGTCGGACGGCTCCAACACCACCGGGCGCGGGATCCGCGAGGCCGCCGGGCAGGCCGCCGCGCGCGGCGTCCCGGTCACGACCATCGCGTACGGCACGCCGGGCGGCACCGTCGAGCTGCAGGGCAGCCGGGTCCCGGTGCCCGTGGACGGCCCGGCGCTGCGTGAGCTGGCGGGAGCCGCGGGCGGCGGCTTCTACGAGGCGGCCAGCGGCGACGAACTGCAGGCCGTGTACGAGGACATCGGCACCTCGGTCGGCTACCGGACGGAACGGCAGGAGATCTGGATGTGGTTCGTGGCGGCGGGCCTGGTGGCGGCGCTGCTCGCGGCCGTCGGGTCCATGATCTGGTTCTCGAGGCTGCCATGACCGGGACGCGCAGAGGGCTGGGGACGCCGCGTGGGCCCGACTTCGTCTCGCCGTCGCCGGGTCACATGGCATTCGGGGAGGCGGCGGCCGAGGGGGCGGGGGTGGAGGACGCGGGAGGCGTACCGGCTGGGCGGGCTCCTCGCAGGGGAGCGCTGTTGCTCGGCGCGGTGCTCGTCGCCGGGCTGACCGGGGCGGTGGCCGGGTTCGCCGGCGCGGGGCTGGCGACGGGTCCTGCGCCGGTCACGCTGCCCCGCGCGGCCCCCGCCGCGCCCAACACGACGGGACTGTCCGGTACGGCGGCGCGGCTGCTGCCGAGCGTGGTCTCGATCGACGTCGGCCGGGGCGGCGGTTCCGGCTTCATCGTGGACGGGGCCGGCCACATCATCACCAACGCGCACGTCGTCGGCGAGGCGAGCACGGTGAGCGTGGTGCTGAACGACGGCCGCAGGTTCTCCGCCAGAGTCCTGGGTGCTGATCAGGACGAGGATCTGGCGGTGCTGGAGGTGGCGGGCGTCACTGGGCTCGCGCCCGCCACCTTGGGCCGTTCGGCCGACCTGGCGGTCGGTGACCAGGTGCTGGCGATCGGCTCGCCGCTGGGCCTGTCGGGCACGGTGACCTCGGGCATCGTCAGCGCCCTCGACCGCCGGGTACGGCTGGGCGGCACCTCCCGCAGCGCGGTGCAGACCGACGCCTCCATCAATCCCGGCAACTCCGGCGGCCCGCTGGTCAACGCCCGCGGCGAGGTCGTCGGGGTGAACACGGCGATCGCGTCGAGCCGGGGCGGCGGCAACATCGGCATCGGCTTCGCGATCCCTATCGATCGCGCAGCTCCCATAGCCGAACAAATCATCAGAGACTAGGAAATATGCGCTTGTTGGTCGTCGAAGACGAAGAGGACCTGGTCGACGCGCTGCGCGTCGGCCTGGCCCGCGCCGGATATGCCGTGGACGTGGCTCTGGACGCGCCCGTCGCGCACGAGAAGCTCCAGGTCAACACGTACGACCTGGTGCTGCTCGACCTGAACCTGCCCGGCGGCGACGGCTTCCAGGTCTGCAGGGAGATCCGGGCGGCGGGCAAGAGCGTGCGGGTCATCATGGTGACCGCCCGCGACCGGCTCGACGACCGGGTCCGCGGGCTCGACGAAGGCGCCGACGACTACCTCGTCAAACCCTTCGCCTTCCCCGAACTGCTGGCCAGAGTGCGCGCGCTCCTGCGCAGAGACACCGGCGGCACCTCCGTCCTGGAAGTCGGGCAGCTGCGGATCGACACGGCCAGGATGGAGGTGTCGCTGGGCGGCCGCGCGCTCGCGCTCACCCCCAAGGAGTACGGCGTGCTCCACTACCTCATGACCAGGCCGGGGCACGTCGTCTCCTCGGAGGAACTGCTGGAGCACGTCTGGGACGAGCACGCCGACCCGTTCACCAACACCGTCCGGGTGACGGTCGGCAACCTGCGGCGCAAGCTCCAGGAGGACGGCCTCATCGAGACCGTCATCAGCAGGGGCTACCGGCTGAAGGAGCCGGCATGATCCACACGATCCGGTTCCGGCTGACGGTGTTGTACTCGGGGTTGCTGTTCGTGCTGGCCGCGCTGGTGCTGGGCGGCATCTACTGGGGCATCTCCACGACCACGGACCAGCGCCCCTACACCACCGAGTACGCCAAGGCCTACCGGGGCGGCGAGTACGTGGGCAAGGAGGAGGTCGTGTTCGTCGAGGAGGTCGAGAACGCGATCAACGTCAGGACCCTGGCCACGCTGCGCGACTACTCACTGGTGACGCTCGGCGCGCTGTTCCTGGCCGGCCTCGGCATCGGCTGGGTGCTGTCCGGCCGCGTACTGCGCCCGGTGCGGGCCATCACGCGCACGACCGAGGAGATCCAGGCCACCGACCTGACCCGGCGCATCCGGCTGAACGGCCCGCGCGACGAACTGCGCGACCTGGCCGACACCGTGGACACCATGCTGGACCGGCTGGAGTCCGCCTTCAGCGCCCAGCGCAGGCTCATCGACGACGCCTCGCACGAGCTGCGCAGCCCGCTCACGATCATCCGGGCCAACGTGGACGCCGTCCTCGCCACCCCCGACGCCAGCGACGAGGAGCGCACCCGCGCGGTCGCCGTCGTCGACCGCGCCACGACCCGCATGACCCGCCTGGTCGAGGACCTGCTGGCCAGCGCCAGACGCCAGGGCGCCGCCTTCGCCGACGCCGACCTCGACCTGGGCCGCGTGGTGCAGGAGGCCAGCGAGGAGTACGCCGCGCTGGCCGACGCCCGCGGCCTCACACTGACCCGCCGGCTGGAACAGGACCTCGCGATGAGCGGCGACCACGACGCGCTGCGCCGCGCCGTGGCCAACCTCCTGTCGAACGCGGTACGGCTCTCGCCTCCCGACGGCCGGGTCCGGGTGGCGGCGGGCCGGGAGGACGGCTGGCTCTGGACCGCGGTCGCCGACGACGGCCCCGGCCTGGCGGAGGAGGACCAGCCGAGGGTCTTCGACCGGTTCTGGCGGGGCGAGAGCAGCCGCCGCGACCGGCACACGGGCCTGGGCCTGGCCATCGTCCGGCAGATCGTGGAGTCGCATGGGGGCAGGGTCGCGGTCTTCTCCCGGCTCGGCGCTGGAGCGACGTTCGTGCTGTGGTTCCCGCCGCTGGGCGGCGCGGGCACCGTGGTCCCCGCCGGGAACCCGTTCACCTAGCCGAGCACGTGGCCGGTGAGCTTGACGCCCTCCTCGACCGACAGGGCGACGCAGTAGGCGGTCCGTTGCTTGGGCCAGGTCTCCTGGGTCGGGCTGAAGGCGGTCCAGGTCACCGTGTCCTGGAACTCTTTTTTGATCTTTACCTTCTCCTCACAGCCCTCCGTCGCCCGGGTGATCACCTCTTCCTCTCCCGGCCACGGTTCGTCGGGCAGCACCCAGACCCCCGCCAGTTCGTAGGCGTGAGGGTTCTCGCACGGGACCGGAGTGGCAGAGCCATCCTGGGCAATCTCGTCGAAACAGTCACCGGTCCGCAATTCGGCAGCATGGGCACGTTGTGGACTGGCCGACGGTGGTGTGGTGGAGGCGGAGCAGGCGGTGGCCGCCAGCAGCGCCGCCGCGGCTAACAGGGATCGCACGCAGGGCAGCGTGTCATTCGGAGATCACATCGCGATATCGCCTTTTGCACAGCCATAACGTGAGCGCGTACGCCACGCCGGGCAGGACGATGACGGCGGCGCGTAAGCCGTACAGGAGGGCCGGATAGAGCTCGGCGGGGACGGCGAGCAGGGGCGGGCCGGCGGTGAGGTCGGTGGTGAACCAGGTCGCCGACCAGATGACGGTGAAGAAGACGACGACCGCGACACCCAGCGCGGTCCGTACGGGCGCGGCGGCGGGGCGTTGCACGACCTGGTGGTAGGCGCGGTCACCGGTGAAGCGGCGCTCGATGAACGGCCAGAACAGCAGGGCCGTGAAGAAGCCGCCGAGGACGAGCATCGGGATCCAGAGCCCGGCGGCGAAGGTGAAGCCCGCGATCGTGAACTCCCACGGCGGCAGCAGGCGCAGCATGCCTTCGAGCACGCCGTAGTACCAGAACGGCTGCGCCGACGGCGGCGCGGCGCCGGCCCGGTAGGCCTGCGCGGCGGTCCAGACGGGGTTGACGATGACGAGCGTGGCCAGCGCGGTGATGACCGTGAACGTGCCCAGCGAGGTGATGCCCTGCTTGAGGGAGAAGGCGGGGAAGAACGGCACCCCGGTGACCCGGCGGCCCTCGCCGTGGTGCTCGGTGTGCTTCTGCCGCCAGGTCAGCACCAGCGCGTGCAGCGGCACCAGCGCCAGCAGGAGGCCGGGGACCAGCAGGACGTGGGCGACGAACGCGCGCGGGATCACCTGGCCGGGGAAGGGGCCGTCGAAGACGAAGGACGACAGGTACGTGCCGACCAGCGGGATCGACAGCAGCAGGCCCTGGGTCTCGCGCAGCCCGGACATCCCGAGCTGGTTGGCCGGCAGCGTCACCCCGAGGAACGCCTCGAACAGCGCCAGCCCGAACAGCAGCGCCCCCAGCACCCACGTCAGCTCACGCGGCTTCCTGAACGCCCCGGTGAAGAAGACGCGGAACATGTGGGCCACGATCGCCAGCACGAAGATCGTCGCCGACCAGTGGTGCATCTGCCGGATGAGCAGCCCGCCGCGCACGTCCACGCTGAGCTCGCGCACCGACTCGAACGCCGCGCCCGCCTCCGGCTTGTAGAAGAACGTGAGGAACGTGCCGGTCAGCACGAGCAGGACGAAGGAGTAGAGCGCGAACTCGCCCAGCAGGAACGACCAGTGGGTGGGGAAGAGTTTGCGCAGGTTGGGTGCCAGCCAGCGGCCGGTGCCGAGCCGGTCGTCGAGGTAGCGGGCGCTGCCGGCCGCGGCCCGCGCCGATCCGGCGGTCAGGCGCGCGCGGCGCGTCGGCTTGGTGGTGGGGGTGACCATCGGCGCCTCCCGGTCAGGGGGTCGTCCCTCATTCTCCTCCTACCCCACGGCTTTCTCAAGAATTGGTTTAAACCAATTGGTATAAACCAATTTCCAGGAGACTAGAGTTTTAATTGGATTAGACCTCATGACGGCCATTGAGCTGGGGAAACAGTGACTTAACCGACGTGTGCAGTTTCATCATCTTTTTCGCCGGTACAGTCCAAGGCAGAGGCGTTGATTGGAGCTGTGGTGGCCAAGTTCGTTTACGATTTCACCGAGGGCAACAGGGATCTCAAGGACCTGCTCGGCGGCAAGGGAGCCAACCTCGCCGAGATGACCAACCTCGGGCTGCCGGTTCCCCCCGGGTTCACGATCACCAGCGAGGCGTGCCGCCACTACCTGGCGGAAGGCTCCGTCCCCGAGGGGCTGGAGCGGGAGATCGCCGACCACCTGAGCGCGCTTGAGAGCGCCATGGGCAAGAAGCTCGGCCAGGCCGACGACCCGCTGCTCGTCAGCGTGCGCTCGGGCGCCAAGTTCTCCATGCCCGGCATGATGGAGACCGTCCTCAACATCGGGCTCAACGACGAATCCGTCCACGGTCTGACCAAGCAGGCGGGCGGCAACGACCGCTTCGCCTGGGACTCCTACCGCAGGCTCATCCAGATGTTCGGCAAGACCGTCCAGGACATCGACGGCGAACTGTTCGAGCACGCGCTGGAAGAGCTCAAGAACGGCCGCCAGGACACCGACCTCACCGCGCAGGAGCTCCAGGGGCTCGTCGAGACCTACAAGGGCATCGTGCGCGAGCAGACCGGCAAGGACTTCCCCGCCGACCCCCGGGAGCAGATGCGCCTGGCCGTCATGGCCGTCTTCGACTCGTGGAACGCGCCCCGCGCCGTCCTCTACCGCCGCCAGGAACGTATCCCCGCCGACCTCGGCACCGCGGTGAACATCGTCGCCATGGTCTTCGGCAACCTCGGCGACGACTCCGGCACCGGCGTCGCCTTCACCCGCGACCCCGGCTCCGGCCGCCAGGGCATCTACGGCGACTACCTCCAGAACGCCCAGGGCGAGGACGTCGTCGCCGGCATCCGCAACACCGTCCCCCTGCAGGATCTGGAGCACATCGACAAGCGCTCCTACGACGAGCTCCTGTCGATCATGGAGACCCTGGAGACGCACTACCGCGACCTGTGCGACATCGAGTTCACGATCGAGCGCGGCAAGCTGTGGATGCTGCAGACCCGGGTCGGCAAGCGCACGGCGGCCGCCGCCTTCCGCATCGCCGTCCAGCTCGTCGACCAGGGCCTCATCACGCTCGACGAGGCCGTCACCCGGGTGAGCGGCGACCAGCTCGCGCAGCTGATGTTCCCCCGCTTCGCCAAGGACGGCGGGCGCCAGAAGATCACCAAGGGCATGAACGCCTCGCCCGGCGCCGCCGTCGGCAAGGCCGTCTTCACCTCCGAGCGCGCGGTCGAACTGGCAGGGCAGGGCGAGGACGTCATCCTCGTCCGCCGCGAGACCAACCCCGACGACCTGTCCGGGATGATCGCCGCCCGCGGCGTGCTCACCTCGCGCGGCGGCAAGACCTCCCACGCCGCCGTGGTCGCCCGTGGCATGGGCAAGACGTGTGTCTGCGGCGCGGAGGAATTGGAGGTCTCCGCCTCGCAGAAGCGCTTCACCGCCCCGGGCGGCGTCGAGGTGCGCGAGGGCGAGGTCATCTCGATCGACGGCAGCACCGGGGAGGTGTTCCTCGGTGAGGTGCCGGTCGTCGACTCGGTGGTGGTGGAGTACTTCGAGGGCGCACAACCGCAGGACGAGCTGGTGAAGGCGGTGGACCGGATCATGGCGCACGCCGATTCGGTACGCCGGCTCGGGGTGCGGGCCAACGCCGACAACGCCGAGGACTCGGCCAGGGCGCGCCGCTTCGGCGCCCAGGGGATCGGGCTGTGCCGTACCGAGCACATGTTTCTGGGCGAGCGCCGTCAGCTCGTCGAGGACCTCGTGCTGGCCACCTCCAAGGAGGAGCGGCAGGCGGCGCTGGACGCGCTGGAGCCACACCAGAAATCCGACTTCATCGGCATTTTTCGGGCTATGGAGGGTCTTCCTGTCACCATTCGCCTCATCGACCCGCCCCTGCACGAGTTCCTGCCCGACCTCGTCGCCCTCTCGGTCAAGGCCGCCACGGGCGAGGCCACGGACAAGGACCGCGCGCTGCTGGCAGCCGTCAAGAGACTGCACGAGCAGAACCCCATGCTGGGCCTTCGAGGGGTACGGCTCGGCCTGGTCATCCCCGGCCTGTTCGCCATGCAGGTCCGGGCCATCGCCGAAGCCGCCCGCGAGGTGCCCGGTGCCCGCCCGGAGATCATGATCCCGCTCGTGGCCGCCGTCCAGGAGCTGGAGGCGGTCCGCGAGGAGGCGGTCAAGATCCTCCAGGCGACCGGCGTGGACGCCCTCGTCGGCACCATGATCGAGACCCCGCGCGCCGCGCTCACCGCCGGGCAGGTCGCCGAGGCCGCCGAGTTCTTCTCCTTCGGAACCAACGACCTCACTCAGATGACCTGGGGCTTCTCCCGCGACGACGTCGAAGCCGCCTTCTTCTCCCGCTACCTGGAGCTCGGCATCTTCGGCGTCTCCCCGTTCGAGACCCTCGACCGCGACGGCGTCGGCCGCCTGGTCCGCATCGCCGTCGAGGAGGGCAGGGCCACCCGGCCCGGCCTCAAGCTCGGCATCTGCGGCGAACACGGCGGCGACCCCGACTCGGTCCACTTCTGCCACGAGGCCGGGCTCGACTACGTCTCCTGCTCGCCCTTCCGCATCCCGGTCGCCCGCCTGGAGGCCGGCCGGGCCGTACTGACGCACAACGACTCCGACACCCGCTGACGGCACGGGCGCCAGGCCGGGCGGCCTGGCGCTTCATCCACGCGTAGGGAGGTGGTCACCGGGGCAGTACTCCCAGCACAGGAGGGGTTGGGTGGACAGGAGTAGACTCACCGTTCTTATGTCCCGCTATGACCAGCATGACCAGGAGCGCTGGGTGCCGGAGCCACCCGGCAACCCCGAGCGCAGCCCGTTCGGGCGGGACCGGGCCCGCGTGCTCCACAGCGCCGCCCTGCGCCGCCTCGCGGCCAAGACCCAGGTCGTCGGCCCCGGAGAGACGCTGGGCGTCGGCCAGCACATCCCGCGTACGCGGCTGACGCATTCGCTGGAGTGCGCCCAGGTCGGACGGGAGATGGGCGCCACCCTGGGCGTCGACCCCGACCTCGTGGAGACCGCCTGCCTGGCGCACGACCTCGGGCATCCGCCGTTCGGGCACAACGGCGAGGTCGCGCTCAACGCCCTCGCCCCCTCGTGCGGCGGCTTCGAGGGCAACGCCCAGAGCCTGCGCCTGCTCACCCGCCTGGAGGCCAAGGTCCTCACGGAGTCGGGCGAGAGCGCCGGGCTCAACCTGACCAGAGCCGCGCTCGACGCCTCCATCAAGTACCCCTGGACCTGCGACAAGTCCCCCAAGTTCGGCGTCTACCAGGACGACCTGCCGGTCTTCGCGTGGATCCGCGACGGCGCCCCCGAGGGCCGCGTCAGCTTCGAGGCGCAGATCATGGACTGGGCCGACGACGTCGCCTACTCCGTCCACGACCTCGAAGACGCGCTGCACGCCGGATACGTCACCCCGGAAGCCCTCCAGTCGGCCGAGGAGCGCCGCCAGGTCTGCGAGGTCACCCGCCTCTGGTACGCCCGCGACGCCGACCCCGGCCGGCTCGAAGAGGTCTTCGCCAAGTTCATCGCCGACCCGCTCTGGCCGCGGACGTTCGCCGCCACCCTGGCCGACCTGGCCGGCCTCAAAGCCCTCACCAGCGGTCTCATCGGACGATTCTGCCGTTCCGCGCAGAGCGCCACCATCGGCGCGTACGGCCCGCGCCACCGCGCCGACCTCGTCGTGCCCGAAGACACCCGGCTCGAATGCGCGCTGCTCAAAGGCGTCACCGCCCACTACGTGATGACCCGCGACGACCACCACGCCAATCAGGCCCGGCAGCGCGAGCTCATCGCCGAGCTGGCCTCCCTCATCACGCTCGGCGCGCCCCGTACGCTCGAACCCGCCTTCCGCCCCGCCTACCTCAAGGCCGAGGACGACGCCGCGCGCGTGCGTGTCGTCATCGACCAGATCGCCTCTCTCACCGACACTTCAGCCGTCGCCTGGCACCGGCGACTTTCCTGACGACCTGCGGGGGCGGATACTGCCCCCATGGCCACATTTGTGATCGTCGGTGCCGGGCTTGCTGGGGCCAAGGCGGCGCAGACGCTGCGCGAAGAGGGCTTCGACGGCGAGATCGTCCTCATCGGCGCGGAAACGGAACGGCCCTACGAACGCCCGCCCCTGTCCAAGGGCTTTCTGCAGGGCAAGAGCGAAAGAGAAAAGATCTTCGTCCACGCCGCCGGCTGGTACGCGGAGCACGATATCGACCTGCGCCTCGGCCTCCGGGCCACCCGGCTGGACCTCGGAAGCCGCACCGTCAGGCTGTCCGACGGGTCGCGGCAGCCGTACCAGAAACTGCTCATCGCGACCGGATCCAGCCCCCGGCGGCTGCCGGGGCCCGCACGCTACCTGCGCACCGTGCAGGACAGCGAGGCGCTCAAAGAGCGCTTCGCCCGCGGCGGACGGGTGCTCGTCGTCGGCGCCGGCTGGATCGGCCTGGAGACCACGGCCGCGGCCCGCGCCGCCGGCTGCCAGGTGACGATCGTCGAGCCCGAGCCCACGCCGCTGCACCGCGTGCTCGGGCCGGAACTCGGCGAGGTCTTCGCGAGCGTGCACCGCCGCAACGGCGTCGACCTGCGCCTCGGCACGCCCGTCGCGGAGATCACGCAGACGGGGGTACGGCTCAGCAGCGGCGAACGACTCGAAGCCGACCTCGTCCTCGTCGGCATCGGAGCCACGCCCGACACCGGCCTGGCCGTGGACGCCGGGCTCGACGTCGCCGACGGCATCCTGACCGACGCCGCGCTGCGCACCTCCGACCCCGACGTGTACGCCGCCGGTGACGTGGCGGAGTCCTTCAACCCGCTGTACGGCCGCAGGCTGCGCGTCGAGCACTGGGCCAACGCCCTGAACGGCGGCCCGGCGGCGGCGCGCTCCATGCTCGGGCAGGACGTGGTGTACGACCGCGTGCCGTACTTCTTCAGCGACCAGTTCGAGATCGGGATGGAGTTCTCCGGCGACATCCAGGGCTACGACGAGGTCGTCTTCCGCGGTGACGTCGGCGAGCTGGAGTTCATCGCCTACTGGCTGCGCGACGGCCGGGTCGTCGCCGGGATGAACGTCAACGTGTGGGACGTCGTCGGCGACATCCAGGACCTCATCAGGTCAGGGGTCAAGGTCGACTCGCAGGAGTTGTCGTCGGGTCACCGATGACGACCGGCGGCTCCTCGTCCTTCGGCTTCTTCGTGTCGTTGGTCGACTGCGGCGCCTTCTTCGACTTGCACTGCACCTGGCAGGGCGGTGTCTCGCCCAGCTTCTTACGCAGGCCGAAGGCGGCGTCGCGGGGGGAGTAGGTCTTGTTGCCCTCGGCCCACGCGTCCAGGTACGTCCAGGGTTCGACCATGCCGCGGCGTACCCACCAGTAGGCGGGGCCGGTCTTCCAGGAGATGGCGAAGTACAGGTTCGCGCCGGTGTCGCGGGCGTTGCCCGACTTGCCGACCTGGCCGAGGACCTGGCCCGCCTTGACCTTGGTGCCGGGGGCGAGGCCCTCGGTGACGCTGTCGAGGTGGCCGCCCAGGTAGCGGACGCCGTCGTCGCCGATGAGCGTGACGAACCTGCCTTCGCGGTCGGCGCCCTTGTCGGTGGAGGGGCGCCAGCGGTTCTTGGTGTTGACCTCGTCGATCGTCCCGCCGATGGGGGCGACGAAAGAGCACCCCTGGGCGGCCCAGATCGTGGTCTTGGGAAGGACGAGCAGCTGCCGCTGGTACGTGGTCCGGCAGCCCTTCACGGGGAAGACGTATTCGTACTTGGACATCTTGGGCGGCGGCACCTTGACGGGCTCATCGCCTTGGGGCCGGGCCTGCGGCTCCTTGGGCGGAATGGTGCCGGTGACCTGTGGGGTGGCGGAAGGGGTGACGGTGGCGGGCGCGCTGGCGCTGACCCCGGCGACACCGGCACCCTGCGCACAACCCGCGCTGACCAGCAATGCCCCCGCAGCGGCGGCGCAACGCCCCAAAAGCCCCGATCGCATGATCTCCACCCGTGTCACCGTATCCAACGACAACCGTTCCCTTTGTAGCCGACCGGGAGCTCCCGCATCACCTGTTTGCCCGAAAGGGCTTGGGGCTGCGCCTATCTCTGGGGCCACGCTTCGCGCGGATCCGGATGGTATCTCCCAGGATGCACCCGGACCCCACTTTACGGGCGAGCCGCCCACTCCGCTCGCCCGTCCTCGCCTCTTGCGGACCACCTGCCGCCAGGATGGACGGCACGCGTGGAGTGGCACGTGCATCTCCATGCCTTGATCAATGAAGCCCGTTGCGCATGCGGCGGCGATTGTGTCGGTGGGTCGCAATAGACTCTGCCGCGTGGCTGGCCGGATCCGTGATGTCGACATCGCACTCGTTCGTGAGCGCTCCCCCATCGCCGAGGTGATCGGCGAGCACATCCAGTTGCGCAACGCCGGCGGAGGCAATCTCAAGGGCCTCTGCCCCTTCCATGACGAGAAGAGCCCGTCCTTCAACGTCACCCCCGAGCGCGGCATGTACTACTGCTTCGGCTGCTCAGAAGGTGGCGATGTGATCACCTTCGTGGAGAAGACCGAGCACCTGCCGTTCAGCGAGGCGGTGGAGCGGCTGGCCGCGCGAGCCGGGATCACGCTCCAGTACGAGCAGGGCGGCTACGTGCCCAAGCGCGATCACGGGGAGCGGGCCCGGCTGATCGAGGCGCACAAGGCGGCGGCGGAGTTCTACCGCGACAGGCTGCTGTCGCCGGACGCGGCGCCGGGCCGGAAGTTCCTGTCGGAGCGGGGGTTCGAGCGGGCCGACGCCGAGCTCTTCGGCGTGGGGTACGCGCCCAACGAATGGGAGGCGCTGACCCGGCACCTGATGGGGCGGGGCTTCACGGCGGAGGAGATCGTCAAGGGCGGGCTGGCCAAGGAAGGGCGGCGGGGGCCCATCGACCGCTTCCGCGGGCGGTTGATCTGGCCCATTCGCGATGCCACGGGCGATGTCATCGGGTTCGGGGCGCGCAAGCTGATCGAGGCCGACGACGGCCCCAAGTACCTCAACACCCCTGATTCACCGCTCTACAAGAAGTCCCAGGTGCTCTACGGCATCGACCTGTCCAAGAAGGAGATCTCCAAGCGTTCGCAGGCCGTCATCGTCGAGGGCTACACCGACGTGATGGCCTGCCACCTCGCCGGTGTGCCCACGGCCGTGGCCACCTGCGGGACGGCGTTCGGCGAAGAGCACATCAAGGTGCTGCGGCGCTTCCTGCTCGACCAGTCGGCCGCCACCGGTGAGGTGATCTTCACCTTCGACGGTGACGCTGCGGGGCAGAAGGCGGCGCTGCGGGCGTTCGCGGACGAGCAGAAGTTCGTGACCCAGACCTATGTCGCCATCCAGCCCGACGGCCTCGACCCCTGCGATCTGCGGATCAAGCAGGGCGACGCGGCGGTACGCGACCTGATCGCCAGCAGGGAACCGCTCTTCCAGTTCGCGATCCGCTCCACCATCGCCCGCTACGACCTGCGCAGCAACGAGGGCAAGATCGCGGCGCTGGACGCGGCGGCGCCGATCGTGGCCGGGATCAAGGACGTCGGCCTGCGCAAGCGCTACGCGATCGACCTCGACCGGTGGCTCGGTTTCATGGACGAGCGCTTCGTCATGCAGCGCATCGCCGAGGTCGGCGGCGCGCAGCAGGGGCGTCCGCAGCGGGCGCGGCGGGAGGCGCCGATCGACCCGAACGTGCGGGTCGAGGGCGAGCTGCTCAAGCTGGCCATCCAGCGTCCGGCGCTGCTCGGGCCGCGCTTCGACGCGCTCGACCCGGCGGCGTTCACCGGGGCCGACCACGTGCTGCTCCACGGCGTGATCGTCGCGGCGGGCGGTGTGGCGGCGGCCGGGTTCGGCGGGCGCGAGTGGGTCGACCGCCTGCTGGAGCACGCGCCCGACGAGGCCGCGCGCGGGCTGGTGACGCGCTTCGCCGTCGAGGTCATCCGGGCCGAGGCGCACGTCGAGGAGAGGTACGGCGCGGCGATGCTGGCCGCCATCGAGGCGGTCGCGGTCGACCGGGCCATCGCCCAGGTCAAGGCGCGGATCCAGCGGCTCAACCCGGTGGAGGAGCAGCAGGAGTACAACCGGATGTTCGGCGAACTGGTCGCCCTCGAACAACAGCGCCGCGTCCTGCGCGACCGCGCCGCCGGCAGCTGACCCGGCGGGTGAACGTCAGGATCGCGCCGTCAGCCTGACCGTCCGTCCGACCGGCTGACGCCGCGAGCCAGGCGCGCCACGGTCTCCCCGAGGTACGCGCGGAACTCGGGCGGCCTCACCACCTCGAAGTCGGCGGCCAGCGCGGTCAGGATGAGCACCGGCCAGTCGAACTCGTCCACGTGCAGCACGAGACGGCAGCTCGCGTCGTCGACGGGTTCCACGACGCCTCCGGTCGCCGCGACCACGCGCCGGGCGTGCTCCAGGGAGGTCTGGACGATCACCACGATCTCCCAGGCGGTGGACTGCGAGGTGAAGCGGTCCCGCACGAACGCGGCCGGATCGCCGCCCGGCACCTCCCGAGGTCGGAACGGCACGCCGGTGGTGGCCGGGGCCCGCATCCGGTCCACCCGGAAGGTCCGCCAGTCGTGCCGGTCGAGGTCCCAGGCCAGCAGGTACCACTTGTGCCGCACGGACACCAGCCGATGCGGCTCCACATGCCGTCTGTCCTCCGCGGCGGGTTCCGGACGGGACGCCGGATCAGGGGCGCGGTAGGTGAAGTGGAGGCGTTCGGTGTCGCGGCAGGACTGGGCGAGGGCGGTGAGGGTGGCGGGGTCGGTCCGAGGGCCCGTCGAGGTGAAGGGGCGGACGGTGTAGCGGGCGAGAGCGTCGACCCGGTGCCGCAGCCTGGGCGGCATGACCTGGACGATTTTGGCGAGGGCCTGGACGGACGTCTCCTCCGCGCCCACGACCGCGCCGTCGGCGGCCGCCTGAAGGCCGACCGCGATGGCCACCGCCTCGTCGTCGTCCAGGAGGAGGGGCGGCATGGCCGTACCGGATCGGAGCTGGTAGCCGCCGTCGACGCCGCGGGCGGCGTCGACCGGGTAGCCGAGCTCGCGCAGGCGGTCGATGTCGCGGCGCAGCGTGCGCTCGCTGACGCCGAGGCGGGCGGCGAGGTCGGTGCCGGGCCAGTGGCGGTGTGTCTGCAGGAGGGACAGCAGGCGCAGCATCCGGCCGCTTGTATTCGCCATGACCGGCAGCATATTGCGGACGGAAAGTGGCCGGAATGGGTTCTAGCGTGGGTGGCATGACGGTTCTGGTGACGGGCGCCACGGGATTCGTGGGCCGCAACGTGGTGAAGCAGCTCGTGGACGCGGGCGCGGAGGTAAGGGCGACGACGCGCAGGCCCGAGGCGGCGGACGGGCTGCCGGACGGGGTCGAGGTGGCCGGGGCCGACCTGGAGCGCCCGCGGACGCTGGAAGCGGCGCTGGAGGGGGTACGGGCGCTGTACCTGTTCCCGGTCGAGGAGACCGCCGAGGAGGTGGTGGCGCTGGCCAAGGAGGCGGGCGTGCGGCGGATCGTCGATCTGTCGGGCGCCTCGGTGAGCGTGGGTCTGCATCACAACCCGGTCGAGACGGTCGTGGAGAAGTCGGGCCTGGAGTGGACCCACGTGCGGCCCGGCGGCTTCATGGCGAACATGCTGCAGCTCTGGGCGCCGTCGGTGCGGGCAGAGCGGGTGGTGCGCTATCCGTTCGCCGACGAGCCGATGAACCTCGTCCACGAGGCCGACATCGCCGCCGTCGCCGTACGGGCGCTGCTGGAGGACGGGCATCACGGCCGCGCGTACACGATCACCGGGCCGGCCTCGTGGACGGTGCGCGAGCAGGTCGCCGCCATCGGGGCGGCGCTCGGCGAGCCGGTGCGCTACGAGGAGGTCTCGCGCGAGCGGGCCAGGGAACTGCTCAAGGCGCAGGGCGGGTTCGCCGCCGCGTCCGCCGATCTCATGCTCGGCTTCGTCGACTACGACGGCGGCGCGGCCTCCGGCGAGGACGGCTACTCCGAGCAGGACTGGTCGGCGCTGGAGCGTCCGTGGCCCGATCTGGAGCAGGTGCTGGGCCGTCCGGGACGCACGTACGCCGATTGGGCCCGCGACCACATCGGCGATTTCCGGTGAATTCAGTGGATTGATTCCCGACGTCTCAGGCAGGGAAAGGTGGCGCCCGGCACCCGGGCGCACCTAACCGGAGCGCGCAATTGACTTTACTTTCCTGATCAAACTCGGGCTAAACCTTAAACCGATCTCAATTTGGTAAGACTCCCCGCCTTACCTTCTGTGACAAAAATGGGTCTGCCATTTTATGGAACCAATACTGCAGACTGTGTCCCGTGGGTGCATCGGTACTGCCAGCAGGAGCGCCATCGGTCGACCAGGTGGCGGACCTCGTCGCGAAGGGAAGGGAGCGCGGCAGCGTAACCGTCGATGACGTCGCCGCCGCGCTCGACCGATCCGAGCTGCCGTCCGACGCGCTGGAACGCGTCGTGCGCATGCTCGCCGAGAACGGCGTGGAGGTCCTTGAGCCTCAGGGCGACGAGGAGACCACCCGCGCCGACGAGGAAGACGTAGGCAAACGCGCGCCGACCAGCGATCTTGTCCGCATCTACCTGCGCGAGATCGGCCGCGTGCCGCTGCTGACCGCTGAGGAGGAGGTGGAACTCGCCAAGTCGATCGAAGCCGGCCTGTTCGCCGAGGACAAGCTGGGCAACGGGGTCTCCCGTCTGGCCTTCCCCGAGCTACGCGAGCTCGTCTGGCAGGGAACCCGGGCCAAACAACGCCTCATCGAGGCCAACCTGCGACTCGTGGTGTCGATAGCCAAACGCTATGTGGGCCGCGGAATGCTCTTCCTGGACCTGATCCAGGAAGGCAATCTCGGCCTGATCCGCGCGGTCGAGAAGTTCGACTACACCAAGGGCTACAAGTTCTCCACGTACGCCACCTGGTGGATCCGGCAGGCGATCACTCGGGCGATTGCCGACCAGGCGCGCACCATTCGCATTCCGGTGCACATGGTGGAGACGATCAACAAACTCGTCCGGGTGCAGCGTCAGCTCCACCAGGACCTCGGGCGCGAGCCCATCCCCGAAGAGATCGCCAAGGAAATGGACCTGCCGGTCGATCGCGTGGTGGAGATCCAGCGCATCGCCCAGGAGCCGGTCTCGCTGCAGTCGCCGATCGGTGAGGAAGACTCCGACCTGGGCGACTTCATCGAGGACGCCGACGCGGTGGTCCCCATGGAAGCCGCCGCCTTCATCATGCTCCAGGACCAGCTCGACGACATCCTGGCGACCTTGTCGGATCGCGAGCAGCGCATCATCCAGCTGCGCTTCGGCCTCGCCGACGGTCATCCGCGCACGCTGGAGGAGGTCGGACGCGAGTTCGGCGTCACCCGCGAGCGCATCCGGCAGATCGAGTCCAAGACCCTGGCCAAGCTGCGCCACCCCACCCGCGCGCAGATGCTCAGGGACTACCTGGACTGAGTTCACCGACGCACGCGGGCCCGGACACCCCCGGGCCCGCGCGTCCGTGATTACGAGCAGCCCTCGAACTGGGGCACGGCGATCGTCGAGAAGTCCAGGTCGGTCGTGCCGAACCACTTCTTGAACAGCGACTTGGCCGTGCCGTCCTGGTACATGTCGGTGATCGCGCGGTTGACCGCCTCGCAGCCCTCCACATCGCCCACTCGCAGGCCCACGCCGGTCCGCTGCTCGTTGAAGCGCGCGTTGAGCAGCCGCAGGCCGGAGCCGTCCTTCGCGGCCAGGCCGGCGAGGATGATGTCGTTGGTGGTGATGGCGTCCACCTGCCCGGCCTTCAGGCGTTGCAGGCAGGTGCCGTAGTCGGGCACCGGGACGAGCAGGGCCGCCACCTTCCGTTCCTCGACCACCCGCTGACCGGCGTTGGCGCCCTGCACCTCGCAGATCCGCCGCCCCGCCAGGTCCCGGACCTTCTTGATCCGCGCCTCGTCGGGCCGCACCAGGATGTCCTGGTACGACAGGTGGTAAGGACCGGCGAACAACACCCGCGACTTGCGTTCCTGGGTGATGGAGAACGTGGCCAGCACCAGGTCGGCCCGGTCGTCGGCGAGCACCTTCTCCCGGTCGGCGGCCAGCACCGGCACGAACTGCGGCCGCGCCCCGAGCTTGTTGGCGAGGTAGCGGGCCACGTCCACGTCCAGGCCCTCGAACCCGCCGGAAGCCGTGCGCACGCCGATCCCCGGCAGGTCGGTACGGACCCCGATCCTGATCGTCTCCTTGCCCATCACGCTCTCGACCCCGCCGGTCCCGCAGGACACCGCCACGAGCGCCAGTACGGCCAGCGCCGCGATCCGCCTCATCGGTACTCCCTCAGCCGGGGCCACACGCCGGCGGCGATCAGGACGGCGGCCGCGCCGAGCGCCCACGGCGCCAGCCGCCACAGCCCGTCCAGCGCCCCGTCACCGGCGGCGACGGTCTTCGTGAACGTCGCCTCGTAGCGCTCGCCGACCGTCACCAGTTCCTTGTCGAACGCCGTGAAGCTCTGCGCCAGCTCGTCGAGCTTGGCCGAGACGGCCTGCGGGGTCTGTCCCGAGGTCGCCAGCGCGCGCATCCGGCCGTCGGCCTCCTGGAAGCGCCGGTAGGCGGCGAAGTTGCCGGAGACGTTGGCGCGGACCGGGGCCAGCAGGCCCAGGCTGACCTGCCCGTTCTTGGCCAAGGTGGCGTGGTAGGCCTCCACGTTGCCGCCGTCGGCGTAGACGAGCGACTGAGACTTGTCGAGGAAGGCGTGCTCGTAGGTGTCGGCTCTGTCCGGGTCGAGCAGGTAACGTGCCTGGTCGGCGTGGAGACTGTTGCCGATGGCGCGGGCGCGGGCGGTGGTCAGCACCGCGTCGAAGCCGTCGCGCTTGGCCGCCGCGATCGACTGCAGCGCCTGGCCCAGCACCCCCACCCCGACCAGCCCCGCGACGACGGTCAGCGCCGTCGCGAGGAGCAGCGCGGGCGCCAGCCGCCTGCGGAAGGCACGGGCCAGATAGAGCTGCAGGGCCACGATGAGCCCGCCGACCGCGATCAGCGCGGCGATCAGCCCGAGCATGAGCAGCCGGACGGCCGCGCTCTCCTCGTCGTGGGTGCGGCGCACGATCGTGCCGCTCTCCAGCGTCAGGTTGTACGCCTTCGGCAGCAGTTCCAGCCGCATCAGGTCGGTGGCCTGCCGGTAGACGCGCAACACCCGCTCCGGGGGCACGCCCGCGGCGTGGCCCGACTGGGTGTTCAGCAGCAGGGCCTCGCCGGCCAGGCGCTCGTAGCGGCCCAGGCCGTCCAGGACGGACTGGATGGTGAGCCGCTCCGCCGGGTCTCCGTCGGCCAGCTCGAACGCGTCCAGCAGCGCCTGGTTGGCCTCCGTGCGGCGGCGCTCGTACTGGGCGAGGGCGGCGGTGCGGCGCTCGCCGTACTGGCTGCCCATGAGCAGCACGTCGGCGACCTGCGCGTCCATGTCGCTCAGCCCGAGATAGAGGCCGGCCGTGGCGACGACCTGCGGTCCGGAGTCGTGGCCGATCACCCGCAGGCCCTCGCGGGCGCTGCCGCTGCCGAAGGCGAGCAGCGCCGACAGCAGCGCCAGCGCGATCAGCACCGCGCCGGTGAGGGTGCGGACGCGGCCGGGCACACTGTGGCGCGAGACGGCGTGCTGCGTGATCACCGGCGCGGGGACCGCGCTCTGGGTCTGCGCGGGCGTTGGCGTGGTGGCGGGCTGGACGATCGTCATGGCATGTTCTCGCGGATGGTGATGACGGTCCACGCGCCCACGTGGATGCGGTCGCCCGGCTTCACCGGCACCGGCACGTTGACCTTGAGCGCCTTGCCGTTGACGCGGGTGCCGTTGGCGGAACCGGGGTCGACGAGGTCCCAGCCGCCGTCGTCCCTGAGCAGGAGGACGGCGTGCAGGTGGGAGACGCCCGGGTCCTGCGGCGGGCCGCTGAGGTCGATCTCGGGGTCGTTGCCGCCGGAGGATCTGTGCCGGCCGATCCGCACGTGCCGGCCGGCCATCGCGAACGAACGCTCGGGGCAGTACGGCGGGAAGGCCATGGCGGCCGCGTCGGGACCGCCTTCGGCGATGATCTCGTTGAAGTAGGCCCGGTCGGCGCCGGCGATCGCCTCCCAGCGCGTCGGCGTCGGTGGGCGCGGGAGCGGGCCGGGGCCGGGGCCGGGGCCGGGGCCGCGGTGGTCCTGCGCGTCGGCGGGTGCGTTGAAGTCGTGGCCGCAGACCTCGCAGAACTGCCCGGCCCGCGGAGCCTGGCACACCGGGCACGGCTCGCCGCCGGCCGGGGCCGCCGCCACCCGGGTGGGAGACTGGACGGCCGGAGAGGCCGCGCCGGACCCGCCGGGCATCTGGGTGCCGCAGACGTCGCAGTAGTCGTCGGCGCCCGATGGGTGCCCGCTCGGGCAGGTGGCCATCAGCCCTCCTCCTTCCTCAGCTTGCTGGTGCGCACCGAGCCCGTGTCGAGCTCGATCATGTCGGCCTTGTCCACCTGGCGGCGCAGCCGCGCGGTGCCGGAGGAGTCGACCTCGACCACCTTGTCCAGCAGCCTCGCGGTGTCGCCGTGGCCGGACTCGACCGCGATCTTCCTGGCCCTGGCCAGGCGGGCGGTGGCGGTGTCCAGGTCGCCGGCGTCGCGGGCGCTGAGTCCCTCCTGGATCAGCACGGCCATCTCGGCCTGGCCGCTGTAGTGGGCGACCTTCGGGTTGAGCCGGGTGGACAGGGCCAGGTCGTCGGTCCACTGGGCCAGCACGTTGCCGCTGGCGAAGACCTCCTGCGTGTCCGGCAGCACGAGCTTCACCCAGCCGGCCCTGATCTCGTTGCCGATCTGGCCGGGCTGGTCGAGCTCCACGCACAGGTGGTAGACGCGCTCCTCGGCGCCCCAGGAGCCGGTCGGGTAGTCGCCGGTCAGCGGGTTCACGTCCGTGCGCTTGCCGGTGAGCTCCACGAGCGTGGGGTTGACCTGCTTGACGAACTTGATCCGCGAGTTCTGCGGCGCCCACAGGCGCAGGGCCAGCTCGGCCACGGTCTTGCCCATCGACTGCTGGGTCAGGTCGCGGAAGAACGCGGCCAGGTCGCCCTGGTTCCTGACGAAGGCGGAGGTGCCGAGCAGCGCCTCGGCCACCTTGCGCAGCTCGGCCGGGACCCAGTCCTCGCCGATGCCGAGGCTGTCGCAGACGAACCTGCCCTCGCACGCCTGCAGCGCGCGGGCGAAGACGTCGGCGCTCTGGTTGTTCTGCCCGTCGGTCATCAGGATCGCGTGCTTGATGGCGTTCGGGTGGTAACGGAACAGGTTCTCGGCCAGCTGGAGCCACCGGCCGATCTCGGTGCCGCCACCGGCGCCCAGCCGCCTGATCGCGCCCAGCGCCTCCTTGCGCGAGGCACCGTGCGCCGGAACCAGCCTGCCGCTCTGCGGATAGATCACCGCGGCCTCGTGGTTGCCGGCGATCACCGCGAAGTGCACGCCGTCGCGCAGCGCCTGCACCGCCGCGGAAGCGGCCTCCCTCGCATCCCTGATCTTGCTCCCGCTCATGGAACCGGACACGTCGATGATGATGATCTCCGCGGCCTCGGCGGGCCCCGTGTCCGTGGTGACGGTCCCGGAGGACTCAATGGTCAGAACGGCGTGCACCTCCCGGCCGTCGGTCGGCAGGAACTTGTTCTGGTCGATATTCAGCTTGAAGTCAGCCATCAGTGCCTCCTAGGGGGTTCACGGGGATCAGAACGACGGTCACGTTGTCCCGCCCGCCCGCGTCGAGCGCGTGCTTGAGCAGGTCGCGGGCGAGCGCCTGAGGCTCGCCCGCGTCGGGCACACCGTCGCCGAGGTAACCGGACAGGCCGTCCGTGCACACGCACAGAAGGCCCGGCTCGCTGGGCGCGAAGGTCCGCACATGCGGTTCGACCGGGCCGGCGTCGGCGCCGAGCCAGGCGGTGATCTCGCCGGTGGGCGCGGCGTCGTCCACGGTCAGCTGAGTCCAGCCGGGCAGCCAGTACGCGCGGCTGTCGCCCGCCCAGGCCAGCGTGATCCGCCCGCCGCCCACCAGGGCCGAGACATAGGTGCAGGCCGGCGGGTCGGCCGGGTCGTCGGCCAGATCGGCGACGGCGCGGAACGCCAGCTTGAACGCCTCCTCCGACGAGGCGCCGCCGGCCAGCGCGGCCGAGGCGGTCCGGACGGCCGTCGCCGACGCCTCGTCCGCCCTGGGCGAGGAGGCGACGCCGTCGCAGACCACCGCCACGGTCGTGCCGCCCGCCTCCAGCAGCGCCATCGCGTCCTCGTTGCGGGTACGGCGCAGCCCCTTGTCGGTGACCCCCGCGGCGCCCGTCTCCAGGGCCGCCTCCTCGTGGTCGCGGCCGGTGGGCTGGCGCAGGCCGCAGCGTTCGCAGTAGCCCTCGGGGTCCACGGTGGGGGTGCCGCACGCCGTACACGTGGGGGCGTTGAGCGGGTGGCCGCAGGCCTCGCAGAAGGAGTCCGACGGCAGCACCGAGGCCGCGCAGAGGGGACAGGTCATACCCACGTCCTCACCCGGACGGCGTTGGCCCGGTCGACCAGGGCGTGGCGTTCGCGGCGCGAGGTCGCGGCGTGGGCCAGGCGGCGGTAGATGCTCTCCAGCTGGCCGCGCACGCTCTCCTCGGTGACCGGCTGCCCGGCGATCGTCAGGCCCGGCTGCGGGGGCGCCTTCGCGAGCCCGGCGAGCGCCGAGGTCAGGACCTCCGCCAGCATGCCGTCGCGGCGGCTCTGGTCGAGGTCGGTCAGCGCGTCGAGGCGGTCGGCCGCGCCGGCGGCCTCGTGCGCGTCACCCGCCCGGGTGCGGGCGCCGATGGCCACGCAGGCGAGCTGGGCGGCCACGCGGTGGCTGGAGCTGGCCGGCACCTGGTCGAGCACGCGTATCGCCGAGGCGGTGTCGCCCGCGGCCAGATGGCGTCTGGCCAGGCCGAAGGCGGCGCTGACGTAGGAGCGGTCGGTACGCCAGACGGTCTCGTACCAGCGGCCGGCGTCCTTGCCCGCGGCCTCCAGGGCCAGGGCGTAGGCCAGCTTGGGGGCGAGTTCACCGGGCAGCATGGTGAAGGTCTCGTCGAACAGCCCGGCGGCCGTGTCGGCGTGGCCGGTCGCCAGCGCGTGCACGCCCTGGTACCAGGTGAGGCGCCAGTCGCCGCCCAGGGTGCCGGCCGCGTCGGTGAGAGCCTGCCCGGCCTCCGGGCTGCCGGTCTCGGCCAGCAGCCTGATCCGGGTCAGGACGGTCTCCGGCGTCTGTGGCATCGCCTCCACCTGGGCGAGCAACTGGTGCGGGAAGCGGCCCGCGAGCCCCGCCAGCGCGCCGGCGGCGGGGTCGGCGGGGTCGGCCAGCGGCACCGGCATCGCCGCCGCGGCCTCCAGCGGATCCAGCTCGGCGAAGACCCGGGCCGGGTCGGGGGACAGGGCCGCGCCCGCCGCCAGGCGTTCCGGCCCGAACAGCCCGGACACCTGCGGGAACGGGACGCCTTCCGCCTCGGCGCTGATCTCCCGCAGCACGCCGACGAGCTGCTCCTCCATCTCGGCCGCGCTCTGGAAGCGGGCCGGCGGCTCGGGAGCGGTCGTCCGGCGCAGCAGCCGGGTGAAGGACTCGTGCCCGCAGTCGGCCGGCAGCGGGTTCTCCTTGCCGTCGCGCACCGGGCTGAAGCCGGGTATGGCCAGCACCGCCAGCGTCCTGGCCACGGTGTAGAGGTCGGAGACCACGGAGGAGGGCAGGGTTTCCAGCTCGGGCGCGTGGTAGCCGCGCGTCACCCACGAGGTGCCAGGTGGAGAGCCGAGCCGCTGGACCGCGCCCAGGTCGATGAGCTTGAGCCGCCTGCCGACGCGGATGGCGTTGGCGGGCTTGAGGTCGCAGTAGACCAGGCCCTGCTCGTGCAGGTAGCCGAAGGCGCGCAGGATCTCCCTGCCGTACTTGAGCGCGTCGCGCAGCGGGACCACGCCCTGGCGGCGCAACTGGTGCAGCGACTGGCCGCCGACGAACTCCATGACGATGTAGCTGAGGCCGTCGTGGTGCTGGAAGTTGATGATGTCGACGATGTTCGGGTGGTCGACAGAGGTGAGGAAGCGCCGCTCGGCCTCGGCCGCGGCCAGGGCCTCGGGGTCGTTGGTGTTGAGCAGGCCCTTGAGCACGACGGGCTTGCCGTCGAGGTTCTCGTCGGTGGCCAGGTAGATCCAGCCGAGACCGCCGTGGGCCATCGCGCCCCGCACCCGGTACTGGCCGCCGACCAGGTCGCCCTCCACCAGCTTGGGACTGAAGGAGAAGCGGGTGCGGCAGTTCGGGCAGAACCCGTCGGCACGGCCGGGCCGGCCGTCCCTGCCGCGGCCCACCGGCTCACTGCACGAGGTGCAGTAGCGCTTTTCCTCGGCGACCTGCGGGTCCTTGAGCACCACGTCGTCGGGGTTGACGGCGGGCACCGCCGGCAGGTCCTCCAGCGAGGCGGCCAGCCGGCCGCCGGTCGAGCGGCTCACCGGGCCGCTGACCGGCGTGCTCATGGGCGTGCTCAGCGGACCGGTGGCCGGGGAGGCGCTCTGCGCGGAGGGTGGTGTGGCGGCCGCGTGGCCGCAGTAGTCGCAGTAGCCGTCTTCGATGGTGCCCGGGCAGCCCGGCTGGGCACACGTGGTCATCGGCTGCCTCCATGAATGGCGTTCTGGTAAAGGTCGACGGCGGTGGACGCCTGCCTCAGGTCACAGGGGGCGGTCCAGAGGATCTGGTGCGCCCGCTCGTACAGGCGGGTGAACTCGGTGTTCTCCGCCAGGCCGACCCTGGCGGCCTTGGCCTGGGTGGCGGTGAGCCTGCCGCGCAGCTCGTCGCGGCGGCCGATGAGGCCGAACAGCGCCCGCGTGCTGGCCCGCGCCTTGTCGGCGGCCTCGGCGGCGGCCTTCTCCAGCGCGTCGAGGCGGGTCGATCGCGTGAGCCAGCCCTCGGTCGCGGCGTCGAGGCCGGAGAGGTGGGCGACGAGGTCCCGCAGGCGGTTCCCGGGCGCCGCGGACGGCGGCAGGACGATCTTGACGACGACCTGGCCGTGGGCCATCCTGGCCTCCGCCTCGGCCTGCCGTACCGTGTCGATGGCGGCCAGCAGCCGGTCGCGGCGGGTGGCGTAGTCGCGCTTGGCGCGCACGGCGCGCTCCAGGTCGGCGCGGCTCGCGTCGAGGAGCTTGGTGAGGCGGTCCAGCTCGGGGCCGGGCGGAGCGCAGCCGATGGGGTCCTCGACGACCTGCGCGCGCACGCGCGCGAGGTCGGACTCGACCGCGCTGAGGTCCAGGCGCTCGCCCACCTCGGCGGTCAGCGTCACGAGCGCCTGGGCGCTCGCCTCGGCCTGCTCGACGCGGGGCAGGGCGGGGTTCCAGACCGCGTCGACGTCCTGCAGGGTCTTGGCGATCTCGCCGAACGCCGCGTCCATCCTGGCCACCGTCTGGTCGAGGGTGAGCAGCTCGTCCGGTTCCGCCTCGCCCAGCGTGCGCTGCTCCACGGGCTTGGCCGCGGCCTTGAGCACGACGGACGGGCCGGTGAGTAACGCGGTGATCTCGGCCAGCTCCGCGGTACCCGGTTTACCGCGCCGTGCCCGTACCTCTTCCGCCTGCCGGAGCACGGCGCGGTAGAGGTCGTACAGCGCCCACATCGCGGCCACCGACGCCTGCGCGGCGGCCCACCTGCTCGCCGTGGCGCCCCGCAGGGTGGCGCCCTTGAGCAGCTGGTAGGTGTTGTGGGCATCCAGGTCGAGAAGGTCGCCCGAGATGCGGTCGCGCTCCTCCGCGCGTGCTCGGAGCTCATAGTCGGCGCCTTCTCGGCTCATGGGCAGACCCAGGCTCATCACACTCCCCGTTCAGGCCAGGTAGGGGGATCCCTGACTTGACCCTGATTCAACCCTGTGACGCCTGCATTTGGCTTGAATCCGCGCATACCGTCGATGACATGGGACGAATTCTTCTGATCATCGCCGCCCTCGTCGCGGCCTTCCTTCTGCTCGGTCCGCTCGTGGGTCTCGTGTTCACGCTGATCAAGTGGGCCCTGATCATCGGCGCCGTCGGGCTCGGCGTCCTGCTGCTGAAGAAGGTGCTCACCGACTGAGGTCACTTTGGTGGCGTACGTCACTCTCCACTGTTAGGTTAGGGGAAGCTAAGTTAGGGGCACCTTACGTCACCAGGAGACCCCATGGCTTCCGTGCTCCGGACGCTCGCCCTGAGCGGTTCTCTCGCTCTCGCCCTGGCCGCCTGCGGCGGTACCGACGACGGAGCCGACGGCGGCACCGGGAGCGGTAGCGGCAGCTCCGGCTTCACGCAGGCCGCGCCCACCGGCGCGGTCAAGGAGACCGTGGCGGTGGCCGCCACCGACACCACCTGCGTGGCCGAGAAGACCGACCTGGCCGCCGGAGTCATCAAGTTCGCGATCAAGAACCAGGGCGCCCAGGCCACCGCGGTCTACGTCTACCGCGCCGACAAGAGCGTGGTCTCCGAGCGCAACAACATCCAGCCGGGAGCCTCCGGTGAGCTCGTCGTCGAGCTGGGCGGCGGCTCCTACCAGCTGGCCTGCAAGCCCGGCCACAAGGGCGAGGGCATCCGCCAGGACTTCAAGGTCTCCGGCGAGCTGGCCAAGCAGGCCGACCCGCGCGTCACCCGCGCGGTCGAGGACTACCGCGCCTACGTCACCGCGCAGGTGGACGACACGATCGCCAAGACCGAGAAGTTCGTCGCCGCAGTCAAGAAGGGCGACGTCGACCGGGCCAAGGACCTCTACGCCCCCAGCCGCTACGGCTGGGAGAGCGTCGAGCCGGTGGCCGAGGCGTTCGGCGACATCGACCCCAAGGTGGACCTGCGCGAGGCCGACCTCGAAGAGGGCCAGCAGTGGACCGGCTGGCACCGCCTGGAGAAGGCCCTCTGGACCGCGCCCGGCACGCTGGCCAAGGAGAAGAAGTACGGCGACCTCCTGCTCAAGGACCTCGCCGACCTCAACTCCCGCATCCCCAAGGCGCAGATCGACGCCACCTCCATGGCCAACGGCGCCAAGGAGCTCCTCGACGAGGTGGCCACCGGCAAGATCACCGGCGAGGAGGAGGCCTTCTCGCACACCGACCTGTGGGACTTCGCCGCCAACGTCGAGGGCGCCAAGAAGGTCTACGACCTGCTCACGCCCGTCCTGCAGGAGAAGAACCCGGCCCTGGTCACCACCCTGGACACCGAGTTCGCCGACCTGGACGAGCTGCTGAAGGCGCACGTCTCCGGCGACGGCTGGGTCACCTACGACAAGCTGTCCAAGGCCCAGATCAAGGAGCTGGCCGACGGCGTCAACGCGCTCGCCGAGCCGCTGTCCGGGCTGGCCGACGCCGTGGCGGGCTGAGCCGTGGCCGTCTCGCGCAGGAAGCTGCTCACGGGCGCGGGCCTGGCCGCCGGCGCGGGCGTCGCGGTGGCGGGAGTCTCCCTGGTACGGCTCGGCGGCCCGGAACCCGCCCAGGCGGCGCCGTCCGCCGTCCCCTTCCACGGCCCGCACCAGGCCGGCATCGCCACCCCGGTCCAGGACCGGCTGCACTTCGCCGCCTTCGACCTCGTCGAGCCCTCCGTGCCCAAGGCGGTGGCCCTGCTGAAGGCGTGGACCGAGGCGGCCGTACGGATGACCGCCGGGCAGGAGGTCGGCAGGGGCGCGCTGGGCTCGGCGCTGGCCCCGCCCGACGACACCGGGGAGGCGCTCGGGCTGCCCGCCTCGCGGCTCACGCTGACGGTGGGCTTCGGCCCGTCGTTCTTCGACCGGCTCAAGCTGACCGCCCACCGGCCCGCCCCGTTGCGGAGGCTGCCGCACTTCCCGGCCGACAAGCTGGATCCGGCGCGCAGCGACGGCGACCTGTGCGTCCAGGCGTGCGCCGACGACCCCCAGGTGGCGGTGCACGCGGTCAGGAACCTGGCCAGGCTGGCCTTCGGCACCGCCGCGGTGCGCTGGTCGCAGCTCGGCTTCGGCAAGACCTCCTCCACCACGCCGGACGCCCAGACGCCGCGCAACCTCATGGGGTTCAAGGACGGCACCAACAACATCGCCTTCAACGACCGGGCCGCGCTCGACCGGCACGTGTGGGCGGGCGCGGAGGCGCCGTCGTGGCTGCGCGGCGGCTCGTACCTGGTGGCCAGGCGGGTCCGGATGCACATCGAGACCTGGGACCGTACCTCGCTGCGGGAGCAGGAGGACATCTTCGGGCGGACCAAGGGGGAGGGCGCGCCTTACGGCGGGCGGCGCGAGCACGACGCCGTGGACCTGGCCAAGCAGCCCGCGGACTCGCACGTGCGGCTGTCGAACCCGGATTCGCTGGGCGGGGTGCGCATCCTGCGCAGGGGCTACTCGTTCACCGACGGCACCGACGGGCTGGGACGGTTGGACGCGGGGTTGTTCTTCCTCGCCTACCAACGCAACCCCGAAACCGGATTCATCCCGATTCAGCGGGCGTTGGCTCGGCAGGATCCGCTCAACGAGTACATCCAGCACGTCGGGTCCGGGATCTGGGCCTGCCCGCCGGGCGTCGCACCCGGCCAGTTCTGGGGGCACGAGTTGTTCGGGTGAGGGCGTAGTCGTTACGGCGGGCGGCCCCGTGAGCCCTCACTCGCGGCGCTCGACGGAGGCCCGCCGGGGGCGGCGGGGCGGGGGGATGGCGAAAGCCGTACGAGATCCTCAGAATTTTGGGGGTTTGGGTTTTGACGTGGGGCGCGCATAGTGGGTTGATGGAAGCGCGGCCCGCGGTCGATGACGCCGCGCTCGGGCGCGAGGCCATGGCCGTGCTCGAGGCGAACTGGACGGGGACCGCTACCGTGCCCGCGCCCGGCCTCTACCCCCACCAGTGGAGCTGGGACTCCGCCTTCGTCGCCATCGGCCTCGCCCGCCACCGCCCCCAGCGCGCCCACGCCGAACTCGCCGGGCTGCTCGCCGGGCAGTGGTCCACCGGGATGGTGCCGCACATCGTCTTCCACACCCCCGAGGCGTATTTCCCCGGGCCGTCCGTCTGGCGCTCCCAGGACCACGCCGCTGCGCCCGGCGGCGTGCTCACCTCCGGCCTCACCGCGCCGCCGCTGCACGCGCTCGCCACCTGGTGGATCTGGCGGCACGGCGGCGACGCCGCCTTCGCGCGCCACCTGTATCCGAAGCTCGCCGCCCAGCACGCCTACCTCGCCGCCGCCCGTGACCTGGGCGGCTCGGGACTCGCCGCGATCATCCATCCGTGGGAGTCCGGCATGGACGACAGCCCGTCCTGGGACGAGCCGCTCGCCGCCCTCCCCGAGATCCGGTACGGCTACCGCAACGTCGAACTCGACGAGCGCCACCCCGACAGCGACCACGACCGCTACGTCTGGCTCGCCCTGCGCTACCGCAACGCCGGATACCTCCCCGAGTACCTGCGCGACGAGCACCCCTTCGCCGTCGAGGACCCCTTCTTCAACGGCATCTGGCTGGCCTCCTGCCATGCTCTCGCCGAGCTCGCCCGGGTCGCGGGAGCCGACCCCACACCCCACCGCGAGCAGGCGGAACGCATCAGGCAGGCGCTGCTCGACCGGCTCTGGGACGGCTGCTTCTACGCCCGCGACCTGCGCGCCGACCGCCTCATCCGGGTCAGCACCATCGGCGCGTTCGGCCCCCTGCTCGACCCCGGCCTGCCGGCCGACCACGTGCGCGCGCTGATCGACGTGCTGGAGTCGGCCAGGTTCATGGGCGCCACCGGCTACCCCGTTCCGAGCTGCGAGATCAGGGCCGCCCAGTTCGACCGCACCCGGTACTGGCGCGGCCCGTCCTGGGTCAACACCAACTGGCTGCTGCGCCGCGCCGCCGCCGTCCACTCCCTCGGCCAGCTCTCCCGCCAGCTCACCACCGGCACCCTGCGGCTGGTCAGGCAGGCCGGGTTCCGCGAGTGCTTCGACCCGTTCGACGGCAGCGGGCGCGGGTGCAGGGACTTCTCCTGGAGTGCGGCGCTCACCCTCGACCTGCTGGCCGATAGCGTGGAGGAATGAGCTTCCTGAGCCGCCTGCCCGCCGATGTCCGCAAATCCCTGGCCACCGAGCCGGGGGAGCGCGTGCTCGCCTTCGCGCCCTCGGGCGACGGGTACGTGGTGGCCACCGATCGGGCGTTGTTCCTGCCTGACGGGGTGCGGGTGCCGTACGAGACGATCGATCGTGCGGCGTGGAGCGAGGACGGCGTGCTGAACGTCGCGACCACCACCGGCGAGCGTCACCAGGCGCCGGTGAGCGAGCCCCGCCGCCTGCCCGAGACGGTCCGCGAGCGGGTGAACGCCACGATCGTGGTCAACAAGCACGTGCGGCTGCCGGGGCGGGGCGGCGTGCGCCTGGTCGCCCGCCGCCCGCCGGGCGGCGAGGTGAAGGAATGGACGCTCGTGTTCGACGAGGGCATCGACCCCAACGACCCGGGCGTGCGCGCCCAGGCCGAACAAGCCCTTGAGGGGGTACGGCGGAGCATGGGCGTCTAGACCGTCGCCAGGAAGTCCCGGACGGCGGCGGGCGAACGCCCTCAGGGTCCGAGGTGCAGACCAGGTGGTCGGCGTCCACCTGGGCGGCTTCGAAGAGGGCGCGGTGGGTGATGCCGAGGCGCGTACACTCGGCGCGGTTCAGATGGCCTGCTCACCGGTCTGGTGACGCAGTGGCTCACCGATCCGGGGCTCACCGATCCGGGCCAGACCCCGGCCGGGGCCGACGTGGTCGCCGGCCTGAGGGCGCTGGCCCGCATCGTCTCTCAGTAGGGAACGCCGGTCTCCTCGGGCTTGCGTTCCTCGTCCGGCCAGCCGGTGCCCGTGTCGTGGTGGTTGAACCGCGACAGGAACGGAACCCGGTCGCCGACCTTGGCCTTCGTCTTCGAGGCCGCCTTGGAGACCTGTGCTCCGAGCAGCCCCGCGGCCTCCTGCACCGTGGGACTGTCGGCCACCCGCTGGGCGGCCCGCTTGATCTGCTCGTAACGCTCACGACCGGCGCGGCTGCCCAGCACATAGCCCACAGCCAGGCCAATCGCGAATGTCATCCGATAACGCATCTTGCACCTCCGCTGTCTCCCGGCCTACCCCACTATCGATGCGACACGCACTCCCGGAGTGCGCTAATCTATTCATGCGCCGAACGAGAGGCCCAAAGCCCCGCCGATCAGCGCGAAGTTCAATCCCGTGTAGCTCAACCGGCAGAGCAGCCGGCTGTTAACCGGCAGGTTATAGGTTCGAGTCCTATCGCGGGAGCAGGACGGTGCCCATTGAGGCACGACTCAGGCCCTCTACCTAATGACAGGTAGGGGGCCTGAGTCGTTTCGGGAGCCGCTGCCGAGGACGGTGTCCATGGTCCGGGCGGTTGAAGCCCGCTGTGATCCGGCCGGAGGCGGAGCAAGGGTCACATCCCGTGTATCGATGGGTGTGGCCGGACTTCCCAGGCCGGCCGTTGGAGCTGATCGTTGTACACGATGACGTCGGCGTGGTCGGTGGGGCGGGCTGCGGCGAAGTAGAGCTGTTGCGAGGGGATGTAGCGGTTGCGCCAGGACCGTTCGATGTCGGCGGTGGATCCGGTCGATCCTTTGCCTCGTTCCCGGGCGCGATCTACCGTCTGCTCGAACGGGACGGACACGAAGACGCGCAGGTCCCACCGGTCGATGAGTTCGGGGCGCAGGAGGAAGACGCCGTCGAAGAGCAGGACGGCGTCCGCGGAGGCGGTCGTGGCCGGCGGGGACGACGGGGTGTCGGTGTCCGCGTCGTAGACCGTGTGCCGGAACCTTCGGTCTCCCCCCGGGCCCAGCGGATCGAGCAGGACCCGGCACAGCGCGGCGTGGTCGTGGGCGTCGAAGTAGCAGCCTTCGGCCGAGTACCGGCCGCGTCGGTAGCGCCGTGCGCGGGGGACGAGGAAGTCGTCGATGGTCGCGCGGATGACGTCGCGGCCCTCCGCGCGCAGGACGGCCGCGAGCTCGTCGGCCAGCGTGGTCTTGCCGGCGGCGGGCGGCCCGTCGATGGCGACCCGCAGGGGGTGCCCGGTCGTGACGGACGTGATCGCCTCGGTCAGCCGGCTGATGAGCTCGCCGCGGGTGCCATGGTCCATTGCCGCCTCTCTCGCGGTGCCTCCGTTTGGCGCCGCAGGTCAGGCTTTCCCGCGGGACGTGGATCGGAACCGGGCTTGGGTGACTGATCCCATCACCTGTCCGGGCGCCGGCCGAGCTCACCGAACGTGAACGACGTCGTCGTGGCCTCCCAGCCGGCCGGTCCGGATCGGCCGTGGGGGTGGCGACGGTGCCGGCCGTACCATGCGAACAGCCGGTCGAACCCCGTCTGACCAGGCCCGGAGAGGTACCCGTCCAGCGAGACCGACGCCTGTGTGAAGACCTGCCCATGGTGCCCAAGAACGTTCGCGATCTTGACAAATCCGGACTCTCGCACATATAAAACCATCAGGTTATTGAACCGGTGGGTTATCGACACGCTGGACACGACGTGCTCGGCACTCGCCGACCCTCATCCACGAAAGGCCCCACCCGTGACCGACACGTCCACCCCCGCCAACGAGGTCCCCAAGAATGCCGGCAACCCGCCCGTGCCGCCCGGCGTGCTGTTGCTGGAGCTGGTGCCGGTGCCGGTCACCGATATCGAGCGGGCCAAAGCCTTCTACCGGGACCGGCTCGGGTTCCGCCTCGACGTCGACGTCAACCCGAAACCCGGCATCCGCGTCGTCCAGCTCACCCCACCCGGTTCGGCATGCTCGATCACCCTCGCCGAAGGTCTCCCCACCCTCGACATGCCGCCGGGAACGCTGCGTGGTCTGCACCTGGTGGTCGCCGACATCGAGGCGTCCCGCGCCGAACTCGCCGAACGCGGCGTCGAGATCAGCGAGGTCGAGGACCTCGGCGGAGTGCTCTACGCCTACTTCGCCGACCCCGACGGCAACACCTGGTGCCTGCAGCACATGCCCTGGCGCTGACCCCGGGGGCGCGGCATGGCCGTCGTCAGACCTCGCACCTGCTCCTCGGCATGAGCGGATGTTTCGGAGCGCCGCTGATGGTCTCCGGCCGGCGGTGATGAGCACCGCGGGTGGCAGGCCCCGCCTGGTGATCGACCGCAGCCCGACGCCGAGATCTAACGGATATGGCCGAGGGCCTTGGCCAGTTCGGTGGCGGTGGTGGCGATGACCTTTTGGTCGGGGGAGACGCCGTTGGTGTTGCGGTTGGTGAAGATCGAGATGATGATCGGCGCCTTTGACCTGGGTGGCCAGGCGATCGCGATGTCGTTCGCGGTGCCGTAGTTGCTCGCGCCCCCCGTGCCCGTCTTGTCGCCCACTGTCCAGTTCTTGGGGAGTCCGGCACGGATGCGCTCGGCTCCGGTGAGGGAGGCGCGTAGCCAGCCGATCAGCCGTTTTCTGTCATCGGGGTGGAGGGCGTTGCCCGCGGTGATTTTGGACAGGCCGGCGGCGGCGGCCGCCGGGGTGCTGGTGTCGCGTACCTCGCCGGGTTTCCATTCGGTGAGGTGGGGCTCGAAGCGGTCCAGGCGGCTGTGGCGGTCTCCCAGGGAGCGGAAGTACGTGGTCAGGCCGGCGGGGCCGCCGATCTGCTTCAGCAGCATGTTGCCCGCGAAGCCGTCGCTCTTGGTGACGGCCGCGCGGCAGAACTGGGCCGGGGTCATGCCGGTGTCGGTGTATTCGCGGGTTTCCGGGGAGTTCTCCAGCACCTCTTCCGGCTTCCAGCGCTGGACGCGGTCGAGGAGGCCGGGGTCGGTGTCGCGAGCCTTTCGCAGGACGGCGGCGCACGCGTACGCCTTGAACATGGAGTTGAACGGGAACCTCTCGTTCGCCCGGTATCCGATGGTCTTGCCGGTGGCCAGGTCGATGGCCGCCGCGCCGATGCGCCCGTCGTAGGACTTCTCGAGCTCCCGCAGCTTGCGCTCCAGATCGGTCTGGGCGGTGCGCGCGTGCGCCGGGGAGGCGGAGGCGAGCGAAGCGGCCGCGGTGAGCACCGCCGTGGCACTCCGGAAGGGAAATCGCATAGCGGAGAGCAGAGCAGAGATCGCCGGTGGATGTCCAATAGCGATATGGATCATGGATTAATAGCGGAACGGATATGACAGCGCGCGGAGGACCCCTCGACGTGGAGCTAGAGGGGCGGGAAGTCGGGGTCGCGGCGTTCGAGGAAGCTGGCGACGCCCTCGGCGAAGTCGGGGCGGCCGAAGGAGGCGAGCATCTCCTGCACGGCGGTCTTGGCGGAGGCCTCCAGGGTGACGTCCCAGTCGTTCCACACCTGGCGCTTGATGACGGCCATCGAGGCGGGTGAGCTGTGCGTGGCGAGTTCGCGCGCGTACGCCTGGGCTCCCGCCAGCAGTTCGCCGGCGGGCAGGACACGGTTGACCAGGCCCATCTCGTACGCCTCGGCGCCGGTGAAGACGCGGCCGGACAGGAGCACGTCCATGGCCCGCTGCTGGCCCATCAGCCGGGGCAGGATCCACGAGAGCCCGTACTCGGCGACCAGGCCGCGCCGGGGAAAGGCGGTGGTCCACTTGGCCTCGGCCGCGGTGAAGACCAGGTCGCAGACGAGCGCGTGGACCATGCCGAGCCCGGCGCAGGCGCCGTTCACCGCGGCGATGACCGGTTTGCGGATCGTGGTGGGGAAGGTGGTGGGGCGGGGGTCCGGGGTCTCGTCGTAGTCGCCGGTCCGCAGCGCGGTGAGGGTCTGGAAGTCGGCGCCGGAGCAGAAGCCCTTGCCCGCTCCGGTCACGACGACGGCGCGTACCGCGGTGTCCTTCTCGGCCTGTTCGAGCAGGTCGAAGTAGCGGCGGCCGAGCGCGTCGGTCCAGGCGTTGAGACGTTCGGGTCGGTTGAACGTCAGCGTCAGCACACCCTGGTCGAGCGAGGAGAGAACGAGTTCCGGCATACCGCAACCGAATCATGTTCTAGGGCGCGCGCGCAAGGACCCCGCTCAATGGCGGGGGACGTAGGCGGGGGTCAGCGTGGACTGGTCGTAGTACCGGTGGAAGACCGGCGTGGCCGCCCCCGAGATCGGCGGGACGATCCACGACCAGTCCGCCGGGCAGACCCGCCCGGCCTTCTCCTCACGCTCCAGATGGGTGAGGAAGCGGCGTGACTCGGTGTGGTGGTCGGTCATCGTCACCCCCGCCCGGTCGAAGGAGTGCAGCACCGCCACGTTCAGCTCCACCAGCGCGTGGTCACGCCACAGCGAGCGCTCGGTCGAGGTGTCGAGACCGAGGCGCTCGGCCACCACGGGAAGCTGGTCGTAGCGGGTGGCGTCGGCGAGGTTGCGCGCGCCGATCTCCGCGCCCATGTACCAGCCGTTGAAGGGCGCGCACGGGTAGCAGATCCCGCCGATCTCCAGGCACATGTTCGAGATCGCCGGTACGGCGTGCCACCGCAGCCCCAGATCCGCGAACCACCGGTACTCCGGATGCTCGATCGGCACCTCCAGCACCGCGTCCCCGGGCAGGTGGCATAACAACGGCTCCCCGAACCCCGGCTGGATGACCAGGGGCAGCACGTCGAAGCGGCCCAGGCCGCCCCGCCAGCCCAGCTCGCGGGTCAGCGCGGTCAGCTCGGCGGCACGCGGGTCGCCGATGACCGAGCCGTCGCGGGCTCGGTGGCCGGCGTACCGGATGAGCTGCTCGTTGAGGATGCGCGGACCGGGGCGGGCGGGCGCGTCGGGGGCGAACACCGTGATCGTGGGCCGGATCCTGCCGTCGCCGGTGGCCTGGCGCAGGTGCTCGACGCACTCCAGGGCCACGCCCTCGGCGCTGGAGATCGTGCGCCGGTCGCGGACCTTGAGCGAACGCCAGTAGAGGCGGCCGATGCAGCGGTCGTTGTTGCGCCAGGCGACCCTGGCGCCGAACTGGAGCTCCTCGGGGGTGTGGGTGTAGGTGCCGTGGCGGGCCACGTCGGTGACCACCTGGCGCAGGCGGGACAGCAGGTCGCCGGAGCCGGGGTTCTCGGCGTGGAAAAGCCTGATGAAACGCTCCGCCTCGCGGAGGTCGACCGTTCGCTCGATGATCGTGTGGATGGAGACGGCGTCGAAGGGACGCAGGGACCTGATCCAGGTACGCACGCAGTGAACCAACGCATTCCGCAACACGGATCGCCCGGCCGGTTCCGGGCCGGCCTGACGTCCTCGTGGCGGTGCCCTCTCCACACCGCCCCGTTTCCGCAGCAGTTCACATCCTTTACCGACAGGCGAGGATTTGTCCCACAAAATCGAAAACTCGGTGATCTTATGGATACATAGAGTGATGATCAGGCGAGCTTGCGGGCGCCCTGTGCCGGGGTGGCGCGCAGGTAGCGGGGCTCCTGCCAGCCCTTTTCCGCGTACGCGGCGGTGACCGAGCGCTGAACCGCTTCGACGCGGTCGGCGGCGGTCAGGGCGATCACCGAGCCGCCGAAGCCGCCGCCGGTCATGCGGGCCCCCCGGGCGCCGCCCCGCACCGCGGCCTCCGCCGCCACGTCCAGCTCGGGCACGGTCACCTCGAACTGGTCGCGCAGCGACAGGTGGGAGGCGTTGAGCAGCGCGCCGATCTCCGCCGCCTTGCCCGCCCGCAGGAGCCCGATGAGCGCCTCGACCCGGTGGTTCTCGGTCACGACGTGCATGGTCCGCTTGCGCTCGTCGCCCGAGAGCCTGCCCAGCGCGTCGGCCAGGTCGGTGACGTCGCGCAGCGCGGCCACGCCCAGCGTGCGCGCGGCCGACTCGCACTCCGCCCGGCGCTTGGCGTACTCGCCGTCGGCCAGCTCGTGGTGGGCGCGGGTGTCGATGATGAGGATCTCCAGGCCGTCGGCGGCCAGGTCGAGCGGGACGTTGCGGGAGGCCAGCGAGCGGCAGTCGAGGAAGAGCGCGTGGCCCTCCTTCGACAGCGCCGACGCCGCCTGGTCCATGATCCCGCAGGGCATGCCGACGAAGTCGTTCTCCGCCTTCTGGCCGATCAGGGCGATCTCCATGGGGGTCAGGCCCAGGCCGTACACCTCGTTGACGGCGGAGCCGACCGAGACCTCCAGCGCCGCGCTGGAGCTGAGCCCCGCGCCCTGCGGCACGTCGCCGTCCACGGCGATGTCGGCGCCGCGCACCCGGTCGCCGAGGATGGCCAGCACACCGGCGGCGTACCGCTCCCAGCCCCGGGTGTCGTCGAGCCGCCCGCGGGTGACCGGGCCGCCCTCGGCCTGCAGCGACAGGAGGCGCACGACGCCGTCCGCGCGCGGGCTGACCGCGGCCGTCACGCCCCACGGCACCGCGAAGGGCAGGACGAAGCCGTCGTTGTAGTCGGTGTGCTCGCCGATCAGGTTGACCCGGCCGGGCGCGTGCCAGACGGTCCGGGGATCGGCGCCGAACGCCGCACGGAAAGCTTCAGTAACCCGCATAATCGAACACTCCTCAACAACGGTCCGTCCGTAGACTAGCGCCATGCGCACGCTGGCAGATCCGTCGCTGGGCTCGGTACGGGTCATGCTGAAGGCCGACGACAACAAACCGCGCAAGCTGAAGTACAACCTCGGCCACCCGCGCATCCTCACCTTCGGCGGCGCCTACTCCAACCACATCCGCGCCGTGGCCGCCGCGGGGCGCGAACGCGGCATCGAGACGATCGGGATCATCCGCGGCGAGCAGCGCCTGCCGCTCAACCCCTGCCTCGCCCACGCCGTCTCGTGCGGCATGCGCCTCGGCTATCTCGACCGGGCCACCTATCGGCTCAAGCACACGCCGGCCGTACAGGAGATGCTGCGCGAGCGGTGGGGCGAGGTGGCCATCCTGCCCGAGGGCGGCAGCAACGCGGCGGCGGTACGCGGCTGCGCGGAGCTGCCGGGCGAGATCGGCGAGCCGTACGACGTGATCTGCTGCGCGGTCGGCACCGGAGGCACGCTGGCCGGCATCTCCGCCGGGCTGCCCGAGGGACGGCGGGCGATCGGCTTCCCCGTCCTGAAGGGCGGCGGCTTCCTGGCCGGCGAGGTGGAGCGCCTGCAGCACGAGGCCTACGGCCGGGTCCGGCCCAACTGGAGTCTGGAGACCGGCTACCACTTCGGCGGCTACGCCAAGACCACCCCCGAGCTCGACGCCTTCGCCGCCCAGCACGGCGTGGAGAAGGTCTACGTCGCCAAGATGCTCTACGGCGTCCTCGATCTGGTACGGCACGGCGCCTTCGCCCCCGGCACCCGGATCGTCGCCCTCGTCACCTCCGGCACCCTGGAGCGATGACACGAGGGGCGGCTAGCGACGGGGCGCCGCGTCCGCCTCGCCGCTCAGGCCGTGGAGCAGCGCGCGTACCCGCATGGCCGCGTCGTGCACGTCCGTGCCCACGTCGCCGAGCAGCCGGTCGGCCGCCGACGGCGAACTGCGCAGGCTCGTGCCCGCCTCCCGCAGCGACCGGTGGACGCCTTCGAGCGCCCGGTCGAGCTCGGCGCGCAGGCCGTCACGAAGCCGCCGCTCCTCCTCTCTGGCCGCCGCCAGCCGTTCGCGCGAGCGCCGCAGGTCGTCGCGCATCCGCACGGCGTGGGCGCAGTCGGCGATGTACGGCGCCGCCGCCCACAGCAGTTCCTCGGCGTAGTCGGCGGTGAACTGCCTGGCGCCCGGCGGGCCGATGACCAGCGTGCCGACGGGCTCGCCGTACCAGACCAGCGGCAACTCCCTGCCCGCCGCCCGCACCCCGCCCGCGCGGCGCCCGCCCCGCGCCTTCCCGTCCGCCCGCCGGCCGATGGTGTCGGCGTCGCCCACCTGGATGGGTTCGCCGATCGCGATCGTGGCGCCGTGGCGGATGCGGACGGCCAGGCCGCGGACCGCGAGCCCGTCGGCCGTCACCCGCAACGCCGCGCGGAGCGCCTGGTCGGTGTCGGCGCGGCCCACCTCGGCGGCCAGGCGCCTGGCCAGGCGGTGCGGGTCGCCGTGGGGGCCGTACATGGCGTGGTCGACGAGGCGGCGCAGCCGTACCCGCAAAGGCTGGAAGGCGGCGCCCGCCAGGAGCGCGGCGGCCAGCCCGGCGACCTGGCCGCGGCCGGAGACCACGAGGCTGGCCGCACCGGAGGCGGCCAGGTAGGCGACGCTGACCACGCCCGCCACCCCCGCGCCGACCAGCGCCTTGCCGAGCAGCACCTCGATGCCGAACAGTTGGTGGCGCAGCACCGAGGCGACGATGGCGATCGGCACGAGCGCCGTCGCGACCAGGCACGCCGCCCAGAACGCCGGTCCGGCCAGCAGGCAGACGACATACAGGGCGAAGGCCCCGAGCGGCCAGGCGAGCTGGCGGCGCAGCGCGGCGTCGGCCCCCCGCGCCCGCAGGGCCAGCGAGAACAACCCGGCCACGACCACCGCCAGCGTGCCGACCTCGGTGACGTCACGCAGCAGGCCGTCGACCGGAGCCAGCGCCTCGATCGCGAGCGGGTTGGGGATGGGCGCGGGCCAGCGGAGCGTCTGGGGCGGCGGCGTGGGCCGGACGACCGCCCGTACGCACTCCAGCGCCGTCACCAGCACCGCGAAGGCGACCACCGGCCGCCAGCGCGGCGAGGGCAGCCGCCCGTCCGGCGAGTACGCGGGCAGCAGCCCGGCCAGCAGCATGCCGCCCACCACGCGGCCGATCGCGGCCGGATAGCGCAGCAGCGCGGCCAGTTCGAGGTCACCGGCGGCGGCCGCGGTGAGCATGCCCGTCTCGGCGCCGATCCGCACGGCGCAGGCCAGCCCGCCCGCGCACATCAGCCGGGCCAGCAGATGACCGGGACGGCGGCGCAGCAGGAACGCCCCCAGCGCGGGGAAGGCCAGCCCGGCGGCGTAGTCCGGCAGCAGCGGCACGTCGGGCGACCACGCGCCGGGCAGCAACGCCCGCATCACCAGCGCCGCGAACGTCAGCGCCGCCGCCGCGACGGCCACCCATCGGCTCCATGCGCTCATCGGCCCCCCGGTGTGACCAGGCCCGACTCGTAGGCGAGCACGACGAGCTGGGCGCGGTCGAGCAGGCCCAGCCGGGCCAGCAGCTCGCCGACCATCGCGCCGGCGTCGGCGACGCCCATCACCTCGCCGATCTGCCGGTCGCTCAGCCCCCGCGCGACCAGGCGCAGCACGCTCAGCTGCCCCGGCGGCAACCCGTCGAGCCCGCCCACCGGCCCTCCCGCGGGCTCAGGCGGCGCCACGAAGGAATCGGAGGAGGGGAAGGACGCGAAGGAGGCGATGAGGCGGGTCGTGACCGCCGGGTCGATGAGCGCGTCCCCCGCCGCTGCCGCGCGCACGGCGGCGACGATCTGCTCGGGCGGCGAGGTCTTGAGTATGAACCCGCTCACCCCCGCCCGCAGCGCCGCGTAGAGGTTCTCGTCGCTGCCGAACGTGGTCAGCATGATCACCTTCGGCGGTCGTGGCCCGGCCAGGATGCGGCGGGCGGAGGCCAGGCCGTCCAGGCGCGGCATCTGGATGTCGAGCAGCACCACGTCCGGCCTGAGCGCCCGCACCGCCGTCACCGCCTCCTCCCCGTCGGCGGCCTCACCCGCGAAGCGCACGTCGGGCTCGGCGTCCAGCACCACGCGCAGCCCCGCCCGTACGAGCGCCTGGTCGTCGGCGATCAGCACCCGCGGCGCCGCACGCTCGGGCGCGCGCCGCTGCTCGGGCAGCCACGGCCCCCCGGCAGGACGCTGAGCCAGGAAGTCCGCCTCCAGCGCGCGCAGCTCCGCCGACAGGTCGAGCCCCAGCTCCTCCCGCCAGAAGGCGCGGGCCCTGCGCAGCGCGCCGAGCGCGTCGCCCAGGCGGCCGCTGGAGTAGAGCGAGGAGGCCAGCAGCCGCCAAGCCTCCTCGCGCAGCGGGTGGGCGCACGCGTGCGCCTCAAGATCGGGAACGAGCGCCGCGCCCATGCCCAGCCGGATCCCGGCGTCGGCGTGGCGCTCCACGGCCACCAGCCGCAGCTCCTCCAGCCGGGCGGCCTCGGTGGCCGCCCAGGGAAGGTTGGCCAGCTCGGCCAGCGCCGGTCCGCGCCACAGGGCCAGGGCCGCCTCCATGGACGTCCAGACCTGTCGGGGCTCGTCGCGGACGCGGCGTACCTCGGACTCGAAGCGCCAGGCGTCGACCTGCTCGGCGCCGGCCCGCAGGGCGTAGCCGGGCGGCGCGTTGACCAGCACCGTGGCCTCCTGGCGCGGCGGCCGGTCGGGCTCAAGGGCGCGGCGCAGCCGGGAGACGTACCCCTGGATGCTGGCCAGCGGCTGCGCGGGCGGGCGTCCCGGCCAGATCTCGTCCACGAGCAGGCTCGCCGGTACGGCCCGCCCCCGCGCCACCAGCAGCCGGGCCAGCACCGCGAGCTGGCGCAGCCCGCCCAGGTCGAGGGCGGTGCCGTCGCGTTGAGCCTGGAACGGTCCAAGGATGTGAAAGCTCAGCCGGGTGGACGTGGGAACCTCACAGGGGTAGATCGACTTCGACAATCGTCCCGCCTCCCTCCGCGTGCCGGATCACGCAGCAGCCGCCGAGCTCGGCGGCCCGCTCGCGCATGGACCGCAGACCGATGCCCGCCGGCGGCAGGGCGGGCAGCCCGCGACCGTCGTCACGGACCCGCACGAACAGCCGGTCCCGGCATCGCTCCACGGCGACGGTGACCGAGGTCGCCGCCGCGTGCCGATGCGCGTTCGTCACCGCCTCCTGGACGATGCGGTAGACCGCAAGCTCCACCGCGGGCGGCAACCCTTCCAGGTCGCCGCCCCCCGACGAGAGCGGGGAACCGACGAATGCCTCGATCGCCCTGAGGAGGCCGAGCTCGGCCAGCTGGGGTGGGGGCGCGCCGTCCACCAGCCTGCCGACCTCAATAGTCACCTCCTCCATCGCGGAGAGCAACCGCATAAACAGGGCTTCGGCCTGTTCCGGGGCGGTCCTGGCGGCCAGGCGAGCCGCGTGGATGGACATCGCCAGGCCGCTGAGCGACTGGCCGAGCCCGTCGTGCAGGTCCCGGCCGAGCCGCCGGCGCTCCTGGGCGCGCAGCGCGGAGGCCCGCTCGTGCTCGCGTTGGAGCGTTCCGGCCAGCCGTACGGCGTGGGCGGCGTCGGCCAGAGCGGGCAGGAGCGCGGCCAGCACCCGCGTGGTGACCGGGCCGGGCGCGCCCCGTCCGGTGTAGGCCCCGAGGAGCAGCCGGCCGACCGGCTCGCCGTGCCGGTCCAGGGTCACCGAGGTGGCGGCGGCGGGCAGCGTGCCGGTCTGGACGACCTGGTCGTCGAGCTCGACGGCGGCGCCGGTCACCGGCAGCGCGGCGCACAGCAACGCCAGGATCGCGCGCAGCCCGGAGTGCGGGTCGCCCTGCTGGAGGCGTTGCCTGGCGGTGGCGGCCAGCGCGCGCACGTCGGCGGTCCTGCCGTCCAGCAGCCGGTCGGCGGCGCGCCTGAACAGCCGGTGCAGGGGCTGGAAGAGCGCGCCGGCCAGCAGCGCGGCCCCGAGGCCCGCCCACTGACCGGCGGCGCGGGCCGCGCCCACGGCCGCGAGCATGACGGCGAGCGTGGCGACACCGATCGCCACGCTGCGGACCCTGTAGCTGCTCCCCATCTCTTCCGGGGAGGTTAATCGCGGCCTGCCAACGTCGGATCAACGTCCGCTCAACGCGGAACCCGCCTCACAGCTGGGCGAACGCCGGGCGGCGGTCGATACGCGCGCGGTCGGCGGCCGAGGCGAAGTGGTAGTCGATCCGCCGGGTGGCCTCGGCCCACTCCCGCACGGTACGCACCGGGGTGAGCGTGGCGACCACGAACGGGTCGTGCCACCGCTCGACCGAGCGCCGCCAGAGCTCGGCGGGGGAGTCGGTCAGCAGGTTGCCGACGGTGCCCTCGTAGGCGGGCATCGCCCGTACGGCGCCGTCGGGCTCGATCTGGAGCGCGGGGAAGAACTGGCCCTCGCGGATCCGGTCGGGATGCATCTGCAGGGCGAGGTTGTCGGTGGCGGTGACATGCACGCCCGGCGGGACCAGCGCGCGCAGCCGTTCGCGGAAGGCGGGCTCGCCCATCGCCGCCATCTGCTCCTCCGTCAGCAGCTCGTGCTCGGCGAAGCCGGTACGGCTGGCCAGCCCCTCGGGCACCACCGCCCCGAAGGAGACGAACCCGAGCCCGGGAAAGCGCGGCACCAGTTCCGTGCACACCTGCTCGATCTGCCGGAAGTTACTGCGCACCACGACGTAGTCGATGCCGAACACGGGCCCGACCCCGTCCAGCATGGCCAGCGCCCCCAGGGCCCGGTCGAAGGAGCCGCGCCGGCCGCGGACGCGGTCGTGCACCTCCGCCGTGGCCCCGTCGACGCTGACGCTCACCCGGAAGAAGGCGCGGGCCAGGTCGCCGACCATCTCGGGCGGCAGCGTCCAGCCGCCGGTGAACAGCGCCACCTGGATGCCCGCCGCCGTCATCCGCTCCGTGACCTCGAACAGCTCCTTCACCAGCAGCGGCTCGCCACCGGCGATCGAGATCCCGTGGGGGCGCATCGCGACGATGGCGTCGGCCATGCGCAGCAGGTCGTCGCGGCGCAGCTGGCGGCTGGGCCGCCGGCCGGACTCCGAATAGCAGTGCACGCACCGCAGCGGGCAGGCGTAGGTGATGTCCCAGATGATCTCCAGGGGACGGTCGGGGATGGTCACAGCGGGTCTCCAGGGTCGAGGACGACGAGCAGCTTCCTGGTGCCCGCCCGGGTGGGAGCCGGGCCCTGGTCGGCCGCGAGCCGCATGCGCGGGAAGCGCCGGGCCAGCGTGCCGACGGCGACCTTGGCCTCCGCCCTGGCCAGGGCGGCGCCCAGGCAGTGGCGGTGGCCGAGGCCGAAGGCGAGATGCGGGTTGGCCGGGCGGTCCGGGGCGAAGGCGTCCGGGTCGGGGAAGCGGTCCGGATCGCGGTTGACCGCCGCGAGCACGCAGTGGACGCCGCCGCCCTCCGGCAGCTCCACGCCGCCGATCTCCAGGCTCTCCTTGACGTACCTGGACGAAAGGGCGGTGGGGGTGATGAGCCTGAGCAGTTCCTCCACGGTCGGGTCGAGCCGCGAGGGGTCCTCGACCAGGCCGGGCGGGCGGCTCAGGAGGATCTCCACACCCTCGGTCAGCAGGCGGGTGACGGGACGGTGGCCGGCGACGAGCAGCAGCCGTACCGCGGAGAGCACGTCGCGCGGGCCGGCGGCGGACATCGCGCTGATGAGGTCGTCGCGCGGCGCGGCGCGGCGCTCGGCGATGAGCTCCTTGAGGTAGCCGGCCATGGCGACGCCCGCGCTCTCGGTGACCACGGTGCCCACGCCGGCCTCGGCGATCCAGCCGAAGACGTAGTCGCGGATGTGGCGGCGGCCCTCGGGCGGGACGCCCAGCAGCTCGCACAGCACCGCGACGGGGAACGGACGGGAGAACGCGGCGATGAAGTCGGCGGGCTCGCCGGCCGGCATGGCGTCCAGCAGGAGGTCGGCCTCGTGCTGGATGCGCGGCAGCAGCCCGGCCACGCGGCGCGGGGTGAGCTGACGGGAGATCATCCGGCGCAGCCTGGCGTGCTGCTCGCCCGGCAGGAAGAACAGGTCCTCCTCGTCGGCGAGCTCCTTCTCCGGTCCCTGCGCCTGGGGCGCGTCGCCGCGCAGCCTGGGGTCGACCAGCGCCTTGGCGGCGTCCTCGTGGCAGGTCAGGATCCAGCCCGGCTCCCTGCCGCCCATGTCGACGTGGTGGACCGGACCGGCCTCCCTCATCCGGCGCAGCGCGTCCATGTCGCGAAGCGTCTCGACGCCGACGAGGGGCAAACTACTGTCCATGGGGAACCTTTCCGTGGCCGGTGCCGGGGATCACTGCCCGATCCCCGGCACCGGTGTCGATCAGCAGGTGCCTGCGTACGACGTGACGTGGCTGTAGCACGGGTGCGCCGTGAGAGCCTTGGGGGCGTTGAGCGCCTGGAGCTCAAGGACGAATGCCATTTCCTTCACCTCCTTCCGGCGCCTTCGACCGCGGGTGCACGCAGGTCGACGGCGGGGATGACCGACGCGTTCAGGCCGAACGCGACGCCTAGGGCGGCAAGCACACCGGCGGTGCCCGTGGCCAGATCCATGGACAGGCGCAGCAGCTGGTTGCCGGGGAAGGCCAGATGGCCTCGGTAGGACAGGGCGTGCCAGGCGAGCCTGCGCACGTGGTCGTGGATCACCGGCCGGTCCTCGGGCAGGCCGAGGTGGTGGAGGGCGGCGATGGTGCCGGCCCGGCCCATGAACAGGAACGGGTGCCGGACGAACGGCGCGCGGCACGATCGGCGCGCTCCGTCGATCACCTCGGCGAAGCCGGGCTCGTCCCGCCGGGCCAGATACTGCGACAGGACCAGGGCGAGACCGCTGCCGCCGGTGCCGAGGTAGGCGTGGTAGCGGTTGTCCTCCAGGAGCTGGAAGCCGCCGTCCGGCAGGACCTGCCCGTGCTCGACGGCCCGGCGCAGGGCCTTCAGCGCCCGGTCGAGGTGGCGTTCGTCGCCGGTGGTCTCGTGCAGCCGCAGGAAGAAGTGCGCGATGCCGGCCAGGCCGTGCTGGAGCCCGCCGCGTTCGCAGCCGTCGGCCGCCGCGGCGACCCGCTCGCCCACCGCGACGGCCGCTTCGGCCTGCCCGAAGTGCAGCAGGCTCATCCCGACGCCGGCCAGCCCGCCGTGGAGCCCCGCGGCCACGCAGCCGGGCTCGGCCGCCCTGGCGCGGGCCAGCGTCCGCGCGGCCTCCTCGCCGCGGCCGAGCTCGTCCAGCACCACCGCGACGCCGTGCAGGCCGTCGAGCAGTCCGGGCCGGGCGGGAGCCGCGCGGGTGGCGGCCACCAGCCAGTCCACGTGCTCCTCCGGCACCGGCGACCCCACGGAGCGAAGCGCCCAGAGCACCCCGGCGGCGCCGTGGGCCACGGTGTGCCCGCCCGAGACGAACTGCCGGGGGTCGCCCGGATAGAGCCGGTCGCGCCGATCGGGCGTGGCAGCGGCCAGAATCCCGGCCGTGATCGAGTCGCTGATCTCCGGCCAGGACGGGTCGTCGAACATCCTGGCCCGCTCGTCCATCCCGGCGCTCAGCCCGAACCCCCTGAGCATCCTGGGGCCGAACCCCGGCGGCACCGGGAAGTGCTCGGTGATCACGTCGGTCAGGCTGGAGAGCTTGACCCGGTCGCGCTCCTGCAGCGGCGAGATCGGCAGGAACACCCACTGGCGCAGGCAGTTCAGCACGTACCGGTCGGCCTCGCGCCCGCTCAGCCCCACCGGGGCGGCGAATCCGGGCGCCGCCAGCCCCGGCCGGTGCGGGTCGGCCAGGTCGCAGGCGATCTCGAAGTCGATCAGCGCCACCCGCCCGTCCGTACGCACGATGACGTTGCCCGGGTGCAGGTCGGTGAAGCGCACGCCCCTGGCGTGCACGGCCGTGAGCGCCTGGTCGACCTTGGCGAGCACGCCGACCGCCCACCGCGTGTACGCGGCCGCGTCCTCCGGCGTCGGGTCGGGCCCGGCCAGCGGATAGCGGTCGAAGACCTCCTCCATCAGCGTCTTGCCCTCGATGTACTCCTCGACCATGAAGTGGTGCTCCCAGATCACCAGGTGGTCCAGGACGCGGGGCACGCAGTCGAGGCCGTCCAGCCGCTTCAGCACCTCGCGCTCGCGCGCCAGCCGGGCGACCGCGTCGGTGCCGTCGCGGTCGAGACCGGCGTGCGGGCGCGCCTCGGAGAGCACCACATATCCGCCGGACTCCCTGTCGCGGGCCAGGTACACGCCGCCGCCGTTGGAGAAGTGCAGCGGGCGCTCGATCTGGTAAGGGAAGTCCTGTGCGCCGCCCTGGCCGCGGCGGGCCAGCGACCCGGCCAGCACCTCGGGCACCCGAACCCACTCGGGCACGGTGAAGGCGGGGCTGCGGTCGTCGGGCACCAGCGCGCCGTCCGGATCGCGGATCGCGTAGACGGTCTCGCCGTCCGCGCCGACGTAGGTCATCGGGCGGAACGCGCCGTAGCGCACGTAGACCGGGGCCTCGCCGTAGCGCAGATCGGTCAGCACGTACGGCCCGGCGAACCCGCGCAGCAACTCCTCCAGCTCGGGCAGCACGCGGCTCAGCTCGTCCTCATCGGCCGGGTAGAGGGTGAGCAGCTTGCCGCTGCTGCCGCGCTCGGCGTACTTGCTGTTGAGCAGCCGCACCGCGGCGGCGCCGCGCAGGAACTTCACCGCGATCCCGCGCGCCAGGCAGTGCTCCACGACGAGGTCGCACACCCGCTCGGCGTCACCGGCGGTGGCCGAGACGTGGATCTTCCACCCCTGTTCGGGCAGCTCCCCGACGGGCGGGCGCAGCACGACCCACAGCTCCTTCTCGCTCCGCCGCCAGCCTTCCGGCAGGTCGCGGCGGGCGGTGGCGAAGCGCGCGGGACCGTCGGCGATGCGCCACGGCGGCTCGAAGAACAACGGGTCCGCCTGGCAGTAGGCGAGCAGCTGGGGAATGGTCGCGTCCATGGGACGGGCTCCTAGCGCGGGCTGAGGACGACGGGGAGTTCCAGCAGGTAGCGCACGCGGTTCTGCCGGTAGTGCAGGTCACGGGCGTCGTGCGTGAGGTCGACGCCGGGGAAGCGGCGGGCCAGCGTCTCCAGGGCGACGCGCGCCTGGATCCTGGCCAGGGCGGCGCCCAGGCAGAAGTGGTGCCCGTGGCCGAAGGCCAGGTGTGGATTGCGGGCGCGGCCGATGTCCAGTTCGTCGGGCTCGTCGAAGAAGGCCGGGTCGCGGTTGGCCGCCACGAGGGAGGCGGCCACGAGGTCACCGGGCGGGATCGCCCGGCCGGCCACCTCGGCCGGGCAGGACACGGTCCTGGCCAGGCCGACGGGGAAGGGCGTGACGTAGCGCAGCAGTTCCTCGACCGCGCTCTCGGCCAGCGCCGGCTCGGCGACCAGCCGCTTCCACTGCTCCCGTTCGCGCAGCAGCGCGGCCAGGCCGTTGGCCAGCAGGGTCGTCGGCGCGCGGTGCCCGCCCACCATCAGCAGGCGGGCGGCGGCCACGAGATCGTCCTCCGGCAGGCGCTCGCCCTCGGCCTCGGCCACCCAGCTCAGCAGGTCGTCGCGGGGGGCCGCCCGCCGGTCCGCGATGAGCGCGCGCAGGCGCTCGTCGATGTCGGCGTGGGCCACCGGCGGCACGGTGTTCATCCGCACCAGCAGCCAGTCGGCGATGTCGTCGCGGTCGTGCTCGGCGATGCCGAGCAGCTCGCACAGGACGATGATCGGCAGCGGGCGGGCGAAGGCGCGCACCAGGTCCACGGGCTTGTGCGCGGGCAACGCGTCCAGCAGGCGTTCGCACGCGGCCCGCACGCGCGGCGTCAGCGTCTCCATCCGGCGCGGCGTCAGGTGCGGGCCGACCAGCTTGCGCAGCCGGGCGTGCTCGTCGCCGCCGATCGTGATGAGGTCCTGCTCGCCGCGGTGCTCCAGCTCGCCCTGGAGGCGGAAGCCGGCGGTGATCTCCAGTTCACCGGCCAGCGCCGGGTCCGCGAGGGCGGCGGTGCTCACGGCGTGGCCGGTGAGGATCCACGAGGTCGACACCCCGGGGGCGTTGACCCGGTGGACCGGACCCAGCACGCGCAGTTGCCGGATCACGTCGGGATCGTTGAGCAGGACCGGGGTGAGCGCGGGCAGCCGGACGGGGCAGCCGGTGTCCTCACCCGGGTCGAGCGCGGCCAGGAACGAGGCCACGCTCCGGGCGTCGTCCTCGGCCAGCACGAGGGCCGGGCAGCACAGGCCGGACGGGTCGAGGTCGCCGGGCGCGCCCACGGCCACGACCGCCGCCGCGCGCTCCGGGTGGAGGTCGGCGAAATCCATGACGGCCGGGGCGGCGGCGCCGTAGCCTAGGAGAACCGCACGGGCGGGGCTTCCGGGTGCGGCGAGGAAGTCCTCGACCGCCTGCGCCCAGTCGCCGTCCGGCGTCCCGGCCACGTGGACCCGCCAATCCTCGCGCACCGGCGGCGCCCCCGCGCCGAACACCACCAGGGTCCCCGTCATCACCGCTCCCTCACGTCTTCGAGCTGACAGACCGAGGATGGACGGCCGGACTTGGATCGCCCTGGGAGACGGCTGCAAAGCCCGGTCAGACCTGTGTCGGCCCAGGTCAGCGCGTACGGCACCGCCCGCCCGCGACCCGCGGCGTCCCGGCGGGCGGAACGAGGCACCCCGCCCCGCGCCGTCCGGAGGCGATGGATCCGCAGGTCAACGCCCCAAAGCCGGGCCTCCCCGCCGTCGTCAAGCCACTTCCAAGCCGGGCTTCCTACGCTGGCCAGCGGCGTCGGCCGAAACGCGGAGGGAACATGCGGATGCGAAGGCGAGGCGCGGGCGCCGCGCGGGGGAGCGCGGACCTGCCGTCCCTGGCCACGGCCTGGTGGGACGCCCACACGGCCGCGCTCGCCGGCACGAGCTTCCTGCGGATCGCCGCCCGGCTGCCCGCCACCACCGCCCGCGCGGTGGCCGTCGCCTGGCGGGCCGACCGCCGCGACACCGCGTGCGCGATCGCGCTGAGCCTGCTCGGCGGAGTCGCGACCTCCTACGGCCTGCTGGCCACGCGCGACGTGCTCGTGGCGCTGTTCGCCGCCGGGCCGACGCTCGGACGGGTCCAGGCGGCGCTGCCCTCGCTGCTGGTGGTGGCGGCGGCCGTGGCGGCCAGGTCAGGGCTGTCGATCGGCGCCGGCTGGGCGCAGGCCAGGCTCATGCCCAGGGTGCTGACGCTGGTCGAGCGGGAGCTGTTCGAGCTGACCACCCGGGTGGAGCTGGCCGCGTTCGACGACCCGGGCTTCAGCGACGAGATGAAACGGGCGCGCAACCGCGGCGGCATGGCCCTGCAGGCGCTGGTGCGCGGGACCCTCGACCTGGTCGCGGGCCTGGCCGGGCTGGCGGGCACCGCGGTGGCGCTCCTGGTCGTGCACCCGCTGCTGCTGGCCGCCCTGGTGCTGGCCAGCCTGCCGGGGGCGTGGGCGGCGGTGCGCGTGGCACGGCTGTCGTACGTGAGCGAGCGCAACCGCACCTCGCGCCGCCGCCGCATGTGGATGCTCGGCGAGCTCATGGCCGAGCGGCTGACCGCGGCGGAGGTGCGCGTGTTCACCATGCGCGACTTCCTGCTGCGCGAGTACGACCGGATGGTCTCGGCGGAGACCGACGCCGAACTGGAGGTCGTCGCCGGGCAGACCCGCGTGCGGGTGCTGGGCGGCCTGCTGTCCGGCGGCGCCACCGCCGGGCTCTACACGGTGCTCGGCATGCTGCTGATCGGCGGCGGGCTGCCGCTGGCCGCTGCGGCCACCGCGGTGCTGGCCCTGCAGGCGGCCAGGCAGTCGCTCACGCTGGCGCTCACGAACGTCAACAAGATCTACGAAGAGGGCCTCTACTACGGCGACTTCACCGAGTTCGCCGAGCGCTGCGAGAGCCGCCTGCCGCCGCAGGCCGACACCGCCGTGATCATGCCGCCCGAGACGATCGAGGTGAAGCACGCCGGGCTCAGCTACGGCGAGGACGGCCCCATGGCGCTCGGCGGCGTCAGCCTGACCGCCCGGCGCGGCCAGACGATCGCGCTCGTCGGCGAGAACGGCTCGGGCAAGACCAGCCTCGCCATGCTCCTGGCCGGGCTGCGCCGGCCCACCTCCGGCGCGGTCACCTGGGACGGCCTGCCGCTGGACGCCGTGGAACGCCACGAGCTGTGGCGGCACGTGGGGCTGGTCAGCCAGGAGTTCTGGCGCTGGCCGTTCACCGCCGCCCGCAACATCACGCTCGGCACCGAGCACGAGGACCGCGCCCGGATGCGCGCCGCCGCCGTCAAGGCCGGCGCGCACCAGGTGATCGAGAAGCTGCCCGAGGGCTACGACACGCTGCTGTCGCGGGTCTTCGCCGGCGGCCAGGACCTGTCGGGCGGGCAGTGGCAGCGGCTGACCTGCGCCCGCGCCTTCTACCGCGACGCCCCGCTGCTCATCTGCGACGAGCCGTCGGCCGCGCTCGACCCGAAGGCGGAGCACGCGCTGTTCGCCAGCCTGCGTGCCGGCGCCGAGCGCCGGATCACGGTGCTGATCACCCACCGCCTGGCCAACGTACGGCACGCCGACCGCATCTACGTCCTGCACCACGGCCGCGTCGTCGAGGAGGGCACCCACGGCCACCTGATGGCCCTGGACGGCCGCTACGCCGAGCTGTTCACGCTGCAGGCCGACGGTTACCTCGAGGAGCGGATCGCATGACCACCCGCCTGACTCCCGCCCAGCTCAACGACGTGCCCACGGTACGCCGCCTGCGTGAGGCCGCCCCCGTCCACCACGTCGACCTGGGCCGGGGCGGCGCCGAATGGCTGCTGACAGGCTACGAGGCGGCGGTCACCGGCTTCGCCGACCAGCGCCTCATGGGCGGCGGCGCGGCGGGCAACCCGATCGAGGAGGCGGAGAAGGCGGGCCGGGTCATCTTCGAGGAGGACCTGGTCGACCTGTCCGGCGAGGACCACCAGCGGGTCCGCCGGATGATCTCCCGCCAGCTCACCCCGCGCCGCGTGGCCGCGCTGCTCCCCAGGATCGAGCGGATCACCGGCGAACTCCTGGACGCGATCCCGCCCGCCGAGAGCGTTGACTTCATCGCCGCCTTCGCCCGCCCCCTGCCGATCATGACGCTCTGCGCGCTGATCGGGGTGCCGGACGCCGACCGGGCGTACGTGCAGGCGTACGTGAGCGGCCGGATCGCCACGCTGCCCGAGCGGCCGGAGGCCAGGACGCCGGGGCCCGACATGACCTCGCCGGAGACGGCCGCGATGGTCTCCCACCTCGCCGCGCTGATCGCCGAGCGGCGCCGCGCACCGGCTGACGACCTGGTCAGCGGCATGATCCGGCAGGCGGATCGGGAAGGGCTGCCGGACGCGTACCTGGTGGCGGGGGTCAGGCTCACGCTGGTGGCCGGGCACCGGGCGGTCACCGCGCTGCTGGCCAACGGGCTGGCTCTGCTGCTGCGCGAGCCGGGGTCGTGGCGGCTGTTGCTGGAGCGGCCCGAGCTGATCGGCGACGCGGTCGAGGAACTGCTGCGCTATGTCACGCCGATCGCGCTGAGCGTGCCGCGGCACGCCACGGCCGCCGTGGAGGTGTGCGGGGCGGAGGTGCCCGACCGGGCGGTGGTGCGCTGCGCGTGGGGAGCCGCCAACCGGGACCCGGCGCGCTTCGCCGAGCCCGACGCCTTCGACCCGGCCCGGCCGGACAACGCCCATCTGTCCTTCGGCTACGGGCACCACTTCTGCCTGGGCGCGGCGCTGGCCAGGGCAGAAGCCGGGCTGGCGCTGACGACGCTGCTGGCCCGCTTCCCCCGGATGCGGCTGGTGGAGAAGGAGCTCGAATACCGCTCCGGCGACCTGCGCGAGCCGAAGACGCTGCGCGTGGTGCTGTCGCCGCCCGGTTAGCCGAGCTGGTCGAGGATCGGCGAGACGAGTTCGTTGAGCTCGCGCACCAGCACGGCGACGGCCCGCTGGGCGCTCTCCTCGACGCGCTCGTGCGGGCCCTCCGGCTCCGGCGGCAGCCCGGCCAGCGGCACCGGCGCCTCCACCAGGAGCGTCGCGCGCAGGAACGGGCTTCTGGCGAAGTCCTGCTGGGTCGGCTCGACGTACTGGCCGAACAGCTCCTGCCAGCCCTGCCAGCCGCGGTCGCGCCACCAGGCGCGTGAGCGGGTGAGCGGCTCGGGCAGCGGCGAGACGATCCGGACGCGGGCGATCAGCGTGCCGTCCCAGGTGTTGCGCGCGCAGGTGGCGTCGAGCACGCGCCGGTCCCAGCGGACGTAGCCGGGGTCGAGCGACGGCGGCGTGGCCAGTCTCCAGGCGGCACAGGCGAAGCGCACCGGAGCGATGTCGCCCCATTCGAACTCCGGCAGGTTCTTCTCCACGTGCGCGGCGTAGCGCCCGTGGCGGTCCCTGTCGAAGTCCTGGTCGATCCAGAAGGCCTTGGCCATGGGATCTACCGTACGGCGCGGGGCGGGTTCGGGGGCCGAAGATCCGGGAACGTCCCTCGTGCTGAATTTTCTGACCAATTACGCCTATCTGGTCAGAGAACGGAGAACGCGCATGGCCTGGCCGCCCGCCGATCCCGAGCGCCGGAGGGAGCGCGCCCACCGCGTGCTCGACGCCGCCGCCGAGCTGATCCTGCGCCGGGGCTACGACAAGACCACCATCGCGGACGTCGCGCGCGCCGCCAAGGGCACGATCTACCTGCACTGGAAGACGCGCGAGCTGCTGTTCGCCGCGCTGCTGCGCCGCGAGCGCGTCGCCACCCTGGAGGAGGTACGGCCGGCCGAGCCGGGCACCCTGCGCGAGCTGGCCGGGGTGGCGGCCGCCGAGATCATGCGCCGGCCGCTCATGCGCGCCGTACTGCTGGCCGACACCGCGCACCGCGCGCTCGGAGCGGGGCGCGAGCCGTCCCCGCGCGAGGCCCGCGCCGTCGCGGAAGCCGTCCGCGCCTACGTCGAGCAGGCCGCGGGCCTGGCCGGGCGCAAGCTTGAGTTCGCTCTCGAAGGGCAGCTGCCATGAACGTTCTCCCTCTCGACGACGCGGCCGCCGATCTCGCCCTCGCGGGCGGGAAGGGCGCGTCGCTGGCCCGGCTGAGCCGCGCCGGACTGCCGGTCCCGCCGGGCTTCCACATCACCACCGACGCCTACCGCGCGTTCACCGCGCCCTTCCGCGAGCGGCTCGGCGCTCCCGGCGCGCAGGAGTTGTTCACCACGCACGAGATCCCGCCGGACCTGGCCGCCGAGATCCTCGCCGCCTACGCCGAGCTCGGCGACGGCGATGGCGACGGCGACGGCGATGGCGACGGCGACGGCGATGGCGACGGCGACGGCGATGGCGACGGCGATGGCGACGGCGATGGCGACGGCGATGGCGACGGCGATGGCGAGGGCCACGGCGCGGTGGCGGTGGCGGTGCGCTCGTCGGCCACCGCCGAGGACCTGCCCGAGATGTCCTTCGCCGGCCAGCAGGACAGCTACCTGAACGTCCACCGCGCGGATCTGCTCGACGCCGTCCGCCGCTGCTGGGCCTCGCTCTGGAACCCGCGGGCCGTCGCCTACCGCGAGCGCAACCACGTCCCGCACGACGACGTGGCGCTCGCCGTGGTCGTCCAGCAGCTGGTCGACGCCGACGCCGCAGGGGTCGTGTTCACCGCCGACCCCGTCACCGGCGCGCGCGGGCAGAGCGTGGTCAACGCGGCCTGGGGCCTCGGCGAAGCCGTCGTCGGCGGCCAGGTGACACCCGACACCGCCGTGGTCGCCGGCGGGCGCGTGCGCTCGTACACCGTGGCCGACAAGGCCGTCATGACCGTGCGCGGCCCCGAGGGCACGCACGAGCAGGAGGTCCCTCCCGCACGCCGCTCGCGGCGCGTGCTCTCCGACGAGCAGGTCCTGCGCCTCGCCGCCCTGGGCGAGCAGATCCAGCGGCTGTACGGCACGCCCGTGGACGTCGAGTGGGCCAGGCGCGGCGAGGAGCTCTTCATCGTCCAGGCCCGCCCGATCACCGGCCTGGCCGAGGAGGTGGAGGAGTGGAACGACAGCCTCACCGGCCCCTACCTGTGGACCAGCGGCAACCTCGGCGAGGCCATCCCCGACGTGATGACCCCGGTCACCTGGTCGCTGGTGCGGCTGTTCATCCGCGAGGCCATGTCCGCGTCGGCCATCCCCGGCTACCGCCTGGTCGGCAACATCGGCGGGCGCTTCTACCTGAACCTCAGCATCGCCATCTCCGCCGCCAAGGCGTTCGGCATGGGCGGCAGGCTCGGCGCGATCGAGCAGGTCTTCGGCAGGATCCCGCCGGATCTCGACGTGCCGCTGCTGCCCGCCTCCCGGTGGCAGCTGATCAAGGCCCTGTTGCCGATGGCGATCAGGCTGCGCCGCCGGGTCGCCGCCAACGTGAAGCGGCTGCGGCCCTTCCTGGCGACCGCCCGGTCGCGATGCGAGGAGCTGCGCGAGCGCGCCGGGCTGATCTCCGAGCCCGCGGAGCTGGCCGCCTTCTGGGAGGAGGGGCTGCGGCCGTACGTCGTGGAAACCTGCCGGATGCTGGAGGCGGCCGGACGCCAGGGCGGCGGCGCGCTCGTCATGACCCGCGACAAGCTACGCGAGATGGTCGGCGACAGCGACGCCGAGGCCATGCTCACCGGCGCCAACGCCGGCGGCGAGCTGGCCAGCATGGGCCCGATCATCGGCCTGGACAAGCTGGCCGGGGGCGTGATCGACCGGGCGGAGTTCGCCGCGGTCTACGGGCATCGCGGCGCCCACGAGTTCGAGGTCAGCGTGCCCAGGCCCGGCGAGGATCCCGGCTGGATCGACAGGCGGCTCGCCGAGGTCGCCTCCGGTGCCGCCGGCGACCTGCTCACCCGGCAGGAGGAGGCGCGCGCGGCGGCCTGGGCCCGCTTCGACCACCGCTTCCCGCGCAAGGGCGCGGCGATGCGCGAGCGGGTGGACAGGTGGAACGCGATCGTCAGGGACCGGGAGGACACCCGGTCGGAGAACATGCGGGTCTTCTGGGCGATGCGCGCGTTCGTGCTGCGGGCGGGGGAGCTGACCGGCCTCGGCGACGACATCTTCTACCTGGAGATCGACGAGATCCTCGACGTGCTGCGCGGCGGGCGCTCGCCGCTGGCGAGGATCCCGGTGAGGCGCGCCACCTACCGGAAGTACGCCGCACTGCCGATCTACCCGATGCTGATCGTCGGGCCCTTCGACCCGGTCCGCTGGGCCGCCTCGCCCGACCGGCGCGTCGACCTCTACGACGCCCGCGGCGGCCAGGCGCCCCCCGCGGACACGGTGTCCGGCTTTCCCGGCGCGCCCGGCGTCGTCGAGGGCGTGGCCCGCGTGCTGTCGGGCCCCGAGGAGGGCGAGCGGCTGAAGGCGGGGGAGATCCTGGTGACGACGCTGACCAACATCGGCTGGACGCCCATGTTCCCGCGCGCCGCCGCCGTCGTCACCGACATGGGCGCGCCGCTCTCCCACGCCTCGATCGTCGCCCGCGAGCTCGGCATCCCGGCCGTCGTCGGCACCGGCAACGCCACCGCGCGCATCCACGACGGCGACCGCGTCCGCGTCGACGGGGAACGAGGGACTGTGGAAGTCCTCAAAGGATGACAAGACGCATGCGAACGATCACGTCCTGTGGTCACGATGGCCGTCATGACCGACGAGATGGAATGGGAGGAGCGGTGCGTCGTCTACCGGCGCGCCAAGCTGGCCCTGGACCGGGCACCGGCTGCCTCAGGCGAAGACGGATACGCGCCCCGATTGCTGACCGATTGCGTGGCAGGGATCGCCTTCTCCCCGTCAAGGCTTCTCCCCGGGCCTCGGCCCGATCTACAGTGCTGGCGTGACGACGGACAGTGACGGTGATCGCCGTGCGCTCGTACGCGCGCTGGTGGCCGAGTTCGCCCCCCAGGAACTCCCCGACTTCGACCTGATGACCGGCGTGTACTTCGCCAACCCCGGAGCCGCCCGCCGTGCGCGCAGGGCCCGCGACGAGCCCGGGGCCTCCGGCATCGACCTGGGCGACCCCACCCTCACCAACCTGCTGTGGGGCGTCGTCGGCGGCCTCATGACCGAGATGGTGGTCATCGGCGTGCGCGACGGCAGGTCCAGGCTGCGGCGCTGGCGCGAGCGCCGCAGGGCGGGCGGCCCGGAGGCGCCGGTGCCCGAGCTGGGTGAGTCCGCCGACCAGGCCAGGCGGCGCATCGCCAAGGAACTGGAGGCCGCCGGCCGCGACCACGCGGAGACCATCGCCGAACGCGCCGTGGAACGCTGGAGCCGCCGAGACTGGACGCCTCCCCAGTGAGCGGCGGGGATCGTCCCGGCAACCCGTTCCTGTTACCGGCGGCGACCACCTCCCGCTTCGTCCTGCTGGTCACGATCGTGCTCGCGGCCGCGGCCTCCTCCTTCGACTTGGTCGCGGGCGGTGCCTCGCGGTGGCGCGCGGCCTACGCGCCCTGCGACCTCGCCGCCGACGCCGCCCGAGCCGGCGGCCAGGACACGCGGGCGCTGGCCGCCGGCTACCTCGGCTGCCTGCGCGGGGTCGGCCTGGAGCGGGCCGCGGTCGCGCTGGGCGCCATGCTGGCGGTGGCCGTCGCGATCCTGCTCCTGTACCTGGTCAGGCCCCGGCTGACGATCGCCCGCCAGCATCTGGTGCCCGCGGGTGAGGAGCTGTCGGGCCTGGTCGCGGGGCTGGCGGCCGAGGAGGGGCTGCGCCGTACGCCCGAGGTGCTTCTCGACGCCAACCGCGGCACGCCGGGCGGGCGCGCGTTCGGCCGCTACCCGCGCTACTACCTCCGCCTCAACATCGGGACGCTCCACGAGGCCACGCGGCGCGGCGACCGGAGCGAGCTGAGGGCGATCGTCCTGCACGAGCTGGCCCACCTCCGCAACCGCGACGTGGACCTGACCAGCCTCACGCTGTCGGCCGTGTGGGTCTTCGCGGTGCTGGTCGGCGCGCCGCTGCTGGTCCACACCGCGATCTTCGACCCGGTATGGCTGGCGCCCCTGTCGATCAGGACCCTGATCGGCACCGTCCTGGTCGTCCTGCTGGCGGCGTCGGTGCTGCGCGCCCGCGAGCACTACGCGGACGTGCGGGCGGCGATGTCCGGCGGCGCCCCGGTCGAGTCCCGGGGCGATGTGAAGGGCAGCCTGGTCAGGCTGCTGCGCCTGCATCCGCGCGCGGCCGACCGGGCCGAGGTGGTCCGGCAGCCGGGACGGCTGCTGCGGTGGATGCCGGGCGAGGCACTGGGCGCCGGGATCGCGGCCGGGCTGGTGCTGCCGCATCTGATGGAGTTCGTCAGCCTGTGGCTGAGCAACGCGGATCTGCTCGCCTATCAGGTGAGCGCGTTGCTCGCGGGTCTGCCCGTGGCGGCGATCCTGCTGGCCGGGGCGTTCCGTGCCACGCTCGCGGCCATGGCGGCCGACCGGCCCGCGCCCAGGGGCGTCGCGGCGGGGGTGGCGCTGGCGGCGGGAATCGTCCTGGGCCTGCTGGGCGCGCCGAGCCGGATGCGCCTGTCCTGGGCGGAGTCCATCGCCGCCGCGCCCGTGGCCGCCGCCGTCATGGCGCTCTTCCTGCTCGCGCTGTGCGTGACGTTCGTGCGCTGGCTGTCGGCGTGCGCCGACGCGTGGCTGCCCGTCGCGAGGTCGCGCACGCTGCTGCCCGTCTATCTGGGCGCCTTGGTGCCGGCCACGTTGCTGTTCGGGCCCTTTCTCGGTGCCTGGGTCATGTCCGCCGTCTTCGGCATGGAGACGCGCGCGCCCGGCACGGCCGTCTGGGCGATCCTGGTGTCGGTTTTCGATTCCGGGAAGCTGACCGTCCTGCTCCTGGCGGCGCTGTATCCGCTGGGCTCCTGGCTGCTGTACACCTCGCGGGCGCGAGGGCGGCGGCTCTACCTGGACTCGCCGCAGGAGTTCGCCCTGCCGGCCGCCCGGGTCAGGCCGCTCGTGGCGCTCGCCCCCGCCGCGGTCCTGACGTCGCTGGTGGTGGTCGCCGAGCTGGCCACGCCGGAGCCGATACTGCTGTCGCTGGTCGCCGGGTTCGGTCCGGGCGTGCGTACCGACTCCCTCGGCGACATGATGGCCGTGGCCGCCGCGATCGTCGTCGTCCTGGGGCTGCTGCAGACGCTGACCGCGGTCGTGGTGTCGGCGTTCACCGGCCGCGGTCTGGGTCCTTCGCACGCCGTCCTGGCGGCGGTCGCCGGGGGACTGGGCTGTTCGGTGGCGATCGTGTGGCAGCCGCTGGCCCGGACGTGTGCCACCGGGCAGTGCGTGGCGGCGGACCTCCTGTCCCAGTTCGCCGCGCTGTGCATCGGCGTGCTCGGGTTCGGGGTGCCGGTGAGCCTGCTGGGGGCGGGCGCGGTGAGCGCGGTGCGCGCCCTCGTGGCGTTGGCGTCCTCGGCTCCCGCCCGGCCCTTGGTGCGCCCGGCGCGTGCGTGGCTGCGCCGTACGCTGGCGGTCGCCGCCCTGGGGGCGTCGGCGGTGTGGATCGCAGGGACGGCGCCGACCTGGCTGCTCCAGCACGGTTTCGTCGACTTCCCGCAGAGCGGCAGCTTCGACAGCCCGGGGAACGCCGTCCCGCCGCCGGGCCCGCCCGGCACGGTCACCGACCGAGAGGCGTGCGCGGCGCTGGCGAGCGCCGCGCTGACGCCGTTCGTCGGAGACGGCTACTACGCCACGTGGGCGACCGCCTTCGTCAGGCTCGGCGCCAGCCGGAGCCCTTTCCTGGTGAAGCTCGGGCACGCCGGCTACGCCGACGCCCGTGCCGCCCAGTACCGCCTGCGGGACTTCACCACCGCGCTCAACGCGTACTGCGTGCGGGTCAGCTAGTGGAGAAGGTGAACCAGTTGACGTTGACGAAGTCGGCCGGCTGGCCGCTGCTGAAGGTCAGGTAGACCGTGTGGGTGCCGGTCACCGGTGAGATGTTGGCGGGTATGGTGCGCCAGCTCTGCCATCCGCCGGTGTTCGCCAGTGCGAAGTCGCCGATCGGCGGCGCGGTCGGGCTGCCGAGGCGGACCTGGACGAGCCCGCTCACCCCGCCCGCGGCCCCGGAGGCCACCCGGGCGCGGAACTGGGTGGCGGCGGTGCCGCCGAAGCGGACGTTGTCGAAGCGCAGCCAGTCGCCGTTGGTGATCGCGCCGACGTTCTGACCGCCGCCGGTGTCGGTGGTCGTCTCGACGATGGTGCCCGACTGGGCCTGGTGGCGCTCGGCCTGGATGGTGGAGCGGGCGTCGACGTCACCCGGCGGATCGGTGGGAGTGGGGGTGGGGCCGGTGGCGCCGCTCTGCCAGACGGCCACGTAGTCGACGACCATCGGCCGGCCGGAGACGGTCGCGGCGGTGGGCGTGGAGAAGCCGGCCACGCCGTCGGGGAAGGCGCCGCCCATGGCCACGTTCAGCAGGATGAAGTAGCCGGCGTGGCCGGTCATGTTGTTCCAGGTCGCGGCGTCGAACTGCGACTGGCTGACCGAGTGGAACTGCTGGCCGTCCACGTACCAGCGCAACTGGTTGGGCGAGACGCTGCGGTCCCACTCGAACCGGTAGGTGTGGAAGGCCGACTGGCAGGAGGCGCCGGGGCAGGCGCGGCTGGCGCCGAGACCGCTGAACTCGTTGCACGGCCCGCCGGGCGCGACGCCGCAGTGGAGCACGGCCCACACCGAGTTGATGCCGTTGACGTTCTCCATGATGTCGAACTCGCCGATGCCCGGCCAGTTCCAGTAGTTCCCCCGGTACGGCGAGCCGAGCGCCCAGAAGGCCGGCCAGTAGCCGAGCGCGGCCTGCCCGGTCACGTTGGGCATCTGGATGCGGCCCTCGATGCGCAGCACGCGGCCGTCGGCGGGCTTGAAGTCGGAGCGGCGGGTCTCGATGCGGGCGGAGGTCCAGTCGCGGTTGGCGCCGTGCGGGGTGATGCGCAGGTTGCCGGTTCCGTCGAGGCTGAGGTTGGAGGGGCTGGAGGTGTAGTTCTGGATCTCGCCGGTGCCCCAGTTGGCGGGGCCGCCCGGGTAGGAGTGGCCGGTGTCGATGATCCAGTTGCCGGAGTCCGGCAACGATCCGGCGGGGCCGTTGAAGTCGTCGGCCCAGACCAGCGACCACCCGGAGGGCGGGGGCGGCACGGCGGCCGAGGCGGCGAGAGCGGCGTACAGGACGAGGGAGAAGGCGGCCGACAAGGCGGCGGCGGCGACGGCGAGACGGCGGCGCGGCATCACTGCTCCTAGCGGGGGGTGGACGGTGCAGAGAGCGCTCTCACACCTGAAAGAAACATATGGCTAACGCCGTGTCAACCTCGATGAGAGCGCTCTCGCATCCGGGTGGTTCGCGTGGTGTTCCACGTCCCGTCACCTGACCGGCCTAGGGTGCGCGCCATGAGACGTTTCGCCATCGTGATGTGCGCCGGCGCGCTGGCCTTCGGGACCGCCGCGGTCCCGGCCACCGCCACCCCCGAGCACGGTTTCGGCAGGGCCGCCCTGGCCGGGTTCGCGTCGCTGCCCGCGCAGACGTACGTGCCGGGCAGCGAGCGGTCCGGCGCGCAGCTGGGCACGGCTCCCATCAACGGGCTCACCCCGCCCTTCCCCGGCCAGCCCGTGCAGGGTTTCAGCGGCATCGCCCGCCGCCACGACGGAGGCTACGACGTCCTGTCCGACAACGGCTTCGGCGCCCAGGCCAACAGCGCCGACTTCCTGCTGCGCGTGCACCACGTACGCCCCGACTTCCGGACGAGGAAGCTGAGCCTGCGCGGCGGCTTCAACCTGTCCGACCCGCACAAGCGGGTGCCCTTCCCGCTCACCCGCCCCGACCGCAAGCTGACCGGCGCCGACTTCGACGTCGAGTCGATCGTGCGCTCGCTCGACGGCACCTACTGGTTCGGCGACGAGTTCGGCCCGTTCCTGCTGCACGCCAACGCGCGCGGTGAGCTGCTCGACGCGCCGGTTCCGCTGCCCGGCGTGAAGGCCCCGGAGAACCCCGAGCTCAACGGCGGGCAGCCGAACCTCGGCCGCAGCAAGGGCTTCGAGGGCATGGCCAGGTCCGTGGACGGGCGCCGCCTGTACCCGCTGCTGGAGGGGACCGTGACCGGCGACCCCGCGGGCACGCTGCGCATGTACGAGTTCGATCCGCGCAAGCGCTCCTACGGCGAGCGCCGCTGGACCTACCGCCTGGAGGACCCCTCCCACGCGATCGGCGACGCCATCGCGGTGGATCGCCATCGCTTCCTGATCATCGAGCGGGACAACCTGCAGGGGGCCGAGGCCCGCTTCAAGCGCGTCTACCTGGCCGACACCCGCGACAGGGACGGCGACGGCGCCCTCGACAAGACCCAGGTGGCCGACCTGCTCGACCTCGCGGCCCCGGGCGGCGGCACCTTCACCTTCCCGTTCCAGACCATCGAGGACGTCATCATCCTCGACGACCGCACGCTGGGCATTCTCAACGACAACAACTTCCCGTTCTCCTCCGGCCGCACCGCGGGCGCGGCCGACGACAACGAGTTCATCAAGGTACGGCTGACGCGCGGCCTGCGCGCCGACCCCCGCGTCTACCTCTGAGGGACGCCCAGCCGGGCCACCCGGTTGCGTACCCCCTCGAAGTGGGCGCGGACGGCGGCGATCGCGGCGCTCTTGTCCCCGGCCGTCACCGCGGCGTAGATGTCGCGGTGACGGCGGGCGACGTCGGCGGGCGGCTCGTCCGGGGCGCCGATCTGGTCGCGCAGCTGGTGGTAGACGTCCCAGAACGCGCCGAGCAGCTGGCTGACCAGCGGGTTGCCCAGCGGGCGGTAGAGCACGTCGTGGAAGAGCCGGTCGATCTCGGGGGAGACCCCGCCGCGCTCGGCCTCGTCCTCCATCCTGGCCATGACCTCGGCGGAGGCCGACAGGTCGGCCTCCGAGCCCAGGTCGATGAGCTTCTGGACGAGGCCGGTCTCCAGCATCTCGCGGATCTCGACGAGGTGGGCGATGTGGCTGCGGCCGTCCTGCAGGGTGATGCGGCTGTGGAAGGTCAGCTCGTCCACGAGGCCGGCCAGCGACATCCGGCCGACGAACATGCCGAAGCCGTGGCGGATGTCCACGATGCCGACGGCCTGGAGCGCCTTGAGCGCCTCCCTGACCGAGTTACGGCTGATGCCGAGCTCCTCCATGAGCTCCGACTCGGTGGGCAGGGGATCCCCAGCGGCCAGGCCGCGCCCGAGAATGATCTCCTTGACGGCCTCCTGGGCCTCGACGGCACGGCTGGGTCGTGAACGCATGTACAGCCCCTTCTCGGCGATCACTGCGTAACATTCCGGAAACCATCCGTTGACCGCAAGCTGTCTCCCGGCTTAGCGTCCACGTTACGCACAAGATAGGACATGGGATGTCCCACGTTCTACCCCTGGCCACATCCGGCCAGCGTATCCCCCAGGAGGCATCCGTGAGCTCTGAGTTCAGCCGCCGCGACTTCCTGCGCTACACCAGCGCCTCGGCGTTCGTCGTCGCCACCGTCGCCGCCTGCAGCGGCGGCCCCGCCTCGACCGGCTCCGTCGGCGCCGGATCGGACAAGGACCTCATCACCGCCGTCATCGGCTACGGCAACGACCAGAGCTGGGACCCCACCCAGACGGCGTCGGCCTTCGCCATGGCCGGCATCACCCACATCTACGAAGGCCTGCTCGACACCGATCCGATCACGCGCGAGCCGTACCCCGCGCTGGCGACGGCGCTGCCGGCGGACCTCAACGCGACGAGCTGGACCTTCACCCTCCGCGAGGGCGCCACGTGGCACGACGGGCAGCCCGTGACCGCCGACGACGTGGTCTTCACCTTCGAGCGGGTCCTGGACCCGGCGGCCAACGTGCTGGTCGGCAACTTCTTCAAGGCCTGGCTGAAGGAGGTCAGGAAGACCGGCGAGCGCAGCGTCGAGCTGGTCTTCAACTTCCCCTTCCCGGACGCGGCGCCGCGCCTGACCATCGCCAAGATCATGCCCAAGCACGTGTTCGGCGCCGCCGGCGGCTGGGACGCGGCCAAGGGCGGCAAGGCGGTCGGCTCGGGGCCGTACAAGATGACCGCGCACAACCCCAAGTCCAACACCGCCTTCGAGGCCTTCGCCGGCTACAACGGCCCGCGCCCGGCCACCGCAAAGCGCATGAACTGGCTGACCATCGTGGACGCCGCCGCCCGCGTGGCCAAGATCTCCGGCGGCGGCGCCGAGGCCCAGATCGCCGACAACATCCCCTACGCCAACATCGACCGGCTCAAGCAGCAGGGCCTGAACGTCGAGGGCGGCAAGGGCATGAACCACCTGTTCCTCATGTTCAACACCGCCGCCAAACCCTTCGACGACGTGCGCGTACGGCAGGCGCTCCACTACGCCATCGACCGCAAGAAGATGATCGACGTGGCGCTCAAGGGCCACGGCACGCCCTCCAGCTCGTTCCTCAACGAGGGCCACCCTGACCACAAGCGCGCCGCGGTCGTCTACGACCACGACCCGGACAAGGCCAAGGCGCTGCTCAAGGAGGCGGGCGTCACCAACCTGACGGTCAACCTCATGGCGGTCAACGTGAGCTGGCTGGCCGACTGCCTGCCCACGATCGCCGCCTCCTGGGAGGCGATCGGCGTCAAGACCACGCTGGAGCCGCAGGACACCGCGGCGCTGTTCGCCAAGATGGACCAGATGCAGGACTACCAGGTGGTCGCGGCGGCATCGAACCCCAACCAGTTCGGCATGGACGCCGACCTGATCCTGCACTACAACTACGTGCCCGACGGCCTGTGGATGAAGTACTCCCACTGGGAGGCGAGCAAGGACGCCAAGGCCCTGTTCCGCATGATGGACGAGGCCACCCGCGAGCCGGACAAAGCCCAGAAGACCGCCCTGGTCCAGAAATATCTGGATGTGATCGCTGAGCAGGCCGTCCTCTACCCGGTCGTCCACACCGAGCTCATGACCGCCTGGGACCCGAAGAAGCTGTCCGGCGTACGCGCCCAGGCCTACCCGGGCATCAACCTCCTGCAGGCCAAGAGGACATGATCCTCGTCGCCCGGATGCTGGTCCGCCGCGTCCTGATCCTCGTTCCGCTGCTGCTCGGCGTCATCGCGTTCGTCTTCATCGTGATGCGCTTCTCCTCCAGCAAGCCCGAGTACGCCTACTTCCAGGGCGCCAACCCCACCGCCGAGCAGATCCGCCGGTTCCAGCTGGAGAACGGGCTGCTCGACCCGCTGCCGGTGCGCTACCTGCGCTTCGTCGGCGAACTGGCCACCGGCGACATGGGCACCAGCGTGCTCACGAAGAAGCCGGTGCTGGAGTCGGTGCTCACCGCGCTGCCGCTGACGCTCCAGCTCACCCTGCTCGGGCTGGCCGTCGCGACCGTGCTGGCGCTGGTGTTCGGCGTCACCGCGGCGCTGTTCCGCGACCGCTGGCCCGACCAGGTGATCCGGCTGGTGTCGCTGGTCGGCGTGGCCGCCCCGGCGTTCTGGCTGGCCCTGCTGATGATCCAATGGCTGGCCGTGGGGGAGGGGCTGTTCCCGACCGGCGGCTACATCAACCCCGCCGACTCCACCGCCGGCTGGCTGCGCTCGATGACGCTGCCCGCCCTGTCGCTGTCGCTGCCCGTCGCCGCCCAGCTCATCCGCATCGTGCGCACCTCGATGGTCGAAGAGCTCGACCGCGACTATGTCCGCACCGCCGTCGGCAGCGGCCTGCCGCCGGTCGTCGTGGTCGGCCGCAACGTGCTGCGCAACGCCCTCATCAACCCGCTGACCGTGCTCGGCCTGCGCATCGGCTACCTCATCGGCGGCGCGGTCGTGATCGAGCAGATCTACGGCCTGCCCGGCATGGGCCAGCTCATGATCAACGCGGTGCGCGACGGCGACCCCGCCGTGGTGCAGGGCGTGGTGCTGACCATCGCGGTCGGGTTCATGCTGGTCAACCTGGTCGTCGACATCCTGTACCTGCTGGTCAACCCCCGCCTCAGGAGCGCCGCATGAGACGAGGACTCGCCGATCGGCTGGCCCGGCCGGGCGTCACCTTCCGCCGGCTGCCGCCGCTGTCGTGGGCGGCCGTCGTGCTGATCGCGCTGGTCGTGCTCGCCGCGTTGTTCGCGCCGCTGCTGGCGCCGCACTCGCCGTACTTCCAGGAGGTCGCCGGCGGCGGCCCGTCGGCCGCGCACTGGATGGGGCTCGACAGCGCCAACCGCGACATCCTTTCGAGGCTCCTGTACGGCGCGCGCTTCTCGCTGCTCATCGGCCTCGGCGCCACCGGCCTGGCCCTGCTGGCCGGCGCGGTCGTGGGCGCGATCGCCGCCACCTCCCGCAAGGCCGTGGACGAGACGCTGATGCGCCTGCTCGACGTGGTCATGGCCTTTCCCGGCATCGCGCTGGCCGCCGTGCTCGTGGCCGTCTTCGGCGGCAGCGTCCCGGTGCTCGTCATGGCCATGGCCTTCCTGTACATGCCGTCCGTGGCCCGCGTGGTGCGCGCCAACGTACTGGCCCAGTACGGGGAGGACTACGTCGCCGCGGAACGGGTCATCGGGGCGCGCACGCCGTACATCGTGATCAGGCATGTCGCGGTGAACACCGCCGCGCCCGTGCTGGTCTTCTGCACGGTGATGGTCGCCGACGCGATCGTGTTCGAGGCGTCGCTGTCGTTCATCGGCGCCGGCGTACGCCCGCCGGACCCCTCCTGGGGCAGCGTCATCGCCGACGGCAAGAACATGGTGCTGCTCGGCGGCTGGTGGGCCACGGTCTTTCCCGGCCTGCTGATCCTGCTCACGGTGCTCGCGCTCAACATCCTGTCCGAGGGCATCTCCGACGCCTGGGCGGCGCCCGCCGCCCGCACCGCGCCGCCCGCCCGCGACGACGACGCCTTCGAGCGGGCCGTGCCCGGCTCCGGCCAGGTCACCGTGCTGCCCGGTCTGGAGGAGGCGGCGCGCCGCCTGGCCGAGCGCGCCCGCCCGCTGCCCACGGGGCCGCCGATCCTCGCCGTGGAGAACCTCGCGATCGGCTTCGAGCACCGGCACGGCGGCGTCGACATCGTCGACGGCATCTCCTTCGACGTGCGGCCCGGCGAGGTGCTCGGCCTGGTCGGCGAGTCCGGCTGCGGCAAGTCGCTGACCGCGCTGACCATCATGGGCCTGCAGCCGCGCGAGGCCAGGGTGCGCGGGCACATCCGCTTCGACCAGCGCGAACTGATCGCCCTGCCACGCCGCGCCCGCAGGCGGCTGCTCGGCCACGAGATGGCGATGATCTACCAGGACGCGCTCTCCTCGCTGAACCCCGCCATGACCATCCGCGCCCAGCTCAAACAGCTCACCCGGCGCGGCGGCCGACGCACCCCAGCCGACCTGCTGGCCCTGGTCGGGCTCGACGCCACGCGCACGCTCTCCGCCTACCCGCACGAGCTGTCGGGCGGGCAGCGGCAGCGGGTGCTCATCGCCATGGCGCTCTCGCGCGAGCCCAAGCTGATCGTCGCCGACGAGCCCACCACCGCGCTCGACGTCACCGTGCAGGCGCAGGTCATCGAGCTGCTGCTGCGGCTGCGGGAGGAGCTCGGGTTCGCGCTCGTGCTCGTCTCGCACGACCTCGCGCTGGTCGCCGACGTCACCGACCGCGTGGTCGTCATGTACGGCGGGCAGATCGTCGAGACCGGCGCCACCGCCACGCTGGTCGGGGCGCCCGCGCACCACTACGCCCGCGGCCTGCTCGGATCGGTGCTGTCCCTGGAGTCGGGGGCGGAACGGCTCACCCAGATCCCCGGCGTGGTCCCCTCGCCGGCCGGCTTCCCCGCCGGGTGCCGCTTCGCCGACCGCTGCCCGATGGCCGACGCGCTGTGCCACACCTCGCGGCCGCCGCTGGAGGGCGACGCGCACGCGCACGCCGTGGCCTGCCACCACCCCGCGCTCACCCCGGCGGGAGTCCGAGGAGAAGAGCATGTCTGAACCCGCCGTCTCCGTTCCGGTAGCCGAGGTCTCGGGCGTGCACGTCGTGCACAAGGCCCGCTCCGGCGGGTTGTTCTCCCGCGACCGCGTCTACGCGCTGACCGCCGCCGACCTGGCCGTCGCGCCCGGCGAGACCGTCGGCGTCGTGGGCGAGTCGGGGTGCGGCAAGTCCACGCTGGCCAGGGTGCTGGTCGGGCTGCAGCGGCCCACCGAGGGGACCGTACGCGTCCAGGGCCGCGACCTGTGGGCCACGAAGGAGCCGGAACGCCGCGAGCTGATCGGCACCGGCGTCGGCATGATCTTCCAGGACCCGTCCACCGCGCTCAACCGCCGCCTGCCCGTCGCCCAGGTGCTGCGCGACCCGCTCAACGTGCACCGCCGTGGCACCCCGCGCCAGCGCGACGAGCGCGTACGCGAGCTGCTCGACCTCGTCGGCCTGCCCCAGAGCGCCGCCGACGCGCTGCCCGGCCAGCTGTCCGGCGGGCAGCGGCAGCGGGTCGCCGTGGCCAGGGCGCTCGCGCTGGAGCCCGGCCTCGTCGTCGCCGACGAGCCGACCAGCGCGCTCGACGTGTCGGTACGCGCCCAGATACTCAACCTGCTGCTCGACCTCAAGGCCCGGCTGGGCCTGGCGCTCGTGTTCGTTTCGCATGACATTCAGACCGTGCGGCGGATGAGCGACCGGGTGGTCACCATGTACCTCGGCAGGATCGTCGAGCAGGCTCCCGCCGCCGGCGTGCCCGGCGGGGCGCGGCACCCGTACACGCGGGCGCTGTTCTCCGCCACCCCCGGGCTCATCTCGCCGATCAACCCGATCCCGCTGGTCGGCGCGGTGCCGTCGGCGACCAGGCCGCCGAGCGGCTGCCCGTTCCGCACCCGGTGCTGGCGGGCCGACGACGCCTGTGCCGCGGAGATGCCGGCCGTACTGCGTGAGGGCGGGCATCTCTTCCACTGCCACCACCCCGTGACCGCGGGGGCGACAGACCTCGACCTGATCCAGGAGCGCGCATGATGTTGACCGGTGTGATTCCGCCGGTATGTACCCCGATGACGCCGGAGCACGAGGTGGACGCCGCCTCGCTCGTCCGGCTGATCGACCATCTGCTGGAGGGGGGCGTGGACGGGTTGTTCGTGCTCGGCTCCTCCTCGGAGGTGGCCTACCTGACCGACGCCCAGCGCGCGCTCGTGCTGGAGACGGTCGTGGGCCACGTGGGCGGGCGGGTGCCGGTGCTGGCCGGGGTGATCGACATGACCACGCCGCGGGTCCTGGAACACGCCCGCGCCGCCCGCGCCGCCGGAGCCGACGCCCTCGTCGCCACCGCGCCCTTCTACACCCGCACCCACCCCGCCGAGATCCGCACCCACTTCAGGATCCTCGCCGACCGGGCCGGCCTGCCCGTCTACGCCTACGACCTGCCCGTGTCCGTCCACATCAAGCTCACCGCCGACCTGCTGCTCGACCTGGCCGCCGACGGCGCGCTCGCCGGGCTCAAGGACTCCAGCGGCGACGACGGCGCCATGCGCCAGGTCATCCTCGGCCGCCCCCCGGGCTTCAGCGTGCTGACCGGTTCGGAGATCACCGTGGACTCCGCCCTGGCCATGGGGGCCGACGGCGTCGTACCCGGGCTGGGGAACGTCGACCCGCACGGTTACGTCCGCCTGACCGCCGCCGCGCTGCGCGGCGACGCGGCCGCGGCCAGGGAGGAACAGGAGCGGCTGGTGCGGCTCTTCCAGATCGTGCGCGTCGGCGGGTCGCGCATGGGCGGCAGCTCGGCCGGGCTCGGCGCCTTCAAGGCGGCCCTGTGCCTGCGTGGCATCATCGACCACCCCACGACCGCCCCGCCCCAGACCCCGCTCAACGCCGACGAGACCGGCCGCATCGGCAAACTCCTCGCCGCCGCGGGCCTGATGTGACCTCCTGATGGTACGGCCCGCGCGGCCGTGATTGGTCTTGCCGATCGGGTGGGAATCGCGGCAGGCTGGTGGGCCATGTACTTCCAGCACTCCACCGCCATGTGGTCGGCCCACCCCGATCTGGCCGCCGGCGTGGTCCGCGCGGACGGCGTCACCGCCACGGCAGAGGTCGGCGAGCAGGTGGCCAGGTTCAGCGCGGTCGCGGCCGAACGGCTGGCCGGCCGTACCGAGTCCGACCTGCCGGAGATCCAGGCCTGGCGGCGGACGTTCGCCGCGATGGGCCTCAAGCCCACCCAGTACCGGTGCGCGTCGGAGGCGTTGCTGCGGCGCTTCAGGAAAGAGGGCGAACTCCCGCGCATCCACCCGCTGATCGACCTGTGCAACGCGATCTCGCTGGCCTTCGCGGTGCCGGTGGCCGCGATCGACCTCGCGCGGGTGACCGGCGACCTGACCGTGCGGCCCGCCGCCGGAGACGAGATCTACGAGACGTTCTCCCGTGAGGTGGAGAACCCGGAGCCCGGCGAGGTGGTCTTCGCCGACTCCGCCGGGCGGGCGCACGCGCGGCGCTGGACGAACCGGCAGAGCGGGTACTCGGCGGTGCGGGCCGGGACGTCGTCGGTGCTGATCGTGGCGGAGGCGCTGCACGCCACGGCGGCCACGGACGTCACCAAGCTCGCCCAGACGGTGTCCGACGAACTGACGGCCATCTGGCACACCACCCCCATCTCGGCCACTCTCACCGCGACCACCCCCCGCTTCCCCCTCACCTGAACCCCGCCACCTGCTCCGGGCCACCGCCTCGGGCCGCCGTCTTGGGTTGCCGCCGGCGCGTGGTGGCGGGGGAGCGGGCTAGGAGGGGAGGCGGCCGTGGAAGCGGGGGGTGCCCGTGGCGTGGAGGTCGGTTTCGATGCGGGCCGCCGTCGCGAGCAGGGAAGGCAGGAGGTCGCGGCGGGCCGACTCCGGGGTGGTACGGCTGGCGTGCGTGGAGACGTTGACCGCGGCCACCACCTGGCCGGTCGCGTCGCGGATGGGGGCGGCCAGCGACCGCAGGCCCTCCTCCAGCTCCTGGTCCACCATGGCCCACCCCTGCGCGCGTACCCGATCGAGCTCGGCGCGCAGCTGGATCGGCGAGGTGAGCGTGCGTGAGGTGTGACGCCGCAGCTTCGCCCGGGTGAAGTAGGCGTCGAGTTCGGCGGGGGGCAGCCAGGCCAGCAGGACCCGGCCCATCGAGGTGACGTGCGCGGGGAAGCGGGTGCCGATGTTGATGGTCACCCGCATGATCCGCGAGGTGGCGACCCTGGCCACGTAGACGACGTCCTCCTGGTCGAGCACCGCCACGGACGCGGATTCGTGCACCTCGGCCACCAGCCGTTCCAGGTGCGGCTGCGCGACTTCGGGCAGCGACATGCTCGACAGGTACGCGTACCCCAGCTCCAGGACCCTCGGCGTGAGCGTGAAGAACCGCCCGTCGGTCCGCACGTAGCCCAGGTCGGCCAGCGTCAGCAGGAACCTGCGGGCCGCCGCCCGGGTCAGTCCGGTGGCCCTGGCCACCTCGGCGAGTGTCAGCGCGGGATGTTCGGAGTCGAACGCGCGGATCACCGACAGGCCTCTGGCCAGCGACTGTACGTGTTCCGGCGCCCGGTTTTCGGAAGTGTCCCTACTTACCATGAAGTAACTATAGAACGTGTTCGCCATCCGTACATTCGTATGGACTGCGAACATCTATCCATTGACGTGACCCCGATCACCGCCTAACGTCACGGAAACGCACACTGTGCGAACGACTGTGCGGCATACGAACATCGAGGCGATGATGCAGACGGTCCGAGACGCCACCTTTGACGTGCTTCGGCGCTATGCCATGACCACCCTTTTCGCCAACCCGGGTTCCAGCGAGGTGTCCCTGCTCACCGGGCTGCCCGACGACCTGACGTTCGTTCTCGCGTTGCACGAGGGCTCCGTGGTGGGGATGGCGACCGGCCACGCCATCGCCACCGACCGCCCGGCGCTGGCGATCGTGCACACGACCGCCGGGCTCGGCAACGCCGTCGGCGCCCTGGCCACCGCGCGCGTCAACCGCGCGCCGCTGGTCGTGATCGCCGGCCAGCAGGACCGCCGCCACCTGGCGCTGGAGCCGTTCCTGACCGGCCGGCTCGACGGCCTCGCCGGCGACTACCCCGTGTGGCGGGCGCAGCCCGCGCGGGCCCAGGACGTGCCGGGAGCGGTGGCCCGCGCGTGGCACGAGGCGCAGACCGCCCGCGGACCCGCCCTGGTGGTGGTGCCCATGGATGACTGGCTCAGCGTCATGCCGCCGGACCAGGTGGTCGCCGCTCCCCATACGCTGCTGCGGCCCAGCGCGACCGCCCTCGACGCCGCCATCGAACTGGCCGCGCTCCTGAACGAGTCCGCCTCCCCGGTGATCGTCGCCGGCGCCGGCGCCGACCACCCGCGTACCTGGGCCGCCCTGGTCGCCCTGGCCGAACGGCTGGGCTGCCCGGTCTGGCAGGAGTCGTTCGGCGCCAGAGCCGGTTTCCCCCAGCACCACCCGCAGTACGCCGGAGTCCTGCCTTCCGGCCGGGCCCAGCAGCGCACGATCCTGTCGGGCCACGACTTCGTGCTCGCGGTCGGCGCCCCCGTCTTCCGCCACAACCCCTACCAGCCGGGCCACCTCGTCACCCCCGGCACCCGGATCGCCGTGGTCACCGACGACCCGTCCGAGGCCCACCGCGCCCCCGCCGACCTGGCCATCCTCGCCTCGCCCGCCACCGTCTGCGAACACCTGCCCACCCACCTCCACCCCCGCCCCGCCCCGCCCCGGGCGCTCACGAACCCGGCCACCCCGAACCACCAGGCCGAGCAGGAACCCGGCGAACCGCGCGACACCGCGTTCGCGTCGCCCGAGCCCGTGGACCCGCGATGGGACACCGGTGGGCGGCCCGCACCAAGCGCGGGCGGCATCGGGCCCGTGCAGAGCGCGGGCGACGGCGGGCGCGTGCTGAGCGGGGGCCGGTGGGCGACGGACGAGCCGGCGGAAGGTACATGGGAGCCGCGCTGGGTGGTGCCCGCCCAGCAGGGCCGCGCCGACGCGCACGGCCTGGTCGACCCCGGCGTGGGCGAGCCGCTGCGGGCCGCGCACGTCCTGGCGGCCCTGGCGGTACGGCTGGCGCCCGAGACGATCGTGGTCGAGGAGACCCCGTCGTCCAGGCCGGAGCTCCACCGCCTGCTCCCGGCCAGGCGCCCCCTGGGTTTCGTGTCGGCGGCCATGGGCGGCCTGGGCTTCGCGCTGCCCGCCGCGGTCGGGCTGCGCATGGCGCTGCCCGACCGCCCGGTGGTGGCGGTGGTCGGCGACGGGTCGGCCATCTACGGCATCCAGGCCCTCTGGAGCGCCGCCCGCTACCGGGTGGGCGCCCTGTTCGTGGTGCTGGCCAACGGCAGGTACGCGGTCATGGACCAACTCGCCGAGGCGGCGGACGCGGGCAAGCCCCCGTGGCCTGCCTTCGAGGAGGTCAGCCTGAGCGGCCTGGCCACCGCGTTCGGTTGCCCGGCCCGCCGCATCACCGGCCACGACGAACTGCTGGACGTCCTCGACGGCGTCATCCCCAGCCTGCTGGACCGCACCCAGCCTCTCCTCCTCGACATCGCCATAGCCCCCTGACGCCGACCACCCCCCTCAAGGCCACAACAGCAGGAGGCCCACCCCCATGACCCTGCTCGACCCGTCCACCTGGACGGGACGCCTGTTCGGCGGCACCTGGACGCAGGCCGCCGCCACCGCTCCCGTCACCGAGCCCGCCACCGGCGTCCGTCTCGGCACCATCGGCCTGGCCACGCCGGACGACGTCACGGCCGCCGCCCGGCGCGGCCGGGCCGTACAGCCGGAATGGGCCCGCACGAACTTCGAGGAACGCGCGGCCGTGCTGCGCCGCGCGGGCCTGGCCTTCGAGCAGCACGCGGCCGAACTCCACGAGTGGATCATGCGTGAGTCCGGCTCCATCCGCGGCAAGGCGGGCTTCGAGACCCACATCGCCGCCCAGGAGTGCCACGAGGCCGCCGCGCTGGCCTCCCGGCCGATCGGCGAGATCCTGCCCACGGCCAAACGGCGGCTCAGCCTGGCCAGGCGGGTGCCGTCGGGTGTGATCGGGGTGATCGCGCCGTTCAACGCCCCGCTCATCCTGGCCATCCGCTCCGTCGCGCCCGCCCTGGCCCTGGGCAACGCGGTCGTGCTCAAGCCGGACCCGCGCACCGCCGTGTGCGGCGGCGTCTCGATCGCCCGCGTCTTCGAGGACGCGGGCCTGCCCGAGGGACTGCTGCACGTGCTGCCCGGCGGCCCCGACGTGGGGCAGGCCCTGGTCGCCGACCCGGACGTCAGGGTGATCTCCTTCACCGGCTCCACGGCCGCCGGCAGAAAGGTGGGCGAGGCCGCGGCCCGCCATCTCAAGCGGGCGCACCTGGAGCTCGGCGGCAACTCCGCGCTGATCGTGCTGGACGACGCCGACCTCGACCGGGCCGTCTCCGCCGGTGCCTGGGGCTCCTACTTCCACCAAGGTCAGATCTGCATGACCGCGGGCCGCCACCTCGTCCACGCGTCCGTCGCCGCCGAGTACGTCGGGAAGCTGGCCGCCAAAGCCGCCGCACTGCCGGTCGGCGACCCCTTCACCCAGGACGTGGCGCTCGGCCCGCTCATCGACGCCGGCCAGCGCGACAAGGTCCACGCGCTCGTCGGCGCCGGCGGCGAGGTGGTCACCGGCGGCACCTACGACGGCCTGTTCTACCGCCCGACCGTGCTGACCGGCCTCACCCCCGACAGCCCCGCCTATGCCCAGGAGGTCTTCGGCCCGGTGGCGCCCGTGCTCACCTTCCGCGACGAGGACGAGGCCGTGGCGCTGGCCACCGGCAGCGAGTACGGGCTGTCGCTGTCCATCCTCACCCGCGACGCCATGCGTGGCCTCGACCTGGCCGAGCGCATCCCGACCGGGATCGCGCACGTCAACGACCAGACCGTGGACGACGAGGCGGTCGCCCCGTTCGGCGGCGTGGCCCACTCGGGCACCGGCTCCCGCTTCGGGGGCGCCGCCGCCAACGTCGAGGCGTTCACCGAGACGCGCTGGATCACCGTCCAGGGCCCGATCGAGACCTACCCGTTCTAGGGAGACGGCGTGAAGCGTGTCTTCGGTGTGGACGAGTTCGGCGTCGTCGTGGTGCTCGTCGTGCTCGTGGTGGCCATCGGACTGTTCCACCCCGCCTTCCTCGACCGCGCGCAGCTCATCGACGTGGTACGGCAGGCCTCCTTCATCGGCGTGCTGGCCTGCGGCATGACGTACCTGCTCGCCATGCGCGAGCTGGACCTCTCGGTCGGATCCACCTACGCGCTCAGCCTCATCGCGGGCAGCATGATGATGCGCGCGGGCGTGAACCCGTGGCTGGCCGCGGCGGCCGGCGTGGCCGTGGGCGCCGTGCTCGGCCTGGTCAACGGGGCGCTGTGCAACACGCTCGGCATCCCGTCGATCATCGCCACGCTGGGCACCCTGTCGGTCTTCCGCGGCCTGGCCCTGGCGCTGAGCGAGGGCCGCCAGGTGGCCGGGCTGCCGCGCGAGGACGCCTTCTTCACGGTGGTCGGCGGCGACCTGCTGGGCCTGCCCACCTCGATCTGGGTGCTGGCGGCGGTGGCGATAGCGCTGACCGTGGTCTTCAAGGCCACGCCGTTCGGCTACCGGGTGCGGGCGATCGGCTCGAACCCCGACGCCGCGCGCTTCTCCGGCATCTCGATCCCGCGCGTCCGCCTCCAGGTGCTGGTGCTGTCCGGCGCGCTGGCCGGGGTGGCGGGCGTGCTCACGCTGGGCTTCTTCGCCTCCGGCCAGCCGACCATCGGCCAGGGCTACGAGCTGCAGGCCATCGCCGCCGCGATCATCGGCGGCACCCCGCTGCGCGGCGGTTCCGGCACGGTCTGGGGCTCCGTCCTCGGCACCGTGATCCTCGGGACGGTCGCCAGCGGACTCGTGTACTTCGGCGTCCCCATCAACTGGAGCCTGTTCGCCACAGGCATCGTCATCCTCCTCGCCGTCGCGCTCGACGCCCTGTTGCGCCGCCGCGGCTCCGCCAGCTCTAGGGAGTCCCTGTGAGGAACTCTGTGAAACGCGCCCTGATCGCCGCCGTCCTCGTCCTGACCGCCGCCTGTTCCGGCGGCGGCCCCACCTCCTCCGGCGCCCCGAAGATCGGGTTCTCGCTGGCCACCACCGACGCCGACTTCGCGCAGGAGATGGCGGCCGGCGGGCAGTTCGCCGCCGACGCGGTCGGCGGCGTCGACCTGCAGATCAGCGCCCCCAACTCGGTGGACCCGCCGGCCCAGGTCAAGCTCTTCGGCGACCTCGGCCGCACCGCGCCCGACGGCATCGCGATCGAGGACCTGGCGCCGGAGTTGTTCGTACGGCCGCTGGCCGACCTGGCGGCGCGGAAGATCCGGCTGGTCGGCGTGGACACCGTGCCCGCCCCCGGCAGCAACGTCGGCCTCTACGTCGGCAACGACAACCGGGGCGCGGGCAAGCAGCTCGCGCTCGAAGCCATCAAGCTCCTGCCGCCGGACGCCACCGGCGACGTGGTGCTCGGCACGCCGAACCCCGGTGTGCCGGTGCTGGACGAGCGGGCCAACGGCATGAAGGAGGCCTTCGCCGAGAAGCTGCCCGGTGTGAAGGTGCTCGGCCCCTTCGAGACCAAGAACGACCCGGCCGCCAACTTCGAGATCTGGAACGGGCTGGTCAAGGCCCATCCGAAGGCGCTGGCCTTCCTCGGCACCGGGGACCAGGACGCGTACAACCTGGCCAAGGCCAAGCAGACCGCCGGGGGCTCGTACCTGGTGGCCGCCTTCGACCTCGACCCCAAGACGCTGGCCGCGGTCAAGGACGGCACCAGCTTCGCCGCCATGTCCCCCGAGCACTACTTCAAGGGCTATGTCGCGATCCGCATGCTGGCCGAGGCCGCCAAGGCGGGCAAGGCGCTGCCCGAGGGCTGGGCCGACCCCGGTCACCTGCTCGTCACCAAGGCCAACGTCGACGAGATCACCGCCAGACAGGCCTCCGACCAGGCCAAACGGGCGTGGCTGAAGAGCCGGGCCGATGAGTTCTTCAGCGGTATCCAGGGCAGGCTGAGGCCGCTGAGCGAGGCGAAGTAGCCCATGTACCTCGCGTCGGGCATCGGCAAGCGCTTCGGTGGCGTGCGCGCCCTCGACGGCGCCCGCATCGAGCTGCGCCCCGGCAGCGTCCACGCCCTCCTCGGCGAGAACGGCGCCGGCAAGTCCACGCTGGTCAAGATCTTGGCCGGCGCCCTCCCGCCCGACGAGGGCGAGCTCCTGCTGAACGGCGCGCCCGTGCGCTTCTCCACCACCCGCGACGCGGTACGGCGGGGCGTCGCCGTCGTCTCCCAGGAGCCCAGCCTCTTCCCCGACATGGACGTGCTGGCCAACCTGTTCCCCGCCTGCGACCTGCGCCGCGGCGGCCTCCTGCTGGACAGGAAGGCCATGGCGCGCAAGGCAGGACCGGTCCTGGACGAGCTGGAGCTCACCCGCCCGCCCACCACCAGGGTGGGTGAGCTCACCCTCGCGGAACGCCAGCTCGTCGAGATCGCGCGGGCGCTGCTGGAGGACCCCGCGGTGCTCATCCTCGACGAGCCCACCTCGGCGCTCCAGGCCGACGCCGCCGCCCGGTTGCTGCGCATCCTCGCCGCGCTGCGCTCGAGGCAGGTCGCCGTCGCCTACGTTTCGCACGTGCTGGAAGAGGTGGTGCAACTGTGCGACGAGGTCACGGTCCTGCGCGACGGCCGCAACGCGCTGAGCGCCGTCCCGATGGCCGAGCTGACGCTTGAGAAGATCGTGCGCGCCATGGTCGGCGAGCGCCCCACGGTCCCCGCCGCCCGTGCCACCCGCCCCGCCGGCCCCGGTACGGCCGGCCTCCGCCTGCGCGGCGTCCACGTGCCCGGCCACCTCGACGGCGTCGACCTGGAGGCGCGGCAGGGCGAGATCGTCGGCCTGGCCGGCATCGCGGGCGCCGGCCAGACGGCCGTCCTTGAGGTCGTCTGCGGCCTGCGCGCCCCCTCGGCCGGCACGCTCGCCTACCCCGGAGGCGGCCCACGCCCGCGCGGCCTGCGCCAGGCCATCAAGGCGGGCGTCGCCGTGGTGCCCAGCGACCGCAAGCGCCTCGGCCTCATGCTGGACAAACCCCTCTGGGAGAACATCGCCCAGGTGCGGACCGTCGCGCTGGGCCGTACCGGGACCTGGGTGCGCGCGAAGGACCTGCGCGAGCGCGCGGTCGCGGCCACCGCGCGGCTGCGGATCCGGGCGAGCGGCCCCGGCCAGCTCGCCGGCCGGCTGTCCGGCGGCAACCAGCAGAAGGTCGTCTTCGCCAAGTGGCTGGAGGCCGCGCCCGGCGTCGTCCTGCTCGACGACCCCACACGCGGCGTCGACGTCGCGGCGAAAGCCGAAATGCACGCCATCGTGCGGGAACTGGCCGCGGAGGGCCGGGTCGTGCTGCTCACCTCCACCGACCCGGCCGAGCTGGCCGAGGTCTGCGACCGGGTCCTTGTCTTCCGCAAAGGCCGCGTCGCCGCCGAACTGGCCGGCGAGCGGCTGACCGACCACGAGATCCTCCACCTCGCCCATGGAGCCAACAGTGAGTGATCGTCTCGCCGGACGTACCGCGGTGGTGACCGGCTCGGCCGGCGGGCTCGGCCGGGAGTTCGCCGCCGCCCTGGCCGCCGCCGGGGCGCGGGTGGCCGGGTTCGACGTCGCCGCCCAGAGCGCGACCGCCCGGCGGATCGGCGCCGCGTTCCTACCCGTCACCGTCGACGTGACCGAACCCTCGCAGGTCACGCGGGCCATGGCGCTGGTCGCCGCCGAGGCGGGCGGGCCGCACATCGTGGTCAACAACGCCGGGGTCTACCCGCCCATCCCGTTCGAGAAGACGACGCTCGACGACCTGCGGCGGATCCTGCGGGTCAACGTCGAAGGGCCGTTCACGGTGACGCAGGCGGCGCTGCCGTACCTGCGCGAGGCCGGGTGGGGGCGCGTCGTCAGCATCGCCTCCGGCGCCGTCTTCGTCGGCCCGCCCGACCTCGTCGCCTACACCGCCTCCAAGGCCGCGCTCATCGGCATGACCCGCTCGCTCGCCACCCTGCTCGGACCCGAGAACATCACCGCCAACGTCATCGCCCCCGGCCTGACCAGGACCGAGACCGCCGCGCGCAGCACCGGGGCGGACGGCGGGTTCGAGCGCGTGGCGGCCATGCAGCGGGTGCCGCGGGTGGCGGAACCGGACGATCTGGTGTCGACGCTGCTGTACGTGTGCGATCCGGCCAGCGGGTTCCTCACCGGGCAGACACTCAACGTCGACGGAGGGGCGGCCTTCCTGTGAACGTCTTCGACCGGCTCGTGCCGGGATCGGCTGACATCGGGGTCACCGAGTACGCCGCCAGGACCGACCCGCCCGGCCTCGCCGCCGCCCTTGCCACGCTGGGCCGTGCCGACCTCGCGGGCCAGGTGGGCAGCCCCGCCTTCGACCTGGTGCGGGCGGTCGCGATCGAGGCCTACTACGGGGACTACACCGCCCCCGGGCATACCGGGCCCACCGGGCATGAGGCGATCGGGTTCCAGCCGCCGCAGGGGGCTCGGCTGCGTAAGGACTGGGACTTCCTCGACGAGCGGCGGGAGCCGTACCGGGGAGACGACACGGCGGACGTGGTCGTCGTCGGGTCAGGCGCGGGCGGCGGGCTGATCGCGGCCGAGCTCGGCCGCGCCGGGCTGGACGTGCTGGTGCTGGAGGCCGGTGAGCTGCGCGGCGCGGCCGACCACACCCGCTTCGAGCTGCGCGCCAACCACCGGCTGTGGTGGCCGGCGCGGTTCGCCGACGTCGAGGGCGAGCGCCCGCTCACCCTCCTGTCCGGGCGCTGTGTCGGCGGCACCACCGTGATCAACACCAAGGTCGCGCTGCGGGCGCCCGCGAGCGAGCTCCCGTTCGACCTGACGCCCTACTACGAGCGGGTGGAGGCCGCACTCGGCGTGCGGGTCCGCGCCGACTGGCCGCCCAGCGTCCACCGGGTACGGCCCGGCTTCCGGGCACTCGGCACCGACCTGACCCCGGTCGAGTCCTACACCGACTACAACTGCAGCCGATGCGGCTCCTGCCTGCAGGGCTGCCCGACCAACGCCGGCCGCAACACCCTCAACACGTGGCTCGCCCCCGCCCTGGCCCGCGGCGAGATCCGCCTGGCCACCGGCGCCGAGGTCGACCGGGTGCTCATCGAGAACGGCAAGGTCACCGGCGTCGTTCACACGGGCGGCGTGGCCCGCGCGCCCGTCGTCGTCCTGGCTGCCGGGGCACTCAACACACCGCAGATCCTCCGGCGCAGCCCCGGCTTCCCCGACCTGCCCGGCACGCTCGGCCTGCACCCCGCCCGGCTCGTCTACGGCCTGTTCGACGAGCCGCAGGACTGCCACATGGTCTACCCGATCACCGCGCACTGCCTCGACTACCAGGAGGACTTCGTCGTCGAGGGCACCACCATCCAGGACCCGGTGGCCTTCGCCATGAGCCTGGTGGACGCCTCCGGCCTGCCTCTGTGGGGCGACGCTCTGACCGAGACCCTGCGTACGTACCGCCACTGGGCCGGGCTGCTCGTCATGGCCAACGACCTCAACACCGCCACGGCCGAGCCCGGCGACATCTTCCGCAAACGCTTCGCCCCCGTGGAACGCCGCCGCCTGGCCGACGGCCTCGCCTTCGCGGTCGAGGTACTGGCCGCCGCCGGGGCCAGGCGCGTGGTGTGGACCGGCCTGACCACCTCGCACGTCCAGGGCAGCGTCCCCATGGGCGGCGCCGTCGACCTCGACGGCGCCGCGATCGGCGTCTCCGGCCTGTACGTCGGCGACGCCTCCCTGATCCCCGTCTCCCTGTCGGTCAACCCGTCGCTCACCGTCATGGCCCTGGCCACCAGAGTCGCCGACGCCATCCGCTCCGCCCGATAATCAGCACATGACGCCCACTCCGACGCTGCCGATCGTCATCGCGGTCATCGCGATCGTCCTGGCCTTCCTGGTCACCTCGCCGCTGCTGATCGCCAGCCTGTGCGTGCTCGGTCTGATCTGCCTGGCCTGGTGGTTCATCCTCGACCGCCGCAACCGCCGAGGCTAACCGCGCGACCTCGTCCGGCGGGCCAGCCCCGCTCCGGCCCCGGCCAGCATGACCAGGCCCGCGAGCACCACGATCCGCCCATCCGGCCCGGCCTCACCACCACCACCCGTCTCCGCTCCACCGACAGGCGTTCTCACCTCGTCCACCGGCTCGTTGGACCGCACGGTCTCGGCGTCGTCCACGGGCTCGCCGGGCTGCTCGGTCTCGTCGGGCTGCTCGGTCTCGGCGTCCGTGGGGGTCGTCCCCCCTTCCACGGTGAGCGGGTACACCGGGCGGTTGTCAGGAGCCTTGCACCTGATCACGGGGCTGGTGTTCGTGGTGCCGAAATTCATGGCGCCCGGGCGGACCAAGCCGCTGCCCTCCTGGCTGGGGGTCGTCTTGAGCTCGACGACGCTCTCGGGTAATGGGATGGGCTCCCCGGCGGCGATCTCGGGCAGCGTCGCCACCCCGGTGGCGGAGGTCAGTTTGTCGATCTTGCTGATGCCCGCGTAGACGTACAGCTTGAGCCCGGCTATGGGTGCGATCAGCTCGCCGCCCCCGGCGTACGAGCCACGCCACCCGATCGTCATCTGCTCGCCCACCTTCGCGGTGGGGGGCACGGTCAGGTCCACGTTCACCCGGATCTCCTGGGTCTGCGCGGTGGCGGTCGTGGTGCACGTGTACGTCATCACGCCGGCGCTCTCACCGCCCATCGGGAGGACGCCGGAGGAGGCGGCGAGCAGGACGACGGCGGGGACGAGCAGGTGGACGCGCATGGTGGCCCCCTCGGGGTGGGTGGGACGCAAGAGAGGACGGGGGAGAGGGGGGTTCGGTTGGCATGGGGAGAAAACCCGTGGTCGGGTGGGCCGGGGCGCTGATAGCGTCGCGATGTCCGTGAAGGTGAATCAACCGGGCCGCCGAGCCCCAGGAAGCAGTGATGTATGCCCCGGTCCGCGCCGAGCGCGCCTACCGTGTCTCGGGCCGTCACGCTGTCCCGGGGCTGCCGCATCGCATGCTGAGCTAGGCGGCTCGGCGCTTCCTTGCTGTCGTTCCACGTGGTTTCTCGGCAAGGAGCACCTCCAACGTGTCCGAATACTTTTCCTGTCCGGGGTGCGGGGTCACCTCGGACGACCGGCGTCATCACTGTCCCGAATGCCTGACGGCCGTACACGAGACCGACGGTGCGCGCATGGCGCCCATCGCGGTCGCCGTGCCGTCCGAAGGCGACTGGGTGGTCGTGCACCGGTGCGAGTCGTGTGGTCATCTCGTCTCCTCGCCCGCGCGCGGCGACGACAACGTCCTCATCCTCATGCGGATGGCCGTACGCCCGCTGGCGTCGCCGCCGTTCCCGTTCGAGCTGTTCGGGAGGCTGTGATGCGCGGGCGGGTCAGGAGGCCGCAGCGGCGTAAGGAGCCGCGGGCGGCGACCTTCCGGTGCGCCTCGTGCCGGATGGACGTGTCCATGCACGCGCCGGGCACCGCGCACCGCAACCACTGCCCGTCCTGCCTCGGCAGTCTTCACCTCGACCGGCGGGTGCCGGGCGACCGTGCGGCCGGGTGCGGCGGGCGGATGGAGGCGCTGGGCGTGACCGTACGCGACGACGGCGAGTGGCTGCTGATCCACGAATGCCGCCGGTGCGGCGTGCTCAGCGCCAACCGGATCGCCGGCGACGACAACGCGCTGGCTCTCATGCGGCTGGCCATGCGGCCGCTGTCGGGGAGCCGGCTGAGCATCTGAGCGGACCGCTACGCCCGGGGCGGAACCGCTTCCTCACCCCACGCGCGCCTCCCTACAGTCGATCGTGAAGGGAGGCGCGACGTGGCACTCTGGCGGCTGCTGGCCAGATATCTGCGCCCGCGTCGCCGCGCGGTCGCCGCCGTCGTTTTCCTGCAGGTGGCGCAGACGGCCGCCCTGCTCTACCTGCCCACGCTCAACGCCGTGATCATCGACGACGGCGTGTTCACCGGCGACACCGGGCTGATCCTGCGCCTGGGCGCGGTCATGGCCGGCGTGTCCCTCGTGCAGGGCGGCGCCACGCTCGCCGCCGTCCACCTGAGCGCGCGTACGGCCATGGGGGTGGGCCGTGACCTGCGGGAGGCGGTGTACCTGCACGTCCAGCGCCTGTCCACGCAGGAGGTGGGCGCGCTCGGCGTACCCTCGCTGATCACCCGCACCACCAACGACGTTCAGCAGATCCAGACGCTCGCGCTGTCGCTGCTGACGGTGATCGTCGCGGCTCCGGTCATGGCCGTGGGCGGGATCGTGATGGCCGTCCTCCAGGACGTCGCGCTGTCGTGGCTACTGGTCGCGCTCGCGCTGGTCCTCGGTGCCGTCACGGCGGTGCTGGTCGGCAGGATGCGGCCGTTGTCGCGGGCCGTACAGGAGCGCGTCGACGCCGTGAACCGGGTGCTCAGGGAGCAGATCGCGGGCATCCGGGTGACCCGCGCGTTCGTCAGGCAGGACGCCGAGCGCGCGCGCTTCGGGCGGGCGAACGAGGAGCTGACCGACGTCTCGACCCGCCTGGGCTACACGTCGGCCGCGCTGATGCCGCTGGTGGTCAACCTGGTCAACGTCTGCGGCGTCTTCGTGATCTGGGCGGGCGCGCGGCGGGTCGGCGACGCCGGTCTGGGCGTCGGCGAGCTGACCGCGTTCCTCACCTACCTGGCCATGATCCAGACCGCCGTGCTCACCGCCGCGTTCGTCATCATGAACCTGCCCAGAGCCGAGGTCTGCGCCGTCCGCGTCGCCGAGGTGCTGGACACCGAGCCCGGCCTGGCGCCGCCCGCGAACCCGGTCGGCCGGATGCGCGCCCCCGGCCGCGTCGAGCTGCGCGGCGTGCGCTTCCGCTACCCCGGCGCGGAGGACGACGTGCTCCACGGCGTCGACCTGGTGGCCCGCCCCGGCACGACGACGGCGATCGTCGGCTCCACCGGCAGCGGCAAGAGCACGCTGCTCAGCCTGATCCGCCGCCTGTCCGATCCCACGCAAGGCACGGTGCTCTTCGGCGGCGAAGACGCCACCACCCTCGACCCCGGCCTCCTGGCCCGGTCGGCGAGCCTGGTCGAGCAGCGCCCGCACCTGTTCTCCGGCACCGTGGCCACCAACCTCCGCCACGGCCGCCCGCGCGCCACCGACGACGAACTCTGGCACGCCCTCGGCATCGCCCAGGCCCGCGACTTCGTGCCCGCCCTCGACACGCCCGTCGCCCAGGGCGGCGCCAACCTCTCCGGCGGCCAGCGCCAGCGGCTGTCCCTGGCCCGCGCGCTGGTCCGCCGCGCGCCCGTGTACCTCCTCGACGACCCCTTCTCCGCCCTCGACCACACCACGGAGTCGCGGGTACGGCAGGCCCTCGCCGCCGAGACCGCCGACGCCACCGTCATCGTCGTGGCCCAGCGCGTGCGCGCCATCCTCGACGCCGACCACATCGTCGTCCTCGACGAGGGCCGGGTCGCGGGCGCGGGCACGCACGACGAGCTCGTCCGCGACAGCCCCGTCTACCGGGAGATCGTCCGTTCCCAGCTCGGCGAGGAACTGGTCGGATGAGCTTCGGGCGCACGGCCTGGCGCCTGCTGACGCTCCTGCGGCCGTCGCGCCGGTTGTGGGGGGTGGCGGTGCTCGGCCTGGCCAGCATCGTCCTCAACGTCACCGGCCCGCTGCTGCTCGGCCGCGCCACCGACCTCGTCGTCATCGGCGCGATCACCCGGCCGGAGCAGGGGATCGACGGCCGCGCGCTGACCCTCACGCTGCTGGGCGCGCTCGCCGTGTACGCCGGTTCCGCGACGTTCTGGATACTCCAGCGGCGCTACACCACCCGGCTCGTCCAGGGCGCCATCTTCCACCTGCGGCGGGAGGTCGAGGAGAAGCTCGGGCGGCTGCCCGTGCCCTACTTCGACCGGCAGCACCGGGGGGAGGTGCTGAGCCGTACCACCAACGACATCGACAACCTCGCGCAGAGCATGCAGCAGAGCATCGGCCAGATCACCAACTCCGCGTTCCTGATCGTGGGGACGCTGGGGATGATGTTCTGGATCTCGCCGTTGCTGGCGGTGGTGGCGCTGGTGACCGTACCGCTGTCGGTCCAGCTCACGCGGGTGGCGGGGCGGCGGGCGCAGGTGGAGTTCGCGCGGCAGTGGCAGGCCACGGGCGAACTGAACGCGCACGTCGAGGAGGCCTACACCGGCCACACCCTGATCACCGCCTACGGCCGCGGCCAGGAGTCGGCCGAGTCCTTCCGCGAACACAACGCCCGCCTGTACCACTCGTCGGCCCGCGCCCAGTTCGTCAGCGGCGTCATCGGCCCGGCGACCGGGCTCGCAGGGAACCTCGGCTACGTGCTCGTCGCGGTCGTCGGCGGCCTGCAACTGGCCGCCGGTGGATTGACGGTGGGGGCCGTGCAGGCGTTCGTCCAGTACTCGCGCGAGTTCGGCGGGCCGTTGACGGCGCTGGCGGGTCTGGCGGGGGTGATCCAGTCGGGGGTGGCGTCGGGCGCGCGCGTCCTCGACCTGCTCGACGCCGAGGAGGAGCCCGCGGACCCGCCTGGGACGGCCGCGCCTGTGCGGGGCCGCGTCGTCTTCGAAGCGGTCTCCTTCACGTACGGCCCCGCGCTCCGCAAACCCGAGGCGGCGTTGGAACGCGCGGTCGCCCTCGAAAGCGCGGGAGTGCCTGGAGCTGTGTCCGGCGAGGCGGTGATCCGGGACCTTTCGCTGGTCGTCGAGCCGGGCAGCACCGTGGCCGTCGTCGGCCCGACGGGTGCGGGCAAGACCACTCTGGTCAACCTCCTGATGCGGTTCTACGACGTGACGTCCGGCCGTATCACCGTCGACGGGGTGGACGTCCGCGACATGAAACGCGACACGCTACGCGCGGCGACCGGCATGGTCCCCCAGGACAACTGGCTGTTCGGCGGCACCATCCGCGACAACATCGCCTACGGCCGCACCGGCGCGACCCCGGCCGACGTCGAAGCCGCCGCCAGAGCCGCCCACGCCGACCACTTCATCCGCACCCTCTCCCACGGCTACGACACCGTCATCGACCAGGACGGCGGTGCCCTGAGCGCGGGAGAACGCCAGCTGATCACCATAGCCAGAGCCATCCTCGCCGGCCCGGTCATCCTCGTCCTGGACGAAGCCACGAGCTCGGTCGACAGCCGCACCGAACTCCTCATCCAGCAGGCGCTGACCCGAGCCCGCCGCAACCGCACCAGCTTCGTCATCGCCCACCGCCTGAGCACGATCCGCCAGGCCGACCTGATCCTGATGCTGCACAACGGCACCATCACCGAACAGGGCACCCACGAAGAACTCCTCGCCGCCAACGGCCTCTACGCCGCCCTCCACACCCCCTAGCCCCAAGACCGGGCACGGTCACCAGGCTCGGCCCCGGCCAACCCATGCCCATCGGGTCCGGAGCCGTGCACCCGGCCTCCGGCTGCTTCACCTGCGCCGAGGCGGTGTCGCCCGAGGCACGGGGTCGTTTACCCGAGGGGTCATACGCGTCTGTGGGGCGCCCGCGCCTGGGGCCACGCAGGTGTGGTGCGGGGCGGGTCTGCGGCCACGCGGGTCCGCGCTACCCGCGCGTGTGGGCACGCGTGCGGTGGGCACACGCCGGCCGGTGCACGCGTCGGTGTGCATCGCGCGCCGGTCGGTGTGCGTCCGTGGGTGTGCGCGCTTGCGGGCTCTCGCGCGGGCGGGTCTGCCGGCATGTGGGCGTCGTGGGCCGGCAGGCGTGGGAGACTCGGGGGAAATCGATTTCCAGGGGACTGGAGGTGCGGTGGCGCAGATCACGATCAAGGATGTGGCCGGTCGGGCCGGAGTTTCTCCGGCCACGGTGTCGCGGGTGCTCAACCACGGGCCCACGGTGGCCGAGGAACTGCGGGAGCGGGTGCTGGCGGCCGTCCGGGAGCTGGGCTATCGGCCGAGCTCGCAGGCCAGGTTCCTGCGGACCCGTGCCACCACCGTGCTCGGGCTGATCATCTCGGACATCACGAACCCGTTCTTCACCTCGATGGTGCGCGGAGCGGAGGACGCCGCCAGCAAGGCGGGGTACTCGGTGATGCTGGCCAACACCGACGAGGACCTGGAGAAGGAGCAGCGTTCGATCGAGGTGGCCGCCGCCGAGAACATGGCCGGGGTGATCCTGTCGCCGGCCTCCGCGACGCGTACCTCGATCTCGCTTCTCGCCGAACGCGGCATACCCGTCGTTACCGTCGACCGGCGGTTGCAGACGGCCAAAGTCGACCGGGTCGGGGTCAACAACGTCAAAGCCGCCCAGGACGCGGTCCTGCGGCTGGTGGATCAGGGGTGTCGGCGGATCGGGTTCATCGCGGGGCCGACCGAGGTGACGACCGCCGTGGACCGGCTGGCCGGGTACCGGCACGGGCTGCGGGCCGCCGGTCTCGCCTACCGTCGCGAGCTGGTCGTGCGGGGGGACTACCGCATCGAGGGCGGGCGCGCCGCCGCCGCCGGACTGCTGCGTCTCAAACCCGGGCCGGACGCGCTGTTCGTGTCGAACAACCTGATGGCGCTCGGCGCGGCGACCGCTTTGCGGGAGTACGGCCTGCGCTATCCGGAGGACATCACGCTGGCGGTGTTCGACGACATGCGGTGGGCGCTGGGGCTGAGTGACGCGATGACGCTGATCTCGCAGCCCACGTACGAGATCGGGCGGCTCGCGGTGGAGTTGTTGTTGCGCCGCGTGTCGGGGGAGGGGTTCCCGCCTCGGCACGTGGTGCTGCCTGCCGTACTGGTATGACAGGGTTCTTGACGGCGTCGCCGGGCCGCTTGACAATGCGGGAAATCGATTTCCCGAGGAGGCCGGGCACATGGACACACGCTTACGTACCTGGACGGTCACGGGCAGCCTGCTCGCCCTGATCGCCGCCACTGCCCCCCACCTGCCCGCCGACGCCGCGTCGCACGGGAGGCAGGCATCTCCCGGCTCGCTCCCGGCCGCGACGGCGATGCGGAAAGGTCCCGCTCCAGGACCATGGCAAGCGGCGCCGGGCCGGGAAAGCGCCCCAGCGGGACACCCCGGGGTGTGGCAGTCGGTGGCCGCGCCGGGAGGGCGGCACGCGGGTTCGACGGTCTCGGGCGGGGAGGTCGCACGGGATGGGCAAGGGGAAGCGGCGCGAGGAAGGTGGGGCGTGGGGGTCGCGCCGAGAGGGCGAGACCCCAAGGTGTTAGGAGGGCAGGGCCTGGGGGCGGTGTTGGGTGGGGGAGAAGGGTGGGGTGTCCTGGGGGTGGGGCGGTCGCCGGGGGTGGTGGTGGCGAAGGTTACGGGGGCGGGGTCGGGGACGGATCTGGCTTGGAAGGTCAATGCCACCGATCTGGGGATCATGTGGGACAACGGGGCCGGGGAGGTGCTGGCCGCGTTCGGGGACACCTTTGGGGACGGGTGGGCGCCGCCGGGCGCGAACGGGGGTGACTGGCGGAGTCAGGTGCTCTTGCGGAGCGTCGACCGGGATCTGGCCGACGGGATGACCTTCAGCGGTGCGGCCACCGATCGGGCGGGCCATGCCAAGGAGCTGATCCCCAGCAGGAAGGTCGACGGCGACGAGATCACCGTCATCCCCACGGCCGGGGTGTCGGTGGGGACGCGGCAGTACATGGGGTACATGTCGGTACGCCACTGGGGCCAGCCCGGCCAATGGGACACCAACTACGCCGGCATCGCCTACTCCGACGACAACGGCCAGAACTGGACGGCGACCACCCCGGGCACCCCCCGCTGGGACAACCCGGGCGGCGGCAACCACTTCCAGATGGCGGCGATGGTCCGACGTGACGGATATATCCACCTCTTCGCCACCCCCAACGGCCGGAGCGGCGCCGCCTACCTGGCCCGCGTCCCCGAGCAGCAGATCCTCGACAAGGCCGCCTACCAGTACTGGACCGGCTCCCGATGGCAGCAGGGCCAGGACACCCTGGCCGCCCCAGTGGTGAACGCCCCCGTGGCCGAGTTGTCGGTGCGGTTCAACGCCTACACCGGCAAGTGGCTGATGACCTACCTGCAGGGCGGCGACGTGGTCCTGCGCTCGGCCGCCGCCCCGACGGGACCGTGGAGCGCCCCGGCGGTCGTCGCGAGCTCCGCCGACCACCCCGGCCTGTACGGCGGCTTCATGCACCCCTGGTCGCAGGGCCCCGATCTGTACCTGACGCTGTCGGAGTGGACGCCGTACAACGTCTACCTCATCCGGATCACCCTGACCCCGGACGCCGCCATCACCAACGCCAACCTGGTCCGCGACCCGAGCTTCGAGCGCCAGGCCACCGGTACGGTCGCCACCCCGTGGGCCTGTCACGGCAACTGCGGCATTGACAACGGGACCTGGTCCTTCACCGCAGACCGCAATGCCTTCGCCCGCTACAACCGGGGCTGGCATGACCTGTACCAGGTGGTGACGGTCGCGCCGAACACCCGCTATGTCATGACCGGCTGGCTGCGCACCTCGGCCAACAACGACAACGGCTTCTTCGGCGTCAGGGATCCGGGCGGCGCGCCGTTCAGCGAGACGAACTTCCGGGCGGTGGGTTCGTGGACCCGCTACCAGGTGGCGTTCGACAGCGGCCCGCGTACCTCGGTGGAGGTGTTCGCCGGCATCTGGACCGACAACGGCGACATGTGGCTCCAGCTCGACGACGTCTCGCTCGTCCGCGGGTGAGAAATCGATTCCTCCGACAAAACCCCAGGACAAGACCGCAATCAGGGGCTCGACGCAGCAGTGAGCCTCTTGACGCCACCCGCCAACCGAGGTACGACGTCAGCAATCGATTTCTCAAGGAGGATGACCGTGACCTACGGCCAGCACGGCAGCAGCCTCCGCGACCTGCCGAGGTTACGCGCGCACCGCCGCCGCCGGGCGTCGAGCTGGGACCGCACCGGCGGCAACGACGACAGGATCACCATCGAGCCCGGCCAGACCGTGACGCTGGCCGACCTGCGCGGGGCGGGATCGGTCAACCACATCTGGATGACCGTCGCCCCCCGCGACCCGGCCACCCCGGAGACGGCCGACCGGGACTTCCTGCGCAAGCTCGTGCTGAAGATCTACTGGGACGGCTCCGAGCACCCCAGCGTGTTCGTGCCGCTCGGGGACTTCTTCGGCATGGGCCACGCGCGCACCGCCGACTTCGTCTCCGCCCCGCTCCAGATGAGCCCGCAGGACGGCAAGGCGTTCAACTGCTGGTTCCACATGCCCTTCGCCGACGGCGCCAGGTTCGAGCTGGTCAGCGAGTGCGCGTCCGAGGTGCTGTGGTTCTACTACTACATCGACTACGACGAGTTCGGCGAGCTGGGCGACGGGCTGGGCCGATTTCACGCCCAGTGGCGGCGCGAGTGCCCCGCCGACGGCCTGGAGCAGGGCGAGCTGTCCAACTCCGCGTGGCTGTTCGACGGCGCCAACACCGACGGCGCCGGGAACTACGTCATCCTCGACGCCGAGGGCCGCGGCCACTACGTCGGCTGCGTGCTCAACGTGACGAACCTGCGCCAGACGGCCGACTGGAACTGGTACGGCGAGGGCGACGACATGATCTTCATCGACGGCGAGGCCTTCCCGCCGAGCCTGCACGGCACCGGCACCGAGGACTACTTCAACACCGCGTGGTGCCCCAGCCGGCCGTACCACGCGCCCTATCACGGGATCACGCTCCCGGGCGGCGAGAACTGGAGCGGCCAGATCTCCCTGTACCGCTTCCACATCGAGGACCCCGTGCCCTTCACCACCTCGATCCGCGTGACGATCGAGCACGGGCACGCCAACCGGCGCAGCGACGACCTGTCCTCGGTCGCGTACTGGTACCAGGAGCTGCCGCACCGGCCGTTCACCCTGCCGCCCGTGAGCGCCCGGCTGACCTGAGGAGCGGGAAGGAGGAGACGTGCGAGTCATCCGGCTGACCGCGTGCCTGGCGGGCGCGGCGGTGCTGGCGCTCGGCTGCGGATCCGGCGCGGACAAGCGGCCCGGCGGCAGGACCGAGATCACCCTGTGGCAGCAGAAGTTCACCGACCAGGAGGACGCCTGGTACAAGAAGGCCGTGGCGGCCTACAACCAGGCGCAGGACAAGGTCGTACTCAAGCACCAGATCGTCTCTGCCGACGCATGGGACCAGAAGATGAAGGCGGCCCAGGCCGCGGGCAAGGCGCCCGACCTCTACACGCTCAACTACAGCAAGGCGCCGGGTTTCGCCCGCACCGGCCAGATCCAGGCGCTCGACCCGCTCATCCCGGCGGGCAAGTGGACCGGGCTGCAGGAACCCGTGCTGCGCTCGGTGGAGTACAAGGGCCGCAAGTTCGCCTACCCGATGCTGGTCGAGCCGTCGGCCGTCCTGTTCTATCGCAAGGACCTGTTCGCCAAAGCCGGGCTCGACCCCAACCGGCCGCCCGCCACCTGGGCCGAGCTCATCGCGTACGGCAAGCGGCTCACCACCAGGGACGTCTCGGGCGTGGTGACCGCCGGCAACGCGATCGACATGGCGTGGTCCACCTGGGGCCTGCAGTGGAACGCCGCCTCCCACCTGCCCATCAGCGACGACTGGGCGGCGCCGCGGGCGAGCGACCCGGCGTACCGGCAGCTTCTGCGGGTCTACCAGACCCTCTACCAGCAGGGCATCATGCCCAAGCAGCCGCTCGCGCCGTACGCCGACGCCAACCCGATGGGCCAGGGCAAGGCGGCCATGATGATCTGCGGTTCGTGGGCCGCGAGCGTCCTGCTGTCGGACTACCCCCAGCTCGTCCCGGACATCGCCGCCGCCGCGCTGCCGTCCTTCGACGGCGACGGCTCCAAGCCGACCGCGACCCTCGGCGGCTGGACGCTCGTCGTGGACGCCAAGTCGAAGCACGCGCGGCCCGCCGCCGACGCCATCAGCTGGCTGCTGGCCGGAGACACCCGGCTGCTGGTCGACTACTTCAAGATCACGAAGTTCTCCAAGTACTCGCCGCGCGCGGCCGTGGCCGACGCGGTCAAGAACGACCCGGCCGCCGCGGAGAACCCCTGGGCCAAGACCATCGAGGACCAGGTGGTCGCCCGCGCCAAGCCGGAGCCGACCTACGACTGGGCCATCAGCCTGGCCTTCGGCAAGGCCATCGAGAAGGCGCTGCAGGGCAAGGACATCGACGCCGCGCTGAAGGCGGCCGACGCCGAGATCAAGGAGTTCATCGCGAAGAACGACCTCGCGGGCCAGGGATCTTGACGAGGCGCCGAAGGGACACCGGGACGGCGCTGCTCATGCTGGCGCCGCTCCTGGCCCTGCTGGGCGTCTTCGTCCTCTGGCCGCTGGTCCACGCGGCGTACATCAGCTTCTACACCTGGAGCTTCTACGAGTCGCCCGTCTTCGTCGGCCTCGGCAACTACCTCGACGTGCTGACCGACCAGGCGTTCGTCGAGGCGGTGCTGCGCGGGCTGGCGTTCTCGGCCATGGTGGTGCCGGCCCAGGTGTCCGTGGCCTTCGTCTTCGCCGTCCTGGTCAAGTCGCTCAGCCGGCGGATGGCCGCGTTCATGAAGGTGACGATCTACATCCCCGCGGTGGTCTCCGAGGTGATCGCCGCCATCGTCTTCTCGCTCATCTACACGCACCGCGGCGGCCTGCTGAACTGGTTCCTCGGCCTGCTGGGCAAACAGGAGGACACGGCCTGGCTCGGCGAGAGCGGCACCGCGCTCGCCGCGGTCGCGGTGCCGGCGGTCTGGCTCGGTGCGGGCGTCGCCTCCCTGATCATGCTGGCCGGGCTGCTCGACATCCCCGAGACCTACTACGAGTGCGCCTCGCTGGACGGCGCCGGACCGTGGACCAAGATGTTCCGGATCACGCTGCCGCTCATGAAGAACATCATCCTGTTCCTGCTGGTCACCGGGTTCGCCGCGTCGCTGCAGTTTCTCGTGCTGCCGCTGGTCATGACACAGGGCGGCCCGGTCGACTCCACGACGCTGCCCAACCTGTTCATCTTCCGCCACTTCACCAACGACCTCTACATCGGCTACTCGATCGCCGCCGCCCTGCTGCTCTTCGCCGTCCTGGGCGCGGTCTCCGCGATCATCTTCCGTCTCGTGCGATCGGAGAAGGCGATGGACGGATGATCGGGCGAGCCATCAGGTACGGCACCGCCGCCCTGTTCACCGTGGCGGCGCTGTTCCCGCTGGCCTGGATGGCGGTGGCCGGGTTCAAGGCCAGGACCGAGGTCGTGGCGACGCCGTTCCAGTTCTTCCCCGAGATGTGGCGCTGGGAGAACTACGCCCAGTTGCTCGGCGACGCGGCGTTCCTGCGCTCGCTGGCGGTCACGTTCACCGGCGCGGTCCTGTTCGCGGCGCTCAGCCTGGCCGTCAACGCGCTCGGCGCCTACGCCTTCGCCCGGCTGGACTTCGCGCTCAAACGGACGCTGTGGTTCGTCGTGATCACCACGATGTTCGTCCCGGGCATCGCGATCATGCTCACCTCGTTCGTCGTCGTCACCCAGCTCGGCATGCTGGACTCGCTGGCCGTCCTGGTGATCCCCGGCGCCGCGTCCGGCCTGCAGGTCTTCTTCCTGCGCCAGTACTACCTCGGGCTGCCGGTCGCGCTGGAGGAGGCCGCCCAGCTCGACGGCGCCGGGCCGTGGCGCGTCTTCCTGCACATCTTCGTCCCGATGTCCAAAGGAGCCTTCGTGGTCGTGGGGGTGACGTCGTTCCTGGCGTTCTGGAACGCCTACATCTGGCCGGTGCTGACGATCACCGATCCGGAGCTGTTCCAGGTGCAGCAGTACCTGGCGGCCTTCCGCTCCGACCGGAGCTCCGAGATGAGCCTGCTCATGGCGGGCTCGACGCTGGCCGCGCTGCCGGTCATCGTCCTGTTCCTGTGCTTCCAGCGGCACATCATCGCCGGCATCCGCATCTCGGGGCTGAAGTGAGGGCGCGGCCCATCCCGCACGAGCGGGGGCGGCACGTGGCCATGCCGCTGGGCGGGATCGGCACCGGCAACCTCGCGATCTGCGCCGACGGGGGGCTGCGCCAGTGGCAGCTCCAGAACTCGGGCAACCACCTGGGCGGCCTGCCGTACACCTTCTTCGCGCTGCGGGTGAGCACGTGGGAGCCGCCGGCGAACAGGACCGTCATCCTGCAGGCGCCGCCCCCCGCGCCGGGGGCGGAGGGAACACCGCTGGTCAACGACGACCACGTGCCCGCGTGGCAGCGGGAACTGCTGACGCGGCATCCGGGAGTGCGGGGAACGACCTTTCGCGGGCTGTATCCGTTCGCCCGGATCGAGTACCACGGGCTGCCGGTGCGGGCGGAGCTGGAGGCGTTCAACCCGCTGATCCCGCTCGACGTGGAGCGCAGTTCGCTGCCGGTGGCGATGTTCACGTTCACGCTGGCCAACGACGGGGCCGTGCCGGCGCAGGTGTGGCTGGCGGCGGCCGTACAGAATCCGGTGGGGCACGACGGGAGCACCGCGGTCGAGGGCGTGCGCGCGGCCGGCTACGGCGGCAACACCAACCGCGTGCGCCGCCACGGCGGGTGGAGCGCGCTGGTGATGGAGAACACGCGCGTGGACCCGGCCGCGCCGGGCGCGGGGCAGGCGGTGCTGTCGGCCGACTCGCCGCACGCGTCGTTCCTGCCGCAGTGGGCGCACCCGGAGGAGTTTCTGTCGTTTCTCGCCGGACGCGCCGTCTACGGCGACGCCGATCGGGTACGGCACGCGTCCTGGTCACCCGACCCCCAGATCGGCAGCGCCTGGCCGGGCCCTTCGCCGGCGGGCCACACCTGGAACGGCGGCCTGGTGGCACCGGTCACCCTCGAACCCGGCGCAAGCGCCCAGATCCGGATATGTCTCGCCTGGCACTTCCCCAATAGATACGCGGACTTCATCCAGTTCGGCCCGCCGAACCCCGCCTGGGGCCCGACCCGCTTCTGGCTGGGCAACGCCTACGCCACCCGCTTCCCCGACGCCATCGACGTGGCCGCCTACACCCAGGAACACTGGACCGGCCTGCGCGACGACTCGCTGCGCTGGACCGGCACCTTCGCCGGCCTGCCGGTGGACCTGGCCGAGCACCTCGCCGCGCAGGCCGCGATCCTGCGCAGTCCCTCCTGCTTCCTGGCCGCCGACGGCACCTTCTACGGTTTCGAAGGCGTGCTCGGCGCCTCCACCCCGATGTGGTCGGGCGACGTCGGCGGCTCGTGCCCGCTCAACTGCACCCACGTGTGGAACTACGCCCAGGCCGTCGCCAAGCTCTTCCCCACGCTGGAGCGCGACATGCGGGCCACCGAGTTCGGCGTCACGCAGGCGCCGCAGGGCTACCTCCCGCACCGCGTCCTGGCCCCCGCCTACCTGCGCCAGCTCTGGGACGTCCCCATCGGCGGCCCCACCGAACCCGCGCTCGACGGCATGCTCGGCGCCCTGCTCAAGACCTTTCGCGAGGTACGGCACGGCGACCCCGCCGACCACCGCCCCGCCCTCCGGCGGCTGCTCGGCCACATCCGCCGCACCTGGGACCCGGAGGCGACCGGCGTGCTGCGCGGCGTGCAGCCGTCCACGCACGACATCGACCTGAACGGCCTCAACCCGTACATGGGCGGACTGTGGCTGGCCGCGCTGCGCGCCGCCGCCGAGATGGGCCTCGGCGACGACCTGCCCGAGCTGTTCGCCCGGGGCAGCGCCCTGTACGACGAACGGCTCTTCAACGGCGAGTACTACATCCAGGAGCCGGAACCCGGCACCGACTACCAGTGGGGGACGGGCTGCCTGTCCGACCAGCTCATCGGGCAGTGGTGGGCACACCAGCTCGGCCTCGGCCACATCCTGCCTCGCGAGCACGTGGTCTCGGCGTTGCGGGCGATCGTGCGGCACAACCTGCGTACCGGCTTCGAGGGGTTCGAGCATCCGTACCGGGTCTTCGCCGACGGCGGCGACACCGGGTTGCTCATGTGCACGTGGCCGCGGGGCGGGCGGCCCGAGGTGCCGACCCGGTACTGCGACGAGGTGTGGACGGGCAGCGAGTACCAGGTCGCCGCGCACTGCCTGTGGGAGGGGCTGACGGAGGAGGCCGACGCCATCCTGGGCGGGCTCTGGCGCCGGTATGACGGGCGGCGGCGCAACCCGTACAACCAGATCGAGTGCGGCGACCACTACGTGCGCGCCATGGCGGGCTGGTCGGTGCTGGACGCGATGTCCGGCGCCGTCTGGGACGCGGGCACAGGGCGGCTCACCGTGCGGGACCGGGGGCACGGCCGCTGGCCCCTGCTGCTGCCGACCGGCTGGGGCCACCTGACCCGCGACGCCGACGGCGTCCACGTCACCTGCCTGTACGGCGAGCTCCCGTCAGGCGCCTCGGTCGAGGAAGCGGCGCAGCCCGGCGCGTACGGCGTCGGTGGGCACGGCGGCGGCGAAGGCTGACGCCTCGACCGCGAGCGCCTCGTCGATCGGCAGGTTGACGCCCCGGGTGACCGCGCGCAGGCAGGCCGCCACGGCCGTCGGCGCGTGGCGGACGATCCGGGCGGCCAGGTCGCGCGCCGCGGTGAGGAGCCCGCCGGCGGGAAGCCGAATCCACCGCCGATGCCTTCGTCACCGGCCCGTATCGTCCGCGCGCGCTGCGGCTGGCCCTGGGCACGCCGCCGCAGGCCGAACTCGGGCCCGCGCTGCGCCGCCTGCGGAACGCGATCGAGGCGATCCCTCCGTGATGCGGCGGGGAGCGGTCAGATGCCCGGCAGAGTGGTGAACGTGATGCGGTCGTACGGTGACCAGTTTCCCGTCTCGTACAGCAGCCCGACCCCCGCGTCGCCCAGGTGCACCAGGTCGGAGTAGGCGGCGGGCACCCCGGACACGTGCCGGACGAACCGCCACGTCTGACCCGCGTCCTCGCTGACCCGCAGCCCCATCGCGGCCCGGTCGGTGAGGTGGGACGGGCCGGAGTACAGGAGCCGGCCGCCCGGCAGCGCCAGGACGCTGGCCTGGACGTCGGCGGTGACGATCGTGGCCTGGGCGCGGTAGGAGAGCTCAAGGGTCTGGCCGCCGTCGCGGCTGTAGGCGTCGGCGCGGTTGCCGGGGCCGGTGCCGCCGCGGTCGCGGCAGTTGAAGTAGAGGCGGCCGTCGGGCAGTTCGGCCAGGGTGGTCTCGTTCTCGTTGACGTAGCCGTTGGGGTTGGAGGAGGTGAAGCCGATCCGCCAGTTCGCGCCCTGGTCGTCGGAGTAGACGCAGTGGCCGCCGTAGTGCTTGGGCTCCGATCCGGTGTCACCGGCGGCGGGCGGGCGGGAGTGGCTGGCGCCGATGACGATCCGGCCGGAGGTGGTGACGATGCCGTGGCCGGGGCCGGTGGCGTACCAGCGCCAGGCCGGTTGCTTCACGGCGGCGGTGATCTCGGCCGGCGGGCTCCACGTCGCGCCGGCGTCGTCGGAGCGCTGCAGGTAGACGCGGCGGGGGGCGGCGGTGCCGCGCATGATCTCGTGCTCGGTGGCCGCGCCCGCGTTGCGGCAGGTGAGCAGGAGGATGCGGCCCGACGGCAGGACCACGGGGGCCGGGTTTCCCGCGGTGTCGTTCCCGTGGCTGGTGACCACCTGGAGCGGGCCCCAGCTCTGGCCGCCGTCGGAGGAGCGGCGGCACACCACGTCGATGTCGCCGGTGTCGCTGATCGCCTGCCGTCCCTCGGCGAACGCGACCAGTGTCCCGTCCTGCGCGCGGACGATCGCGGGAATGCGGAACACCGGATAGTTCGTGCCTGAGGCGAACACCACCGTCGACATGCGTTCGATCATTCCGCAGGAACCGCCCTCGCCGCTAGAGACCAACCGTTCCGGCGTCGCCGTCCACGACGACCGGCCGGCCGTTGCGCTGCCGGGTGTGCGGGCCGGTGGTCTGCCCGGCTTGGGAGGCTGTCGACGGAGCGCATGAGTAGGGCCTACTCATGCGCCATACCCGGATATGCCGGACCGTGCCTGGTATGGATGGTTTCCACGACACCACCACGGCCGGGGTGACCGAACTGCGCGTGCACGGGGTCTCCGGCACCCCGCCCGCCGACATCCTCAACCACCCCCACCCGCGGCAGGTCTGCGGTGACGACGAGGCCGGGTTCTACCGGCGGTGGTGGCCCGGCGGGCAGCCGACCGGCCCGGACGCCGACCTGCCCGGGATCCGGCGCAGGGAGGCGTACGCGTGGGGCGGCCTCACCTCCGGCGGCAAGACGATCGCGCTGTGGTTGTTGCTGCTGCCGTTCGCGCTGGTCAACCTGGCGTACTTCATGCTGCCCCGGCCCGCGCCCCGGTCCCCGGGCCGCACACCCTCGCGCTGGGGGACCCTGCTGCGCGACGTGGCCGAGGCCGGGCTGCGGCTCTACGCGCTGCTGCTGACCGGGGCGCTGGTCGGGGCGGTGACCCGGGCCGCCGTGGACCTCGTCGGCTGGCAGTGCGCGAACGCCCGCCGGAGCTGCACCCTGGCGGACGCGCCGTCGTGGGTGCAGTGGCTGAACGCGCTGTGGCCGAATGAGATCTCGCCCCGGCTCGCGCTCACCGCGCTGGTGCCCTTCGCCGTCGTGGTGCTGCTGTGGGTGATCGGCCGGCGGACCTGGAAGCGCGACGAGGGTACGGCCATGCCGTCCAACGGGGCCGAGTCCACCTCCGCCCTTCTCGCCCAGCCACGGTTGTGGCACGGGGAAGGGCCGGTGGGGCGGCTGCGGGCGCTCCATCTCGCGTTCGCGCTCGGGTCGATCGGGCTGGTGGTGGCGCTGCCGTACACGGGGATCGGGGTGGGGCTGGCCCTGACGCTCGCCAACGCGGGCGTGCAGGTCGCCGCGATGCTGCTGGTGCTCCTGCCCGGCGTGGCCCGCCGCGTCAACCCCCGGTCGGACTCCGGCCGGCCGTGGCTCGACGGGGTGTGCGTCGCGGTGCGGTGGGCGGGGCTGGGGGCCTTCGTGGTCACGTTCCTGGTGGCGCTGAACGGGTTGCCCAACGGGGCGCCGGCCTACCGGCTGCCGGCCGGTGTGCTGGGGCGGGTGAACTTCGCGTTGACGTCGGGGGTGGCGCTGGTGCTGCTGGCCGTCGTTCTGGGCCTGGTGCTGATGGACCGGCAGCGGGAGGCGCGGCGGCCGGTGGGCGGGATGGCGAGCTGGTTCGTGCTGATGGCCGCCACCGCCTGCGTGAACGCGCTCGGGCTCGGGGTCGTGTTCTGGACCGCCTCCTTCTTCGGGGTCCCCGACTCCATGAACTCCGGGATCTCCGCCGACGGTCCCGGCCGCCGCCTCTTCCTGGGTGACGAGACCTGGTGGACCGCCTCGCTGCTGCCCGTCGTGGGGGTGGGCGCGCTGGTCGTGGGCGTCGTCCTGGTGTGCGTGCGGCTGCGGGTGGCCGCGGCGCTGGCGCCCAAGCTGGCGGGGCCGTACGGGGCGGAGAACCAGACCACGGTGGCGCGCATGTGGGCGCTGGCCTCGCTGACCGACAAGGCCGGGCTGGTCTTGGGGGTGCTGTCCGGGTTCGGGCTGGTGGGGTTCGCCGTGGTGACCGTCATCTACCAGCGCGAGCTGCTCATCCCCGTGGGCGGGGTCGCCGGGCTCATGGCCACCCTCGGCAGCTGGGCGCTGGCCGCACTGCTGGTCGGGCTGGTTCTGCTGGGCCGGCGGGCGTACAGCGACAACGGGCTGCGCCGGACGATCGGGATTTCGTGGGACATCTGCACGTTCTGGCCGCGGGCCATCCACCCGCTCGCCCCGCCCTGCTACACCGAGAGGGTCATCCCCGACCTGCTGCGCCGCCTGCGCACGCTCGCCCCCGGCGAGACCGACCGGGTCCTGCTGTCGGGCCACAGCCAGGGCAGCGTCATCGCGGTCGCCGCGATCATGCAGCTCGACCCGGAGATGAAGAAGCGCGTCAGCCTGCTGACGCACGGCTCCCCGCTGCGCCGCCTGTACGCGGCCTTCTTCCCCGCCTACTTCGGCCCCGACTGCCTGAAGGAGGTGGCGAAGGTGCCGTGGATCAACCTTTACCGCCGCAGCGACCCGATCGGCGGTCCCATCTTCCACCGCATCCCGAACGCGGCCGCGGACCCCGAGGAAGCCGGAGAAACCGCCAAAGGACCGGGGTCGATCACAGGCCCCGTCACGGAGTGGGCCACGGTGGCGACGACGGCGTCGGACACCGGGCCGCTCATGGGCTCGGTCACCCGTCCCGGAAGCAGCCATGTCGTCGACCGCCACTGCTGGGACCCGGCCCGCCCCGAGCACGGCGAACGGCTGCCCATCGCGTACTGGCACTCCGACTACTGGCTCGACCCCGCCTACCAGGAATCCGTGGCCTTCCTGACCGGACGGCCCGGCGGCCCGGCCGTCACGGTCACCCGGGTCGAGGCCCCGGACCAGGTGGGCTCGTAGCCGCGCTTACCTCCTCCTCGCGAGCCTGTCGATCCGCCTCGGGAAGGAGGCGGGGTTCGGCATCGGGCCGGAGGCGGGACGATCTTCGAGCTGGGAGGGTCGGAGATGTTCCGCGTCACTCCGTGAAAGGGCTCATCATGCTCGCGAGGAAGTTGTTGACCGCAGTCGTGGCAGGGTCGGCGATCCTGGCCACCGCGACCGTCACCGCCACCCCGGCCGCCGCCGACCCGGGGCTCGACCGGCGGGCGTTGCGGCAGACGCTGGAGGAGGTGCCCAAGGGCGGCGTCTACGGCATCTACTCCGACGTGCGGTACCGGGGCCAGGAGTGGCGGGGCGCCGCCGGTCGTGCCGACGTGACGACCGGTCAGAGGATGCGGCCCGACATGCGCCACCGGGTGGGCAGCATCACCAAGAGCTTCACCGCCACCGCCGTGATGCGCCTGGTGGAGCGGGGCCGCATCGGGCTGGACACTCCGGTGGAGACGTACCTGCCCGGCCTGCTGCCCGATGCGCGCATCACCGTGCGGATGCTGCTCAACCACACCAGCCACCTCGGCGACTACGACGAGGCGCTGATCACCGTTCCGGAGGACCTGGAGGCCATGCGGGTCCGCCAGTACTCCAAGCAGGAGCTGATCACCCTCGGAGTGGGCGTGGGCAAGACCGGCGAACCCGGACAGCTGCCCGGGGTGTACTCCAACACGAACTACATCGTCCTCGCGCTGCTGATCACCAAGATCACCGGCGAGGAGGCCGAGGACCACATCACCCGGTCCGTGATCCGCCCGGCGGGGCTGGTGAACACGTCCTTCCCCCGTACGCCGTACCTGCCGCGCCCGCACGCCAGGGCGTACACGTCGGTGTTCGGGTACTTCGACCCGCCGCGTGACTACACCGTGTTCAACATGTCGTGGGGCTCGACCGCCGGGGCGATCGTGTCCACGATGTCCGACCTCAACCGCTTCTACCGGGCGCTGCTCGGGGGCAAGCTGGTCAGTCAGGCCTCGCTGGCGCAGATGAAGCAGACCGTTCCGGTCCTGCCGGGCGAGGGAGCGCCGTCGGCGGCCGACTACGGCCTGGGCATCTTCTCGCTGAACCTGCCCTGCGGCGGCAAGGCGTGGGGCCACGACGGCGGCGTGATCGGCATGGGGACCAACTCCTTCACCACCGAGAACCTGCAGCGGCAGGCCTCGACCGGCGTCAACCTCACCTGGCACCCGGCCGCCGAGCCGGGCGAGATCGCCCACGCGCGGCACCTGCTCACCGGGCTGTGCGGCACCGATCAGCCCGCCGCCAAGTCCGCCCCGTTCACGCTGCCGAACCTGGACACGCCGCCGGTTCCGTCACGCTCCTGACGGAGGCTCCTCCAGCACGCGCTGGACCACGGCGAAGGCCGCGTTGGCCGCCGGGACGCCGCAGTAGACAGCGCTCTGCAACAGCACCTCGCCGATCTCGTCGGGGGACAGGCCGTTGCGGAGCGCGGCGCGCGCGTGCATGGCCAGTTCCTCCAGGTGCCCTCCGGCGACCAGCGCGGTCAGCGTGACGCAGCTGCGGGTACGCCGGTCGAGCCCGGGGCGGGTCCAGATCTCGCCCCAGGCGTAGCGGGTGATGAAGTCCTGGAAGTCGCGGGTGAAGGCGGTGGTGCGGGCGACGGCCCGGTCCACGTGCGCGTCTCCCAGGACTTCGCGCCGTACCCGCATGCCGTCAGCCGGTGGCAGATGGGCCAGCAGGGCGGCGGTGACCTGCGCGGGGCGGTCCACGGTGGCCAGGTGGGCGGCTCCGGAGATCTCCACCAGGCTCGCCCCGGGGATGCCGTCGGCCAGCAGCCGGGCGTGGGCGGGCGGCGTGGCCGGATCCTCGCGCCCGGCGACGATCAGCGTGGGCGCCGCGATCGCGGCGAGCGACCCCCTCAGGTCGTACGCGGCCAGCGCGTCACAGCAGGCGGCGTACGTCTCGGGGTCGAACCCGGCCAGATCGTCCAGCAGCTCTTTGGCCCGCGAGGTGCCCGCCCCGGCCGCGAACCAGCGCCGCGCCGCGGCGTCGAGCAGCGGAGCGGTGCCCCGCGCGCGCACCAGCCGCGCCCGCTCGTGCCAGCCCTCCGGCTCGCCGAAACGGGCCGACGAGCAGATCATCGCCAGTGAACGCACCCGCCCCGGACGCGTCAGCGCGAGCTGCGCCCCGATCGCCCCGCCGAGGGAGACGCCCGCGTGGTGGAACGCGCCGATCCCCAGCGTGTCCGCCAGCCCGATCACCGCCTCGGCCAGCTCGCCGACGGAGCCGAGAGCGGGCAGCTCGTAGCGGACCACCCGGAAGCGCCGGGCGAGTTCGGGCACCTGGGCTTCCCACAGCCGCGCGGTCGTGCCCACGGACGGGCCCAGCAGAAGCGGCTCGCCGTCGGCCGGGCCGTCGATCCGGTGCCTCATGGCGTGTCCTCCAGCGCTCGGGTGACCAGGTCGGCGGCGGCGCCGGTGGAGCCGGGGGCCGCCAGGTTGGCGCGCATCCGGCCCGGATGCACGCGCAGGCCGGACACCAGCTCGGCGGCGTCACGGGCGGCCCCGGCCGCCAGGCGCAGCGCCTCGCGCAGCGGTTGCCACTCCGCGTGCCAGGCGCCTGGCGGCCGTTCGTCCTCGGCGGCGAGCGAGCCGTACAGGATGGAGGCCAGCGCGGGGACCTGCCGCGCGGCGGCGGCGATCATGACGGCGCGGACGGGGTTGTGCTTGTGCGGCATCGACGACGAGCCGCCGCCGACCCCCTCCGACAGCTCGCCGATCTCGCCGCGCGACAGGACCAGCACGTCCGCGGCGAGCTTGCCGAGCGCCCCGCAGGTGAACGCCAGCGCGCCCGCCAGGTCGGCGACCGGGGCGCGCAGGACGTGCCAGGGCAGGAGCGGTGCGGCGAGCCCCAGCTCGCGGGCGAACGCGGCGCTCAGCGCCGGATCGAGAGTCCCGGCGGGACCGCCGAGCTGGGCGGGCGGGTCGAGCGCCGCCACGCGGCGGCGCGCGTCGATCGCGAGCTTGCGCCATCCGGCCGCCTTGAGCCCGAAGGTGGTGGGCACAGCCTGCTGGGTGAGCGTGCGCGCGGCCATCGGGGTGTCGCGGTGCTCGCGGGCCAGCCGGGTCAGCCCGGCGATCACGGTGTCGAGGTCGGCGAGGAGCGGGCCGAGCGCCCGCCGGGTGACGAGCATGAGCGCGGTGTCGAGGATGTCCTGGCTGGTGGCGCCCGCGTGCACCCACCGCGCGTGCTCGCCGGCCGCCGCGCGCAGCCGTTCGACGAGCGGGATCACCGGGTTGCCGCCGGACCGCGCCCGATCGGCCAGCTCGGCCGGCTCCGTGGTGGCGGCGAGCGCGGCGCACGCCCGCTCGATCGCCGCGACCGCCTCCGCCGGGGCCTGGATCCTGGCCAGCGCCAGCTCCGCCTCCAGCATCGCCCGCAGCACCGCCGGGTCGCCGGTGGCCTCGCCCGCCCCCCGCATGGGCGACAACAGCCCCAGATCAGCCGAACTCAAGGAAGACCGTCTCCTTCTCCCCCTGCAACCACAGGTCCCACCGGTACACACCCGCACGCTCCGGTACGGCCAGCAGCGTCCCGCCCCGCTCGATCGAGTCGGGGAACGCGCCGGGCCGCAGGTAGATCCGCGTGAACAGGTGATGCAGCAGCCCGCGTGCGAACACGCACACGCTGATGTACCCGTTGGCCGGCGCCACGGTCCGCAGCAGCCAGTGCCCGTCGGCGTCGGTCGAGACGCGGCCGAACCCGGTGAAGTCCGCGCCGTGCCGCCCGATGACCGCCCCGGTGACCGGGTCGCGGCGCAGGCTGCCCGGCGCGCCCCGCAGCGAACCGGCCGCGTCGGCCTGCCAGAACTCCAGCAGCGCGTCGGGCACCGGCGCGCCCGCGCCGTCGAACACCTGGCCGTGCACGGTGATCCCGCCGCTCGCCAGGTCGCCGCCGCCGGGGAAGGGCAGGGCGTAGCCGTAGAAGGGACCGACGGTCTGGGAGGGGGTGGGCGGGAGGGTCATGACTCCGTCCAGGTGGCGGCGGGCCCGTCGAGCACGATGTCCCAGCGGTAGCCGAGCGACCACTCCGGCTGCGACAGCGCGTGGTCGTAGGCGGCGACCAGCCGTTGCCTGGCGGCGGCGTCGGTCACCGAGCGCAGGACCGGGTCGTAGGGGAAGAGCGGGTCGCCGGGGAAGTACATCTGCGTGACCAGGCGCTGGGTGAAGGCGCTGCCGAAGACGGAGAAGTGGATGTGCGCCGGTCGCCAGGCGTTGCGGTGGTTGCGCCAGGGGTAGGCGCCGGGCTTGATCGTGGTGAACCTGTAGGCGCCGTCCTCGCCGGTCAGGCAGCGGCCGACGCCGGAGAAGTGGGGGTCGTGCGGGGCCGGGTGGTCGTCGCGCTGGTGGGGGTAGCGGCCGGAGGCGTTGGCCTGCCAGATCTCCACGAGTTGTCCGCGGACCGGGCGGCCCTGCCGGTCGGTGACCCGGCCCTCGACGGTGATGCGCTCGCCCAGCGGCTCGCCCGCGTGCTGCCTGGTCAGGTCGGCGTCCAGGGCGGTCACGTCGGTGACGCCGAAGACGGGTCCGCGCAGCTCGGCGGCGTCCGGGTCCTTGACCGGCACCAGGGGTTGCTTGGGGTGGCGCAGCACGCTGCTGCGGTAGGGGGCGTAGTCGCGCCGTGGGTGGCCGGAGGGCTCGGGCGGCGCCGGCCACTCGGCGATCTCGCGGTCGATGTCGTCCTGCGTCAGCATGCGGGTCACCTTTCGAGCACGACGGCCAGGCCCTGGCCGACGCCGATGCAGAGGGAGGCGAGGCCCGTGCCCGACCCGGCTTCGGCGAGCTGGTGGGCCAGGGCGCCGGTCAGGCGGGCGCCGGACATGCCCAGGGGGTGGCCCAGGGCGATCGCGCCGCCGCGCGGGTTGACGATGGCGGGGTCGAGCTCGGGCAGCTCGGCCAGGCAGCCGAGGACCTGGGCGGCGAAGGCCTCGTTCAGCTCGGCCACGGCCAGCTCGCCGAAGCTCCTGCCGGCCTTGGCCAGGGCCCGGCGGCTCGCCTCGACCGGGCCGAGTCCGAAGAAGGCGGGTTCGAGGGCGCTGACGCCGGAGGCCACGATCCGGGCGAGGGGCTCGCGGCCGCCGAGCCCTTCCTCGTCGGTCAGCAGGAGCGCCGCGGCGCCGTCGTTGAGGGGGGAGGAGTTGCCCGCGGTGACCGTGCCGCCGGCGCGGAAGGCGGGTTTGAGTTTGGCCAGGGCCTCCAGCGAGGTGTCCCGCCTGATGCCCTCATCCGCCGAAAAATCGCCCACGGGCACAACTTCTTGGGAAAAATCGGCTTTTGCGGCTTTCTGGTGGCTCTCCAGGGCGAACGTGTCCTGGGTCTCGCGGGCGATGCCGTACCGGTCGGCGATCAGCTCCGCGCCCTCGCCCAGCGGCACCGTGTGCTCGGCCGGCATCCTGGGGTTGACCAGCCGCCACCCGAGCGTGGTCGACACGAGCTCCGCGCCCCCGGCAGGGAAGGCGCGCGAAGGCTTCGGCAGCACCCAGGGCGCGCGGGTCATCGACTCCACGCCGCCCGCGATGATCGCCGAGGCGTCGCCCATCGCGATGGCGCGGTAGGCCTGGATGACCGCCTCCATCCCCGAACCGCACAGCCGGTTGACGGTGGCGCCCGGCGTGCTCACCGGCAGCTGGGCCAGCAACGCCGCCATGCGGGCCACGTTGCGGTTGTCCTCACCGGCGCCGTTGGCGTTGCCGAGCAGCACCTCGTCCACGTGCTCGCGCCCGGTGCGCTCGGCCAGCGCCCTGACCACGTGCGCCGCCAGGTCGTCCGGACGGGTCTCGGCCAGCGCCCCGCCGTACCGGCCGATGGGGGTCCGCACGGCGTCGGCGATGTAGACGGCTCTCATCCGATCACTGCTCCTGTACGGCCGCGCAGTTCGTCCACGCTCACGCCGGGCGCGGTCTCGACCAGCGCGAAGCCTTCGGGGGTGACGTCCAGGACGCCGAGGTCGGTGATCACCCGGTGCACGCAGGCCCGCCCGGTGAGCGGCAGCGTGCACTCCCGCACCAGTTTGGGGCTGCCGTCCTTGGCGGTGTGCTCGGTGACGACGAGCACCCGCCGCGCGCCGTGCACCAGGTCCATGGCTCCACCCATGCCCTTGACCAGGCGTCCGGGAACCATCCAGTTGGCCAGGTCGCCGCCCGCGGACACCTGCATCGCGCCGAGCACCGCCACGTCGATGTGCCCGCCGCGGATCATGCCGAACGACAGCGCCGAGTCGAAGAAGGCCGCGCCGGGCACGACGGTGACGGTCTCCTTGCCCGCGTTGATCAGGTCGGGGTCCACCTCGTCGGCCGCGGGGTACGGGCCGACGCCGAGCACGCCGTTCTCCGAGTGCAGCGTGACCCTGATCCCGCGCGGCAGGAACGACGGGATGCGGGTGGGCAGCCCGATCCCGAGGTTGACGTAGTCGCCGTCGCGCAACTCCGCCGCCGCTCTGGCGGCCATCTCGTCGCGGCTCCAGCTCATGCCCGCACCGTGCGCCACTCGATGCCCTTGGCCGCGGCCTGCTCCGGGGTCAGCGGCAGCACGCGCTGCACGAAGACGCCCGGCAGGTGCACCTCGTCGGGGTCGAGGTCGGTCAGCTCCTCCACCTCGGCGATCGTGATCCGCCCCGCCATGGCGGCCAGCGGGTTGAAGTTGCGCGCCGCCTTGCGGAAGGACAGGTTCCCGTGCCGGTCGCCGCGCGCCGCCCGTACCAGCGCGAAGTCGGTGGTGATCGCGTGTTCCAGCACGTACGGCACGCCGTCGAACTCCCGCACCTCCTTGGGCGGCGCGGTCAGCGCCACCGAGCCGTCGGGGTGGTGGCGCAGGGGCAGGCCGGACTCCGCGACCGGTGTGCCCACCCCGGCGGGCGTGTAGAAGGCGGGGATGCCGCAGCCGCCGGCGCGCAGCCGTTCGGCGAGGCTGCCCTGCGGGGTCAGCTCCACCTCGACCTCACCCGCCAGGTACCGCCGGCCGAACTCCTTGTTCTCCCCGATGTAGGAGGCGGTGACGCGGGCGATGCGCCCGGCCGCCAGCAGGAGCCCGAGGCCGCCGCCGTCGGTGCCGCAGTTGTTGGAGACCACGCCGATGCCGGTGACGCCGCTGTCCAGCAGGGCGTCGATCAGCACGGCCGGGATGCCGCTCAGGCCGAAGCCGCCGACCGCGAAGGAGGCGCCGTCGTGCACGCCGCTCAGCGCCTCCGCGGCGGAGCCGACCACCTTGTCCATTGTCGCTCCAAGCGTTCGCAGAGTGAACTAAAGTTCACTATGAGCCGGTTTCGAGTATGGGGACCGCCCCGCCGGGCTGTCAAAGGAGGGCTCATGGAGCCGAGCGGAGCGCTGGAGCGCGGACTGACGGTGCTGCGGGTGGTGACCGCCGTGCCGGACCGCCGCTGGCGCGCCACCGACCTGGTGCAAGCCACCGGGCTGGCCCGCGCGACGGTCGACCGCGTGCTCGCCACGCTGGTCACCCTCGGCCACCTGCGGGCCGACGGCCGCGACGTGCTGCTCGCGCCCCGGCTGCTGGAGCTGGGCGCCGCCTACCTCGCCGCGAGCGGCCTGCCCGCCACGCTCGGCCCGCACGCCGAGGCCCTCGCGGAAGAGCTGGACGAGTCGGTCTCCCTCGCCGTGCCCGACGGCGGCAGCGTGCGCTTCGTCGCCCGCTACACCCGGCGGCGCACGATGACCGTCGCCCTGCGCGTCGGCGACGTGCTGGCCGCCGAACGGTGCGCCGCCGGGTTCGTGCTGCTCGGGGCCGCCGTGCCCTGGGCCGTGGACGACCAGCTCGTCGAGCCCGGCCTGGTCGCCGTCGCCATGCCCGTCCACGAACCCGGCGGCGAGGCCGTCTGCGCGGTCAGCGTCATCAGCCACACCAGCCGGCACACCGCCGACGGCCTGCGTGAACACGCCCTGCCCCACCTGCGGCGTGCCGTCGCCGCCATGGAGGCCGCGCTACGCCTCGACCCACCGCGCCGGCTCGTGCCGGGCGCCGACCTGTCGCGCGTGCCCAAGGACGAGATGGGCGCCGCCTACCTGCAGTCGCTGGCCCGCGGGCTCGGCGTGCTCGTCGCCCTCGGCGCCGCGCCCGGCGGGCTCACGCTGGCCGAGGCGGCCCAGGTCACGGGGCTGGCGCGGGCTACCGTGCGGCGGGCCGTACAGACGATGGAGCGGTTCGGCTACGTGAGCGCGCGGCGCGCCCGCTTCGTGCCCCTGCCGCGCGTCCTGGAGCTGGGGTACGCGCGCCTGTCGGCGCTCACCCTCGCCGAGGTCGTCCAGCCGCACCTGGCGGCGCTCGCCGAACGGGTGCGCGAGTCCGCCTCGGTCGCCGTGCTGTCCGGGGACGACGTCGTCTACGTCGCCCGCGTACCGACGGCCAGCATCATGAGCGTGGACATCACGCTCGGCACCCGCTTCCCCGCCCATGCCACCTCGATGGGCCGCGTGCTCCTGGCCGCCGAGCCCGTCGCCCGCCTCGCCGCGCTGGAGCTCAAACCCCTGACCTGCCGCACCGTCACCGACCCCGCGCTGCTGGCCGAGGCGGTACGGCAGGCGGGCGGCGACGGCTACGCGCTGGTCGACCAGGAGCTGGAGGACGGCGTCCGCTCGATCGCGGTGCCCCTGCACGACGGCGACGGCAACGTGGTCGCCGCCGTCAACGTCGCCACCCACGCCAGCCGCGCCACCGCCCAGACCCTCGTGGAGCGCGTCCTGCCCGAACTCACCTCGGCCGCGGCCCGCATGACCGCGGACCTCTCCCACCTGCCGAGCTACGGCTCGATCTCCTGAACATCCGTCTCCTCCTGCTGCGCCGCCCCCGGCGTGACCGCCCCCGTGGTGGTCACCGCCGCGGTCACCGTGGCGGTGACGCCGACCAGCCCCGCGGCCACGAGCACGGCCGCGACCCACCGCCGCCGCCTCGACGGCCGCGCCCGCACCGGCTCCGCCTCCGGTGTCCGCACCGGCTCCGCCACAAGCACGGGCGCCACCTCCGCTTGCGGTGTGGGCGCCACCTGGGTGGCCACCCGCTTGCGGGCGGCCACCCAGGCCGACGCCTGCTCGGCCCCGAGCCCGCACCCGCGCGCGAACGCCTCCACCACCTGCTCACGCGGCAGCGTCTCACGCTTCAGCATCCCCGCCGCCGTCGAGTACGGCAGCGCGTGCCCGGCCCGCTGCGCCCGCGCCTGGATCTCCCGGTAGCTCCGCCCCGACCACGCCTTGAGCCGGCGCAACCCGCTCATGAACTCGGCACCGGTCCGCACGTCAGAAGGATCAGTCGTGTCGCTCATAACCCGGCAGTACAGCCGACTCGCACAGACCCGCACAACCCGGAACAGCGATCCCGCCACCTCCGGGCCGGCCGGCGGGCCAGCGTCGAGGACATGACTTCCGTGTGGATCCACGCCGCCCTCGCCGGCACGCTGCTGGCGCCGGCTCCCGTCGACAAGGGGATCGTGTCCTTCCTCGACCGGACGCTGCCGGACGGTCCCGGCGGCACCGTCGCCGTCGTGCGCGACGGCCGGCTCGTGCACTGCGCCGGTTTCGGCCTGGCCGACCGCGAACGCGGCACGCCCGCCGGCTGCGAGACCGTCTACGACATCATGTCGATCACCAAGCAGTTCACCGCCGCGGCCATCATGAAGCTGCAGATGATGGGCAGGCTCCGCACCACCGACCGGATCAGCGCCCATCTCGGCCGCGTCCCCGCCGGCAAGCGCGCGATCACCCTGCGCCACCTGCTCACGCACACCTCCGGCCTGGGCGACGGCGGCGACGACTACGTCCCCGTCTCGCGCGACACCATGATCCGGCGCGCCCTGGCCGCGCCACTGCGCCAGGCCCCCGGAGCCGGGTTCCGCTACTCCAACCTCGGCTACAGCCTGCTGGCCGCCGTCGTCGAGCGCGCCTCCGGTCTCAGCTACGAGAGGTTCCTGGCCGCGTACCTGTTCGCGCCCGCGGGAATGACCCGCACCGGGTACGTGCTGCCGCGCTGGTCACCCGCCGACCTGGCCGTCGAGTACGACCGGCGCGGCAAGCGGCGGGGCCGTCCCACCGACCATCCCTGGGCCAAGGACGGCCCGCACTGGTACCTGCGCGGCAACGGCGGCATGCTCTCCACCGCCGCCGACCTGTACCGCTGGCACCGCGCCCTGGAGGGCGACACCGTCCTGTCGCGCCGGGCCAAGGCCGAGATGTTCACCCCGCGCGTGCTCACCGACCGGCGCGAACGCCACTACTACGGCTACGGCTGGGGCATCGTCCCCCGCACCCGCCTCGGCCGGGTCGCCGAGCACGACGGCGGCAACGGCTGGTCCTTCGGCGAGTACGCCCGCTTCACCGGCAGGCGCGTGATGGTCTTCTGGATCACCAACCAGGCCTACAGCACCGGCGGATGGAACCTGGAGGACCTCAACGGCACGCTCACCCTGGGCCTGGCCGAGTGCGCCTAACGCGCCGCCGGCGCGTTGCGGACCACCGCGAGCGGGCACGTGGCGTAGTGCAGCATCGCCTGGCTCACCGACCCCAGGATCAGCCCGGTGAGCGCGCTCTGCCCATGCGTCCCCACGACGAGCAGGTCGGCGCCCTCGGAGGCGTTCCTGAGCGCCTGCGCCGGATGGTCGTGCACCACCTCCCACACGACCCGCACGTCGGGATGGCGGTCGCGATAGCCCGCGACCGCCTCCTTCAGCAGCCGCAGCTCGTCCTCCTCCGCCGAGGCCGACGCCAGGACGCCGTCGAGGTCCAGCCGGTTCCAGGCGTGCACCGCCCGCAGCGCGAGACCGTGCCGGTCGGCGTGCCCGAAGGCGTACGCGAGCACGCGCCGACCGGCCTCGGAACCGTCCACTCCCACGACCACCTCCCCGCGCGGCACCGTGGCGGGCGGTTCCCTGACGATGACCACGTCACACGCCGCGTGCCCGGTCACCCCCGCCGCCACCGATCCGAGCAGCAGCCCGCGGAAGCCGCCCATCCCGTGGCTGCCCATCACGAGCAGTTCGGCGCCGGCGGACAGCTCCAGCAGCGCCGCGCGGGCGTCACCCGGTACGGCCCGCCGCTCGACGTCCAGGCCGGGCGCCTCCTGCCCGGCCTGCTCGACGGCGGCGGCCAGCACGGTCGCGGCGCCGTCCCGCATCCACTCCGCCACCCCGGCGTACCGCTCGCCGGGAACGGCGGCGTGCGCCCAGGCGGGCATCGCGTGCACGACCAGCAGGGTCCGCCCGCGCAGCGCCGCCTCCCTGGCCGCCCAGCCGACGGCCTCAAGCCCTGCCCGCGAACCATCCACGCCGACAACGATCACGACACATCACCCCGTTCCACTTTCTTCCTATCCCATCGCCCGCCGCGGGCCTGCGGCGGGTGGGCCGGTCAGGCCGGGTACGCGTGAGTCTCGGTGGCCTTGACCGAAGCCCAGATCCGCTGGCCGGGTGACAGGTCGAGTTCGGCCACCGCCGCGGGGGTGATGTCGGCGAACGCGGAGACGGGACCGCCGAGGTGGACGCGGACGTTGTCGCCGTGCCGTTCGATGCCGTCGATGCGGGCCTGCCACAGGTTGCGCGGGCTGCCGTCCGGCCGGGAGCGGTACAGGGCCACGGCGGCGGGCGGGAAGGCCACGAACACCGGCCCGTCGAAGTGCTCGCTGGCGTGCAGCAGCAGCCCGCCCACCTTGACCCCGGACTCGGCGGCCACGCCGCGGTACAGGTTGAGCCCGACCAGGCGGGCCACGTAGTCGGTCCGGGGGCGGCGGGCGACCTCGGCGGGCGCGCCCTGCTGCACGATGGCCCCGTCCTCGATCACGATCAGCCGGTCGGCCAGCACCATGGCGTCGAGCGGGTCGTGGGTGACCAGGACGGTGGCGCCGTCGAAGTCGTCGAGGTGGCGGCGCAGCTGCGAGCGGACCTCCAGCCGGGTGTGGGCGTCGAGCGCGGCCAGCGGCTCGTCCAGCAGCAGCAGCTCGGGCCGGACGGCCAGCGCCCGGGCCAGCGCGACCCGCTGCGCCTGCCCGCCGGACAACTGCCGCGGCTTGGCGGCGGCCTTGCCGCCCAGCCCGACCCGCTCCAGCAGGGCGGCGGCGGTACGGCGCGCCTCGGCCTTGGCGACCCCGCGGCAGCGTGGCCCGAACGCGACGTTCTCCAGCGCGGACAGGTGCGGGAAGAGCAGGTAGTCCTGGAAGACCATGCCGATCGGGCGGCTCTCGGCGGGCAGGGCGTCCAGGTCCCGGCCGCGCAGGATGATCCGGCCGCCGGACATGCGGGTGAGCCCGGCCAGGGCGCGCAGCGCGGTGGTCTTGCCCGCGCCGTTGGGCCCGAGCAGCGCCACCACCTCGCCGGGCGCCACGTCGAACGCGATGTCGAGCGTGAACGCGGCCCGGTCCACTCGCAGCCGGGCACGCAACCCCACCGGTTCTTCCCGCCCCTCGCCCGTCGCGTCACGCGCGCTCATGGGCTGTTCACCCATCGGTCGCGCAGGCTGGCCAGGATGATCACCGAGACCGCGAGCAGCACCAGGCTGAGCACGATCGCCGCCTCCGGCTCGGTCTCCAGCGCCAGGTAGACCGCCAGCGGCATCGTGCGGGTGGTGCCGGGGAAGTTCCCGGCGAACGTGATCGTCGCCCCGAACTCACCCAGCGCCCGCGCCCAGCACAACACCGCCCCCGCCACCACCCCCGGCATGATCATCGGCAGCGTGACCCGCCGGAACACGATCCACCGGGAGGCGCCGAGCGTGGCCGCCGCCTCCTCGAAGCGCTGGTCGGCGCCGCGCAGCGCGCCCTCCACACTGATCACCAGGAACGGCATCGCCACGAACGCCTCCGCGATGACCACCCCCGCCGTGGTGAACGGCAGCGTGATCCCGAACGCCGACTCCAGCCACTGCCCGACGAGCCCCCGCCGCCCCAGCACGAGCAGCAGCGCGACGCCGCCGACCACCGGCGGCAGCACCAGCGGCACGGTCACCAGCGCCCGCGCCAGCCGCCGCCCGGGAAAGCTCACCCGGGCCAGCAGCCAGGCCAGCGGCACGCCGAGCACCAGGCAGATGAGCGTGGCCAGGGAAGCGCACACCACCGACAGCCGCAACGCCTCCAGCACGTGCGGTTCGGCCAGCCGCCGGCCCAGCGTGGACCAGGGCGCGCGGATCAGCAGCCCGGCCAGCGGCAGCACCAGGAACACCAGGCCGGCGACGGCGGGCACCACCAGCATCCATGGCAGCCGCCCGGCCCGCTCGCGCGTGGAAGAGCTCATCGGGATCAGGGAGCCTCGAAGCCGGCCTTGGTCAGCACGTCCTTGCCCTGCTGTGACAGCACCAGGTCGGTGAACCGCTTGGCCAGGTCACCGGCGGGCGCCTTGGTCAGGGTGGCGATCGGGTAGTCGTTGATCGCCTTGTCGGCCTCGGGGAAGCCGATGCCGGTCACCTTGCCCGCCGAGGCGATCACGTCGGTCGTGTAGACCAGTGCGGCGTCCACCTCGCCGAGTTCGACCTTGGTCAGGGTGGCCTTGACGTCCTGCTCCAGCGTGACCGGCGTGACCTTGAGACCGGCCGCGCCCAGCGCCTTGACCGCGGCGGCCCCGCACGGCACCTGCTCGGCGCACAGCGCGACCTTGACCTTGGGGTCGGCCAGGTCCTTCAGTTCGTCCACCTTGGCCGGGTTGCCGGCCGGGACCGCGATCTGCAGCTTGTTGCGGACGAACGTGGCGGGCGCGGCGGCCAGGGAGGCGTCGGTGACGGTCTTCATCGTGGCCGGGCTCGCGGCGGCGAACACGTCGGCCGGAGCGCCCTGGACGATCTGCTGGGCCAGCGTGGCGCTGGAGCCGAAGTTGAACTTCACCGTGGTGCCCGGATGCGCGGCCTCGAAGGTCTTGCCGAGCTCGGTGAACGTTCCGGTCAGCGAGGCCGCCGCGAACACCGTCAGCTCCTTGGCCCCGCCCGTGGGGGGGACCGAGGCGCCCGTTCCGGAACCGCACCCGGACAGCACGGCCAGCGCGATGACCCAGGGGGAAAGACGCCTGAACATCGAGGGGCTCCTCACGCCGCGCCGGCCACGCGCTCGTGACCGGGGATCTCGACGACGACGTTGGTGGACTTGATCACGGCGACCGCCACCACCCCCACCTCCAGGCCGAGCTCGTCGGCGGCCTGCCGGCTCATCAGCGACACCACACGGAACGGCCCCGCGGCGATCTCCACCTGGGCCATCACCGCGTCGCGGATCACCTCGGTCACGATGCCCCGGAAGCGGTTGCGCGCCGAGGAACGCCCACCCTCGACCTCCTCGACCTGGGCGCGGGCGAACGCGGCCAGCTCGGCGCCGTCGACCTGCCGGTGGCCGTGCTCGTCGCGCTCGGCGCCGAGGCGGCCCGCGTCCACCCAGCGGCGGATCGTGTCCGCGCTGACCCCGAGCAGCGCGGCGGCTTCACTGATACGAAACGTCGTCACGAACGCCTACGTTACCCCTTCGCAGATTCAAGCCCGTACACCGATGGCCCCCCGCATCAGCGGACAGGGCCGCCGTTTCGTCCTGGCATGCGCGGGAGGTCAGTTCGCCGGGGAGAGCAGGTCGTCGTGCAGCTTGCCGAGCACCTCGTCGAGGGCGGCGGCCACGAAGGAGGCGGCGACCTGCCGGTTGAGGTCGGCGCTCTGGCCGACGAGCTTCTCCGCCACCTGCCCCGACATCTTGGCCGCGATCTTCTGGGGGAAGGTGTTCCATTCGTACACCAGGAAGGCGACGATCAGCGGGATGACGATGAAGCCGACGAGCGCGCCGGCGCCCGCGCCGAACAGCTTGACCAGCAGCATCTTCAGGACCAGCGCGACCCCGATCTTCTTGAGCAGGATGATCAGCACCTTCTGGAACGCCGCGCTGGCCAGCACCGCGCCCACGGCCTTGGCCACCGCGACCTTCACCATGGGCAGCGCGAGCGCCTTGGCCAGCAGGGCGGCGACGGTGGCGCCGAGCGTGGTGTGCATGGCGTGCGTGGCGCTCGCGAGGGCCATGTCGGCCGCCTGCTCGCCGACGGTGGTGTGCGTCGAGAGCGTGATGGAGTCCTTCACCTCCCGTTGCACGTGCGCGGCGAGGTCGCGGAACTCCTCCTCCAGGATGCGGTGGACGGCGGCGTTCTCCACGAGCTGGCGGCCGAGGACCTCCGCCAGATCCGACATCGTCTCCTCTGACTGGTAGAACTCCGTGGTGGCCGCGACGACGGCGGCTTCGACGACGTCCTCGATCCGGCAGGAGATCGTCGCGCCGCCGGTGCCCTTGACGTAGTGGAAGAGCGACTTGGCGTAGTCGGGGGTGGGGGAGGGGCTCACCGTCCGGGTGTGGCCGCCTTCGGTGACGGTCAGCGTGAGCAGCTCCGAGGTCGTGCGCGCGTTGATCGCGGCGGACACGCGGGTCTCGATGGCCGACCGTAGCTGAGGGGCGCGCTCGCCGAGCGCGTCGACGAGCGCGTTGAGGTCGATCTCCTGCCGCAGAAGGTCCGCGGTCATGCCAGATGGGCTCATGGCACTCACTGTCGGTTCGGGACGTGGCCGCGGGCCATGACGGGATGGCTGACAGCGCGTCAGCGCGTGCAAACGTCGCGCAAGTCATCGTGCGTCTGGCTCTTGGAAAACGCTTGCCCGGAGGTTACGGTTCTCTCAATGCTCCGATGAATACGAGCATTGAGCGGTCCATTCGCTCTTCTGAAGGGATTCATCCCTTGATTGGTAGGAGGTTTCGTGATCACTGCTCCGCGCCTGCTCGCCGCGGCCGTCCTCGCCTTAGGCCTGGCCCAGAGCCCGGCCGTGGCGGCGTCCGCGTCCGAGGTGCTCGTGGCGAATCCGGCCGAGCTCACCAAGGCCCTGGCGGACGCGGGCCCCGGCGACACGATCGTCATGGCCGACGGCACATGGGAGAACGCCTTCCTCGACCTCAGCGCCGCCGCCGCGCCCGGCAGGCCGGTGACGCTGCGGGCGCAGACGCCCGGCAAGGTCGTGCTCACCGGCCGGTCGGGGATCTCGCTGAACAGCCCCGACCTCGTGGTCAGCGGCCTGACCTTCACCGGCGGCACCGTGCCCGACGGCAAGGGGTCGGTCATCACGTTCAACAGCGACCGGGGCCGGGTCACCGACACGGCCGTGGTGAACTTCAACCCGGCCGAACCGCAGACCCCCTACTACTGGGTCTACTTCCGCGGCGGCGCCAACCGGCTCGACCACGTCCTGCTGGAGGGCAAGAACCACCAGGAGCCCGTGGTGGGCAACGACCGGGGGCCGCGGGCCACGTACAACAAGGTCGATCACAGCCGCTTCGCCAACGTCCCCAACATCGGGCGCAACGGCATGGAGGCGCTGCGCATCTGGGGTTACGGGCAGTGGGGCGATCTCGGGACGACGGAGGGGGCGTACTTCACCATCGAGAACAACCTCTTCGAGCACGTCGACGGCGACGACGAGATCATCTCGCTGAAGTCCAACCACAACACCGTGCGCCACAACACGATCAAGCAGTCGAGCGGCGGCCTCGTCCTGCGCTACGGCAACTACAACACGGTCGAGAACAACGTCATCCTGGGCGACCGGTACCCGGCCAGCGAGGGCATCCGGGTCAGCGGCGACCACCACACCGTGCGCGGCAACTACGTGGCCGGAGTCTCCGGCTACGGGCTCAAGGTCACCAGCGGCGAGCACATGTTCGACGAGAACAACCAGCTCGACTATCTGACGCCCGGCTTCGTGCCGCAGAAGAACCCGCTCGCTCCCTACGGCTACCTCTTCCACTACGGCCAGGTGACCGACAGCCGGTTCACCGGCAACATGTTCGTCGACAACGCCAAGAGCGACATGCACCTCGGCTGGTTCTACAAGAACCACTGGCCCGGCTACCAGATGGTCCTCCTGCCCACACGCAACACCTTCACCGGCAACCTCGCCTATCGCCCGGCGGGCGGCGTCTCGGTGCAGACCAGCAAGCAGGACACCGCGCCGCCGTTGCAGAAGTTCACCTTCGAGCCCAACACCTTCCACGGCAACCTCGTCGTCGGCGGCACGCTCGACGTGAACGCGCCCAACACCGCCGACGGCATCACGGTCGTGCCCCTCGCGGGGAAGGCCGCCCCGCGAGCCCCGCGGAGCGCGAGCACGGCGGATACCGGGCCGGCCTGGCGCGAGTGAGCGGTCAGGCAAGGAAGAGTTCGATCACCGGGACGGCGACCGGGGGACGCTGAACGGGCAGCTGAAGGGTCAAGGTGCCCTCCGGCTGCCCGCCCATCTTGGTGTTCTGCGCGACCTCGCCGGGCTTGGTGACGACCATCCTGATCTCCGAGGCGTCGTCGAGCAGTTGTGCGTAGCGGACCTTGCCCGCCAGCCCCGGCAGGTGCACATGGCGCAGCGGCCAGCTGAACAGGTGCAGGTAGAGGCGGTCGCCGTTCTGGGTGTAGCGGCAGTCGGCGGGCGGCGTGAACGAGGCGGGCCCGCAGCCGCGGATCGAGCGCTCGTTCCGGTCCATCCAGCCGCCGATCTCGGCCAGGACGGCCAGCGCCCTGGGGTCGATCTCGCCCCGGCCCGTCGGGCCCACGTTGAGCAGCAGGTTGCCGCCCTTGGCGACGCCGTCGACCAGCATGCGGATGAGCAGGTCCGGGCTCTTGTAGTCGAGGTTGTCGCGGTCGTAGCCCCAGCTGCCGTTGAGCGTCTGGCAGGCCTCCCACACCTCGGCCACCGGGCCGGAGGGCTGGTACTGCTCGGGCGTGACGAAGTCGCCCGGCAGGCCGGTGCGGTCGTTGACCAGGATGCCGGGCTGCAGCTCGCGGACCATCTCCAGCAGTTCGGCCGAGCCCCAGTCCTCGGCGCCCTTGCCGCCCCACCACTCCTTCCTGCCGGCGTAGGAGAAGTCGAAGAACAGGTAGTCGATCGTCCCGTAGCGGGTGAGCAGCTCGCGGACCTGCCCGTGCAGGTAGCGCCGGTACTCGGCGATGTCGCCACCGCCCTCACCGTCCACCTCGTCACGGCGGGGGTGGGTGCCGTCGACGGGGAAGGACGGGTGGTGCCAGTCGATCAGCGAGTGGTAGAAGCCGACCTTCAGCCCCTCGGCCCTGCAGGCCTCGGCGAAGGGCCCCACCAGGTCCTTCCCGTACGGCGTGCGGGTCGCCTTGTAGTCGGTCAGATCGCTGTCCCACAGGCAGAACCCGTCGTGGTGCTTGGTCGTCAGCACCACGTAACGCATCCCGGCGGTCTTGGCCGCGCGCGCCCAGCCGGCCGGGTCGTAGCGGTCGGGGGAGAAGTGGTCGAAGTAGACCTGGTACTGCTCGTCGGTCATCTTCTCCCGGGTCTTGACCCACTCGTGCCGGGCCGGCAGGGCGTACAGGCCCCAGTGGATGAACATCCCGAATCTGTCATGGGTGAACCACGTCATGAAAAATCATCCCTTGAGGGCGCCGGAAGACAGGCCGTGGACGAACGAACGCTGGAAGAACAGGAACACGATCACCGAGGGCAGCAGGGCCAGCAGCGAGGCCGCCATGACCACGCCCGGCGTCACGATCGGGTCGATGCGCAGCGTCCGCAGCGCCAGCGGCAGCGTGTAGGACGAGGAGTCCTGCGCCACCAGCAGCGGCAGCAGGTACTGGTCCCAGATCATGGTGAACCCGAACACGCCGATGACCCCGAGCGCGGGCTTGCACATCGGCAGGATGATCTGCGCGAAGATCCGCAGCTCGCCCGCCCCGTCGATCCGCGCCGCCTCCTCCAGCTCGCGCGGCACGTCCTTCATGAACTCGGTCATCACCAGGATGGAGAACGCCCAGGCGCCGAGCGGCACGATCATGCCGGCCAGCGTCCCGATGAGGTTCACGTGGATCACCGGCACGTCGGCCAGGATGATCGACAGCGGGATGGCCAGGATCTCCTCGGGCAGCATGAGCGTCGCGAGAATGGCCACGAACACCAGCGACATGAACCGGAACCGCTTGCGCGCCAGCGCGTACGAGGCCAGCACCGAGACCGTGACCTGGAGCAGCAGCCCGAAGCCCACGACGAGGAAGGAGTTGAGCAGATATTTCAGCACGCCCTGGTCGACGGCGACCGTGAAGTTGTCCAGCGTCGGGCTGGTCGGCACCAGGCTCAGCTGGGTCGGGTCGGAGACGTGGTTGAAGGCGCTGACCAGCAGGGCCAGCAGCGGCCCCGCGAACACGACCAGCACCAGCGAGTAGATCACCAGCTTCGTCGCGCGGCCCGCGGGGGTCGCGTTCTCCTTGAGACCGAGAGCCGTCTCGCTCATCGGTTCTCCTTCCTTCTGAGCAGGTAGACGAAGACCGTCAGCACGAGTGTCGCGACGAACAGCAGGACCGCCCCCGCCGCGCCGACGCCCAGCCGGTTCTGCTCCAGGCCGAGCTTGTAGATCAGGGTCATGACCACCTCGGTGGAGCCGTTCGGCCCGCCGTTCGTCAGCAGGAACACCTCGGTGAAGACCCGCAGCCCGCGGATGGCGGCCAGCACGAACAGGATCGTGAAGACCGAGCGCAGGCCGGGCAGCGTGACGTGCAGGATCCGGCGCCACCTGGAGGCGCCGTCGACGGTGGCGGCCTCGTAGAGGTCCCGGTTGACGCCGGCCAGCCCCGCCATGAAGATCATCATGTCGTACGGCGCGCCCCGCCAGATCCCGGTCATGATCACCGAGGCCATCGAGGCGTCCGGGTCGTTGATGAACCCGGAAGGCCCGAGCCCGACCAGCCCGATGATCGAGTTGATCATGCCGTCGGCCGTCGGGTGGTACATGATCCGCCAGAGCTCGGCGACCACCGCCATCGGCACCACGACCGGCAGGAACGCGGCGGACCTGATGAAGCCGAGCTTGCGGCTCTGCCCCTCCATCAGCAGCGCCAGCGCGAACCCGAGCGCCATCGAGCCGGCCGTCTGCCCCACGGCCAGCACGATCGTGTGCCAGGCCGCGCTGTGGAAGCCCTCGGAGGCGAGCATCGTGGCGTAGTTACTGGTCCCGACCCACCTGTTGCCGAGGAACGGCTGGACGTCCTGGAAGGACATGACCAGCGCGTTGCCCATCGGGATGAACTTGAAGAGCGCGAACAGGATGATCGCCGGGGCCAGGAACAGCCACGGGATCCACCAGCGGCCGTCCCGCCCCCCGTTCTTGGAACGGGGAGCGGGGGCGCCGGTCGTCGCTCGCGCGGCGACGGGACTCAGTTGCTCGACGCTCATGAGGCGGCGATGCCCTGTTCGGTGAGGATGGCGGCGAGCTTGGTGTCGAGCTTGCCGAGTTCGGCCTTGAGGTCGAGGGAGCAGTCCGCCACGAGCGCGTTGACGGTCTCGGCCGACGCCTGGCGCACCGGGGTCCAGTTCGGCAGCGACGGCGCGTACCTGCCGGAGGTCTGGTAGGCCTCGGCGAAGGTCTTCCAGCGCGGGTCGGGCCGCACCTGGGCGATGTCGACGGTGGTGTTGACGGGCAACTGCACGATGTACGCCGCTTCGCCCTCCATGCCGATCTTCTGGCCTTCGGCCGAGATGGCGAAGGCGGCGAAGGCGTCCTGCGCCGCCTGGTTGGGCGAGCCGGCCATCAGGTAGACCGCGCCGCCCTCGGCCAGCACCTCGGCGCTCTTGGCGCCCTTGGGCATCGCCATGACCTCGTACTTGTCCTTGCCCAGTGCCTTGTCGAAACGGGGCAGCAGGTAGGGGCCGACCACGTAGAGACCGGCCTTGCCCGCCTCGAACGTCTCGTTCGTCGGCGGCGTGTCCATGGTGACCGCGCCCGGCTGGATCACCTTGTCCTTGCAGCCCAGGTCGCGGAACCACTGCATCGCGGCGACGGATTCGGCGGTGGACATGGCCGGCTTGTACTTGCCGCCGCCCGCGTCGGCCACGAAGTCGCCGCCCGCGGCCCAGAGGAAGTTCGAGAAGTACCAGGACGCGTACCCGCGCTTGGTCGACAGCGGCGCGGCCAGCCCGTAGGTGTCGGCCTCGCCGTTGCCGTCGGGGTCCTTCTCGGTGAACGCCTTGGCCATCGCCGCCAGGTCCGCCCAGCTCTGCGGCGGCTTCAGGCCCAGCTTCTCGCGCCAGTCCTTGCGGATGAGCAGCGCGGTGGCCTGCGCCGAGTACGGCAGGCCGTACTGCTTGCCGTCCACGGCCTTGCCCGCGGCCAGGGCCCGCTCGCTGACGTCCTTGGCGCTGGCGACCTTGGACAGGTCGATCTCGCGCAGCAGGCCCTGGCTCTGCATCGTTCCCAGTTGGGCGACGTCGTTCATGACGATGTCCGGCAGGTCCTTCTGGGCGGCACGCTGCTGCATCTTCGTCTCGAAGTCGTCGAAGATGGCCGTCACCTTGACCTTGTGGCCCGTGGCCTTCTCGAACGCCGCGGCCAGCTTGATCGTGCCCTGCTCGCCCGGTCCGCCGGGCGTCGTCCTGGTCCAGAGCTCCAGGGGCGCCGAGGCGTCCTGCTCGACGTTGCCTCCCGCCGGACCGGAGCCGCACCCGGTCAGCACCAGCGCGGCGGCGAGGAGACAACCCACCCTGTATTTGGCATGTGTCCGCATATGTGAACGGCTCCCAGTCTCTTGGATAACGCTTTCCGAGAAGCTAGCGTTGCCCCATTGGCACGGTCAATGGTCCGATGACTCCCGGCCGAAATCGATGCGTAAACAAGCCGCGTGCTGCCACTGACCCGATGACTCTTGATGACTCTGGAGTGTTCATGTCCGAGCTTGATCCCCGGCCCACCGCCCTGCTCGTCATGGAGGAACGGCGGCGCGGCGACGTCTACCCGCCCGAGGTCCTGCGCGACCTGGACGAACTGGTCAGATGGGGCGCGCCACCGCGTACCCGGGAGCAGCTGGCCCAGGACCCGGACGTGCTGGCGGACGTGGAGATCCTGCTGACCGGATGGGGCCCGCCCCGGCTCGACGCGGCGCTGCTGAGCCGGGCGCCCAAGCTGCGCGCGGTGCTGGTCGCCGCCGGCTCGGTACGGCCGCTGACCACGCCGGAGTTCTGGGCCCGCGAGATCCCGATCGTCTCCGCCGCCTCCGCCAACGCGATCCCGGTGGCGGAGTTCGCGCTGGCCCAGATCCTGCTGGCGCTGAAGCAGGCCCACCGGATCGCCCGCGAGATCCGGGCCACCCGCCGCTACCCGCACGACCCGCCCGTCGCCGGCGGGTACCGCTCCCGCGTCGGCCTGTTCGGCCTCGGCGCGATCGGCCGCCTCGTCGCCGCCCACCTGCGGCACTTCGACGTGGACGTGCTGGCCTGCGACCCCGTGGCCGACCCCGCCGGGCTGGACGTGCGCCTGGTGGAACTGCCCGAGCTCTTCGCCACCTGCCCGGTCGTCAGCCTGCACGCGCCGCTGCTGCCCGAGACGGAAGGCGTGGTCGACGGCGAGCTTCTCGACCTCCTGGAGCCCGGCGGCACCCTGATCAACACCGCCCGCGGCGCGCTGGTGGACGAGCACTCCCTCGTGGACGTCCTGCGCCGCAGGACCGACCTCACAGCGGTACTCGACGTCACCTGGCCGGAACCGCCGCCGCCGGACTCGCCGCTGTTCACCCTGCCCAACGTCGTCCTGACCGCGCACGTGGCGGGGGCTCTGGGCGGTGAGCGGGCGCGCATGGGGGAACTGGTCGTGGACGAGCTGCGCCGCCTGGCCGGCGGGGAGGCGTTGCGGCATGCCGTACCGGCTGACCGGGCGCACATCATGGCGTGACGGCGGTGCGGGCCGCCGGCGTCTTCACGACGCCGGCGGCCGCGAGGGGCGCTAGGAGTGGGCCAGCGTGTACAGCCGGTCGTGCTCGTCCCAGCGGGCGGTGCTGATGACCTTGGTCGCGTCCGGCACGCTGCCGCGGCGCAGCTCCCTGGCCAGCGCGTTGAGGCGGGCGGCGGAGGCCGCGACGGCTTCGCGCAGGGGCGTCGGGCTGCCCCAGTGGGTCTCGTCCTCCTTCAGGCTCTTGCGCAGGCCGGCGGCGATCGTGGACAGGCGAGCGCCGTAGGACTGGCCGCGCAGTCTGGCCAGGTCCTCCTCCACCAGCGCCATCGTGTCCGCCAGCGCCTTCGCGTCGTAGGTCTCCTTCCGCCCGGCGTCGCTCTTCTCGCCGTGGCCGCCCCGGTCGCCGGTGTCCACGGTGGCGAAGGGGAGCAGGTTGCGGAAGTTCAGGTAGGCGGTGGCGGCCTCACCGGCCGTGGCCGCGGTCAGCGCCTCCAGTGCCGCGTCGAACAGCTCGTCGAGCTGGCCGCCCTCCAACTGGATGATCGGCAGCAGCCGGTCCAGCTTCATGACCTCCGACGTGAGGTCGTCGGTGACGAGCTGGCGTACCGTCGCCATGGCGCGGTCCTCGTTCGTAGCCGTGACGAGCCGGCGTGACAGGGCGCCGCACTGGACCACCCAGGCGGTCGTGTGGCAGCCCATCCCGGTGACCCCGGGAGGCGCGGGCGCGCGGCCGTTGACGACCAGCGGCTGACCGGCGGTGAAGGTCACCACGAGCGGGTCGTTGGCCGCGTCGTCCACCCAGGCGTTGGAGCCGGTGGCGTCCGGCAGGGCGGACATCGTGGTCCAGGCCGCGGCGATCCGGGTCAGCAGTTTCGTGACCGCCTCCTGGCCGAGGTCGGCCCCGGGGAACAGGCGGCGCAGCTCGGCGGTGAGCTTGGCCTTGGCCGCCTCGGCGGCGGAGGCGCCGAAGAAGCCCGAGTAGGTGACACTGCGCGGGTACGCGGTGGCGACCAGGCTCTGATGTTCGTGGACCAGCGTCGGAATGATCGCCTCGACCCGGGCGGCGGCGTCCTTGGCCAGGGCCTCGATGGCCTGGACCGAGAGCAGGGCTCGGCTGAGGGAGGCGCCGACGTGCCGGCCCTCGCCGTCGCGCAGCTCGCGCAGCCGTTGCTTGCCGGTGCCCGGAGACAGGCCGACGACGCTGCGGGCCGCGGTCTTGATGGCCTTGGCGGCGTGGAAGAGCTCCTGGTCGTCGGTGGGCCTGGCGTACCTCTGCGCGATCGTCTCGGCCATGGTCTCGACGTCGGTGGGGGTCATGGCGATCGAGCCGATGCCGCTGACCAGCTTCTCCAGGTTCTCGGCCAGGATCGCGAGCTCCTTGTAGCTGGCGCGCGGGACCTTGGCCGCCTCGGGGTCGAGCAGGAAGATGATCCCCGACTCGCGCAGGGCGGCGTCGTAGGAGAACATCCGCCACAGCGCCTCCTTGACCTGGTCGGCGGTGTAGGGCGGGTCCGGGTCCTTCGGCGGCTGCGCCTTGGGCTGCGCGGGCTGCCCGGGTTGTTCCGTCTCCATCTGCTCGGCGGCCAGCTTCGCCTCCTCCTCGCGCTGGACTCTCAGGCGGTCCATGAACAGGGAGTGGCGCTCGTGGGCGATGAGCATGTTCCGGTAGCGGCCCTCACCCGACCCGATCGAGCCGCGGGCCGAGGGGTTGAAGACGGTGGCGTACGGGAGGTAGTTCACGTAGGCCAGATGGTGGGCGACGGCCACGCCCAGGGTGTCGGCGGCGCGGGCGCGCACCTCGTCCTGGGTCTCCATCGAGCCGTCCTTCTTCTTCCGCGGGCCGTCGATCAGCGCCCTGCGGGCCAGATCCAGGCCGGTCACCGTGCGATGGGCGGCGTCCTCCAGCCTGGGCGCGCGCTCCTCGTGGTCCTCCAGCCACAGGAAGAGCTTCATCTGGGTGGAGTCGAGATTGGACATCCAGGCGGTCGCCTCGTCGTGCAGGGCCTGGACCTTGTTGATGGCCTCGGTCAGGGTCAGGTTGTGCAGGACCGCCTTGAGCGCGTCGAGGTGCACCTGCCAGGCGATGGTGTGGTCGCCCATGCGCCCGCCGAAGGGGGAGGGGGTGCGGGGACGGGGACTGATGACCACGCGCCGGATGATGTCGCCGCCCGTGTGCGGCAGGATGGCCGGTCGCAGGTAGACGGTGGCGCCCTTGGGCAGGTCCGAGTGGGACTGGGCCACCAGGGGAATCGGTCCTTCCACCGGCGTCGTGTCGGTGTCGCCCGCGGTCGGATCCTGGTTCTTCTTGAAACGCTTCATTGCGCTCCGTCCCGGTTGGCGCTGATATGAACTCCCTCTTTTCCCGCGGAAGCCGTGGTCGCGGCTAGTGGCGAGGTCGTCACAGTTCCGGATCGGCGGACGTCTACGCTGGTAGGAGGGTTCGGGGGGAGGCTCATCCATGAGGTGCTCACGAATGCGCGTGCTGGTGGCCCTGACCGGGCTGCTGGCCCTGCACACGCCTGCCGGGGCCACGGTCGCCGCGCGGGAGTTTCCCGAGCTGACCCCGGCGGTGGCCGCCCGCCTGGACTCCGTCGTCCAGAAGACCATGCGTGAAGCGGGCGTGCCCGGCGTGGTCGTCGGCCTGTCGGCGCCCGGCAAGGGCTCGTACGTGCGGGCCTTCGGCGTCGCCGACAAGGCGACCGGCGCCGCGATGACGCCCGGCGTGTACTCGCGGATCGGCAGCGTCACCAAGACGTTCACCGTGACCGCGCTGCTCCAGCTCGTCGACCGGGGCAAGGCCGGCCTGGACGACCCGATCGCCACCTACGTCGAGGGCGTCCCGAACGGCGAGCGCATCACGCTGCGCCAGCTCGCCGGCATGCGCAGCGGGCTGTTCAACTACAGCGAGGACGAGGGGTTCTTCAAGGCGCTCACCGGCGACCCCACCCGCTCCTTCACGCCGCAGGAGCTCCTGGCCTACTCCTTCAAGCATCCCGTGCTGTTCGAGCCGGGCGCCGAGTTCTCCTACTGCAACACCAACCTCATCCTGCTGGGGCTGGTCGTGGAGAAGCTCGGCGGGCGGCCGCTGCACGAGTTCGTCAGCGCCAACATCCTGAAGCCCGAGGGGCTGAACCGGACGCTCTTCCCGACCGGCGCCGCCTTTCCGAGCCCGCACCCCCACGGCTACACCAACCAGACCGCGTCGGGCGCGGTCGAGGACGCCACCGGCTGGAACCCCTCCTGGGGCTGGGCGGCGGGCGCCATGATCTCGGACCTGGAGGACCAGCGGAAGTGGGCGAGGATCCTGGCCACCGGCACGCTGCTGACTCCGCGTACGCAGGCCGAGCGCCTCAAGACGGGAACGACGCAGATCTCCGGCACCGGCTACGGGCTCGGCATCTTCAACGTGGAGGGCTGGATCGGGCACAACGGCTCGCTGCCCGGCTACCAGGCCTTGACCCTCTACCTGCCCGCCTACCAGGCGACGCTGGTCATGCTGCTCAACACCGACATCTCCTACGAGGGCCAGGAACCCAGCACGGTCCTCGGCCGGGCGGTCACCGGCGTCGTCACCCCTGACCACGTCTACCGGCTGGGCGGCTGAGCACCCTGGACAGGACGAGAGGGCCGGCCCCTTTCGGGACCGGCCCTCAACGGTCAGACGGTCAGCCGAGACCGTTCTTGAGCGCGGTGATCAGTTCACCGTTGCTGGTGTCGCCGCTGAGCTCCCAGAAGAACGCGCCACCGAGGCCCTGGTTCTTCGAGTAGGTCATCTTGCCGCCGATGGTGGCCGGCGTGTCGTAGCTCCACCACTGGTTGCCGCAGAAGGCGTAGGCCGTGCCCGCGACGGTGCCGGTGGAGGGACAGCGGGTCTTGAGGACCTTGTAGTCCTCGTTGCCCGGCTCGTAGGTGCCTGGCGCCGGGCCGGTGGCGGTTCCGCCAGGTGTGGCCTGGGTGACGCCGGTCCAGCCTCGGCCGTAGAAGCCGATGCCGAGGAGCAGCTTGCTCGCCGGGATGTTCTTGCTCTTGAGCTTCTGGATGGCGTTGTCGGAGTAGAAGCCCGCGATCGGGATGCCGGTGTAGGAGGTGAGAGGCGAGTGCGGGGCGGTCGGGCCCTGCGCGGCCCAGGCGCCGAAGAAGTCGTAGGTCATGACGTTGTACCAGTCGACGTACTGCGCGGCGCCGCCGTAGTCGGCCGCGTCGATCTTGCCGCCGTTGGTGCCGTCGGCGGTGATGGCCGCGGTGACCAGGTTGTTCTGGCCGAAGCGGGCGCGTACGGCCTGCATGACGTTCTTGAAGGAGGCGAAGCCGCTGGTGTCACAGGTCAGGCCGCAGGCGTTGGGGTACTCCCAGTCGATGTCGATGCCGTCGAAGACGTCGGCCCAGCGGGGGTCCTCGACCATCTGGTAGCAGGACTCGGCGAAGGCGGTGGGGTTGGCCGCGGCCTGGGTGAAGCCGCCGGACCAGGTCCAGCCGCCGATGGAGAAGAGGATCTTGAGGTTCGGGTACTTCTTCTTCAGCTTGCGCAGCTGGTTGAAGTTACCGCGCAGCGGCTGGTCCCAGGTGTCGGCGACGCCGTCGACGCTCTCGGCCGCCGAGTAGGACTTCTCGTAGTCGGCGAAGGAGTCGCCGATGGTGCAGCGGCCGCCCGTGGTGTTGGCGAACGCGTAGTTGATGTGGGTCATCTTGGCGGCCGAGCCGCTGGTGTCGATGTTCTTGACGTGGTAGCCGCGCTGGTAGACGCCCCACTGGACGAAGTAGCCGAGCACCTTGTTACCGCCGCCGCCGGGGCCGTCCGAGGTGGTGGCGGAGGCCGAGTTGCTGTCGGCCGAGCGGTTGCCCGCCGCGTCGCGGGCCCGGACGGTGTAGGTGTAGGCGGTGTTCGAGCTGAGCCCGGTGTCGGTGTGGGTGGTTCCGGTCACGGTGGTGACCAGGGTGCCGCCCCGGTAGATCTCGTAGCCGGTGACGCCGACGTTGTCCGTGGAGGCGTTCCAGGCGAGGGAGACGCTGTTGGAGGTGACGCCGGTGGAGCGGAGGTTGCCCGGCACGGTGGGTGCCTGCGTGTCGCCGCCGCCGCCCGAGGTGGTCGCGGTGACCGGCGCGCTGTCGGCCGAGCGGTTGCCCGCCGCGTCGCGGGCGCGGATGGTGTAGGTGTAGCTGGTGCTGGCGGTGAGTCCGCTGTCGGTGTGGGTGGTTCCGGTCACGGTGGTGACCAGGGTGCCGCCCCGGTAGATCTCGTAGCCGGTGACGCCGACGTTGTCGGTCGAGGCGTTCCAGGCGAGGGAGACGCTGCTGGCGGTGACGCCGGTCGAGCGGGCGTTGCCCGGCACCGTCGGTGCCTGCGTGTCGCCGCCGCCGCCCGAGGTGGTGGCCGTGACCGTGGCGCTGTTGGCCGAGCGGTTGCCCGCGGCGTCGCGGGCGCGGATGGTGTAGGTGTAGCTGGTGCTGGCGGTGAGTCCGCTGTCGGTGTGGGTGGTTCCGGTCACGGTGGTGACCAGGGTGCCGCCCCGGTAGATCTCGTAGCCGGTGACGCCGACGTTGTCGGTCGAGGCGTTCCAGGCGAGGGAGACGCTGCTGGCGGTGACGCCGGTCGAACGGGCGTTGCCCGGCACGGTGGGCGCCTGCGTGTCGGTGCCACCGCCGCCGGTGGTCTTCCACAGGGCCGCGACGTTGGGCGGCTCCCAGCCGGGCTGGGAGGTGTGGCTCTGGCGGCATTCGTACTCGACGCCGTTGTAGGTGACCCGGGTGCCCGCGGTGTACGCGGTCCACGGGGCCCAGTCGGCGAAGGCGACCTGGGTGCTGCTGGCACTGAAGGCCATGGGCGGGGCGACCACCGCTGCGCCGAGTGGCAAGAGTAAGGCCGCCAGGACTGCGAGTGTTTTGCGATGCTTCATACTGCTCCGACATCCGGTGCTTGGGGGGTGGGATGAAGAGAGGCTCAGAAACTCTTAGGAAAGTTTCCTTTTAATTACATGCGACGTTAACCCCTGCCCGCCAGGTCGTCAATATCTGGATCAAAAGGCGCCGCCTCGACGAGGATCAGCAGGCCGATGCCGATCAGGACGATCGGCGGCACGATGTACCCCCACCGGCTGAGGGTCCTGGCGATCAGCGGCCGGGTGGCGAACGCGGCCGCCCCCGCCACGACCAGGATCCCGAGAAAGCCCAGGTACCGCCCGGCCACGATGCGCGCCGCGGCCTTCCGCCCGCTGCTCTGGGCGAAGAACAGGGCCAGGATGACGATGTCGTCGATGTCGGTCGCGGCGAACGACCCCGGCCGCCTGCCCGATGACGCCCAGGTCCGCGAGGCGTAAGGCTGTTGCCCGGCTTCCGTATCCTTACGGGATGATCCGCGCCGTGGTGATCGATGTGGACGACACGCTCTGCCTCACCGAGGCGGCGTGCTTCGAGCTCGAGAACGAGGTCCTGGCGTGTATCGGCCGTGAGCCGATGTCCCGGGACGTGCACCTGTCCACGTGGGGGCAGCCGCTGCTGGAGGCGATGCCGCTGCGCTCGCCCGGCATCGACGTCGAGGCCTTCGCCGCCGCGTACCCGGCCGTGCTCCGGCGGTATGTGGCGGCCGGGCGGCTGGACGTCGTGGCACAGGAGAACCTCCAGGCCCTCGACGCGCTCGCCGCCGCGGGCCGCAGCCTCATGCTCCTGACCTCACGCACGGAAGCCGAGGTGGAGCACCTGCTGGCCCCGGACCACGCGCTGACGGGCCGCCTCGCCGCCGTCTACCACGCGGGCAACATGCGCTACGGCAAACCCGACGCCCGCGCCTTCGACGAACTCCTCGCCGCCACCGGGCTCGACCCCCACCACTGCCTGTACGTCGGCGACTCACCCGGCGACGCCCACGCCGCCAACGGCGCCGGCCTGCGCTTCATCGCCTGCATGCAAAGCGGCGTCAGGCGGCGCGCCGACTTCGCCGCCCATCGCGTCGACGCGTTCATCGACACCTTCCCCCAAATGGTCGAGGCCGTGGCCCGCCTGGAGAACCCCCGCTCGTGAACGTGGCCCTGTCGGCGCGATCGAGAAAGGTGCGGGTGCGGGGTCGGCGGGCGGCGGATCGCCCAGCTGCCGGGCCCTGACCCTATTTGGGGCGCGCCGCGGTGACGTAGTAGATCATCGGGCTGAGTTCGCCTTCCCCCTCGACCTGGAAGCCCGCGCCGGGGATCAGGTCGCCGAGGAGGTCGCGCGGACTGTGGCGCATGGCGGGCCCGGTGAGCAGTTGCGTGAGCCGCCCGGCCAGCCGTCCGGTCGGCGGCCGGAACTCGGCGATGAGCAGCCGTCCGCCGGGACGCAGCACCCGGAACATCTCCCGTACGGCGGCGCCGCGCAGATCGGCCGGGATGTGGTGGACGGCGAGCGTGGACATGACCACGTCGAACGAGTCGTCAGGCAGGGCCAGCGCCTGCGCCTCGCCCACCAGGTAGGCGCAGTTGCGCGGGGCGCGCGAGCGGGCGTGTTCCACCATGGGCGGCGAGGGGTCCACGCCGGTGACCTCGGCCGCGATCGGGGCGACGATCCTGGTCAGGTAGCCGGTGCCGCAGCCCACGTCGAGGACCCGGTCGCCGGTCCGCACCCCGGACCTGGTGGCCAGGCGGGTGAAGACCTCGCGGCGCCGGCCCAGGAATCCTAGGGTGGCGCCGATGCCGTAGGCCCGCGGACGGTCGATCGTGCCGCCGTGGTCGGCGTGCTCTTCGTGCCGGTGCAGAAGCTTACCCAAGCCCATCATCGCCTCCGATGTCGAACAGAGTGTTCTGTAATGAATAGTCTGTCTGTCGGTGTTGCCGGGGCAACAAACAGTTCTGCCCGGCTGTGCCGTACTGAACACAAGGAGGGACTTTGGACCGGAGGGTACGGCGCACGCGGCAGGCCATCCAGGGGGCGCTGGTGGAACTGACGCTGGAGAAGGGGTACGACGCGGTGACGGTCACCGACATCATCGACCGGGCCGACGTGGGCCGCTCCACGTTCTACGCGCACTTCACCGACAAGCAGGACGTGCTGTTCAGCAATCTGGAGGCGCTGACCTTCCTGCGTGCCGAGCCGGGCGCTGACGGGCCGTTGTTCGCCTTCAGCCTGCCGATGTTCGAGCACGTGCACGAGCAGCGGCGGCTGGTGAAGGCGCTGCTCGGCAGGCGCGGCGGCGGGGTGGTGGTGGCGCGGGGCGAGAAGATGCTGGGCCGGATGATCCGCGCGGAGCTGGAGGCCAGGACGGGGGAGGTGTCCGAGCTGGTGGTGAGCTGTGTGGCGGGGGCGTTCATGACGTTGTTGCGCAGGTGGGTGGACGAGGAGATCACCGCCACACCCGCCGAGCTCGACGCCGCCTTCCGCGCCACGGTTCTGCCGGGGGTGGAGGCCCTGTGACGTCCCTTCCCCCCTGCACTACCACCGGCCCGGCAGGCTGCGGCATTCTCCGGGCCGGACGGAGCTTTCTAGACTGGCCGGCATGAACGACCCGCGCCGCCGTGTGCTCCTGTGGATCGGCTTCCTCGTGTTCGCGGCCATCAACACCATCGGCGGCTCCATCGGCGGTCCAGCCCAGGTCGCGGGCCTGATCGCCGGAATCGTCTGCATCGGCTTCATCGCGGCCCTGATCATCCACCACTACGCCGGCCGCCGCCCGTGACCCCGCCGGCGCTTCCTATGGAGAGGGTGCCCCCATGGCATTGGAGTCCATCAATCCCGGCGAACTGGACCCGCCGGAGACCTACAGCCACGTCGTCGTCGCCACCGGCACGCGGATGGTCTTCATAGCCGGTCAGGTGGCCGAGGACGGGGCGGGCGATCTCGTCGGGCCCGGGGACATGACGGCCCAGGCGCGCCAGGTGTTCGCCAACATCGGGCACGCGCTCGCCGCCGCGGGCGCCCGCCCCGACCAGGTGACGAAGCTGACGATCTTCGTCGCCGGGTACCGGCGTGAGCACCTCGCGCAGATCGAGGAGGGCAGGGTCGCGCTGTTCGGCGACCACAAGCCGGCGGACACGCTGGTGGGGGTCGCCGCGCTGTCCAGGCCGGAGTACCTGCTCGAAGTCGACGCCGTCGCGGTCGTCGACGACGCGGTGTAGCTATGGCTTGCGGCCCACCGCGGCGTACATGTTGGTGGCGGTGTCCGGGAGAGGCCGGTCACCCGGGGCCGGGCGCCAGCGAGGCATCGGGACGACGCCCGGGTCCAGGAGGTCGAGGCCGGTGAACAGGCGTTCCACCTCGGCGCGGGTGCGCAGGTACATGGGGATGCCGCTGCTGGTGTACTCGCGGGCCAGTTGCTCGGACTCCGGAGCCAGGTCGGCGGTGGGGATGGTGACGGCCAGGTAGCTGCCGGCGGGAAGCGGGGCGATCAGGGCCTCCACCAGGCCCTGGGCGTCCTCCACGAACTGGAGCATGGCGATCACCGTCAGGGCCACCGGGCGGGTGAGGTCGATCACCTCGTGCAGGGTGGGGTCGCCGAGGAGCGCCTCGGGGGAGCGCATGTCGGCCTGGATGTAGGCGATGCGGCCCTCGGGAGTACCCGCCAGCAGGGCTCTCGCGTGGGTCAGCACGATGAGGTCGTTGTCGACATAGACGATCCGCGCCTCGGGCGCGCTCTCCTGGACGACCTCGTGCAGGTTCGGGGAGGACGGGATGCCGGTGCCGATGTCGACGAACTGCTGGACGCCCGCGTCGGCCAGGTAACGGGCCATCCGGTGCATGCAGGCGCGGTTGGCGAGCATCGAGGTACGCAGCCCCGGCCAGTTGGTCAGCACCTTGGACGCGGTGTCCCGGTCGGCGGCGAAGTTGTCCTTGCCGCCCATGATGTAGTCGTAGACGCGCGCCGAGTGCGGCCGGTGGGTCTGCAGATCCATCGGGGCGGGCCGGTTCTGTGGAGCGTCTGGCATATCCGGATTCCGCCTTCCGGTCGTGGTCTTCTGGTCCCGCACTCAAGATCCACCATAGGGCACGGAGCGGGCAGAGCCCACCGGCACGGGCGGGCAGCCTGGGGGGTGCCCGCCCGAAGGCCGGGTCAGGGGGTGGGTTCCTGCATGGTGACGCAGTGCGCGCCGCCACCGCCGTTTCCGTAGAGGTTGTCCAGGTTGAGCATGACCACCGGCTTGCCGAAGGCCGCGGCGATCGCGTTCCTGGCGGCCGTGTCCTTCGCGGTGTCGCCGAACTGGGCGGTGACGACCGCCTGGTTGGTCAAGGTCCAGTTCATGTAGGAGCTGAGGAATTCGTCCCGCTGGCCGGACGGGATGCGGGGGAGCGTGTCGGGGCCCTCGATGGTCAGGACCCGGAGCCTGCGTCCCCTGGCGTCGGTGGCGTTCACCAGGACGTCGTGGATGGCCTGGGCGTTGGCGGTCCACACGTCGGGGCGTACGTCGCCGGCCAGTTGGACCATCACGACGCCCGGCCCGATGTAGCGGGCGGTGCCGTCGACGTGGCCGTCGGTCACGTCCTGGCCCCGCACGCCGGGCAGCCAGATCATCTTGGTCGCGCCGAAGCGGGCCAGGAGTTCCGCCTCGATCTGGCTTCTGGACTTGCCGGGGTTGCGGTTGGAGTTGACCCAGCAGCTCTCCGTCGCCATGAGTGTGCCGTCGCCGTCGTACTCGATCCCGCCGCCTTCACCCACCACCCCGGCCCTGGTGAACGGCAGGCCGATGTGCGCGGCCAGATTCTGCGCCAGACGCCGGTCGTTGTTGTAGGCGGAGGCGGGGATGCCGAGGAATCGGGTGGCGTTCTCGCCCCAGGCGTTGAAGTTCAGGCCGATGGTGTCGCGGCCGCCGGCTCCGTCGACGCGGAACATGGGGCCCGTGTCGCGTATCCAGCAGTCGGAGACCGGGACCGAGCTGATCACCGTGACGGTGGAGCCGCACTGCGTCCGGGCCCGCGCCGCGTTCGTGGAGCCGCTGGCACACATGGTGACCGGTTCGTGCCGGGCGATCTCCTTGGCGAGCTTGGCGATGTCGGCCTGGATCCTGGACAGGAGGTTGCCCCAGATGGTGGTGCTCGACGGCCAGGACATCCAGGTCCGGATGTGCGCCGTCTCCTCGCCGGGCACCCGCCAGGCGGCGGCCGACGCCGCGGAGGCGGCCGGGGCGTCGCCGAGCGCCTGCGCCGCCGCCAGACCCGCCGCGGCGAGACCCGTACGGGCCAGCATCGAACGTCTGCTGATCTCGGACATGGGTGACTCCTTTCTCAGTGGACCTCTTCACGCTCCGTGGCCAGGTCGAGGCTGCGCGCGAAGAGCAGATAGCAGCCGCCCGCGACGGGCAGGCCGACGAACAGGGAGTAGTCGACGCCGCCGAGGAGCGCGGCGACGGGGCCGGTGTACAGGCCCGCCACGACCATGAAGGGCGTCATGGCGGCCAGGCCGATCACGTAGGCGAGGTTGCCCCGCCACGCCCACCGCCCGTAGATGCCGTCGCGGTTGAAGATCTCCGCGATCACGTAGCGGCCGCGGCGGACGAAGAAGTAGTCCACGAGGTTGATGGCGGTCCACGGGATGAACAGATACGTCAGGAGGACCACGACGTTGGCGTAGAACCAGGCGAACTGGTCGATGCCGACGAACGAGGCGATCGAGCCGACGCTGACGAGCATGATGCCGATCGTCACGACCCGGATCTCGCGGGTGGGCCTGACCGGGCGGAAGGAGTCGGCTATGGAGATCATGGTGAGGCTGCCGCCGTACTGGTTGATGGCCATGATCGACAGCAGGCCGATGAGCAGGACGCCGACCGCGACGGCGCCGAATCCGGAGAACAGGCGGTCGGCGGCCAGCCGTAGCGCGGCCACCGGCGTGGCGCCCTTCGGCGCCGCGGCCGAGACCGCCGCCCCCAGGACGAACACCCAGATGCCGGACAGCGCGCTCGGCAGGTACGTCCACCAGAACGTGCGACGTACCGAAATATCGGGACGCAGGTAGCGGGAGTAGTCCGAGACGTACGGCGCCCAGCCGAGCTGGAACCCGGCCACGAAGACGAAGACCAGCATGAACGTCGTCGGCTCGAACGGCCCCGCCTCCCATGCCGAGCCGGGGATGCCGCCGGTGAGCAGCGCGGCGACCGTGATGGCGGCCATGACGGCGACGAACGGCCAGGTCAGCCACCGGTTGACGGCGTGGATCCAGTCGTGGCCGAGCAGCGCGATCACGGTGGCGACCGCGGCGGCGAGCACGTACCCGAGCCAGTCCGGCAGGCCGAACAGCGAGTGCATCGCGTCCCCGGCCAGCAGGGCGTCGGAGGTGTTGTAGCCGATGTAGTTGACCAGCGCGAACACCCAGACGGTGAGGGCCGCGCCCACGTACCCGAACTGCGGCCTGGACTGCACGAGCTGCGGCAGGCCGAGCTGCGGGCCCTGCGCCGAGTGGAAGGCCATGAAGAACGTGCCGAACAGGGAGCCGAGCACGGTGGCGACGACGGTCCAGACGAGCGTGGCGCCCATGGACAGGGTGACCACGCCGGTGGCGAAGCCGGTGAGGTTGAGGCTGCCGACGAACCAGATGGCGCCGAGGCTCGACAGCCGGCCGTGGCGTTCCGAGAGGGGGATCCAGTCGATCGAATGCCGCTCGATGGCCGGGTGTTCCGCCTGCGTCATGAGGCCTCCTTGGGGCGGCGCCGGTGCCTAGAGGCCACAGTGTGTGCGCGAAAAAACGTTTCTTCAAGAGCCGTTGCAGAAACGTTTTTTCAGTTTTCGGGTCCCGGCCAGGCGGTAGATTTCCGACCATGGGCAGGCCGAAGCGAGTGACGATCCGCGACGTGGCCAAGGCGGCCGCCGTCTCGATCACCACCGTCTCCGACGCGCTCAACGGCAAGGGCCGCCTGCCCGCCGCCACCAGGGACCGCGTCGTGGCCGTGGCCGCCGGCCTCGGTTACCACGCCAGCCCGAACGCGCGCCGCCTGCGCCAGGGCCGTACCGGCGCCATCGGGCTGTACCTGCCCGACCGGGCCTCCGGCCTCGACTACTACATGAACGTCGCGCTCGGCGCCGCCGACGCGGCCTTCGCCCGTGACCTCACGCTGACCCTGATGCCCATCAGGCCCGACGCCCGGCAGAAGATCTCCGCCGATCTCCTGGACGGCCTCATCGTCGTCGACCCCATGCTCACCGATCCCGTGCTCGACACGCTGGCCGGGCTCGACGTGCCCATCGTGAGCTGCGAGCGCGACCTGGGCTCGCCGGTCAGGTTCGCCGGCGTGGTGACGGCCGACAACCGCGCCGCCGTTCACGAACTGCTCGGCCACCTCGCGCGGCGGGGCGCCACGACGATCGGGCTGCTCGGCCTGGCGGGCGACACCGCGTTCGGCAGCGACGTGCACGCCGCCTACCTCGACTGGTGCGCCGCGCGCGGTCAGCCTCCGCTCATCAGCCAGACTCCCTTCGTCGACTCGGCGGAGTCCCGGTACCAGGCCGCCGACCGGCTACTGAACGATCACCCGGAGATCGACGCCGTCGTCAGCGCGCCCGAGGGCGGCGCGCTCGGCATCCTCCAGGCGGCGGAACGGCACGGCATCCGGGTACCCGAAGACATGCTCATCGCCTCGTGCGTCGACCACTCCTCCCTCTGGAGCGCCAAGCCGCCGATCACGGCCATCGACCTGAACCCGCGCCTCATGGGCCGGTACGGAGCCGAGCTCCTCGCCGACCTCCTGGAGGGCAGGGCCGCGGCCCCCGTCACGCGGGCCCTGCCGACCCGTCTGGTCGAACGTGACTCGACGCTTCCCCGAGCTCCGCGATGACGGCGCCCCCCACCAGCTCGCGGGCGCGCTCCAGGGTCATCGATCCGCTGAGCCAGCGTTCGCTCACGCCTTCGACCAGGGCGGTCAGCCGTTCCGCCACGTCGAGCGGGTCGGCCCGCGCGGCGGCCAGCCCGGCCGCCTGAGCCTGCCTGATCATGGCGGCGAGGTCGTCGACCCAGCCGCGCGTGGAGGTGCTGAGCGGCTCGCGCAGGTCGGGGTTGAAGACCGCGCTGGCCCGCAGCTCACCCCAGGCCGCGCTGTTCTCCCGGACCGCGGGGGTGTCCTGCAGTTCGAGGAGCAGGAGCAGTTCGAGCTGCTCGCGCGGGTCCTTGCCGATCTCCATGGCCTCGTGCGTGTAGCGGCCGGCGCGCTCGTTGACGAACTCCAGCGTCTTGCGCATGAGCCCGGCCCGGTCGCCGAAGTGGTAGTAGATCAGCGCGGTCGACACTCCGGCCTCGGCGGACAGCTTTTCCACCCGTAGCCCGCGCACGCCGCTGTGGGCGATGACGCGGACGGCCGCTTCCAGGATCTGCCGCTGGCGATCGGACGACATTTCACCTCACGTCGCAGGGTCGGGGACACCTTGACTGAATCTTCAGTCGGTGGGCACTATAGCAACTCCGTAAGGCTGACTGAATTTTCAGACAGGAGTGATCATGCGTATGCCCGCCGAATGGGCCGTCCATGACGGCTGCCTCATGGCCTGGCCGACCCGGGAGGAACTGTGGGGCGACGTGCTCACCTCCGCCCGGCAGGAGTACGCGGCGGTGGCCCGCGCCGTCGCGCGGTTCGAGCCGGTGACGATGGTGGCGCTGCCCGGCCAGGGAGAACAGGCGCGTGCGCAGTGCGGCGACACGGTCGAGGTGGTCGAGCTGCCGATCGACGACTCGTGGCTGCGCGACTCCGGCCCGATCTTCGTGCTCGGCCCGGACGGCTCCCGCGCCGGCGTGGACTTCCGCTTCAACTCCTGGGGCGGCAAGCACCACCCCTGGGACCACGACGACAGGATCTCCGCCCTGCTCCTGGAGCGCCTCGGCGTCACCCGCGTCGAGTCCGGCATGATCCTTGAGGGCGGCGCGATCACCGTCGACGGCGAAGGCACGCTGATCACCACCGAGCAGTGCCTGCTCCACCCCAACAGGAACCCCGGCCTGACCCGCGCCGAGATCGAGGACGAGCTCAAGGCCAGGCTGGGCGTCACCAAGGTGATCTGGCTGCCGTACGGCGGGCTGGAGGACCGGGAGACCGACGGCCACGTGGACGGCGTCGCCGCGTTCACCGCCCCCGGCAAGGTGCTCATCCAGCTCCCCGACGACCCCGGGCACCCCGACTACGCCCGCATGCGCGCCAACAAGGCGGTCCTGGAGGCCTCCACCGACGCCGCGGGCAGATCGTTCGAGCTCGTCGAACTGCCCCAGAGCGCGTTCACCGAGGTGGCCGGAGAGCGGATCGAGGTCGGCTACCTGAACTTCTACGTGGCCAACGGCGGCGTGGTCGTCCCCGTCGCCGGGGCCGAGGCCGACGAGAAGGCCCTGGCCGTCATCGCCGGCGCCTTCCCCGGCCGCACCGTGGTCGGCGTGCGCACCCCGGTCATCGCCTACGGCGGTGGCGGCGTGCACTGCGTCACCCAGCAGATCCCGGCCGCCGGGCAGGCCTCGTGAACTACGTCGAACTGACCTCCTACGGCTCGCCGCTCGGCTCACCGGCCCGGCCCGGCACGGAACCCGGCACGCTCCTGCGAGTGGGCCTGGTCCAGATGCGCTGGCAGCCCGACGAACGGGCCCACGACGAGGCCCTGCGCACCGGGGTACGCCTGGCCGCCGGCCTCGGCGCCGAGGTGGTCTGCCTGCCCGAGCTCACCCGCAGCCCCTACTTCGCCGCCGACAAGACGCGGGCGCAGGACGCCGCCCGCCACATGGAGGACCTGCCCGGCGGCCCCACCACCGCGCTCGCCACCGAACTGGCCGCGGACCTGGGCGTCGTGGTGCACGCCTCCCTGTACGAGCGGGCCACCGACGGCGGCCTCGGCTACAACACCGCGATCTGCGTGGACCCGGACGGCGCCCTGCTGGCGCGCACCCGCAAACTGCACATCCCGCGCTTCCCCGGCTACCACGAGGACCTGTGCTTCCGCCCCGGCGACACCGGCTTCCCCGTGACCGAGATCCGCGGCGCCAGGTTCGGCTTCCCCACCTGCTGGGACGAGTGGTTCCCCGAGCTGGCCAGGACCTACGCGCTGGAGGGCGCCCAGGTGCTGGTCCACCCGACGGCGATCGGCTCGGAGCCGGAACTGCCGCACTTCGACACCCGGCCCCTGTGGGAGCACGCCATCTCCGCCAACGGGCTGGCCAACGCCCTGTTCATGGTGGTGCCCAACCGGGTCGGCGCGGAAGGGCTCATCACCTTCTACGGCTCGTCGTTCATCTCCGACCCCTACGGCCGCGTGATGCTGCGCGCCCCGCGGGACCGGCCCGCCGTGCTCGTCGCCGACCTCGATCTGGACCAGCGGCGCGACTGGCTGGAGTTCGGCCTGATCAACACCCGGCGGCCGGAGCTCTACGGCGCGCTGACCCGCCCGATCTGACCTCAGGGAGAGCCCATGCGGATCGCAGCACTCACGGCCCTCACCTTCATGGCGGTGGCCTGCGGCGGGGCCGCCACCCCCCACTCCACCGCCGGCACGAGCTTCACGCTGTCGCCCACGACGCCGCCCGCCAAGGGCGAGATCGACGGCTTCACCTGGTCCATCTACGCCGAGCCGCCGACGCTCGACTACATCTACGCCTTCGACTACCCGCAGAACATGATCCTGTCCAACATCTGCGAGAGCCTGATGCGCTGGACCCCGCAGCTCGGCCTGGAGCCCGGCCTGGCCGAGGAGGTGAAGCAGCCGGACGCGAAGACGTTCGTCTACCGCATCCGGCCCGGGGTGAAGTACCACGGCGGCGGCGAGGTCACCGCCGACGACGTCGTCTTCAGCCTGCGCCGCCACCTGGACGCCGCCCTGGGCTCCTACTGGGCCAAGTCCTTCGACCGGGTCGCCTCGATCGGCAGGAGCGGCCCGATGGAGGTGACCGTACGGCTGAAGCGGCCGGACTCCCAGTTCAACCAGTGGATGGCCACCTCCGCGGGAACGGTCGTCAACCCGCGCGCGGTCCAGGCCAAGGGCCGCGACTACGGCAACCCGGACGGCGGCGTCGACTGCACCGGCCCCTACCGGCTCGGCCCGTGGCGCAAGGGCGAGTCGATCGCGCTCGACCGCTTCCCCGGCTACTGGGGCAAGAAGGCGAAGGCCGGACAGGTCGCCTTCCGCTTCATCACCGACCCGGCCGCCAGGACCAACGCGATGCTGACCGGCGAGGTCGACGGCGGCTACCTCATCGCCCCCGACAGCTACGCCGGCCTGCGCGCGGGCGGCAAGGGCACGCTCTACTTCGGCAAGAGCCTGACCACGGTCAACCTCGCCTTCACCAACCTCGAAGGCACACTGAGCGACGTCCGCGTACGGCGGGCGCTGTCGCTGGCCCTGGACCGCGACGGCTTCGTCAAGACGGGCCTGCAGGGCGTCGGCTCGATCGCCGCGGCGCCCGCGCCCCGCGACGCCTGGCCGAAGCAGACGCAAGCGCCGCCGGGCGCCAAGCGCGACGTGGCCGCGGCCAGGGAGCTCGTCCGGCAGGCCGGCGCCACCGGCAAGAAGATCACCGTGGCGACCAGCCCCATCGGCACCGACGTGTCGCTGCTGGCCACGGCCGTACAGGCGGCGGGCACCGAGATCGGCCTCGACGTCGAGCTCAAGACCATCGCGCCCGACGCCTACACCGCGCTGTTCTCCGACCCGAAGGCCCGCGCGGCCGTCGACCTGTTCCCCTGCACCTACTACCTGTCGATCACCGACCCGCTGGCCAGCTACTCGATCTTCCGCAGCGACGGCTTCGAGAACTACATGGGCTACGCCGACCCCGCCTACGACGCGCTCGTCGACCAGGCCGTCGCCGAGTACGACCCGGTCAAGCGGGCGGCGCTGACCGCCGGGCTGGGGCGGAAGGAGGCCGAGCAGGTGCTCTGGATCCCCGTCGCCGAATGGCCCACGTCCCTGTACCTCAGCAGGCGCATCACCGGCGCCCCGACCTCCATCGCCTACATGTACTACCCGTGGGCGGCCGACGTGGGCGCGGCCGGATGATCGCCCGCTTCATGCTGCGGCGCCTGCTGGAGCTGGCGCTGACGCTGGTGACCGCGTCGTTCCTGGTGTTCGGCGCGGTCCACCTGGCCCCTGGCCGCCCGGAGACCTTCCTGCTCGGCGGCCGGGCGGCCAGCCCGGAGGCGCTCGCGGCGATCCGGGCCCAGTACCACCTGGACGACCCGTTCCTCCTGCAGTACCTGAAGTGGGCGGGCGGCGTGCTCACCGGCGATCTGGGCCGGTCGATGCAGTACCGCAGCCCGGTGCTCGGGCTGATCGAGGCCCGGCTGCCGAGCACGCTGCTGCTCATCACCATGGCCGCCGTGCTGGTGGTGGTCTTCGGCATCGGCCTGGGCCGGCTGGCCGCGGTGGGCGGGCCCGCCACCGACTCGGCGGTGCTCGTCGGCACCTCGGTCGCGCTCGGCACCCCGTCGTTCGTCGCCGCCATCGGCCTGCTGTGGGTGTTCTCCGTGCAGCTCGGCTGGTTCCCGACGATCGGCAGCGGCGACGGGCTGCCCGACATGATCTACCACCTGGCGCTGCCGTCCCTGGCGCTGGCCCTGTACTGGACCGGCTGGCTCGCGCGGGTCACGCGCGGTGCCATGAAGGACCAGCTCGCCCTCGAACACGTCACCGTCGCCCGCAGCCGCGGCCTGCCCGAACGCCTGGTGATCCGCCGGCACGTCCTGCGCAACGCGCTCGGCCCCGTCGCCACCGTCAGCGGCCTGACCCTGTCCGGTCTGGTCATCAGCACCGTGCTGGTCGAGGCCGCCTTCGGCATCGGCGGGCTCGGCGCGCTGCTGGAAAGCTCCGTGCAGGTCAAGGACTTCCCCGTCGTCCAGGCCATCACGCTGCTGGTGGTCGCCCTGTTCACGGTGACGAACCTGATCGTCGACCTGTGCTACCCGCTGGTCGACCCCCGGGTTCGGCTCGGCGTACGGAGTGACGCCGTATGACCGCCGCCGGCGCAATCCTGCGCGGCCCGCGTGCCTCGCGGCACGGTCTCTACCTGACCTGTCTTGTCTTCGCCGCGCTGATGGTCCTCGTCGCGATCGCCGCGCCCCTGCTCACGCCCCACGACCCCAACGCCACCGACCTCGGCGCCGCCCTGACCGGCCCGTCCCCGGCCCACCCGCTCGGCGCCGACGCCGCCGGCCGCGACACCCTCTCCCGGCTCGTCGCCGGCGCGAGCACCTCGCTGCTGGGACCGATCGCCGTCGTCCTGTTCTCCACCGTCGCGGGAGTTCTGGTCGGCGTCGCCGCCGGCTGGTTCGGCGGCTGGCCCGACACGCTGCTGTCGCGCGCCGCCGAACTGCTGCTCGCCTTCCCCGCCCTGCTCGTGGCGATCGTCTTCGTCTCCCTGTACGGCACCGGCCTGGCCGCCCCGGTCATCGCCCTCTCCCTGGCCTACCTGCCGTACGTCAGCCGCCTGGCCCGCGACCTCACCCTCTCCGAACGCCGGCGCCCCTACCTGGCCGCCTACCGGGTGCAGGGCTTCTCCGGCCTGTCCATCTGCGCGCGCCACCTGATCCCCAACATCGCGCCCGTGGTGCTCGCCCAGTCCTCGGTCAACTTCGGCTACGCCCTGCTGGACCTGTCCGCCCTGTCCTACCTGGGCCTGGGCGTACCGCCCCTCACACCCACCTGGGGATCGATGATCAACGACGGCCAGTCCGCCCTGCTCCAGGGCCACCCCCTGTCGGCCATCCTGCCGTGCGCGGCGATCGTGCTCACCGTGGTGGCGTTCAACGTCGTCGCCGAGCACTGGGCCGACCGCGTGTCACGGAGGCGGGCATGAGCGTGCTGCGCGTCACCGGCCTGCGGATGTGGTTGCCCGGCACGCCGCGGCCCGTCCTCGACGGCGTCGAGCTGACCGTGGGCGAGGGCGAGACCGTGGCGCTGGTCGGGGAGTCCGGCTCGGGCAAGAGCCTCACCTCGCGGGCCGTGCTCGGGCTGCTTCCCGACGGAGCCGAGGTCGAGGGCGGCGTGGAGGTCGCGGGGCAGGACGTGCTCACGCTGACCCCTGCCCGGCTTCGGGAGCTGCGCCGCCGTACCGTCGCGATGATCTTTCAGGACCCGCGGGCGGGCATCAACCCGCTGCGCAGGATCGGTGACTTCCTGGTCGAGGGGCGGCCCGGATCGCGGGATCGCGCCCGCGAGCTGGTGGCCGCCGTCGGTCTGGAAGCACGGGTGCTGCGGCAGTACCCGCACGAGCTGTCGGGCGGCATGCTGCAGCGCGTCATGATCGCCGGGGCGCTGATGGGCGATCCGAAGCTGCTGCTGTGCGACGAGCCGACCACCGCGCTCGACATCACCACCCAGGCCGAGATCGTGGCCCTGCTGGCCGAGGTGCGGCGGCGGTACGGGACCGGGCTGTTGTTCGTCACCCACGATCTGGAGCTCGCCGCGGCCATCGCCGACCGTGTCCACGTCATGTACGCGGGCCGGATCGCGGAGAGCGGGCCGGCGGGAACGGTGTTCTCCCGCCCGCGCCACCCGTACACAGCGGCCCTGCTCGCGGCCACCCCGCGGGTGGAGGCGCCGCGGGCACGGCTGGCCACCATTCCCGGGCAGCCGCCCGATCCGCGGACCGAGCTCATCGGCTGCGCCTTCGCCCCGCGCTGCCCGCTGGCGACGGCCGTGTGCCGCACCGATCCACCCGAGCTGATCGCCCAGGTCGCCTGCCACCACGGCATCCCAGGGGGAGAGCGTGCTTGAAGTCGACGGGCTGTCCAAGTCCTACGGAAGCGTCCAGGCGGTCCGCGACGTCAGCTTCACGCTGGCCGAAGGCGGCTCGCTCGGCGTCGTCGGCGAGTCGGGGTCGGGCAAGACCACCACCGCCCGCATCGTCCTCGGCCTGGAGCGCCCCGACGCCGGACGCGTCACCGTGGGCGGGCACGACCGCTCCGTCCGGCGGCGCGGCCGTGCCGGACGGCTGCGCCTGGCCCGCGAGGCGCAGATCGTCTTCCAGGACCCGTTCCTGTCGCTGGACCCTCGGCTCAGCGCCAGGACGGTGCTGCGGGAGACCCTGAAGCTGCACTTCCCCGGCCTCGACCACGCGCGGCGGATCGCCGAGTTGCTCGACCAGGTGGGTCTGGGGGAGCGGGAGGCGGACGCGCTGCCGCGCCACCTGTCGGGCGGCCAGCGCCAGCGGGTGGCCATCGCCCGCGCGCTCGCGGTCGAACCGGCCGTCCTCGTCCTGGACGAGGCGGTCGCCGCCCTCGACGTCTGCGTCCAGGCGCAGATCCTCAACCTCCTGGCCGACCTGCGTGAGCGGACCGGCACCGCGTTCCTGTTCATCACCCATGATCTCGGCGTGGTGAGTCAGGTCACCGACCATCTGGTGGTCATGCGGCGGGGGGAGGTCGTCGAACGCGGTACGACGGCGTCCGTGCTGGCCGATCCACGACACGCCTACACCCGGCTCCTGCTGGCGTCGGTACCCCGGCCGCCCGGCTAGGCTGCATCCTAACCAAAATTTCAGTCAGGGGGACTGTGATGCGTATTTCTCGACGTCAGACGCTACAAACAGCGATGTTTGCGGCTATGGGGGGCGCGCTGAGCGCCTGCGGCGCGTCCGTGACGGGGTCCGGGGCGGCGAAGCAGGGGCCCACACCGAAGGCCGCCGGATGGCTGATGCCGGAGGAGACGCATCCGCACCAGAAGACGTTCATGTCGTGGCCGACCGAGCTCATCTGGAAGTCCGACACCGCGGGCGTGCGCGACGACATCGCCGGCATCGCCCGTGCGATCGCCGCCTTCGAGCCGGTGGTGCTCCTGGCCAACCCCGGCGACGTCAAGGCCGCGCAGCGCGCCTGCGGTTCACAGGTCGAGGTCGTGCCGATCCCGGTCGACGACCTGTGGATGCGCGACACCGGCCCCACCTTCGTGCTGCGCGGCAAGGACATCGCCGGCGTCGACTTCAACTTCAACGGCTGGGGCCGCAAGCAGAAGCACTCACGCGACAAGGACGTCGCCCGGCAGATCCTGGCCAGGGAGCGCGTCACCAGGATCCAGGCGCCGATCGTCGGGGAGGGCGGCTCGATCGAGGTCGACGGCGCGGGCACGCTGATGGCCACGGAGAGCTCACTGATCAACGACAACCGCAACCCCGGCAAGAGCCGGGCCGACATCGAAAGCGCGCTGACGCGGACCGTCGGCGCGACCACCTTCATCTGGGTGAAGGGCGTCAAGGGCAAGGACATCACCGACTACCACATCGACGCCCTGGCCCGGTTCTCCGAGCCCGGCGTCGTGGTGATCAGCACCCCGCCGGACGACGCTCCCCAGGACGTCTGGACCGGCGCCTACGACCAGGCGCGCAAGGTGCTCGACACGGCCGTCGACGCGCGCGGCAGGCGGCTGGAGCTCGTCGAGCTGCCCGAGCCGGTCGACATCGGCCGCCGCGGCGAGGGCTTCCTCGCCACGTACGTCAACTACTACGTGGTCAACGACGGCGTCATCCTGCCCCGCTTCGGCGACAAGAAGGCCGACAAGGACGCCGCCGCCATCGTCCGTGACCTCTATCCCGGGCGCGAGGTGGTCCAGGTGCCCGTCGACACCCTCGGCGAGGGCGGCGGCGGCATCCACTGCGCGACCCAGCAGATGCCCAAGCCGAACTAAGGCGCTTTGACGGCGACGCGCATGCCGACCTGCACGTACCGCCTGCCGTCCGGCAGCGTGGCGCAGACCACCGGCCAGAACTCCTCCCCGACCGGCATGCCCGCCGCGGCGAACACCGTGGCGGTCGCCGTCCGCGACACCGGCACCAGATCGGCCTCCAGCGGCGGGGAGAAGTGCCGCATCTCATCGACGAACTCGTAGCGCAGGCGCCCGCCGCCGTCCGCGCCCCGGCTGATGGTCGTGACGACCCCGGCCCGCGGGTACGTTCCTGCCAGCGGCGTCAGGTCCACCTCCGGCGGGTTCGCCGGCGGGGCGAAGGACGGCGGCATGTGCACCCCGGCCAGTTCGCCGAGCAGTTCCCGGAACAGGTCGGCGTACAGGCGGCCGGCCGCACCGCCGTTGGCCAGCAGCGCGACGGCCACGCCCGCGCCGGGCAGCACGCGCAGGAAGGAGAACTGGGAGACGGCGCTGCCGTCATGGCCGAAGCCGGGGACCCCGTTCCAGTCGTGCAGGGTCCAGCCGAGGCCCCAGCCGTCGGCCGAGACGCTCCACTTGTCCAGGCTGTCGGCCTCGCGCCGCCGCATCGCGGCGACCGCGTCGGCGGGCAGCACGCGGGCCCCGCCGGGGGCGAGCCCGCCGTCCAGGTGCATCTTGGCGAAGCGCACGACGTCCCCCGCCGAGACGATCACCCTCCCGTACGGCCCCGCCGAGCGCGGCATCATGTCCCAGATCGGCGCCGGTTCTGGCTCCCGGCCGGGCTCGCCCATGTGGCCCATCGCGGTGCGGAAGCGCAGCGCCTCCTCCGGCAGCGTCATCGAGTGCTCCAGGCCCAGCGGCTCGAACACTCGCTCCCTCAGCGCCTGGTCCCAGGTCCGGCCGGTCAGCACCTCGACCAGCCGGCCCAGCACCACGTAGCCGGAGCTGCCATAGGACAGCACCATGCCGGGCGGGCAGTCGAGCGGCACCTCGCGCAACGCCCGGACGTACTTGGCCAGGCAGTCGTCGCCCCGTCCCGAGTCGTACATGAAGTCGTTGGTCATGCCGCCGGTGTGCGAGAGCAACTGCCTGATCGTGATCGTCGCGGTGGCGTCCGGGTCGGGGGTGCCGAACTCGGGCAGCACGCCGGCCACGGGCGCGTCCAGGTCCAGCTCACCTTCGGCGGCCAGCTGCGTCACGAGGGTGGCGGTGTACACCTTGGCCAGCGAACCGGCCAGGAACACCGAGTCGGGTGTGGCGCGCACGCCGGTGCCGCGGTGCAGCAGCCCGCTGGCCAGCTCGTGGACGGTGCCGCCGGTCAGCACCGCCAGCGTGGCTCCGGGCACGTGGTGGGCGGCGCGCAGCTCGTCGAGCCTGGCCTGCCACCGGTCAGTGGGGAAGGGGGATGCCATGACTACCTCCGTACAGTGTTCGGGCTCCGCACACTGTACGGAGAGCGATTGGTGTGCGCAAGCCGTACACTGTGCGGAAGGGAGTGCGCGAGGCGAGGAGAAGGCATGTCCGGCGAGAAGGAACTGTCGGTGTGGACCCGTCCGCGACCCCAGCGGCGGGAGCAGCCGGCGCTGAGCCGCGAGCAGATCGTCGCCGCCGCGCTGGACCTGCTGGACGCCGAGGGCATCGACGCCCTGAGCATGCGCAAGCTCGGCACCCGGCTCAATGCGGGGGCCACCTCCATGTACACGCACGTGGCCAGCAAGGAGGAACTGCTCGAACTGGTCGTGGACGAGGTCTACGGCGAGATCGAGCCGCCGGCGCCGGGGGAGGACTGGCGGGCGGACATCGCGGGGTTCGCCCGGAACGTCCGGGCGGGACTGCTGCGCCATCCCTGGATCGGATCCGTGCTCGGCGAGGCCGGAGTGGCCTACCTGGGACCGAACGTGCTGCGCATGTCGGAGGGCACGCTCGCGGTGTTCGAGGCGGGCGGCTTCTCCCTGAAGGCCGCCGACCGGGCGCTGAACACGGTCATGGCCTACATCATCGGGCGGGCGGCCAGCGAGGCCGCGTGGCTGACGAGGCTGGCCCGCCGCGGCCAGAACGAGCAGGAATGGGCCGAACGCCTGTGGCCCGCGGCCGAAGAGGCCGTCAGGGCCTACCCCAGGCTCGCCGCCCTGTACGCGGACCAGCGCGGCCAGGACCAGCGGGAAGCCCGGGAGCGGGAGTTCGAGGACGGGCTCGCATGTGTCCTGGACGGCCTGGCGGCTCGGCTGAAATGAGGGCAAGTCACATTTGACATGGCGAAATTGCCCATCACCCTCATAGTGGCCTCATAAGCTGCGAGCCCGGCATAGAACCCCACGTTAAGCGCCATCTGCGCTAACGGAGAGACATATCGTGATTTATGTTCATGCCGATACTTGTGAAGAGTCAAGTGATGCTTGACGCCCTGTGGGTGTATTCACCATGATCAGCCGGGTTGGAAAAGTGCGGATTTGCGTGCCGGCAAATCCCGACAGGAGGCCCGGAATGGATCGCACCGTCGTTGGCACCCCTCGTCACCCCACAGCCCGCACCCGCGCGCCCGAGGGAGCAGCCTGACCGATTCGTCCCCCTCCGATCCCCATGACATCCCGACCCGTCCTTCCCCTGGCTGACGATCTGTTCCTCGTAGCCTGGGACGTCACCATTTCCGGGCAACCCCGCCTGCACCCGCACGGCATCGCCCTGGCGCTGGCCGGAGCCCTGCTGGGCGAGCTGGTGTTCGCCGGACGGCTGGCCGTACGCGAAGAACAGCTCGTCGTCGTCGGCCGGGGCGCCGTCCAGGACCCCCTGGCCGCCAGCGTGCTGGCCGAACTGGTCGCGCACCCGCAGCACACCTCGATCCCCACCTGGCTGGCCTACATGGAGAGCCAGGCCACCACCATGGTCGCCGACCGGCTCATCGGCGACGGGCTGCTCGTCCGCGAACAGCCCCGCCTGCTCAAGAACCGCCAGTGCCGCTACCGCTACGCCTCCCGCGCCGTCTTCGGCCGGGCCGCCTGGCCCCCGGAGCGGCTGCGGGGCTGCCTGGTCGCGCACCGTCCCGTCCCCGACCAGGACATGATGCTCCTCGCCCTGGTCGACGCGTGCGGCCTGACCCCCGTGCTGCTGAACGACCCCGCCATGCGCCGGACCGGCGAGGCCTATCTGGCGACCGTCCTGCGCGCCCTGCCCGCGCCGCTGACCGTCCTGGCCCGCCAGGTACGCGCCGCCGTCGGCAACGCCGTCCTCACCTACCGCACCCGCCGCCTCTGACTCCCCTGGAAAGGACCCCCGTGACCACGCAGCATCGCCACCCCCCGGGCGACCGGATCACCGCCGCGCTGGCCGCCAACCGCCTCGGCGTGCCCGCCGTCGCGTTCTTCGTCCTGTCGGCAGCCGGGCCGCTCAGCGTCATCGCCGGAGTGGTGACCACCGGCTACGCCGTCACCGGGATCACCGGCCTGCCGATCGCGTTCCTCGTGGTCGGCGCGGTCCTCGCGCTGTTCGCCGTCGGGTACGTGGCGATGGCCCGCTACATGGCCAACGCCGGGGCCTTCTACACCTATGTCACCCACGGCCTGGGCCGTCCCGCCGGAGTAGCCGCCGCCTGGGGGGCGCTGCTGGCCTACAACTCCATCCAGGTCGCCCTGTACGGTGTGTTCGGCGCCGCCTCCGTCCCGCTGCTGGCCGCCTGGCTCGGCATCACCCTGCCCTGGTGGATCATCGCCGTGGTGGCCTGGGCGCTGGTCGCGGTGCTCGGCCTGTCCCGCGTCGACCTCAACGGCCGCGTGCTGGCCGTCCTGCTGACCGCCGAGATCGCGATCATCCTCCTGTTCGACCTGGCCGACCTGCTCAACCCCGCCGGGGCGTCGCTGGCCTGGGAGGCGCTGTCACCGGCCGCGTTGTTCTCGCCCGGGATCGGGGCGCTGCTGGTCATCGCCATCCTGGGGTTCGTCGGGTTCGAGGCCGCCGTCGTGTTCTCCGAGGAGTCGCGCGACCCGCGCCGCACCATCCCCGCCGCCACCTACCTGTCCGTCGCCGTGATCGCCGGTGTGTACGCGCTGTCGTCCTGGGTCATGCAGGTGGCCATCGGTCCCGCCAACATCGCCGCCGTCGCCCGCCGCGACAGCGCGGAGACCATCTTCATCCTCGCCGCCGACCACATGGGCGACGTGGTCGCCACCATCGGCCGGGTCCTCTTCATCACCAGCACCTTCGCCGCCATGCTCTCCTTCCACAACACCAGCGCCCGCTACCTGTTCGCGCTCGGCCGCGAACGCGTGCTGCCCGAGGTGTTCGGCCGCACCACCGCCCGCACCGGCGCCCCCAAGACCGGATCCATCGCCCAGAGCTGCCTCGGCCTGCTGGTCATCGTCGTCTACGCCGTCCTCGGACTCGACCCGATGGTCCAGCTGTTCTACTTCGGCGGCACCTTGGGCGGCTTCGGCATCCTGGTGCTGCTCACCGTGACCGCGATCTCCGTGCCGATCTACTTCGCCCGCAACCCCCACACCGAACCCCGCACCCACGCCCTCATCGCCCCGGTGGCCGCCGCCGTCATCCTGGTGGTCATGCTCGGGCTGGCCGTCACCAACTTCTCCACCCTGCTCGGCGTGCCCGAGGGCGAGCCGATCGCGGTCATCCTGCCCAGCCTGTACGGCATCGCCGCCGTACTCGGCCTGATCTGGGCCTTCGTCCTGCAACGCCACCGCCCCGGCATCTACCTCCAGATCGGCCAGGGCGCCAAGGCCGTCGCGTCCTGATCCGCCACCCCGAAGGAGCACACCCGTGTCCGAGTCCCGCGTCGTTCACCGGGCCGACTACACCGACGTCGACCAGGTGGCTGCCCTGGTCGGCACCGCCTTCGCCGGTCTGGGGGTTGTGGCGTACATGATCTCCGACCCGGAACGGCGCGCACCGGTCATGTCCGCCTGGGCCGCCATCCTCGTCGAGGACGCGCTCAAGAACGGTCACATCGACCTCGTCGCCGATGAGTCCGGCCTGCTGGGCGCCGCCGTCTGGTTCCACCGCGAGGCGCCTCTGCCCGCGCCGGACGACTACGACGGGCGTCTGGCGGAGGCGGTGGGAGAGCATCGGGAGCGCTTCCAGATCGTGGACGAGCTCCTGGAGGAGCACCATCCTCACGCGCCCCACCACCACCTGCTGTTCCTGGCCGTGCACCCGGACCACCAGAACCGCGGCCTGGGCAGCGCCCTGATGGACCACCACCACGCCACCCTGAACGGCCTGCCCGCCTACCTGGAGTCCGCCAGCCCGGAAAGCAGCCGCCTGTACGCCAGGCACGGCTACGTCGAGCGCCGCCCGATCGTCCTGCCGGACGGAGCCAGATTCTGGCCCATGTGGCGGCCCTGACGCCTGCCCGCCGACGCCCGCCCGCGCCTGCCCGGCCACCGACGCCCGGCCACCGACGGCGCCGGTGGCGCGGGCGGCCGGAGGTGACCGTCGGCCTCGGCCTCAGCACGATCTACCCGTGGTTCACGTCCGTCGCTAGTGCCGGGCGACGAGGGCGCGGAAGGCTTCCACGTCGCCGATGACCTCCTCCACCTGGTCACGCTGCCGGTACATGCGCAGGTAGCGGGCGCCGATGGCGTCGGGGTCGCCCTCGCCGCCGCCGGGGGCGATCCCGGTGGCTATGGTCACCGTCCCCACGTAGACGCCCTCGGGCTCGAGTTCGGCGTGCAGGGAGTGCGCCCAGTTGCGCAGTCCGGCCATCGCCGCGCCCACGTTGGCCAGGAACGGCGCGGGAACCGTCGAGGAGACGCCGGTGGTCAGCAGGACCGCGCCGTCGCCGCGGGCCCGCATGTCCGGCAGCACCTGGCCCACCGCGTGCACGGCGCCGAGCAGGTTCAGCTCGAACTGTGCCGTCGCCGACTCCACCGTGGTCTGAACGGCGTTGGTGATCGGCCCGGTGGGGCTGGGGCCGTACTCGAGGACGTCGATCGCCCCCAGCCGCTCCTTCGCCGCGGCCAGCGCGGCGGCGAGGGCGTCCCGGTCGCGGATGTCGGCGGGGAAGGCGGCCGCGCCGATGCCCAGGCCGGTGAGTTCCGCGACCAGCGCGTCCAGTTTCTCCGGGGTACGCGCGATCAGCCCGACCCGGAAGCCCGCGCGCCCGAACGCACGGGCGACCCCCATTCCCAGCCCCGGACCCGCACCCACGACCACCAGCGTCTCTGCCATGACCTGCTCCCTTACTCTTTGTTCGTAGCAGCATGGCCTGTTACTAATGTGGGGAACAAGACGGCACATCTGTGTCGGTGACGCACACGGAGGTAAGTGTTGGCGACCCGCGGCGTACTCTCCCCGCCCCTCGACGAGCCGGATCTGGAGGCGTGCCGGGAGGTGCTCCAGATTCTCGCGCTGATCGGCGACAAGTGGAGCATCATGGTCATCGGGCAGCTCCAGGACCGCACCCTGCGCTTCGGCGAACTGCACCGCGCCGTCACCGGCATCTCCCAGCGCATGCTCACCCGGACCCTGCGGCAGCTCGAACGCGACGGCCTGCTGTCGCGCCACGTCCACCCCAGCGTCCCGCCCCGCGTGGACTACGCGCTCACCGAACTCGGCACGACGCTGCTGGACTCCGTCGTCCGCCTCGGCGACTGGGCCAGGACGCACCGGCACGAGATCAACGGCAACCGCCGCCGCTACGACGCCGAGGTGGCCGCCCGCCCGCCGGCGCCCTAGCGATGGGCGGCGGCCGACACCGCCGCCAGCGCGGCCAGCCCGATCAGCGCCGCCGCCACGGCCCCCGCGTCGAACAACGGCCCGATGACCAGCCCGCCCGCGAAGGCCGCCAGCCCGGACACGAAGGCGTACAGGCCGTTGTAGACCCCGATCCGCCCCGCTGGCGCGCGGCCGACGATCGTCTGGAAGGCGGCCGGCGTGGTCAGGCCGTTGCCCAGCCCGCTCAGTACGGCCGCCGCCACCAGCACCGCCGCCTCCCACCCCGGCAGCGCCGGGTAGGCGGCCAGGACCAGGTAGCCGCCGCCCAGGAAGAGCAGGCCGCCGCGCATCACCCAGGGCCGTTCCGCCCGCCTGGCCACGAACGGCTGGACGCCTGCCGTCGCGACGGCGACCGTACAGAAGAAGAGGGTGATCAGGCCGGAGTGGCCGACGCTCAGCGGTACCACGGACACGGCCTGGCTGACCAGCAGCGTGCCCGGCGAGGTGACGACGGCGAAGCGAAGGAACGGCCGGTCGCGCACGACCTCGGCCACCCCCCGCGCGAGCATGAGGCCCTCGGAGCGCCCGTCGGGGCCGCCCACGCGGCGCAGCATCCAGAACAACACCGCCGCCACCGCCCACGCGGCGGCCGAGACGCTCGCCACGAGCACGAACCCGCCCGCCAGCAGCACCAGCCCGGCCGGCGGCCCGGCGACCGCGGCGATCTGGCCCGTCACCACGTACGTGCCGAAGCCCTTGGGCCGCACCCCGTCGGGCAGCCTGGCCAGCAGCGTCTGCGCCGCGGGATGGAACAGCGCCCCGCCGATCGCGAGCAGTAAGGCGCCGGCCACGAACCCGCTCAGCGTGTCGGCCAGCCCCAGCAGCCCGAACGCGGCGACCCTGAGCACGCACGCCGCCGCCCCCGCCAGGCCGGGACCGATCCGGTCGACCAGCCAGCCGAAGGGCAGGAACAGCGCGTACTGCATCGCCACCCGCAGGCCCAGCACCAGCGCGATCGTGCCCGCGAGCAGGCCGACGTCGTCGCGCAGGTGCGTGACCAGGTGGGCCATCACCGCGTAGTAGCCGAGAGAGGCGGCCAGCTGCACGCACACCACGGCCGCGATCACGCGACGGCCCGAGACGACCGGCGCTTCGGCGGGCGGGGAGAGACGCGGCAAGATCACCAATCCGGGAGCGGGGGAGCTCCCGAGGATACCGGCCTCAGCCGACGGCCTGCTTCACCAGCGCGGTGATCCGGGCCTCGACCTCTGGCGTCATCTCGAGCAGGCCGAAGGAGGTCGCCCACATCGGGCCGTCGTCCAGCTTCGCGTCGTCGCTGAACCCGAGCGTCGCGTAGCGGGTCTTGAACTTCGCCCTGCCCTGGAAGAAGCAGATGAGCTTGCCGTCCAGGGCGTACGCGGGCTGGCCGTACCAGAGCTTGGGCGCGAGGGACGGGGCGGCGGCGGTGACGACGGCGTGGACGCGCTCGCCCAGAATCCGGTCGTCCTCCGGCATCTCGGCGATCTTCTCCAGCACGTCCCGCAGGGCCTCGGCGGCCTTGTCGGCCTTCGTGCCGCGGCGCGCCGCCTTCTTCATCTCCGTGGCGTGGTCCTTCATCGCGGCCCGCTCCTCGGCCGAGAATCCCTCATAGGTGCTCATGGCAGATCTCCTTCGTGAAACTGGACTTGAAACGTATCGCCCGCCGGTCAGGACTCGTCGATGACCTGGCCGTTCTGGGCGGTGGCGTCCTGGGTCAGTGCCATGGTCAGCGGGGCCTCGGGGAACGTGGGCAGATCGGCGAAGGCGGCGCCCATCTGCCCGGCGCTCTCCCAGTGCCAGGTGTCGGTGTAGGAGCCGTCCTCCAGCCTGACCAGGACCGCGTGGGTGAGGCCCGGGTGGCTCTCTCGGATGGTGGCGATCAGCGAGCCACGCCGGGCCAGGAACTCCTCGAGGTCGGACTCGGCTACGGAGTAGCGGTGCGCGCGTACGACGGAACGGTTCATCTGTGCTCCTCGGTTGTTGTCCGTGTGAGAACAGAGTGCGCGCCGCAGTTAATACATCCGCTGTGCGCCGACGATGTATGGCCCGGCGGGGCCGTTCACCCCCACTGGCCGGGCTGGTAGCCGCCCGCGGGCTGCTGGGTGATGATGTTCATGCGGTTCCAGGCGTTCATGACGGCGATGGCCGAAACCAGGGCGGCGAGCTGGTCCTCGTCGTGGTGCTTGGCGGCGTTCGCCCATGCCTCGTCGGTGACGCCGACGGCCGCGTCGGCGACGCGGGTGCCCTGCTCGGCCAGTTCCAGGGCGGCCCGCTCGGCGTCGGTGAAGACCGTCGCCTCCCGCCAGGCCGCGACCAGGTTCAGGCGCACCGAGGATTCACCCGCGTGCGCGGCGTCCTTGGTGTGCTGGTCGATGCAGACGGCGCAGCCGTTGATCTGGCTGACGCGCAGCTGCACCAGCTCCAGCGTGGTGGCCGGCAGCGACGAGCCGGCCACCGCCCTGCTCGCCGAGACGAAGTACTTCGCGGCCTTGGCGCCGATCGGGTTGGCGGCGTAGTCGAACCGGGCTTCCATGAGAGCTCTCCTCGCGGTAATGGCTGATACACCCACACCACGAACGGCCCGGCGGAAAGGGGACACCTTTCAGTAGAGGAAGATGCCGGTGGTCCTGGTCGCCGGGGTGACGCCCATGCCGATGATCGGCGCCTCCGCGTGCGGCAGCGCCCTGATGTGCGAGCCCGCGTAGCCGTCCGGGGTGAGGAAGGCGTCCCAGGCCGCCGCCCACAGCTCCAGTTCGCCGGTGTCGGGGTTGACCACCGGTTCTGGGCGGGGCCGTACCCGGCGCTGGACCACCGCGCCGGTGGCGACCCCCTGCTCGACGGCGGCGCGCCAGGCGCCGGCGGGCACGTCCCAGCCCGCGACGATGCCGCTGCCGCCGAAGTCGGCCCACGGCTTGATGATCAGGTCGTCCTGCTGGTCCAGGCACTGCTCCGGCAGCTCGCCGGGCACCAGGCGCCTGGTCCAGGGGAGCACCCGGTCCACCAGCTCCAGCTCCTCGGCGGTCAGGGTCGCGCGGCAGCGGGCATCGGACAGCAGCGCCAGGCAGCCCTTGTTGTTGTAGATCTCGCTGGCGAGCGTCGTGAACAGGACCGCTGCGCCGTCGGCGTGCGCCCGCAGCACCGGCTCCACTGCCCGCTCGCCACCGGACGCCGCCATGATCTCGCCGATGTTGAAGTAGCGCAGCACCAGATCCACCCGACGCCCGCCCACGGTCAGGGCGGAGCCGTCGTAGGCCGTCTGGCTCAGCTCGCCCAGCACCACCTCGATGCCGAGCCCGGTCAGCGCCTCGGTGAACGACTCGACCAGGTTCAGGTACGTCCCCAGCTCTCCGTCCGCCTCCACGAAGCCGACGACCGGATCGCGCGAGCCGGTGACCGGGGCCGCCGCGGCGCGCAGGGCCGCGGCCACGCGCTCGCCGGTGTGCACGAAGTCCAGCGCGTGCTCGACGGCGAACGAACGGAACGCCGGCACCTCCAGGAGCGCCGCGGAGATCTGGGCCCGGTCGGCGCCGCCGAGGGCGCTGCCGAAGTTGAACTCCAGCAGGCGGAAGGAGTCTCCGTCGTGGTAGAGGTCGGCTCTGCCGTACAGGGTGGGGCGTTCCGGGAATTTGGCCAGCAAGGCCGAGCTGCGCGCGTCGAAGCCGAGCGCGGCGCAGAAGGCGGCCACGTCGCCGGCGTGCAGCCGCTCGGGCAGCGAGACCAGCACGTCGAACAGCCGCGTCAGGTCGGCGGCGAAGCCCAGGATGCGCTCGCGCTCCATGAAGAACGGACGCGGCAGCAGCCGGTGCGCGCAGGAGGCGGCGAACTTCTCCGTCAGCCGGATGTCGCTCATCGCCTTGGCCAGTTCGCTGCGGCCCGCCTCGCAGCGCTCGATGTAGATCTCGGTCACGTGGTCGGTCATAACGCTGCTCCTTCGACCAGGAAGACCCCCGTGGACGGTCCTGCTCCCAGCCCCCTGACGATGCTGGCGCCCTCGGGCATCGCCCTGGCGTAGCAGCCGGAATAGCGCCCGCCGGGCATGACGAACGGCCCCAGCACGCCCACCCAGCGCGACACCTGGTTCGTCTCCGGATCCATGACCTCGAACGGCTTCGGGCGTACGCGGCGCTGGACGATGGCGCCGGTGGTCCTGCCGTCGTCGAGCGCCTCGTGCCAGTCGCGTTCGCCGCTCTCCCAGCCGACCACGATGCCGGTGCTGCTGAAATTCGCGCGCGGCTTGAGTATCAGCTCGTCGCGGTGCTCGCGGCAGTAGTCCACGAGGTCGACCTGCTCGCCCTCGATCACCGAGTGGGACGTGCTGAGCGTGCGGGTCAGCGGCAGCACCCGGTCGACCAGCGCGATCTCCTCGGCGGTGAACGCCGCGCGCCACCGCTCGTCGGAGAGCATCGCCAGGCAGCCCTTGCTGTGGTAGAGCGCGCTGTCCAGCGTCGCCCACAGCACCACCCGGCCCTCCTCGTGGAGGCGCTCGACACGTTCGACCGCCTCCATCGGGGCCTCGCCGGAGACGATCTCGTTCTCGGTGTAGTACCGGAGCACGAGGTCGATCCGGCGACCGTGCAGCCACAGGCGGCCGTCGCGCTCGGTGACCTGGCCGATCTCGCCGAGCAGCATCTCGATGCCCTGGCCCGCCATCGCCTCGCGCAGCGACTCCACCATCGGCAGGTACACCTCCAGCCCGCCGTCGCACTCCAGGAACGCCACCACGGGGTCGGCGCCGCCGGTGATCGGGGCCGCCGCCTTACGCCACTCCTCGGCCAGCCGCCCGGCCGCGTTCACGTAGGACAGGCCGTGGCGCTCGGCGAAGTCACGGAACGCCGGTACGCGCATCAAGCCCGCCTCGACCGCCGATCGGTCGATGCCGCCGAGGGAGCTGCCGACGTTGAACTCCAGTGCCTTGTAGGAGTCGCCGTCGTGGTAGACGTCGGCCCTGCCGTACAGCAGAGGGGTGGCGCGGTAGCGGCGCAGGACGGCGTGCTTGGCCGGCTCCAGGCCCAGTTCCTTCAGGTAGGCGTCGAAGTCGCCCTCGAACAGCCGCGCGGGCAGCTGGAAGACCAGCTCGTAGAGAGCGTGCAGGTCGGCGGCGAGCGCGCGGGTGGGCTCGGCGTCCACGAACAGCGGGCGCGGCAGCGTGAGGTCGCCGCCGTGGGCGGCGAGGAAGGCCGGGCCGAACGGCGCCGCCTCCTTCGCCTCCAGAAGTGCCCGGTTGCCCGCGGACACCTCACCCAGGTAGCGCTCAGTCATCGGAGCGAACATCTGAACCTTCCTCTTCCGACGGAAGCTCGCGCATCCACCGCAGCGGCGAGAAATAGACCGGCAGCCAGGCCACCGTCAGGCCGATGACCGACACCCACAGCGCGGCGCGCACCCCGGCGAACTGGCCGACCAGGCCGGCGACACCCGCGCCGAGAGCCAGGGAGCCGGTCATGAGGAAGCGCATGGTGGCGTTCATCCGGCCCAGCAGCCGGTCGGGGGTGATGCGCTGGCGGAAACTGACCAGGACCACGTTGTTCATGCCGATCCTCAAGGTGACCGCGAGCCAGCACACGTAGGTGACCCACTGCCAGACCCCCCGCTGGACCAGCGGCACCAGCAGGCACAGAGGCGCGCCGGCCAGCCCGGCCAGCCACAGCGACGGACCGTAGCCGATGCGGTCGGCCACCCGCCTGGCCATCGACGAGCCGATCAGGATGCCCACGCCGCCGAAGGTGAAGAAGATGCCGATGTCGCCGGCGTTCAGGTGGAGCAGGCGGGTGAACACCAGCGGGATCGAGATGATGCCCACCATGAGGAACAGGTTGGTGACCGCGCCCTGCAGCGCGATCGGCCGCAGGAGCCGATGGCGCAGCACGAAGGAGACGCCCTCGCCGACCTCGCGCGCCAGGTGCCGGTCCGCCCGGCGTTCCGGCTCCGGCTCCTTGACCCGGATGCCGAACAGGCACAGCGCCGACCACAGATAGGTCGTCGCGGTGACCGCGATCGCGATGGGCGCGGCGGCCAGCTGGACCAGGAAGCCGCCCAGGCTCGGTCCCGCCACGGTCGCGCCGGCGTCCCAGGACTGCAGGTAGGAGTTGGCCTGGACCAGGCGTTCCCTGCCGACGGCCGTCGGCAGGTAGCTCAGGCTGGCCACGTCGAAGAAGACCCGCCCCACCCCGGTGAGCAGCGCCACCGCGAACAACTGCCAGATCGTCAGGACGCCCATCAGCCAGGCGACGGGGATCGAGGCCATGAGCAGGGCGCGGCCCAGGTCGGCGACGACCATCACCCAGCGCCGCCGGGTCCGATCCAGCCACGCGCCCGCCGGAAGCCCGATCAGCAGGAACGCCATCGTGTCCAGCACGCCGATCACCGCGACCTGGCCGGGGGAGGCGTTCAGCGCCGAGATGGCGACCAGCGGCAGCGCGACGAAGGCGATCTCGACGCCGACCAGGCTGGCCGCCGCGGCCATGAACACCCGCCGGAAGGCCTGGTGCGAGAAGAGGGAAGGGACTTTTTCTGTCGTGGCCATTCCGTGGACCTATCCGTTGGCGGTGGGTGGGCCGGCGGCGAGCAGCTCCATCGCGAATGCCTCGTCCTCGCGCACCGCAACCGCCAGGCGCCTGCCCAGAAGCTGGTCCATCTGGTACGGCTTGAGCCCGTCACCGGGAGATTTGCAGGCGACGTCGCACTCGGTCAGCAGATGCCCCGCCGGCAGGTCGTGGGCGGCGACCAGCTTCTTGCCCAGCTTGCGCACCGCCGCCAGCTCCCGCGCGGAGCAGGACTTCTCCGGGGAGCCCAGCATCCGCCGCGTCGTGTCCAGCGCGGCGGTCAGCGTGCCGAGCTGCGGCGGGGTCAGCGAGAAGTGATGGTCGCTGCCGGGGCGGCTCTGGTCGAGCGTGAAGTGCTTCTCGATGACCCGCGCGCCCAGCGTGAAGGCGACCAGGCTCGCCTCGACGCCCAGGTCGTGGCCGGAGAAGCCGACCACGACGTCCGGGTAGTCCTCGCGGTAGCGGGTGATCACCGACAGGTTCAGGTCCGCTGGACCGGCGGGGTAGACGGCCGTGCACTGCAGCAGGGCCAGGTTCGGGTTGACCGGAAGGACGGTGTCGACGGCTCGCCGTACCTCGTCTTGGGTGCCGCCGCCCGTGCTGACGATCAGTGGTTTGCCGGTCTTGGCCGCGTAGCCGAGCAGCGGGGTGTTGGTGAGGTCGGCGGAGGCGATTTTGATGGCCGGAGGGTCGAACTCCATCAGGAAGTCGACGCTCGGGAAGTCGAAAGCGGTGGAGAAGAAGTCGATCCCCGCTTCCTTGGCCACCTGCGCGAGGTGCGTGTACTCCGTCCTGCCGAATTCCAGGGCCTCGCGGTGTTCTCCGTAGGTGGGGCCGAAGCTGTTGCGCCCTTCGTAGGGCTGCGCGTACATCGCCTTGGTGAACAGTGTCCTGTTGTCGCGCTTCTGCAGCTTGGCGGCGCTCGCGCCCTTGACGGCGGCGCTCAGTACGAGTCGCTCCGCCTTTTCGAGGTCGCCTTCGTGATTGTGCCCGATCTCCGCGATGACGTAAGCGCCGGAGCGGTCCGAGATCACCCTGCCGGCTAATGCAAATTCCCGCGAACACATCTTACCCCTTTTGAGGGAGTTCATTTCTAATTTGCTTTGTCCCGCGACTTTCATAATGAGAATGCGGGCGCCAGGGTCAAGAGATACATGACGGCTCATCGCACTGTCAACAGAGGCCATTCTCGCGCGCTCGGCCTTAAAAGCCGGATAGGGATGACCCTTTAAGCGGGCGGCGGTGACGTGCGGAGGGCCGGCATCGGTCCTGTGGCACGGCGACCACCGGTGTTGCCCAAGACAGGATCGCCGTGCCCGATCGGTAAGACCATTGCCGGTCTCTGGGTTTTCGCGGCTTTAAAGCGGCGCTTCAACCAGGGGGACAGAATCTTTCACTGTTCTGCGACGGGGTTATACGGCGTTAGCCGGAATAGACCGGCGCCAGGTCGACGAAGATGCGGTAGTCCGCGATCAGGCCGTCGTCGCGGGTGTGCCAGATCGACACGGCCGCGACGCTGACGTACGTGCCGTCGAGCCGCCGGTAGGTCACCTCGGTCTCGGCGACGGTGTCGCCGCCGGCCCGCCACGTTCTGACGATCTTGTGTGCGAGGCCGGCGATGGTGGCGTAGAAAGCCCGCAGCCCGTCGGTGACGGCCGCGTGCCCGACCATGGGCTCGGAGTTGCCGAACACCATCCTGACGTCGTCGGACAGTAATCGTACGAACTCTCCGGGTTCAAAGGTGTCGACCGCCTGGAAGACACGTCGTGCCTCATCATGGGACATGCCGATCTCTCCTCACCTGGCCATTGTCAAAATACTCACTACTGGCGTGTCGCTCGTGGTTTCTCGCGAGATATCCGCTGCCTTTCGCGGCGGTGCCACGGCCTCATGTGTGGTCTTCGCCGGTCAACGAGCGTACGTCGGCGATGTCGTACTCGGCCACCGATGCCGAGAGCATCGCCGCGCCCTGGTCGTCGCCGGGACCGCTGCCGCGAAAACCGTCGACGGCCGCCTGCGACTCCCAGCGCTCGAAGATGTTGACGCGGCCGGAGTCGAGCAGGTCCGCGGTGATGGCGAAGTCGAGGCATCCCGCCGCCCCGCGAGCCTGCCGAACGACGTCCACGCAATCCGCGAGGTAGGACTCGCGCTGCCGAGGTTCGACGATGATGTGCCCTGCGACGATGACCACGGGGTGCTCCAGTTCTCGCGTCTTCATCCTTGTCCTCTAGGTAGACACCGTGGGCACGGAAAACTCATCGGCCGCGCCTTGTTCACGCCACCGGGGCCGTTGACGGCAGGTGACGGCGGAGGAACGTGATCTGGTCGGCGGCGACCTGGTCGCGGATGGCGGGGTCGGTGTAGAAGCTGAAGTGGGTGCCCGGGTACTCACGCAGCTCGCCCTTGGGAGCGCTGTTCGCCAGCGCGCGGGTCGACTCGCCGGGGGTCTCCCGGTCGGTGGCGGCGATGCAGACGAGGAGCGGCTGGGTGAGGCGGGCGGCGTCCTCGGCCGGGCGGTAGCGCATCATGGGGATGAAGGCCCTGGGCGCGACGCTGTTGCGCCACATGGTCTGGCCGTCGCCGGTCAGGGTGCGGATGTGCTGATCGGCCTCAAGGGTGGTGGTGACGGCGAGTTCGCCGGGACGGCCCACCATCGGGATGTAGTACGGCCGGAGGCCCAGTTTGCCGCGGATGGTGTCCCAGACGATGGCGGCCAGGACGCGGAGGGTCTGGCCGGTGCTGCGCCCTTCGACCCGCTTCGGGAAGCCGTTGTACGGGATCTGCGAGACCACGGCGACGATCGCGGGGTCGTCGGCGGCCACGGACACGACGTGCGCGCCGCCGAGCGAGTTGCCCCACAGCGCGATCTGGCGGGGGTCGACGCGTTCGTGGCCCCGGGCGAAGGCGACGGCGGCGCGCAGGTCGTCGTGCTGGCCCTTGATGGCGGCGAGTTGCCGTGGTTCGCCGCCGCTCTCGCCGAAGGTGCGGTAGTCGAAGACCAGTGCCGCGATGCCCTCGGCGGCGAAGCGCTCGGCGTAGCCGTACAGGCGGTCCATGGTGCCGCTGAAGCCGTGGCAGAGCACGACGCAGGGGAGTCGCCCGGAACGGCCGGTCGGCAGGTAGAGATACCCCGCGCAGGGGGTGCCGGACGACTGGAAGGACACTTTCGTGCGTTCATACATGGTGTGGTGACCCCTTCAGCGAGCTGACTTACGGTAAGTAGACTACCCAAGAGCTTGACCTAGGGTAAGTGTTGATCTCCGGTATTTGCTCGCGCCCAGGCTCGAAATCTCTATCGCTGTCTCAAAATTAGTTTTGAGATTTTGATTTCGAAACGGTTGGGTCGTCCTTTCGGCGTTTCGCCAGGAGCGCGCAGGACGCCGTGGCGGCGAGGAGGACGGCGGCGGTGGCCAGCAGGGTGGTGTGCATGGCGCTGGCGAAGCTCGTGGCGAAGGCCTCGTCGCCAAGGCGTTGGAAGAGGGCGGCTTCAGCGGGGCTGAGGCCGGCAGGTGGGCTGGGCGGGCTGGAGCGCCGGGCGCCGTCGCTGATGGCGGTCGTGAACGCGTCGCGCAGGTGCTCGGGCAGCCGGGCGGCCTGCCGTACGGCGTCATTCTGGAGTGTGGCGTTGAGACGGGCGGAGAGCAGGGCGCCCAGGACGGCCAGGCCCACGACGCTGCCGATCTGGCGGACGGTGTTCGCGACGCCGGAGGCGGCGCCGGCCAGCCGGGGGCTCACGCCGTCCATCGTGACCTGTTGCAGAGGGGCGTACGTGGCGCCGTTGCCGAGGCCGATGATCATCAGGCCGGGGAGCACGCTCCAGGCGGTGCTGTGCGGGCCGGTGGTGACGGCCAGGACGATCAGCCCGAGGGCGAGCGTGGCCAGCCCGGCCATCAGGATGTACCTGCCGCCGAACCTGTCGGACAGCCGCCCGCTGCGGGCAGAGGTGAGAGCGGTCAGAACGGCGCCGGGCAGCAGGATCAGGCCGGTCTCCAGCGGGGTGTGGCCGCGGGCCGTCTGCAGGTAGAGGACCATGACGAGCGGGATGGCCATCATGCCGGCGTAGAAGAGGAAGCCGATCCCGTTGCCGACCGAGAAGCCCCGGGCGGCGAACAGGGCCATGGGAATGAACGGCTCGCTCTTCCCGCGGCTCTCCCACAGCACGAACAGGACCAGCAGCACGATGCCCGCGAAGATGACGGGGGCGATGGGCCCCCAGCCGTAGCGCTCACCCTCGACCAGGCCGAAGACGATGCCGGTCAGCCCGCCGGTGGCCAGGGCCACACCGATCGGGTCGAGCCTGTGGCTGCCCCCGGAGCGCATCGGCGGGGCGTGGACCAGGGTCAGGATGATCGTGATCACGCCGATCGGTATGTTGATGAAGAAGATCCAGGACCAGCCGAGGTGGGCGAGGATGAAGCCGCCGACGATCGGCCCGGCGACCGGGGCCAGGCCCGCGACCGCCCCGAAGACGCCGAACGCGCGGCCGCGCAGCTCCGGCGGGAAGATCGTCAGGATCGTGGAGATGACCTGGGGGAACAGCAGCGCCGTACCCACGGCCTGCAGTACCCGCGCGGCCAGCAGCCAGCCTCCGCTGTCGGCCAGGCCGCACAGGGCCGAGGCCACGGTGAAGAGCGTGGTGCCGATCAGGAACAGCCGCCGGTAGCCGAAGATGTCCCCGAGCCGTCCGGTGGTGATCAGCAGCACCGTGAAGACCAGCAGGTAGGCGTCGAGCACCCACAGCATCTGGTGGTACGAGGCGCCGATGTCGCTGATGAGCGTGGGCACGGCGATGTTGACGATGGTTCCGTCCAGCAGCGCCATGAAGAATCCGGCGCAGAAGACGCCGAGGACCAGCCACGGTCGCCGCGTGGCCGAAGGGGTTTCTGTCATGCTGTCCGACCTCCATGAACACGGAAGTACCGGTCATGGCCACACGGTGCTCGCGCGGGAGGGACTGTTCGTCGCGGTGGCGGGCCCGGGGCTCGCGACCGGTCGTGGATCTCTGCTCGGCGGCGGCGGGGAACGCCGCGAGGGGGAGAACGTGAAACCGGTCGCGCTAAGGGCGGGACACGGGTTCCCGCGCGCTCCGAAGGAAGGTCGTCGGCCCGTTCACGGCTCGCCAAACTGCCAGCACCATCGCAGAGATACTCTCTTCCAGGTGTGGAACGACTCCCACCTTTTCCGCGGCCGTCGGGGCCCGAAGAAGCTGGTTGGCGAGGCGTGAGCCCGCGGTGAGAAGTCTCGCGTGGAAAGCTAGCAAGAGCCAGTGCGCCTTGCAACTGGGCCGTGACCTTCGCACCCTGGAAGGCCGCTCAGCGAGCTCCCCTTGACCCGGCGGGGTGAGCACGGGGAGGTTCTGGCTCGCCGGGTAGCCCTGGTGGGTGCGGGCCGGCCAGGGAAGACGGTCGTCACCTAGCTGGGCGGGTCCAGGACGGTGTCGATGAGGTAGACGGTCGCGTTGGCCGTCTTGATGTCCGGGCACGTCACCTCGGCCTCGCCGTTCAGCGTGATCGTGCCGTCGCTGGTCTGGGCGGTGATGGTGCCGGTCTGCCTCGTGGTGAGCTTGTCGTCGGCCAGGTCCGCCGGGGTCTTGCGGCCCTGGACCACGTGGTAGCCGAGGAGGCTGATGAGCGCCTCGCGGTCGCCCAGCCACGTGTCGAGCCGCCCCTCGGGGAGCTTGTCGAAGGCATCGTTCACCGGTGCGAAGACGGTGATGTCGCGAGAGGTGTCGAAGGTGGCGGCGTAGGACGCCTGGTTGATGGCCGAGACGAAGGTCGACAGTTCCGGAATGCCGGACATGGCGGCGACCACTTGCTGGTCGGCCATCCATTTGCGGCTACCGGGCCCGGTGGCCGGCAGGATGTCGCAGCCCGCGGGCGCCACGTGGGGCCGGCTGGTGCGGGGGCGGGGCCTGGGGCTCCATTCCGGGGGTGGGGACACCTCTTCCGGTGGGGGTGGGGACACTCCTCCCGGTGGGGGCGGGGACACTCCTCCCGGCGGAGGCGGGGACACCCCTCCCGGCGGAGGTGGAGACTTTTCTCCCGGAGAGGACGGCCCTTCCGGTCCCGGGTAGGGCTCGATCTTCGGCTCCTCGTTGGGCTCGGCCTCCGGGGTCGTGTCGGGTGCGGGGGAGGCGAGTACCGTCGAGGCGGCCGGTGGTGCGCCGGCCAAGGTCATACAAACGGCTGCAAAGACGGACGTGAGTCGCATCCTGTTATTCATGGCCTCATACCCCCTGAAAACAGTCGTCAGCAGGAGGCTGCCACCCGGGCGGTGGCGGCGGCCAGCGCACATCAGGCCGTCCCGAGGGCAGAGTTCACCGCCCTTCAGGACGCACGGACGCGCGGGGTCACTTCTTCGGGACGATCAGGTAGTCGAAGTCCGTGGGCAGAACGGTGATCCGATCGGAGAACCACTCCACCGTGAACTCGCCGTCGCCCTGACCGCCCACGCATACTCCCGACATGGCGACACCGGCCAGCCCCCGGTGCGCGGCGTCCGTGGTGAGCAGGATGATCCCGGAACCGTCCGCGAGAGGCGAACTGATGCGCACCGGGTCCCCGCTGCCGCTCACGGCGTCCGTCGAGCTCACCCCGGCCGATGCGGGGTCGCCGGAGTCGAGGACGATCCAGTTGAACCCGACGTCCACGGGCGCCGGCGACAGGTCGAGGGTGGCGACCGTGAAGGCGCCGTCGTTCTTGGCGTCCACCTTGAGACCCGTGATCGGCTGATCCGCAGGCCCGTTCAGCTCCACGGTCAGCAGGATCACCGAGTCGCTCGTGGCCGCGGCCGCCGGTACGTCCAGGCTGGTCTCCCCCTGCGGGAGCGACCCCGACCCCGCCTCGAACGGCATGCCGCCGATGGTCCCGCTGGACTGCTTCACGACGAGGTAGTCGAAGGCCATCCCCTCCACGCTCTCCCCGTCGATCGGCTGAACCGCGAAGGAGCCGCCGTCGCGGCCGGTCACGCCGAGGGATCCGGTGGGCAGTTCCGCGCGGGTGCGCGGCTGACCGAGATTGGCCGCCTTCTCGCCGATCTTGGACAGGTCGGAGGTCACGAAGATCTTCGCCTGGTCGGACAGCCCGTTCACCGCGACCGACGCGTACCCGTCGGTGAGGGTGCCGATTCCGGCGGAGTACGGCCCCTGGGCGGTGACCGCCGGCCTCTGCTCCGGCGCCGGCCGCAACGCGTTGATCACGACGATCGCGGCGACGGCGATGAGGACCAGTCCAAGGACCACGATCAGGGTCTTCAGCGCCCATGACGGGATCAGCGGCAGCACCACCCGGGTGCCGTCGACCCGGAACGACTTCTCGCCGTCGTCCAGGCTCGCCGTCACGGAGAAGGGGATCTCCGCCGGCTTCCCGGTGAAGGGCGGGCGCGCGGACACACGCAGCGGCACCACGGTACGGCCGGCGTCGATCAGCAGATTGGACACCGGCATCCGGAAGCTCAACGCCTCCTCTTCGTCGGTGGCGCGCAGCCGGGCCCGGTGGGCCAGGTTGCCGCGGCTGTCGAAGGTGATCGAGTGGCGGGTCGCCCACCGGCCCCGGGTGATCCCGGGAGTCAGGTCGACCTTGAGGTCGTCGAAGCCGCCGACGTCGCACGTGCCTTCCGCGGTCGCGTAGACGCCCCTGGTGACCAGGGAGCGGGACAGCACGGTGAACTCGGCCGTGCCCGCGGCGACGGACGAGGACCGCGGCGGGTCGAACACGATCGTGGAGGTGGCCGTGTCCCCGGGCGGGATCACGAGCTCGTCGGGCTCGGCGGTCGCGAACGCCGCCGCGTCCCCCTTGACGCCGACGCTGACCCGCTCGACCCGGGTGCCCCTGTTGCGCACGGTCACGGTCGTCGACGCCTGCTCACCGGGCGTGACGGACACCGATCGTTCGGACAGCGCGGCGACGAGTTCCGCGTGCTGCTCGGGCGGGCGCGGCTCGGCGGGCTGCGGCAGGCGGTTGTCCTCCGGCCCGCCGCCGTGCTTGTCCCAGGCCAGGTACTCGCCGCACTGGACGCAGAACCTGGTGCGGTCCGGGTTGACGTCGCCACAGTTCGTGCACTTGATACTCATCCCAGTCCTTCGGTGCCGTGGCGTTCTTCCGCGTGTACTCCGAGCGGCTTGCGTACCGGTGGCGCGACGGGGCCGGGCGTCTCCGGCTTGATCGGAGCGCTGATCACGACATTGACGAACGGCCGCGCCCCCGCGACCGAGGCGGCCGCGAAAGCGCGGTCCTCCTGCGGCGGATGGGCGGCCACCAGCGCGACCGGGAGCCCGAGCTCGGCCAGCGAGCCCGTCAGGTGGTCGGCCGGGACGGTGTCGTGGGCGAGGAGCGCGCGCAGAATCGTGCCCAGGAGCCGGTGCTCCTCCTCCGGCTCCGGCGCGCGGACCGTCACCGCGTACGACAGGCTGACGTACCGGGGAGGGCGGTGCCTCGCGGTGACCGCGCCGTCGGCGTTGGTTTCGTTGATCATGCCCTGCCGTCGCTTGCCCAGGTCCTCGCGGATGTCGTAGAGGCGCAGGTGCACCGCGGGAGCCGCGCCCTCGGCCGATGGCTCCTGGCCGGGCGCGCTGAGGAGAACCTCGGTCTTGGAGCCGGACAGCGCTCCCCGGCGGATCAGCTCGCGCAGCGCGTCGTCGGCTTCGCCGATCACACCGTCCTGCCCGCTCACAGCAGCCCGTTGCGCAGGGCGTAGGCGACCGCGTGCGCGCGGTTGCGGAGGTGGAGCCTGGTGGTGATGTCGTGCAGGACGGTCTTCACCGTACGTTGCGAGTACGCCAACTCGGCGGCGACCTCCGCGGTGTCGTAGCCCTCGGCGATGAGGCGCAGCACCTGAACCTCGCGCTCGGCCAGGCCGGAGAAGTTCAGGCCGCGTGGGGTGAGCAGGTCGCCCTGAACCCGGCTGACCTGGGCGAGCAGCCTGCCGAGGAGATCGGGTGGCATGGTGCCCCCGCCAGTGGTGGCCGAGCGGATCACGGAGACGAGCCGCTCGGGGCTCGCCTCGGCCCGCCGTACGACGCCGGACACCCCGATCTCCACGATGGCGAGCAGCCCGGAGTCGTCCACGGTCCCGGCGACGACCACCAGCCGGAGGTCACCGTGGCAGCGCAGGGTGCGCAGGACGCCCAGCGTCTCCTGGCACACGGAGTCGGCGACGACGAGCGCGACGTGTGCGTTCTCCGGGCGTTCCGTCTCCAAGATCTCAACCTCGGGTCGCTGCCTGAGCTGGCTCAGCACCCCGGCACGGGAGATGGGGTCGTGGGCCCGCACGACCACCTGGATACGCTCCATCCGATCTCCATTCGGCGCCCGCTCGATCGGGCAAGGCGGATACCTACGAAAATCGCATATCCAGCATTCCGAAGATGCCCGCGTCGCTCTGGGCGTCGCCAGAGTTCGGCCAACAAACCTTTACCGCATGATCGTTCGGACGTCTTTGGCGCTTCGCGGGAGCGGATCTTATCGTCCCATCTGACGCACACGAATTCGACGGGGCAGAAAATGGCGACACTGAGCGTCGGAACCACCATGAATGTGTCGGTGCGAGCCATCGCCGACACCACATCCTCCGGGCTGGGCAGCTCGTTCAATGTCAGCAACGGATTCCCCGTGTCGGGGAAGGCACTGGCCACGCCCGGTGTTCCGCTGACGGTTCAGATCTCCGCCGAGAACGACAGGGGCGACGGCAACACCTGCACGTTCGTCGTCTCCGATCCGGAGGGCAGCGGGCGGTTCGTCGGCGAGGCCTCGCTGACCTGGCAGGAGGGCGACAGCAGCGTCGGCTGGGTGGAGTTCAGCGGCTTCCCGACACGGGCCGACGGGGTCTCGCCCGTGGGCGACTGCGACTACGCCATTTCCCTGGTTCACGACACCGACTCAAGCGGCACGCGCGTCGGCATCCGCGTCTTCACCCTCTGACGGCAAGGAAAAGAACATGACGGAACCGGACCTGGAGACCCTCCCCGATCTGGAACTCCCTCAGCAACTTCCGGAAGCGGGAGCGGACGTCACCGAACTTCCGGTATTCGACGTCTGCGTGCGGTTCAACGGGCGTTCCTGGCGCTCGCTCAAGGTCGCCGCGCCTTCGCCGGAGGACGTCGCGGCAATCATGGACAACTTCGTGGCCAACATCAACGCCATATTGGTGCAGCGGCGCTATCCACCGGGAATGTGCACCTGGACGCATAACGCCTGCCCGTGACGTGGAAAGTGCCTCCTGAAACCTTCAGGAGGCACTTTTCCGCCAAAGGTCAGCCCGGCGGGTTGAGAATGGTGATGCGGACGCTGACGTGCGCGGGTACGCCCAGTTCGAGCACGTCCTGGAGCCATTGACGGTCGACCTCCGTCTCGTCGGGCAGGTGGATGGTGACCACGGCCTCGTCCGTACCGGGCAGGTAGCCGCCGTGCCGGGTGGACCAGCCGACGCCGCCCGAGTCGGTGACCCGCGCGTCGATGCCGGTGAGGGTTTTCACCAGCCTGGTCAACGCGTTCAGGGTGCCGCGCCCCCGGTGCAGCGACACGGCATCGGCCACGAGCGCGCGCCGCTGTTTTTCGGTCATCTGCCCGCCGAAGCCGATCGCGACCCAGCCCGCCAGCCACGGGAGCATGTCCGTGGGCGTGAGGGCGGGGTCGAGGTAACTGTCCAGGCAGTCCAGTGTGGTGAGGACGGGGGCGAGCACCTCGTCCAGCGCCTGCGTCAGCTTCTGGGCCTTGCCCACGGCGAAGATGGCCGGTAGCTGCTCGCCCATGGGGTGGGCACTCGCCAGGTGGCTGACCGCTTTGCGCATCGCTCAGTCCCCCACCCTGATCTGGTGGCGGTAGGAAAAGACGAGGGCGTCCGGTTCCAGGACGATGCGCTGGGTGGGCTCGCCGCGGTCCCCGGTGACCGGATCGGCCTCGAACAGCTGGATGTCCTCGACGAGTTCGACGCCCGGGACCCGCTGGAGCACCGCGTGCACGTCCCCCGACTGCACCATGCGGCCGAACGGCCAGCCGGTGCCGAACTGACCACCGATGATCGGGTTGAGGTAGGCGTCGAGGGCGGACACGGCCTGGGTGCGCACCGCCTCGCGTTCCGAGCCCGACCTGCCCTTCAACCTGGCCACGACGGTGACGCCCTGGTAATAGGGCGGCTCGACGAGCACGCGGGCACCCAGGCAGCGCCGTTCGTCCAGGTACAGCCCGATCTTTCGGACCAGTTCCTTGGAGGGCTGGAGGTGCTCGAAGCTCATCTTCGTCGCGTCCACTCGTGGTACCACCAGCACCCGGACCCCTTGATCGGCTTGATCCGACGCGGTCACGCACGTGATCCGCGCCGCTTCCGGTGCCGCCTCCCGCGCGAGTTCCTCGTAGTCCTCGGCGGTGACGGCGCGATCCCTGATGCGCAGTTGCAACGGGCCCCGGGCGGCGGCGTTGGCCACCGACTCACCGTCCACACCGCCGATGGCGGGCTTGCCGTTGATGACCGACTTCACGAACGGCACCGGCTCGCGCTGAACGATCAGCACCTTGCGCGCCACGTTGCCGCGGGACCCACCGCCGGTCAGGTAGTACGGCACCTGGATGAACGCGCCCTTCTCCGGCACGTCGCCGTACCGGCGAAGCGAGCCGTCCTTCTGCCGCACCGCGGGCCCGAAGACGATCTGGCCCGCCGCCCGGTCCACCATGATGTGCCGGTCGGCGGGTCCCGACGCGGCGAAGGAACTCACCTCGGTCCACTCCTGAGTGCCGTCACGCGCGTGCACCTGCACCACCATCCGCTCGTCGGCGAGGATGGGCGGGCGCTGGACGGTGAGCCGCTGCCCGGGAACTCCCTCCGCCACGCCGACGATCTCGTCCGCCACGACGTCGGCGTGGAAGGCCGCGACCGTACCGCCGATGGTCCTCGCGCTCACCGCCATGACGCGTGGTGAGGCGGTGTACGACGGCCGGCCGTCCCTCGCCTCCACCACCCGGCACCGGAGCCAGCCCGCCCGCTGCTCGCCCACCACGGAAGCCACGTGGCCGCCCGGGATGCACACGTTCACCACGCCGTCCTGGGTGAGCCCGCCCGTGGTGTCACCGGCCACCTCGCAGGACACCCAGTCCTTGGCCTTCCCGTCCCAGTACTGCCATTCGAGAGGGGGGTCGCGGGGATCGATTCCGGGCCCCGCGAGCGCGCACGCGAACGTGAGGCTGACCACACATCCGGGCACGGCGTTCGAGAGCCCGAAGTACACCGCGTCGCCCTGGCCGGGGGAGCGGGAGAAGCAGTCCACGCCCGTCCCCTCCGCGAGCGCGTCGCTCTGGTTCACCGGAGCCGATCCGACCGTTCCGGTGGAGAGGCGGGTGAGCGAGCACGGGACGATCAGCAGGTCGTCCTTCGTCGTGAAGACGATGGGCTCCTCCGCCTTCGCCACCTTGATCTCGGTCGCCACCTGGGTGCCCTTGGGGACCGTGACCGGCTGTTTCCTCGACGCCGACAGCATGAACGTGAGGTCGCACTCCGCCGGCGCCGGCGGAAACCGCCGTACGCCGATGAGGTCCAGATAGCGAAGGTAGTGCAGGTCGGTGACCCGGTTCAGGCGGTAGAGCAGTTGGTCGACCATGAACGCGAACGTCTCGATGAGCGTGATGCCCGGATCGGAGACGTTGTGGTCTGTCCAGTCCGGACAGCGCTCCTGGACCAGGCGTTTGGCCTCGTCCACGAGGTCCTGGAAATTCCGGTCGTCGAGATTGGGAGCTGGAAGCGTCATCGTGCTCCTTCGTGCGGCGGGATGACGTAAAAGGGAAAGACGAGGTTGCGCGGGTCGTTGTCGCCGCGGATCGTGTAGCGGATGTCGATGAGCAGGATCCCTTCGTCCGCGCGGCCGAAGCCCACCTGGACGTCGTGCAGGTCGACGCGGACTTCCCAGCGTTCGACCGCCCGCCGTACCTCATAGGAGATGAGTCCCGCCGTGCCCGCGTTGGCGGGCGCGAACACCAGGTCATGGATCGCGCAGCCGAATTCGGGGCGCATCGGCCGCTCGCCGGGAGAGGTGGCGAGGATGAGGCGGATGCTCTCCGCGACCTCCCGCTCCGCCGCGACGAGCGCGATCGATCCGGTGCGGTCCACCGCGATGGGAAAGGCCCAGCCCGACCCGATGAAGTCTCTGCTCATGGTCATCCGCCGATCGTCACCGTCGGGCAGCCGACGAGGATCATGGCGCCGCATCCGGCACGGTCGCCCACGCGTACGGCGGGCAGTCCGCCGATGAGCACGCTCACGCTGCCGGGCCCGACGATGGGCGTCGGCGGGTGCGGCGTGGTGGGGGAGGGGAACGAGCAGGCGTGCATCGCGGTGACCGTCGCCGCCGGCATGCCGCCGATGAGCACGGTCGGCACACCGGGCCCGGTGATGACGCCGGGATGATCCGTCGGGTCGCCCACCCGTGCCGCGAACCCCATCAGTTGATCCTCACCTGGGTGCCTCTGATCTCCACGTCGGCCAGGCCGCTCATGGTGACGCGGGCGCCCTTGAGTTCCAGTGGCCCGTTGCCCGCGTCGATGGCGACGCCGTTGGCCCCCTTGATCGCGACCATGCCGGTGAGCGCGTCCAGCCGTACGGTCAGCCGCTCGTCGCCCGAGGCGAGCAGGACTCCGCTGCCGTCGGTGACCGAGTCGACGAGCTCCAGGCGGTGGCCGGCCCGGGAGACCAGGGCGCGGACGTTCACCTCCCCGCTGACGGCGTCGATCATCGAGGTGGACAGGCCGGGGGGCGCGTCCTGGCCGTTGTAGAGCCCGCCGAGCACGTACGGATGGTCGAAGTCGCCGTTCTCGAAGCCGACCAGCACCTCGTCGCCGACCTCCGCGGGCAGCACCGCTCCGCGTTCGCTCCCCGCACCGGCCGTGATCACCCTGGCCCAGCCGCTCGTGTATCCGTCGGCCAGCCACGGCATGCTCAGCCGCAGCCTGCCCTGCCCCGCCGGGTCGTGCACGTCGCTCACGATCGCGGGCACCAGTCCCGTGCCGCCGGACGGCGCGGGGCCGGGAGGGAGTCCGGCCGACACGGTGAAGGCGGTGGTGTAGCCGGTGACCTCGGAGAACGCGTGCCGGGTCGTCGACAGCGTGTACTTCCCCTCGAAGGGCGCGCCCACGTTGGCCAGCGCCACCAGGGTGCCCGCCCGCAGCGCCGGATCGCCCCTGACCACACCCTCCAGCTCGGCCGCGCCGCTGCCCAGCTCCGCGGCCAGCGCGCCGGCCGCCGCCGTCACTTCGGCCTGTGTGCGGTACGTGCTGTCGCCGGCCATCAACGACGGCGCCCCGAACCGCCTGCCCAGCGCGACCGGGTCGGCGCCGGGCACCTGCGCCTCGGGGGCGCGCGGGGTGGCCACGGCGGCGACCTCCTGCTTGTTCTCGGAGTCCCAGCCCCGTACCTCGACCTCCGGCACCTGGCCGCCGGCCGTGACGGTGGCGCGGAGCGACAGCAGGGCGCCACCCGCCGCCACGGTGACCGCCGGCGCCCCGGCGGGCGGTCCGGGCCGCCGGAACGAGAGCTTCCCGTCGGTGACGCGCACTCTGGCCCCGGTACGACGGGCCAACCGGCACAGGAACTCCCAGTCGCTGATCCCGTCCTGGTTGATCTGCGTACCGGGGCGGCCGCCGACACCCGGCAGCGGGTCGATCTCTCCCGGTTTCAGGCCCGCCCGCTGGGCCACCTTGCGCACGATGTCCGCAACCATCATGTCCGGATATACGGCCACTCGTCGTCCGCGCATGAGCCGGTGTGCCTCATCCATCCCCCGGACCTCGGCGAAGGCCCCGTCCGCGGCCAGGTCGAGGGCCACCGAGGTGACCTCGCCGCTCATCAGGAGGCGGGGGCCGCCGGGATCGGAGGTCTGCACGCGCAGCCGTACCTTGGCGCCGATGGCGAAGCCGCCCTTGCTCAGCACCACGTTGGCGTCGTCACGGAAGCGCAGCACGAACACGTCGGGAAGATGCCCGCTGTCCTCGACATATCCCGACACGAGGCGCACCGCGACATCCTCCGGCAGAGGACTGCCCTCGACGTCCACCACGAGGCCGCCGGTGAACAGCTCAGCGGCCACTGGTCAGCTCCTCGATCGTCGGGAGCAGCAGCCGCGTGCCGGGCCGCAGCCGCAACGGGTCGTCGATGTGATTGGCCTCGGCCACAGCCCGCCACAGGGCGGGATCGCCGTACGCGCGGTAGGCCACCGCCGCCAACGTCTCACCGGCGACCACCACGTGCACCTCGGCCGCGCCCAGCGCGCCCGAGGTCGGATTCTGCTTCGGCAGGACCCCGGCGACCTCCTCCATCGTCACCGAGCAGACCGCCCTGATCGGCAGGCCACCCGGGGTGAACAGGGTGAACCTCGCCGCCACGTCGCTCACGAACGCGGTGAACCCGTTCAGCAACCCCCACCGCAGCACCACCCACGGCGGGCACGACTGGGCGTTGGCCAGCGTCCTGTCCGTGGGGACCACGCAGGTGAACAGCTTCTCCACCGCCTTGACGACCTTGTCGTCCATGGTGTCGCTCGCGTCGAAGAACATCTCCAGCGTCAGCTTGCACGGCTCCGGGCCCTGGAACTGGGGCACGCCGCTCTTCCTGGTGTTGCGCTGAGGGCTGCGCCGCCACCGCGCGGCCTTGGTGAACGACAGCTCGCTCGGGTTGAACTGGAAGCCGATGGTGTCGTAGCGGGTGCCCGGCTTGCCGAAGCCGCCGCTCGGCGGATGAAGGAGCTCCAGATAGGCCCGTTCCAGGCTGGGCGGCGGGCCCTGGGCGGCGACCCCGGACGGCGCGGAAGCCTCGAACGCGACAGGCGTGGACATGATCAGCCTCCCCAGCCCGGTCCGAAGAACCCGTGATGGGCCAGCTCGACCGTCTCCATGGCGGGCCTGGGCGTCCCGGCGTCGAACCGCGGCCCCGTCCACTTGACCGGAACGACGTCACGCAGCCCCCAGCTCGTGATCAGCTCGCCCGCGAGCGTGCGCGCCTCGATCGTCGCCGTCCTGCGCGCCACACCGTGCACCGTACCCGCGAACCACCTGGTGACGTCCTTGCTGGCAGCGGTGACGGGCCGGGACAGCCGGACGTTGGAGAACCGCACCCGAGTCGGCAGCTGCCAGACATACCCGTTGTTGCCGCCCTCCTCGCGCTCCTCCATCTCCACCTCGCAGCCGAGCCCGTCGCAGCTGTCGAACGTTCCCAGATCATGGCCGTCGATCTTGAGCACGTAGCACACCGCGACCGCGATCTCCTCCTCCGCCATCTCCGCCCCCTCAGAACCGCGAGCCCATGGACAGCCCCCGCCGCTCCCGATCCAGCCGCGAATCGGCCCTCAACCTGCGGACGAGCAGCTCATAGACCGTCTCCACCAGCTCTTCCACCTTCACCGGCCCCTCCTCACCGCTCTCCACCCGCCCCGCCGACCGCTCCTGCCCGTCCCGTGTCCCCTGGGCTTGTGATGCGTCCCGTGTCCCGCCCACCCCGTCCCCCGGTTCCTCCGGTACGGCCCGCGACCCGCGTACCCCGTCGCCCCGTTCCTCCGGTACGGCCCGTGTCCCGTCCCAGGGCTCCCACTCGACTCGCGTCGCCTGAACGGCCCGCGCGTCCGCACTGGGCGCGTGCACGGCGGACGCCCCATTCGCCCGTACCCGTGCACCCTCCGGTGCCGGTCCGCCCGTTGATGCGCCGGGCGGTGTCGCGGCCGGTTCCCGGTATCCCGGCTCGTGCCTGGGGTGCCGGCCTTCCGGCGGCAGGTCCTCTGGCGGAGATGGCGTCCTCCGCACGTCGCCGTCCGTCTCGGTGCCGCTTCCGCGCAGGATCCTGGGATCCGCGGAGAGGCCAGGTGCGAAGGAACCCAGTGCGGGCGGCGCCGATGGCGAACCGAGCGTGCCCGGGTCCCGACGCGTGGCGGAACCATGGTGCGTGCCGACGTCTTGGTGTGTGCCGGAACGCTGGTGCATGGGGACGTCTTGGCGTGTGGCGGCATGCTCGCCGGGGGGCTCGGGGGTGGTCCCTCGGGTCGGCGTTCGTCGCTCGCCGGTGGTGGTCGTGGCCTGCTCCGGGGTACGTGGGCTGGGCTGGGTGATGAGGGGTTCGCCCAGACCCAGCGGGCGAGACGGAGGGGCATGGCCTGCGGGTCGCGGCATGACTGCGGGCACATCGCCGCCCGGCGTGGTCGCTTCCTCGCCGGGTACGGCAGGCGCGCCGGGGATCGGCCCGGGGGTGTGGCGGGTGTTGGGTGCGGCGGGCGGACCGGGGGTGGGCTTGGAGGTGTTGCGGGGTTCCGCAGGTGTACCGGTGGCGGGCTTGGGGGTGTGCCGGCTGACGGAGCCGGGGGTGTGGTGCGGGGGAAGTGGCTCGTCTTCGGGGGTGACGGGCGGCATCGGCCGTACTAGATCAGCGGGTTGTGACGTGGCGTGCTGGGGCTGTGGCGTGATCGGCGGCGTGGGTTCAGGACGCGGACCCACGGTCGGCGCCGGGTGAGAGGTCGAGGGCCACGGCTCCACAGCAGGCGTCACAGGGGAGGGCGGCACATTCGCGGGCGGTTCGGGGGCGGGCCGGGGCGGGATGGGCGCGGGACTGCCGGGGAGCGCAGCGGGAGGCACATCGAGCTCGGGCGAGGCGGGCGACTGAGCGGATGGTGTCACGGGGGAGTGGGTGCCAGGTGCGGGGGCGGGGTGTGAGGCGAGCGCGGGCTCGTCGGGCGGCGGGGTGGAGTGTGAGCCGGGCGTGGGCTCGGTGGGTGTTGAAGCGGGGCGTGGGCCCGGCGTGGGGTCGGTGGGTGTTGGGGTGGGGCTGGGTGTGGGGTTGATGGGTGTTGGGGTGGGGGCGGGTGTGGGGGGCAGGGTGGTGCGACGAGTATGGGGCGGGATCGGGGTGGCCAGGTTGTGGACGAGGCCGGAGGGGGCTTCGGGGGATTGCTCGTGGGTGGGGAAGGTCAGGAAGGACGGGTTGCGCCAGGACGCCAGCGTCGCCGCGAAGCGGGCGGGGTCGAGCAGCACGGGGTGCGGGGGGATGGAAAGGGCGATGGGGGGCAAAGTCTGCCAGTCGGCGCAGGAGGCGGGCGCTGACGGCCGCGGGCGGCGGGAGACGCGCCAGGGCCATCTCATCGAGGGGTGCCCTGCGAGGTACGGACGTCCAGGGCGGCGATCTGGGCCACGAATCGTTCGCGGTCGGCGTGCTCCAGGTCCAGGATGTCGTCGAGCGGCCAGTGGAAGTGGTACGCGACGTAGGCGATCTCCCCGTAGAGACGGTCCGGCGCGTGGGTCACGATTCCCCCAGGCGGCTGCCCGAGAGGTCGACGGCGAATCCGTGCCCGCAGGCGGGGCAGCCCACGTCAGCGCGGGCGTGCCCCTCGCTGTTGACCCTGCGGTAGAGGTCCTGCAGGAAGGCGAGGTCGGCGGCGAAGAGGTTCTCGATGATCCCGGGGTGCACGTCGGCGATGCCGCCCAGGCGGGTGACCACCCGCCCGAGGAGCACGACCGTGAGGTAGGCGGCGTTCTCCCGTACCCGGTCGTCGCGCAGGGGGATGAGCTCGTCGCGGGCGGTGGCCAGGCGCATGACCCCGTCGCGGTGGAGGGTGCCGGAGGCGTCGAGGTATCCGCGTGGCAGCCGGAAGGGGAACTCGGTGCGCAGCGGAGCAGCTTCTCCGGCGGGCGGCGCGGGGTCGGCGACGGCCGTCGATCGCCACATGCTCACTCGACCTCCATCTGCTCGTACGTGATGACCAGGGTCTCGGTGAGCACGTTGGTGTCGCCCGCCTTCATGGCGCTGATCTCCAGGCTCTTCGGCCAGGCGTTGACCAGCTTGTAGCGCTTGATGGGGTTGTTCTCGTAGTCGTAGACGATGATGGCGCCGCCTTTTCTGGCGTTGGACATCCGGCCGAACTGCGCCTCTTTGGCCCATTTCTCGAAGCTGTTGTCGGCGGTCAGGCCGCGGACCAGCGTCACCTCGCCGGCTTTGACGCGGCCGGGCAGCTTCTTGACGATGTACTTGCCGTCGGCGGTGTTCTGGCGCAGCTCGATGACGTCCTGCTCCATCTTGAGCCCGGCCACCTCGCTGATCTGTTTGATGACGATGCCGTCCACCTCCAGGCCGAAGGAGTGGGCGACCGCGGTGTCGAGGTCGGGAAGTGCCATCTGCGATCTCCTGTGCTATTCGCTGACGAGGCTGGTGCCGCTCGCCATTTGGGCCAGCCTGAAGATGACGAACTCGGCCGGCTTCACCGGTGCGACACCGATCTCACAGACGACCATGCCTCTGCTGATGCTCTCTGCCGGATTGGTCTCACGATCGCACTTGACGTAGAAGGCCTCGTCCGGGGTGAGCCCGAACAGCGCGCCTTTGCGCCACTCCATGACGAGGAAGGCGGCGATGGTACGCCGGATCCTGGCCCACAGGGCGTCGTCGTTGGGTTCGAAGACCACCCACTGGGTGCCTTCCAGAATCGACTCCCGCAGGTAGTTGAACAGGCGCCGGACGTTCAGGTACTGCCATTGCTTCTCGCTGGCGTCGGCGAGGGTACGTGCTCCCCACACGCGGATCCCCCTACCGGGCATGACCCGGATGCAGTTGACGCCGGTCGGGTTGATCAGGTTCTGCTCCCCGTGGGTGAGCTGCGACTCCAGCACGATCGCGCCATGGATCACCTCGTTGGCCGGCGCCTTGTGCACTCCGCGGGTCGCGTCGTTACGTGCCCAGACTCCGGCGATGTGTCCGCTCGGCGGGATGAGTCTCATCCCTCTCTGCGGCTCGAAGACCTTGATCCACGGGTGGTAGAGGGTGGCCCACATACTCTTCAGGCCGAGACCTTCATTCCACTTCTTCAGGTCGGCCGCGGTCAGCCCGGGTGGCGCGTCGAGGATCGCCATCCTGTCCTGCAAATTCGCGCAGTGCGCGACGAGTTGGCCCTGCACGCTCTTCACCTCGTCGGCGGTGATGGCGCCCTGCTCGAACGCGCCCATCAGGTCGGGTATCGCGATCATCGTCACCTCGTCGACCGCCGCGAGACCGCTGACGCCGCTGCGCTGCTCCTCGTTCCCCATGTACACATCCGGGGTCACCTTGGCGGGCAGCACCGGGGCCGGGGGCGGCGCCGTCAGCGTGACCGCCTGCGGCTCCAGCTTGGCCAGCTCCGCGCCCGCCTCTTCGACCTTGATCAGCTTCGACTGCCGGACGGCCGTCGCCAGCGTGCCCTTACCGGACTTGGGCGGGAACTCGAAGGTCTCCTCGACCTTGCCGTCACGCTTGACCTTGATCGCGAACCTTTCCTCCTGCGACTGCTCACCCTCGGCCTGGGGCAGCTCGGACACCTCGACGCTGATGTCCCCGCCGTCGCCCTCGGGCAGTTCCTTGGCCACGATGCGGAAGGAACCGAGCATCGCCTGTGGCGCGGGGGCCGGGGCGGCGCCGTCGCCGCCGATGCGGACCACGTAGCAGGCGCTGCCGCCGTTGAGGAAGAACCCGTAGACGGCGTGGGCGAGCAGGCCTCCCGCGAAGGACTCACCGAAGGAGGCCGTGTACTGGGTCCAGCTCGTCACCAGGGTCGGCTCGCTCGGTCCTTTGCTCGCGAAGCCGACGAACGCGGCGACAGCCGTACCCACGCCCTCGATCGGCCGGGACCCGGAGTCGACTGTTTCGATGTAGACGCCCGGCGATTGATAATCAGGCATCGCTCCTCCTCGGCAATAGGGCTACGTCGAGTTCTCCCCACTGCGCAGCCCTGGTGGCAGCATCATCGGGCGGCCATCGAGGCGGAGACCGCCGGCCTGCCGGACCGGCCTTTCGGGCGTGCCCGGCGCGGGAGCCCTGGACGGCGCGATCCACAACATCTTCAAGAGTCCGCGCGTCTGAGTGACTATGAACTCATCTACCGAGCACATCGGCCGCCGCTTCGGAGCATGGGCGAGCGCCGCCGCCCTGACGATGGTCCTGGGCGGAGGCGTCGCCAACGCGGCCACCACGGATGGTGCGGCGGCGGACGCCGCCACCCGGGTCGACTGGGCGTCCGTGGTGGAGCCGGTGCTGAACTGTCCGAAGCCGCGGCCGAAAGCCGCCTGGTACGTCGTGCGCGCCCGCGTCGCGGCCGTCGGCGACCTCACCCGTGACGGACGCCGCGAGACCGTCGTCGTGTCGTCGTGCCCGAGCCCGACGGCGAGCAACCCCTTGATCGCCTTTGTGTACGACGGAGTCTCCAAACCCTCGGCCCCCCGCCTGATCGGGCGGCTCGGCAAGAACCGCTCCTTCACGTCGATGAAGGTCTCGATCCGCGACGGGCTCGTGCACCTGCGCGGCAAGGTGGTCAGCGACCGGGCCCCCAGATGCTGTCCGGACCTGGTCGTCAGCCAGACCTACCGATGGGACGGCACGAAGTTCCGCAGAACGGCGGACAAGGCGACTCGCATCTCCTGAGCCCGCGACGACGGCGGCATCGGTGTCTTGCTCACCGGTGCCGCCATCGTCGTTCTCGGGGGTTCCGAGCATGAGAACTTCCCGCAATACGGAAAATCTATATCGCTATGCGGAATATATGCGGGTTTCCGGCTGTGCGAAAGTCTTGACGTGGCATGTGAGCCGGGTCATACTCTCGCAAAGCGGAAACAAGTTTCCACATCATGGAAAACCCGCCACGTCGACCGCTGGAGTCCCCGCATGTCGGTGCAAGTCATCACGATCATCGTGCTCGCCGCAGTGTTCCTCGTCGCCACCGTCCTGCCCGTTCACATGGGGGCGCTGGCGTTCGTCGCCGCCTTCATGGTCGGCGCCTTCGTGCTCGGCGAAGGCAAGGACGACATCGTCGCGGGGTTCCCCGGCGA